>NZ_QUCZ01000001.1:0-603232 GCF_003473885.1 Dorea sp. AM13-35
CAGGTGGCTCTCGCCACACCGGACTGGCGGCTCTGCCGCACCGTAATATTCACTAAATATTATATGTGAAGGAAAAGGAGCAATCTTATGGAACGGAAAGAGTATCAAACCAAACTTTCAGATTCATATTATAGTAATGAAGATGAATTGAGAGAGACAATAGATGTACAACCTGTGCTTAATTGTCATATGAAAAAAGTAATGTTGTATCGAATGTTAGTAAAAGGTATTGTAAATCAATCTACATATGAAAAAGTAAATCAAATTTTGGAGGGAGAGATACTTAATGGAGAAATGGAATAAAACCAGTTGTTCTCATCGGGATATTATGGATAAAAGTATAAATATTTCGTTTTATGCAAGAGTTAGTACGGAACATGAAGAACAAATCAATGCATTAGAAAATCAAATTCAATGGTATGATGATCTTCTTAAACTACATCCGAATTGGAATAAGGTAAAGATTTATACAGACCAAGGAATTACCGGAACACAAGCAGAAAAACGTCCTGGATTTATGAAAATGATCGAAGATGCAAAAAAGGGAAAATTTACTTTGATAGTCACAAGAGAAGTTAGTCGCTTCGCAAGGAATACAATTGATAGTTTAATGTACACACGTATGTTGAAAATGAATGGTGTTGAAGTCTTTTTCTATAACGATAATATATGGTCGTTTGATAAAGATGGCGAATTTCGATTAACTATAATGAGTGCAATGAGTCAGGAGGAATCAAGCAAACTCAGTACAAGGGTAAAGTCAGGACAGAAGATATCAAGAGAAAACGGAGTGTTATATGGAAATGGAAATATTCTTGGATATCGTTTAGTTCGTGGAGCTAAGTCCACAGATAATACATATGAGATTATAGAAGAACAGGCTGAAACAGTACGTATGATTTATGATCTTTATTTGAAAGGATATGGTGCAAAGAAAATAGCAAGAATATTAGTTGAACGAAGAAGAAAAAAGGCAATGGGAGGTATGCGATGGTGTAGCACGGATATCCTAAGGATTCTCAGCAATAAAAGCTATTGTGGTTATATAGGGTACAACAAGTCACAGAAAAAGGACTTTTTGGATAAGAGTAGAACGTGTATTAGAGATTCATCACAGTATGTATATATGAAAGGAAACTTCCCGGCAATCATTAGTGAAGAACAATGGAATGAAGTACAAAAAATAAAGCAACAGAAAACTATAAAAGTGCAAAAAGTCACGAATGGAAGGAGACGGTCTAAAGATCCATGGTCAAGAAAACTTGTTTGTGAGTGTGGGAGTACTTACCATAGATATCGGTGGAGAACAAATAACAATGGAACAGTAGCATGGGGATATCAGTGCTTTAATCAAATTCGTAATCGTAAGAAATCATTCTATTTAAAACAAGGATTAGATGGAGAAGGTTATTGTGACATACCAGCAATATGTCAGTGGAAATTGGATTTTATGTGTAGAAATATTGTTTCGCGATTATGGACAACGCAGAATGAAGATATTAATGAGTTGATACAAGTAATCGAAAAGAACATGGTAAAAGATTCTTCGGAAACCGATATCACAATTGAGTCTCTTGAACGAGAAAAAGAACGCCTTGAAAGACGGAAAAGTCAATTGATAGATTTTATGTTGGATGGACAGATTGATAAGAAATCTTATAAAGTGAAAGCAACAGAAATAGATGAATCATTGATTAAAGTGGATGAACAATTAACAACTGTGAAAAAAGAAAAGCCAGAAGTATGTGATTACTATTACATATTACAAGATGAACCGGGATTTGGTTAAAAGAAAAATAAAACCAGTTTCCATTATGTTTAGCGAATATTATTTTTATTTAATAGGATATCGGTATGAAACAGATGTGTCTAATACGCCAATATATTTTCGAGTTGATCGAATTGTAGACATAATAGTTCACCGTGAAAAATACGTCCTGTTAAAAGAGCAGAATATAGATGAAGGAATGCTTAGAAGAAAAAGTCAATTTATGTGGCCCGGTCCGACACGAAAAATTCGTTTCGAATTTTCAGGCCCGTCAGTGCAGGCAATTCTTGATCGGATACCTACTGCAAAAATAATAGATAAATATGCAGGTAAAACTATAATTGAAGCGGAAGTATTCGGTTCGGGAATAAAAATGTTTTTGCTAAGTCAGGGAGCATGGGTGAAAGTGTTGGCGCCGGACGAATTTGTGGAAGAAATGAAGCTGGAAATTAAGAAGATGCATGAGATGTATAAATAATATATTGTAAAAAGAGAGGAGCATAATACAAAAAGTATAGCTCCTTTTTTGGTGCCTTAGTATCCGGAAAAAACACATTTAATTTTAATCAGACAGAAACTGTCCGGGTAACCTGGTATGATAAGAAAAAATAGAAGTGGATGAAATTAAGGTTTCTGTTCAGGAAAATCTGTCTTTTCAAATAAATCACCGATCGGACAATCAAGAATACGGCTTAACGCATCAAGATTTTCGAAACGGATAGAGCTGGTTTGATTTGTTACCATGCGATTAAAATTTTGATAACTTAGGTTCATTTGCTTATAAAGCCAGTATTTTGTGTGATTTTGTTCTTTTAATATATCTAAAACGCGTAACTGTACCATGATTTTCCTCCTGTTATTCTATAATTATATAAAAAATTTTTTTATTGAATAACTTATGTACAAGATATATAATGTACACATGAGATACAGAGATGGATGTATGTAATGCACGAAAGAGAAAAGAGAGGGAAAAGAAAATGGAAATGATTAAAAAAATTACAAAAGAACCAAGGTCAATTATTGCAATAGTAAACTTTATAAGTTTCTTTCTGCCATGGGTATCATTTGATGCATCGGTTGCCGGATACAGTAGTTCAACTAAAGTTACAGGGTTTGGGATGATATCTTATTCTGTTTTAGGAATTGCTTTTTATGTAGTCCCTGTTTTTATTGTAGCGTTACCTTTTATTGAGAGCCTGCGAGAATACGCGAAGAAAATTTATCTGGTACTTTCAATTTGGTCAATTTTATGTATGTTTATTACATGTTCTTTGCTGGCATCAACAGAAGCGTCCTATGATGGAGCAGTATCAGCATCCGTTCATATTCCTAAATTATTGGGATTTTGGATAGCATTGATCTGTAATGTTTTAATTTTTGCCATAACATTATTGCGAAATAAATCTGCAAGTTCATCCGGGCAATCGAATGTAAATTTAAAAAATGTGAATTTGAAGAATATTAATATGGAAAGTATTTCAAATGCTGCACATGAAATCGGAGCTACAATACAGTCTTCAGCATTTGTTGAATGTAAAAAGTGTGGAAATAAAATCCCTCGTGGAAAAAAATTTTGCTCTAATTGTGGAGAAAAAGTGGCCGTAGAAGAAAAAGTGATAAAAAAATATAAATGTTCCGGTTGCGGAAAACCGGCAACAGCAAAAGATAAGTTCTGTTCAGATTGTGGTGCACCGATTGAAGAATATATAGACGCTAATGTATGCCCTAATTGCGGAAAGAAAGTTTTGGAGAATGCGTCATTTTGTACCTTCTGTGGAACAAAGATAGAAAAGGAGACAAAGTAAAATGAAATGGTGTACGAATTGTGGAGCACAATTAAAAGATGAAGAAAAGTATTGCTCGAAATGTGGAGCAAAACAGGATGCAGATAGTATCAGTGAAAATGTAGAAAAGAAAGAAACTGGGAAAAAATCAACAAAAAAAGGAAGGTTGATATTTATCCTTATTTTAATTATTATGGGGATCATTCTTCTTGTATGTCTGACTTTTTTTCAAAAGAAGAAAT
Source organism: Dorea sp. AM13-35 (assembly GCF_003473885.1). Taxonomy (NCBI): domain Bacteria; kingdom Bacillati; phylum Bacillota; class Clostridia; order Lachnospirales; family Lachnospiraceae; genus Dorea; species Dorea sp. AM13-35. The sequence goes on from NZ_QUCZ01000001.1 coordinate 3,798, forward strand.
TAAAAGCTGAAGAAAGAGAAAATTTGACAAAGTTTATAAAAACTGCGGAATGGCCATTTGATACCGAATCAGATAACAAATATAGCACCTACACAATGCGAAAGAATAAAGATGTAATAGTGTTTGATGCCATTAAGAATAAAAATAAAGATTCATTTATCGATGGATTTGCATCGGATGATAAGGGAAATGAATATATTATGTGTAGTTCAATTGATGGCGAAGATACGCATGCAGTATTTCAGGCCTCACAAAAAGAACATTGTTTAGATTTGCTGGTTTATATTGATAAAGAGGATAATTATTATTTTGAAGGTGAAAAATGGAATAAATTATATAATTATCTAAACAAATACAAACCGGATTATTCTACGGAAGAAAAGGATGAGACAAGTAATAAATCGGATGATAAAAAAGATGATTTGGAAAAGGAAGTAAACGATAATCAAAATTCTTCATGTGAGACCTCGCAAAATAAGGAAGCACTTGAAGAAAAAGCAAAGGAAAAACAAAGAAAGGAAGCTGCAGCTAAGCAGAAGCAACAGCAGGATGGATTTATTTTAAAATACAGTACAGAATATCTTAATCTGGACACAGAAAATGATCATACAACTATCAGAGTGACTCCTACTTTAGAAAAAGAAGTTAAAATTGATATTCATATTCCGGACTATGATGATTTTGAGTATTATGGAAATGTAATAAATTCAAAAACGGTCGATTTTAAGCTTGATGCAGGAGAAACTATTCGAATGGTATGGACAGATAAGAATAATTTTGAGGTCCATGCGATAAATGGCTTTGCAGATGACACAATACATCTGGTTAGACAATTGTGTTATGCATTGAATGATCAAAAATATAATTTGAATGCAAGTTAAAAAGTGCATTCTATAATTATTACGTGGTAATGCAATCACAAAAAATAATATTACAAGAAATGGGAGGAAGGAAAAGTGAAAAAGAAGATGCATTTAAAAGTTGTAAAGTGTTTAGCAACTTTATGTTTGGCGATTGGAATATTTGGGATATGTGGACTAAATGTTCATGCAGAGTCTGCTGCGTTAAAGAAAGGAAGCAATACCGCTGCTGTGAATATTTCAAAAGATGGATGGACAATGACAGCAGCTTTCCGGAAAAGCAACAGCTCTCATATTATGAAGACAAAACTATACGGAACACGGTTTCAAGGTCATATGTGGTGGGAAGATAAAAATGGCGAAGAAACAGTTAAGATTTATTATAAATCAGGGAAGATTAATAAGATCAAAGCGAAGTTTTCCAAAAAGTCACAGAAGAAATACAACGGTGTGTACAAAGTTTATAATGTAATCAAAGCTCCTAAATTATCAGCGATAAAAGAAAAAGGTCCATATCCATATGGGGATGGTGTGATATATTCAGTGACATGGAGTAAAGTATCTGGAGCAAAAGGGTATCAGTGTAAGGTATCGGCTTTAGCTGGTGAATGGTGGAACATGTATGTTAAAAGATCAACATCGCATAGATCCGCCAGTGTAGAAGGATCTGATATTGAGAAAGTTAAATTCAAAGTTCGTGCTTATAAAAAGGTAAATGGAATTTCAGTATATGGACCCTGGTCTAATACACGTTCAAAAAAATGTTGGTAATATAGCAATGGATTTTTAGATATGATGAGTTAGTAAAAAATAGATGGAAATAAGAATACCGCTGAATATGAGGTTAATGACTGATATTCAGCGGTGTTTTGCAAAATGACAATTACAAAATATAAGGTTGAAATTGTTTATTCTATTGCAGAATAATATCTAAACAGATTGACATTCCCCGCAAAATTAGGCACAATAGAAAGCAGACGATATCGTTTGCTTACATGCAAAATGGGTATAAGAATAAAAAAACAAGGAGGATAATATTATGCCACATATCGATGTTAAAATGTTTCCGGGAAGAAATGATGAAATTAAGAAGAATCTTGCAGAGAAGTTATTAAAGACTGCAGCAGAGGAACTTCAGATTCCGGCAGAGAACCTGTCAGTTTCTGTAGAGGATGTAGATCCGAAGAAATGGAATGAAGAAGTCGGTGCAGCAACACCGGATGACAAAATTTATGCCGGAAAGATGTTCCGTGCAGAGTAATGCACGGATTAGGGAATGAGGTATGAATAAGAGAGAGTCGTTTAGCAGTAGGTGGGGATTTATCTGCGCCTGCATTGGCTCTGCCGTAGGAATGGGCAATATCTGGATGTTTCCGACCAGAGTGTCGCTGTACGGTGGAGGATCTTTCCTGATTCCGTATTTTCTATTTGTGATTTTGATCGGTTCTACCGGCGTGATCGGTGAGATGAGTTTTGGAAGGGCTGCAAAGTCCGGACCGATCGATGCATTTGGAATCGCATGTGAGAAAAGAGGAAGAAGGAAGAGCGGAGAAGCACTGGGAATGATCCCGGTGATCGGATCTCTTGCTATGGCAATCGGATATACGGTTGTTATGGGCTGGATTTTGAAATACGCTGTAGGAACATTTACCGGAGCAACGTTAGAGCCGGAAAATGTAGAGGCATTTGGTGCAAAGTTTGGACAGATGGCATCTGCATTTGGAAATAATTTATGGCAGATCATTGCACTGGCTGCATGTATGCTGATTCTGATGCTTGGCGTCGGAAGTGGAATTGAAAAAGCAAACAAAGTTATGATGCCAATATTCTTCGCATTGTTTGTGATACTTGGGATTTATGTAGCATTTCAGCCGGGTGCATCAGCCGGATACCATTACATATTCCGGATCGATCCAAAAGCATTCAGTGATCCGGCAACATGGATCTTTGCATTGGGACAGGCGTTCTTTTCCCTGTCTGTAGCAGGAAACGGAACGTTGATCTATGGATCGTATCTGTCAGATGAAGAAGACATTCCGGCATCTGCGGGAAGAGTAGCATTCTTTGATACGATTGCGGCAATTCTTGCGGCGCTGGTGATCATTCCGGCGATGGCAACAACAGGTGCACAGCTGAATCAAGGCGGACCGGGACTATTATTTATTTTCCTGCCGAATCTGATTAAGACCATGCCGGGCGGACCGGTGATCGCAATTATTTTTTTCGTGGCAGTATTGCTTGCAGGTATGACATCGCTGATCAATCTCTACGAAGCACCGATTGCTACCGTGCAGGAGAAACTGCATTTGTCACGTGTTCCGGCATGCGGTGTGATCGCAGTGGTCGGTGTGATTGTTTCGCTGGTAATCCAGGGAATTGTGTCACAGTGGATGGACGTTTTATCCGTATATATCTGTCCGCTCGGAGCAGGACTTGCAGGCATCATGTTCTTCTGGGTATGCGGTAAGAAATATGTAGAAGCCCAGGTGAACCTTGGAAGAGAGAAGGACTATCGCGCTTCTTTCTATACAATTTGTAAATATGTATATGTACCGGTGTGTTTCATTGTGTTGATTCTTGGAATTGCACTTGGAGGTATCGGATAAGAAGAAAAGGTCTGTGAAAATATATATTTTCACAGACCTTTTCCTATGCCATAGGAAATTACTCCGTAATGTTCCTGTGACATAGAAAGCTTTCTGGAAAAGATTGTGCCGAGACACAATCTTTATACTTGACAAAAAAGTTAGTGTGAACTAACATGAAAATGAGAAACAAAATCAAAATCCAGGGAGGAATGAGATGTTTTTAAAAATAGAGGGAATAAAAAAATCTTTTGGTTACGGGGAGAACCGGGTAGAAGTATTAAAAGGATTGAATCTGGAGATTGAGAGAGGCGAATTCTGTGTGCTTTTAGGACCGTCCGGTTCTGGAAAGTCCACACTTCTTAATATTATCGGAGGAATCGACGGAGCAGATGACGGAAGCATCACAATTGAAGGTGAACGTTTGGAAGATATGTCGGAGAAACGATTATCGCTGTACCGCAGAAAGCACCTTGGATACATTTTCCAGATGTACAATCTGATCCCGAATCTGACTGTGCGGGAAAATATTGAAGTAGGAGCGTACTTAAGCGATCAGCCGCTTCCGGTGGATGATCTTTTAAATATACTAGGACTGACAGAACACCAGAGGAAATTGCCGAATCAGTTGTCCGGCGGACAGCAGCAGCGTACCGCGATCGGTCGTGCCATTGTAAAAAATCCGGATATCCTGCTCTGTGATGAGCCGACCGGAGCTTTGGATTATCATACGTCAAAAGAGATATTGAAACTGATTGAGAAGGTGAATCTGAAATACGGAAATACCATTATCATGGTAACACACAATGATGCGATCAAGGATATGGCAGACCGTGTTGTAAAATTAAAAGATGGTGGTATCCGGAGCAATATATTAAATAAGAATAAGATTCCGGCAGCAGAACTGGAATGGTAAGGAGGACGAACAGATGAAGAGTCCTTTGCGTAAAAGACTCCCGCGGGAATTAAAGGGAGAGTTGGGAAAATACCTGGTTGTATTCCTTCTGATGGTAGCTACGATCGGATTTGTATCCGGCTTCCTTGTAGCAGATGGAAGTATGCTGAAAGCATATAATGAAGGATTCGCTAAATATAATATTGAAAATGGAAATTTCCGTGTCAAAGAAAAGATTTACCAGGCACAGAAAGAAGAAATAGAAAAAAATGACATAAAGCTTTATGAAAATTATTATATCGAGCAGACAATGTCCAACAAAAGCACCATACGTTTCTTCAAAAATCGGAAACAGGTCAACAAAGTTTGTCTTATGAAAGGAAGTCTTCCAAAGAAGGCGGACGAGATGGCAATCGACCGTATGTATGCGGATAACAATAAGCTCGCTGTTGGCGATACAATGAAGAGTAAAGGCAAGATATGGAAGATTACGGGGCTGGTGGCACTTTCTGATTATAGCTGTCTGTTCCAGAATAACAGTGATACGATGTTTGATGCAGTGAAATTCGGTGTTGCGATAGTGACGGATAAAGGATTTCAGACATTGGATAAAAAGGCATGTCAATACAACTATTCATGGACTTACAACAAAGAACCAGAGAATGAGAAATCGGAAAAAGAGGTAGCGGAAGACCTGATGGAAAACATTGGCAAAGAAGTTACGCTGGAGAGCTTCGTTCCAAGATATCAGAATCAGGCGATTAATTTCACCGGAGAGGACATGGGAAGTGACCGTGCGATGATCATCGTACTTCTCTACATGGTTATTGTGATCATGGCATTTGTATTTGGCGTGACGATCAGCAATACGATACGAAATGAAGCAGCTGTCATCGGAACGCTCAGGGCATCCGGCTACACAAGAAAAGAACTGATACATCATTATATGGTTCTTCCGATATGCGTGACGCTGGCTGGCGCATTGATTGGAAATATACTTGGATATACGGTGCTGAAAAATGTATGTGCAGGGATGTATTACGGCAGTTACAGTCTGCCGACTTATGTAACTGTATGGAACGGAGAAGCATTTCTGCTGACAACGGTTGTGCCGGTGTTGATCATGTTGCTGATTAATTATATGGTATTGCATCACAAATTAAAATTATCTCCGTTACAGTTTTTAAGAAGAGATCTGTCTGGTAAAAAGAAGAAAAAGGCGATGTATTTAAGCCCGAAAACAAGCATTTTCCATCGCTTCAGGCTGCGAATTATTTTCCAGAACAAGAGTAATTATCTGGTATTATTTACAGGTATATTATTTGCAAATCTTTTGCTGTTCTTCGGACTGCTGCTTCCGTCAGTACTGAGTCATTATCAGGTGGAGATCCAGAACGGGCTTCTGGCAAAATATCAGTATCTGTTAGAAGCGCCGGTGTCAGCGGCAAGTGGAAATGAACTGGACAGACTGATTTCCATGCTGGAGTTTTCAGCTGGAACAAAGACGGACAATCCGGATGCGGAAGAATTCAGTGCTTACAGTCTGGATACACTCCCGGGAAAATATAAAACAGAAGAAATCATGCTTTATGGTGTGGATCCGGACAGTGACTATGTGAAAGTTGACACGAAAGATGGCGTTTATATTTCAAGCGCCTATGCGGATAAATTCCAGATTAAAAAAGGTGACATGATCAAGTTAAAAGAGAAATACGAAAAAGATACTTATTCTTTTAAAGTAAAAGGAATCTACCAATACAGCGGTGCACTCTGTGTCTTTATGGATCAGCAGAAGCTGAATAAAACATTTGATCTGGGAACCGATTATTACAGTGGTTATTTTTCAAAAACAAAGATTACGGATATTGATGAAAAATATATCGGTTCTGTCATTGATTTGAGTGCACTTACAAAAGTATCCAGACAATTGGATGTGTCGATGGGAAATATGATGGGACTGGTCAACGGATTTGCAGTTGCAATTTTCCTTGTACTCATTTATCTGCTGTCCAAGATCATTATAGAGAAAAATGCACAGTCGATATCTATGGCGAAAATTCTTGGATACACAGATGGAGAGATTGGCAGGTTATATATATTATCAACATCGATCGTTGTAATACTTTGCCTTTTGTTCAGTTTTCCGATAGAAGAAACATTTATGAAAATAATCTTCCGGGAGATGATGCTAGCCAGCATTTCCGGCTGGATCACACTGTGGATAGATCCGAAGATTTATGTAGAAATGTTCGTAATCGGAGCAGTAACTTATGCAGTAGTTGCAGCGCTGGAATACAGAAAGATTCAGAAGGTTCCGATGGATGAAGCATTAAAAAATGTAGAATAAGGTTTGAATCAGAAAATATTTGTAGTATAATAGAACTATCATAGTGCAGTGGGAGGAAAACACGAAAGTATGACCGGTTCTGAAAGAAGAGATAAGATAATTGCCACAATGCAGGAAAACAGGATGCCGGTTCCGGGGAAGGAACTGGCGTCCTTTTACAATGTAAGCCGTCAGGTGATCGTTCAGGATATTGCTCTGATGCGTGCAGCCGGATATGATATCATATCTACGAACAGAGGATATATTCTGAACAGTCCGAAGAGTGTAAAACGTATTTTTAAAGTGCAGCATACAGATGAACAGATGGAAGATGAGCTCTATTCAATTGTGGATCTGGGAGGCTGCGTGGAGACAGTTATTGTGAATCATAAAGTATATGGACGGATGGAGGCGAAGCTTCATATTACGTCTCGGAGACTTGCGTGGGAATTTTTGGAAGATATAAGGAGTGGCAAATCCAGTCCGCTTAAGAATATCACATCAAACTATCATTACCATGAGGTGCATGCAGATAGTGAAGAGACACTGGACATGATAGAAAATATGTTAAGAGAGAAAGGATATTTAGTTGAGGACTAAAGACATCGACAGATGTTGTACCTCAAGGGGAAGAGGGAAAATGAAATTTGAAGCAAAAAAAGATTTGAAGCGAATTGTAGTTGTATGTTTTGCGGCGTTGATGATGGCATTAAACATTAAGACGTTTGTGCGTGCCGGAGGACTGTATCCGGGCGGTGCGACAGGACTTACACTTCTTGTTCAGCGAAGTGCAAAACTGTTTTTCCATATTGCGATTCCATATACACTTGTCAATGTGCTGCTGAATGCAGTGCCGATCTATATCGGATTTCGCTTTATCGGTAAAAAGTTTACATTGTATTCCTGTCTGATGATCGTATTGACCAGTGTGCTGACAGATATGTTGCCGGGATATGCGATCACGTATGATACACTTTTGATCAGTATTTTTGGAGGAATGATCAATGGACTGGCAATCAGCCTGTGTCTTGCGGTCAATGCGACCAGTGGAGGAACTGACTTTATTGCAATTTATCTGTCAGATAAGAAAGGAATCGATTCCTGGAATATGGTTCTTGGACTGAATGTGATCATCCTTGCGGCAGCAGGTGTACTGTTCGGATGGGATAAAGCGCTGTATTCGATTATTTTCCAGTATGCGTCAACGCAGGTGCTTCATGAGCTGTATAAAAAATATCAGCAGAATACAGTGCTTGTTGTAACGAATCACGCAAGAGATGTTTATGAAGCAATTGCAAGAGTGTGCAATCACAGTGCTACGATCATGGAAGGTGAAGGATCTTATGAACACCGTGAACGTAAGGTCGTTTATTCTGTTATATCAAGCGCTGAGATCAAAAAGGTTATGAAAGCAATCAAAGAAGCCGATCCGCATGCTTTTGTCAATGTAATGAAGACAGAGCAGCTATCCGGACGTTTCTACCAGAAACCGACAGATTAAGACAGAGATATGAGAAATGTGTCGAAGGAAAAATTTGCAATTATGACTGGCTATGGTATAATAGTTGCGACCAAAAAATTGGTGTAGCGATGTAAGGAGGAATATCATGGCTAGAAAACGAGTAATAAAGAAAAAAGAAGCAATGAAAGCGGCAATAGAAAAAGCGCAGCTTACAGAGGAAAAAAAAGCGGCAGAAAAAGCGCAGCTTACAGAGGAGAAGAAGACACAGTCTGCAGAAGAAAAAGTAGCAGAGAAAGTCAGCGATACTGCGAAAGAAATAAAGGCAACAGCAAAAACAGCAGCCAGAACAGCTGTAAAAGAGGCGAAAGCAGCTAAAGAGACTGTAAAAAAGACAGCAGCCAAAGAAGTGAAGGGAGCCAAAGAAGCAGTGAAGAAGACTGCTGCAAAGAGACCATCTAAGAAGGATATGAAAGTCCGTACATTTGTGGAATATTATGGCAAGCAGGTCGAGGAAAAAGAAATGATCGCCAGAGTCAAGAAGGCGTGGACGAAAAAGGGAAAGAGAGTCGGGGAGATTAAGACACTGGAACTATATGTCAAACCGGAAGAAGGCGCTGTTTATTATGTAATCAACAGTGAGGAGACCGGCGCAGTAGAATATTAAATTGTGAAAGACAGGGGATTAGAAGATAAGGGACAAAAGGAGAGACGAATATGGATGAAATAAAGACATTATTAGAGAACGTTTTAAGTAAAACATCCGATATGAAACAGGCATTTATCGATCTTGCACCGAACAGCCGGATGAATATGGGAATTATTGGTGCAATGATCATTGTTGGAGTGCTGCTTGCACTGTTTGGACTGAAACTGGTAAAATTATTTACGGCGCTTTGTGGCTTCGGCATTGGTGCAGCAATCGGAGCCGGAGTTGTACAGGTTATGCATCCGTCTCAGATGACAGGGATGATTATTCTGTTTGGCTGTGCTGTCGTTATGGCTGTGCTTGCGTTTTTCCTACATAAACTGGGTATATTTATCACGGTGTTTATAGTATCTATGGCGATTGCGGTGACGGCGAATATGCCACACAGTTTACTGATCGCCGGAATTTATGTCGTGGTATCTCTGATACTTGCAATACTTGCGGTGATTTTCACGGAACCACTGATGATCGTTGTAACAGCATTTGCCGGCGGAATGAGTGTTGGAACAGCAGTTGTAATGCTTGTGGATCTTCCGTTTGCAGGAGTGGCAAGACTGGTGATCGGTGTTGTTGTTGCAATTATCGGCATGATTGTACAGTTTATGATGCAGTCAAGAAAACTTGGCAAAAAAGAGAAGAAATTCTCAGAAAAAATAAAAGAACAGGATTCTGTGGAGTCAGAAGTTGAGAAAGCAAGAATGATACTGGATGATTTTGATGATGATACGGATGAAGATGATGAGTAAGTAGTCCGTTTTATGAGACACCTCTTCTGCTATAGTATTGAATTATAGAAGGAGAGGTGCTTTTTTATGAGAAGAATTATAAGGAGATTTTTACAAAACAGCAAGATGATAACAGGCGTGCTTGTTCAGATGATGGCAGCTTTTTTATTTGGTTTCACAGCAGTTGAGCTGCCGAACTATCTATATTTTCTGATCTGGTGTACAGGTCTTATTCTCTGCTGTAGTGTGACAGGAACGAAAGAATCAAAAAAAGCGTTTTGAGGGAAATACAGGCAGAAGTCCGGATCAGTTGTATTTTGCATGATATGTGATATAATAAAATCAAGTTCATGCAAAGGAGGCTTGTTTATGAAGCTGGATATGCATTGTCATGTGAAGGAAGGTTCTGTTGACAGCAGAGTGAGTCTGGACGAATATATTACAAAACTGAAAGCACACGGATTTGACGGAATGTTGATCACCGACCATGATACGTATAAAGGATACAGATACTGGAAGAACGAGATGAAAGGCAAGGTGTACGAAGATTTTGTTGTACTCAAAGGCATCGAGTATGACACCTGTGATGCAGGACATATCATCTGCATTATGCCGGAAGGTGTGAAGATGCGTTTGCTTGAGATGCGTGGAATGCCAGTGGCTATGCTGATCGATTTTGTGCATAGGCATGGCGGAATTTTAGGACCGGCACATCCGTGTGGCGAGAAATATATGAGCTTTACGAATACAAAGAGATATTATCGTTCACCGGAGATTATCAAGCGTTTTGATTTTATTGAAGCATTTAACGCCTGCGAACCGGAAGCATCGAATGAAGGTGCAAGGAAGCTGGCGCAGAAGTATAAGAAACCGGGGATTGGAGGAAGTGATTCTCATAAGCTGAATTGTGTTTCCATGGGATATACGATTCTTCCGGAGCGTGTCACCTGTGAAACAGAGTTGATTGCACTGATACGGAAGAAAGTACCGATAGAAGCAGGAGGAAAACTGTACGATAAGACAACGAAAGACAGAATTGGAAAAGCAAGCAAGCTTTTGGCATATTCATTCTGGTTTTATAACAAAGGCGGCGAATTGCTGAAGAGAAGAAAGAGACGGAAAAAAGGTAAGATTGAAAATCCAATGGATCCGATCGATCCAATCGAGATTCAATATTTAAAAGAGCATAATTCTTAGATATTTCTGAGAGAAAGAGAAAGGCACATATACAAGATTAAAGAATCCGTATATGTGCCTTTGCAACTGTAATACTATTAATGGAAAGCCTGTCAGTGCAGTATTTTAAATTTCAATCTTACGCAGACAAGATTAAAATAATAAAGAGCAGACGTGGTAAGCAATGCAGCTGCATGTCCATGCAGTAACTAATTGATAGAGAAGAATAGATATAGTAGATTTCCAACTGTTCAATTCTCTATGAATCGTTGCGATGGTAGCAGTGTATGGTACATAAAGCAAACAAAAAACCATAAGAGCGTATGCGTTTGCAGGACCGAATCCAAGAGTACCCAGAGTGGCAGACATGGTTGTCATGCCATGTGCGGTTGTAATATTCTGTATCCCGAAAAGGACACTGCAACTGGACACAACCACTTCTTTTGCGGCAATTCCGGCAATCAGTGCGACAATGATCTGCCAGTATCCAAGACCGACAGGCCGAAAGAGCGGGACGATTGCTTTCCCAATATAGGATCCGAAACTCAGACTGATATCTGTTACATATCCGGTCGGACCGAAATTTAAAATAATCCACATCAGAACAGATGCCAGGAAAATAACGGTTCCAGCTTTTGTCAGGTAGTCTTTGATCTTTTCCCATACATAAATTGCAATGGTGTGTGCATTTGGTGACTTGTATTCCGGAAGCTCGATCAACAGTGCATGATCGGCTTTTGAACCGTCTATACGTGAAAGGATGTAGGCGGTTGTGATCGCAATCAAAATTCCAAGTATGTACAAAGAGTAGCAGGCGAGCATTGCGTGTTCTCCAAAAAACATGGATGAGAACAGGACGTAAATCGGAAGTCTTGCACTGCAGGACATAAATGGTGTGATCAAAATTGTTTTGAACCGGTCTTTCGGATGCTCTAAAGCCCTGGATGCCATAACAGCGGGAACGGAACAGCCAAATCCCAGAAGTAATGGCAGAAAAGCTTTTCCGGACAGTCCGAGATGGCTCATAATATCATCCATTACAAAAGCAACTCTTGCCATATAGCCACTGTCCTCCAAAAACGCCAGTGCCAGGAAGAGAATAAAAATATTTGGCAAAAAAGTTAAGATCCCGCCTACACCGGAAATGATTCCGTCCGTGATGAGCGATGAAAGCATCGGGTGTACATGTAGTGCCTGTAAAAGGGCAGATGCACCGGATGTCAGGTAGTCTAATGCAATTTCAAAATATCCTTTCAGAAAATCACCAATTGTAAATGTCAGGAAAAATACAATTGCCATAATGCCAAGGAAGATTGGAAGTCCCAGAAACCGATTCGTCAGGTAAGAATCTATCTTATCTGTAGCTGCCTCTTTTTTTGATTTACCAACGAGGACTTCACCGATCACTTCTTCGATAAAATCATATTTCTGATTGATCATATCTTTTTCGTAGCTTCGCTCAATAATATCGGCGCAGTCAATTGGATGACGTTTGCGGATATCAGGATCGTTTTCGAGAAGTTTGATCGCATGCCAGCGTTTGTTTGTCATATCCGGATATTTTTTTGAAAGACGGCTGATCAGGAGATCAATTTTGTCTTCGATTTCATCGTTGTAAACCATTGCATATTCAGAATGGTGATCATGTCGGTGATGAGAAGACTTCCCGGTGTGATGATGAATCAACGGATCCTGAACATCAGGATCATTATGATGTGCTACAGCATGCATTAAGATAGATAGTCCGGTGCGTTTGCGTGCAGAAACCGGAATGACTGGTATGCCGAGCATTTCCGGAAGCCGGTGAAGATCTAATTCCAGCCCGCGTTCTTCAACGATATCCATCATATTGAGCGCCAGTACAACCGGCTTGCCAAGTTCAAGAAGCTGCAATGTTAAATAGAGATTGCGTTCAAGACTGGAAGCATCAATGACGTCTACAATGACATCTACTTCATCACTTAAAATACAGTCTCTGGATACGGTTTCTTCCATCGTATAAGATGAGAGACTGTAAATGCCGGGAAGATCGATCAGACGAAATTCCTGCCCTTTGTAAAAGGTTTTTCCTTCTTTCTTTTCAACAGTTACGCCGGGCCAGTTTGCAACTTTTAAATTCGCGCCTGTGTACGCATTAAAAAGCGTTGTCTTTCCGCAGTTTGGATTCCCGATGAATCCGACATTGATAATTTCGCTGTTGTTATTAGTCTGGTTATTTTTTTCTCTTGTGTCTGCAAGTCCCATGTCAGTTTTGCTCCTTTACTTCAATATGATTGGCAATTCTTTTTCCGAGAGCAAAACGTGTTCCGCGGAATTTCACAGTGAGTGAGCCTTTTTTCTGATTATTCATTATTGTGATGGTACTGCCTTCCGTAAGTCCTAAGGCTTCCAGACGGCGTTCCAGTTTTTCTTCCAGTTGAATGGAAACAACCTGATAGGAAGTATTACTGTTTCCCTGTTTTAATGTCATGTATGTATTCCTCTCTAATGTTAATGATAAATATTATCTATAATAATTCTTTTATAATATCATTTTTTAGAGAATATATCAATCTGAAAAGTATTGACAAATGTGTAAAACGTCTATATGATTAATACACTCGTCTTAAGAAGTTCTGATGATTCTTTATAATCAATATTCGTACGGGGAATCCCCCGACAGGGAAATGATCTTCCCGAATTTCACAAAACGAGAAATCATAAAAGGAAAGGAGGGCAGTTACAGTAACTGGTTTTAGCAATTTAATTTTACAATTGAAGAAGGAGTAGTGCTTATGAAAAAAAGAAATTTCCCATGGAGTCCTTTTGTGCGGTTTCTGGCGGTGCTTTGTCTGGTTTTCTGTTGCGTGCCGGCAGTAAAAAGTGAGGCGAAAGATGTGTCGCTGAGAAGAGGCGAAGAAGTATTTTATGAAGGGTATTCAACGTTTTACTATTATATTGACGGAACCCTTGGATATTGTCTGGAACCAAAACGAAGTTCTCCGCATGACGGAACCTATACGTCAAAACAATTGACGAATGACACGCTTTTAAGTAAAACACTGTATTATGCGTATGGCAATCCGGGGTATCAGAAGTATTTGAAACCTGTATTTGGAGAAAACTGGCAGGAGAAGAAAAAAGCTTACAGTCTGTCGCATTGTATTTTGTCCTATGTATATGACGAATGCAAAGATTCAAGTGATGCATTTCTGGGATTAAGTGACACAATGAAGCAGAAAGTGAAAAGCTGTACGGCGAAGATTAAGACATTTCCGAAAATACCGGATCCGGATATTGCTTTTTCAGAGAAGACATTGACGGCTGTTTATGATAAAAATGAAAAAGTGCAAAAGACAAAAACTATCACCTGCAAGGGCGATGAAGATAATTCAATTGTCCTGAAACTGCCTGCGGATGTAATACTGGTAAATGAAACAAAAGGGACAAAAAAGACAGGAAATGTGACGGTTTACGGCGGCGATCGTTTTTATTTGAAGTGTCCGGTGGGAAAATGGAATGCCCAGACGTGGAAAACAGGAAACATTTATGGGAAAAACAGACAGAATTGGAGAAGTCTGGTGATTAATACCGGAGCAGGCGGACAGCACCTGGGAGTCGGGGAACTGGTAAGTGCGGATAATATTCCAACCAGTCTTGCGGTGCAATGGATTGAAAAGCCGGAACTTAAAGTGGAAAAGAGCGCTGACCGGGAAGATAAAAAATATAAAGTTGGTGACAGGATTACATATACGGTTGATGTGACGCAGCAGATTGAGAAGGCGGTTGCCTCAGGCGTTACGATCACAGACCGGATTCTAACGGAAGGAGTGAGACTTCTTCCGGATTCTATTATTCTGTATGACAAAGATCAAAGCGTTGTATCTGACGCGGTTATTTCTGTAAAAGAGAACACATATACAATTGAAACAAAACATTTTCTGGAAAGTATTCATTCCGGTGACAAATACACAGTGACTTATCAGGTGGAAATTCTGGATGAGAAACTGCTCGGAAAAGAGATTGAAAATGAAGTAATCGTCCGTGCCGATAATGCGGAAGATGTGGATGATACGGAAATCGTGACTGTGGAAGAATCGGAAAAACCAGAGAAACCAGAAAAACCGGAGAAACCGGAGAAACCGGAAAAACCGGCAGAAAAGAAGAAACCTGAGATTGTGAAAGTAGAGAAAAAGGCAGAAAAACCGTTAGTGAAGAAGAAAGAGATTGTAAAAACCGGAGACGAACAAGATTTGATACTTCTTACGGTCTTATGTATTCTTTCTTGCACTGTAATATTTACCTGTGGTAGAATAGCTCGTAAGACTAAGTAGAAGAATAGGAGGTTGTCGTGATGGGAATGACAATGACGCAGAAAATATTAGCTGCCCATGCAGGTCTTGATCATGTTGTGGCAGGACAGTTGATAGAAGCGAAGTTAGACGTAGTTATGGCAAATGATATTACCGGGCCAATGGCACTGCCGATTTTCAGACAGATGGCAGAGAAGGTATTTGACAAAGATAAAGTAGTACTTGTACCGGATCATTTTACGCCGAATAAAGATATTAAATCCGCAGAGAATTCAAAATCAATCCGCGAATTTGCAAAAGATCAAGGACTTTCCTGGTATTTTGAACAGGGAAAATCCGGTGTAGAGCATGCGATTCTTCCGGAAGCAGGTGTTGTAGCAGCAGGTGAATGTATTATCGGTGCAGATTCACATACCTGTACATATGGAGCACTGGGTGCATTTTCTACCGGTGTCGGAACAACTGATATTGCAACAGGTATGGCAACCGGAGAACTCTGGTTCAAAGTGCCAAGTGCATTAAAATTTGTCCTGAAAGGACAGCCGGGACCTTATGTGAGCGGTAAAGATATTATTATTCATATCATTGGTAAGATCGGTGTGGACGGAGCGCTTTACAAATCTATGGAATTCACAGGTGAAGGAATTGCAGCTCTTTCCATGGATGACCGTTTTACAATGGCGAATATGGCGATTGAAGCAGGCGCAAAGAACGGAATCTTCCCGGTAGATGATCAGACAAAAGCTTATCTTAATGAGCATACGAAGAAAGCATATCAGGTCTATGAAGCGGATGAGGATGCAGAGTATGACGAAGTGATTGAGATCAATCTTTCCGAAGTACGTCCGACCGTTGCATTCCCACACCTTCCGGGTAATGCTAAGACAATCGATGAGATTGAAGCAATGGAACCGATCAAGATCGATCAGGTTGTAATCGGATCCTGTACAAATGGACGTATGGAAGACATGCGTAAGGCAGCAGCTATTTTAAAAGGACATAAAGTACATGAAGATGTGCGTGTAATGGTAATTCCGGCAACACAGAAAATTTACAAACAGTGTATCAAAGAAGGACTTCTTGATATTTTCGTAGATGCGGGCTGTGCCGTGAACACACCAAGCTGTGGACCGTGTATGGGCGGACATATGGGCGTTATGGCAGCAGGAGAAAAGTGTGTATCTACAACAAACCGTAATTTTGTAGGAAGAATGGGACATGTAGATTCCTTGATTTATCTTGCATCGCCGGAAGTAGCAGCAGCAAGTGCGATCGCAGGATGTATTGCAAATCCGGAGAAAGTGGGTGACAGATAATGAAGGCATTAGGACATGTATTTAAATATGGAGACAACGTAGACACAGATGTAATCATTCCGGCAAGATACCTGAATTCATTTGACGCGCAGGAGCTGGCAAGTCATGCAATGGCAGACATTGATCCGGACTTTGTGAATAAAGTAAAACCGGGAGATCTGATCGTGGCAAATAAGAACTTCGGATGTGGCTCATCCAGAGAGCATGCACCGCTCTGTCTTAAGACTGCAGGAGTAAGCTGCGTGATCGCAGAGACATTTGCAAGAATTTTTTACCGTAATTCTATTAATATCGGACTGCCGATCATCGAATGTCCGGAAGCTGCAAGAGGAATCGAAGCAGGCGATGAAGTGGAAGTAGATTTCGACAGTGGTAAGATTTACAACCGTACAAAAGGAACAGAATTCCAGGGACAGCCATTCCCGGAATTCATGCAGAAATTGATTGCAGCAGGCGGTCTTGTAAAATATACAAACAGCAAGAAGAAATAATAGCAAGAAAGACCAAAGGAAAGGTGGAAATATGAGTCTACATTACAAAAGTACCCGGAATTCCGAGTTAAAGGTAACTGCATCTGAAGCAATTTTAAAAGGGCTTGCTCCGGATGGCGGTTTATTTGTACCTGAAGAGATTCCAAAACTGGATGTTTCTATGGAGCAGTTAAAAAGTATGAGCTATCAGGAGATTGCTTATGAAGTAATGAAGCTGTTTCTGGCCGATTTTACAGAGGGAGAACTGAAAGGGTGCATTGAGAAAGCATATGACAGCAAGTTTGATACGGAAGAGATTGCATCTTTGGTAAAGGTATCGGATACTTACTATCTGGAGTTATTCCACGGTGCAACCATCGCATTTAAAGATATGGCACTTTCCATTCTGCCACATCTCCTTACGACTTCTGCGAAGAAGAATCACGTAGAGAATAAGATCGTGATCCTGACAGCGACATCCGGAGATACCGGAAAAGCTGCAATGGCAGGATTTGCAGATGTGGAAGGAACACAGATCATCGTGTTCTATCCGAAGAACGGTGTCAGTAAAGTACAGGAACTTCAGATGGTAACGCAGAAGGGAAGCAATGTAGATGTTGTTGCGATCCACGGCAATTTTGACAATGCGCAGAGCGGTGTCAAAGCAATGTTTGAAGACAAAGAACTTGCAGAAGAACTTGCCGGCAAGGGATATCAGTTTTCATCAGCCAACTCTATTAATATCGGACGCCTGGTTCCGCAGGTTGTTTATTATGTATATGCATATGCAAAACTTCTGGAAAATGAAGAACTTGCGAACGGAGAAGAATTACAAGTTGTCGTTCCGACAGGTAATTTTGGAAATATTCTTGCAGCTTACTATGCAAAACAGATGGGTGTGCCGATTGGTAAACTGATCTGTGCATCGAATGAAAATAAAGTATTGTTTGATTTCTTCCAGACAGGAACTTATGATAAGAACCGTGAATTTGTGCTGACAACATCGCCATCTATGGATATCCTGATTTCCAGCAATCTGGAGCGTCTGATCTATGTAATTGCAGGAGAGGACAGCGATAAGACAAAAGAACTGATGGAAGCTTTGAAAAAAGATGGAACGTATACGGTTTCGGAAGATATGAAAGCAAAACTGTCTGATTTTGCTGCAGGATATGCCACAGAGGACGAGACGGCAGAGCAGATCCATGATGTCTATGATAAGACCGGTTATGTGATGGATACACATACAGCAGTTGCATCTTATGTATGCAGCCGGTATGAACAGTCAGAAAAGACAGGCAAGAAATATCTGATCGCGTCCACAGCAAGCCCATACAAATTCGTGAAGAGCGTTATGACAGCAATTGATGCAAAATATGCAGAAGAAGATGAATTTGCACTGCTTCCGAAATTGCAGGAGCTTTCACAGGTCGATATGCCGCAGGCAATCAAAGACATTCTGGATGCAAATGTCCTGCATAATATCGAATGTGATGTAGATCAGATGGAAGAGACTGTAAAACAGATTCTGAACCGTTAGTCAAAAGAAGAGAAATACAGGAGATACGGAGGATAACGAAGAATGGAAGGTGTATTTGGAGTAATAGGTCTGGGACTCGGATTGTATTGTCTGTATGGATGTTACATGCTGAGATTCAAACATGAGATCAACCGGACGATCTTACTTCCGAAAAACGTGAATATTAAAAAGTGCAAAGATCTGGATGGATACTGTAAGGAGGCATTGCCGCCACTTTTAATACTTGGTATTGCAGCAACTTTATATGGTGCTTCCGATCTTTATAACACTTATATCGGAGAAGCGAAGACGGTATTTTATGTTTTCATGACCATTACGATCGTTGCGCTTGTGATTTACGCTGTAATGATTAAAAAAATCAATAATAAATATTTTAAAGCATAAGGAAATGCAAGATTGCGCATGCAATCTTGCATTTTTTGAATACCATAGACAAGGATTTAACGAAAAAAGGAAGATAAATGCATAAAAAATGTCTAAAACTTTCGAAAAAAGATTGTTAAAGTCTTGACTTTTTTTGAAATAAATGAGATAATAGGAGCAAATGTTGTCGTGCACAGACAGGACAATGTAAATAATGAAGAAAAGAGGTTAATGTAAAATGGCAAAAATCGATTTAAGCAAGTATGGAATTACAGGAACTACAGAGATTGTTTATAATCCTTCTTATGAGATGTTATTTGAAGAAGAAACAAAACCTGAACTTGAAGGTTATGAAAAAGGACAGGAGAGCGAACTCGGAGCAGTGAATGTAATGACAGGTATCTATACCGGTCGTTCGCCAAAAGATAAATATATCGTAATGGATGAAAATTCCAAAGATACGGTATGGTGGACCTCTGATGAGTATAAAAATGATAACCACCCGGCATCAGAAGAGACATGGAAAGCTGTAAAAGAGATTGCACAGAAAGAACTTTCCGACAAGAAACTTTATGTTGTAGATGCATTCTGCGGTGCAAACAAAGATACACGTATGGCAATCCGCTTTATCGTAGAAGTTGCATGGCAGGCACATTTTGTAACAAATATGTTTATCAAACCAACAGAAGAAGAACTGAAGGATTTTGAGCCGGACTTCGTTGTTTACAATGCGTCAAAAGCAAAAGTTGAGAACTACAAAGAATTAGGACTGAATTCTGAGACAGCAGTAGTATTCAACATCACAAGCCGTGAGCAGGTAATCATCAATACATGGTATGGTGGAGAGATGAAGAAAGGTATGTTCTCTATGATGAACTACTATCTGCCATTAAAAGGTATTGCATCTATGCACTGCTCAGCAAACACAGATATGAACGGAGAGAATACAGCAATCTTCTTCGGACTTTCCGGAACAGGTAAGACAACGCTTTCTACTGATCCGAAGAGACTTCTGATCGGTGATGACGAGCACGGATGGGATGATAATGGAGTATTTAACTTTGAAGGTGGATGTTACGCAAAAGTTATCAACCTGGATAAAGAGTCTGAGCCGGACATTTACAATGCAATCAAACGTAACGCACTTCTTGAAAATGTCACACTGGACAAAGATGGTAAGATTGATTTCGCAGATAAGAGCGTGACAGAGAATACGCGTGTATCTTACCCAATCGATCACATTGAGAAGATCGTACGTCCGATATCAGCAGCACCGGCAGCTAAGAATGTAATCTTCCTGTCAGCAGATGCATTTGGAGTACTTCCTCCGGTATCTGTATTAACTCCGGAACAGACAGAATATTACTTCCTGTCAGGATTTACAGCAAAACTTGCAGGAACAGAGCGTGGAATCACAGAGCCTACACCGACATTCTCAGCTTGTTTCGGACAGGCATTCTTGGAGTTGCATCCGACAAAATATGCTCACGAATTAGTTAAAAAGATGAAAGCTAACGGAGCAAAAGCATATCTTGTTAATACAGGATGGAATGGAACAGGAAAACGTATCTCTATCAAAGATACTCGTGGAATCATTGATGCAATCTTAAGCGGAGATATTAAGAATGCACCGACAAAGACAATTCCATACTTCAACTTCGAAGTTCCGACAGAGCTTCCGGGCGTTGATACAGGAATCCTTGATCCAAGAGATACTTATGCCGATGCAACAGAGTGGGAGACAAAGGCAAAAGACCTCGCAGGAAGATTTGTTAAGAACTTTGCTAAATATGAAGGTAACGAAGATGGTAAGGCACTTGTATCTGCCGGACCACAGTTATAAGAAAACAGTTGTAAAATAGAGATTATTGGAGTATAATAATCTCAGTTGGAAACCTGAAATGTTCGATAACTTCTGTTATTTTGAACCTACAATACTTTAAACGGGACTCTTATTATCTCTGTAATATGTCAAGCCCTCATTTATGCAGGGGAAGGCAGAAAAGCAGATGCGGACACCCACCTAGCGGATGGCTAGGAGTCAAAATACAGAAACCGGCATTTTGGGGAATACAGAAGATAAGGCAGATGCCGCAGAACGATTAGTGATAATCCGATGCGGCATCTTCTTTTTATCCATATGTGAACAAAAAGGAGCTGTTAATGCAGCGAAAAGTACAAGAAACGTGTGGCTTTACGAATGTTACGAATGTATATGGAGGGATTCAGTTGAAATGTCAGAAAAACAGAAAACATCAAAAGAGTATTCGTTTGTGTGGCTGTATTCTCATTGCCGCTTTTTTTATTGTGTTACTCAGTGGAAAACTGCCGGAAGTAGCGAGGAGAAGACAAGTACGTGAAAGTGACAGGCAGAAACAGACATACAACAATACATATGAAAAAGATGTGTCAAAAAAACAGACGGATAATACGAAAATAGCGAAAAAGAATCCAAAGATCCGTGTTCTCCTGATGACAACAGGATATACCCGGGCGTTTCATACGGAAGTGAAAGTTTCGGGAAAAGAAGGCTTGATATTAAGAATAGGAGCGAAAAAAGTTTCCGTACCTGCCGGAAAAACTGTGACGATAAAAGCTTCAAATCGGCGACTGAAAAAACATACAATAAAAATTCGTGCAAGAAAAGGTACGGTACAGGTTAAGAGCATACGAAGAGGTTATGGAACGCCGTCTTACAGCGGGACACTGGAACTTAAGCCTGCCGGAAAGAAGATCGCACTGATCAATGAACTTACGGTAGAAGATTATCTCTGTGCGGTTGTTCCGAGCGAGATGCCGGTGTCATATAAACTGGAAGCATTAAAAGCGCAGGCTGTCTGCGCGAGAAGCTATGCTTACCGGCAGATGGAGAACTATGCTTATCCGAAATACCGGGCGCATGTCAATGACAGTACAGATTATCAGGTATATGGCAATTCAAAGCAGGCGGATTCTGCTGTGAAAGCGGTCAGGCAGACAGCCGGAGAAACTGCAAAGTATAAAGGGAAAATTGCAACAACATACTATTATTCGACATCTTCCGGAAGAACGACGACAACTGCAGCGTGGGGAAGCACTTCATCAGCAGCTACCGGCTATCTGAAATCCGTCAGAGTCAGTGGAAAAAATGGGGATTATGAGAAAAATCTTCCATGGTACCGGTGGACAGTGGACGTAACGGCAGCAAGATTGTCAACGATTCTTTATAAAAATACCGGAAAAGATGTCGGAAGTATCCGCAAGATATATATTTCAAAAAGAGGTCCGGGAAAAGTAGCGCTGGAACTTAAAGTAAAGGGAGACAAAGGAAATCTGACTATAAAAACAGAGAATAAAATCCGGTCAGCGCTTGCGGGAGATTATGATATCCGGAAGCAGGACGGAAGTAAGGTGAAGTTTCGAACATTGCTTCCAAGTGCGTTTATTACAATTACGAAAAAAAAGAGCCAGATCCACATCCGGGGAGGCGGATTCGGACATGGAATCGGAATGAGCCAGACAGGAGCCAATGAAATGGCAAAACAGGGGAAAACTTACAAAGAAATATTGAAACTGTTTTATTCTGACATTACGGTAGAAAATTAATAATATGAAGAAAAACATCTAAGAAAATGTCTGCCGGTACGATAAAAGACAGATAATCGTAGACAAAGCGCATGAAATCAGTTAAAATGGGGTGCGAATGTCAGGAGAGAACTATGAAGAAAATAAAAGAAATCAGTTCAAAAATAATACAGATAACAACAGATATATCCCATGATCATGTAGGTGCGTATGCTGCACAGTCGGCATACTTTTTTATGCTGTGTCTGATTCCGATCATTCTGCTTCTTCTGACACTGGTGCGTTATACACCAGTGACGAAAGCAGATGTTATGGCGGCAGTGATCCAGGTGTTCCCGTCATCTGTGGAGACACTGATCACATCGATCGTGAATCAGGTTTACAACCAGTCAATGAGCATCATCCCGATCACGGTAGTTGTAGCGCTCTGGTCAGCAGGAAAAGGTGTACTTGCGATGTCTTCCGGACTGAACTGCATTTACAAATGCCATGAGACACGTAACTATTTTTATCTCCGTCTGCGGGCAACGATCTATACAGTGATGTTCCTGATCGTGATCATATTCCTGCTGCTGTTGTCTGTGTTTGGTAATACAATAAATATATTTATCACAAATCATGTAACGATCATGAAACAGATTGCTGACTGGCTGATTAAGACGCGTACGATCATTACGCCTATCACATTGATGATATTCTTCCTTTTGATCTATAAGTTTCTGCCAAACCGCAGGACAAATTTAAAAAGACAGATTCCGGGTGCGGTATTTGCAGCAATCGGCTGGATGATCATATCCTGGATTTTTTCTGTGTATGTAGATGTATTTCAGGGATTTTCGGATATGTACGGAAGTCTGACAACAATCGTGTTGATTATGCTTTGGATGTATTTTTGTATGTATACGATTCTGCTTGGCGGTGTAGTGAATGTGATGGTATCAGATGAGATTTTTGGAGAATAGAACTTGACATCTCCGGGCTGTATGATACAATAATGAAGTATTAGAACTCAATCTATTTTTGGAAAAAGCAATGACCGTGTAAGTAGAGAATTATTTTCCGACAGAGAGAGAAGATCGCAGGCTGGAAGTCTTCTTCGGTTCAGATAAGGATTGAATTTCCCACGTAAGCTGTTTCTTTGAAACGGAGATAATCTGTAAGTAAGAGAAAACGTAACCTGCACGTTACGCAGAAGATAAGTGCCTGCCGCAAGTAATATGCTGCAGGAATCAGGGTGGTACCACGGGTAGAACCTCGTCCCTAGGGGATGAAGTTCTTTTTTTATTGCCACAGCATCTGGATGAAGTTGCCGTCGGCAGGTTCTGCAGGTGTCTGAATATGGACAGATATATTGATGAAGAAAGGGAGAAAAGAGATGCAGGAGAAGCTTAAAGCCATCAGAGAAGAAGCATTAAAAGCAATCGAACAGGCAGATATGCCTGAAAAACTGAATGATGTCCGCGTAAAATTCCTTGGTAAAAAGGGAGAGCTGACAGCCGTATTAAAGAGTATGAAAGATGTTGCCAAAGAAGACAGACCGAAGGTTGGTCAGATGGTCAATGAGACAAGAGAAGCAATTGAGAAGATATTAGAGGAAAGCAAGAGCAAAATGGAGCGTGCGATCCGTGAAGAGAAGATGAAACAGGAAGTAATCGATGTAACACTGCCGTCCAAGAAGAATATGGTCGGACACAGACATCCGAACACGATTGCACTGGAAGAAGTAGAGAGAATTTTCGTTGGTATGGGATATGAAGTTGTAGAAGGACCGGAAGTAGAATACGATCTGTACAACTTTGAAAAACTGAATATTCCGGCAGATCATCCGGCAAAAGATGAGCAGGATACATTCTATATTAATAAAGATATCGTACTTCGTACCCAGACATCGCCGGTACAGGCACGAGTAATGGAACAGGGAAAACTCCCAATCCGTATGATCGCACCGGGACGTGTATTCCGTTCTGACGAAGTAGATGCAACACATTCTCCTTCTTTCCATCAGATCGAAGGACTTGTTATTGACAAAAATATTTCTTTCGCAGACCTGAAAGGTACACTGGAAGTATTTGCAAAAGAGTTATTCGGACCAGAGACAAAGACGAAATTCCGTCCGCATCATTTTCCATTTACAGAGCCAAGTGCAGAAGTTGATGTTACCTGCTTCAAATGCGGCGGAAAAGGATGCCGTTTCTGTAAAGGATCCGGATGGATTGAGATTCTTGGCTGTGGTATGGTACATCCACATGTACTGGAAATGTGTGGAATTGATCCGGATGAATATACAGGATTTGCATTTGGTGTAGGTCTGGAACGTATTGCACTGTTAAAATACGAAATTGATGACATGAGACTGTTATATGAAAATGATATCCGATTCTTAAAACAGTTTTAAACGATAGATGAAGGACGCGAAAGGAGTAATAAGATGAATACATCATTATCATGGATAAAAGCATATGTTCCGGATCTTGACGTGACAGCACAGGAATATACCGATGCAATGACACTGACCGGAACAAAAGTAGAAGGATTTGAAAAGATGGATGCAGATCTGGACAAGATCGTAGTCGGACAGATTGATAAGATCGAGAAGCATCCGGATGCTGACAAGCTGATTATCTGTCAGGTAAATATCGGAACAGAATCCATTCAGATCGTAACGGGTGCACCGAATGTAAAAGAAGGTGACAAAGTACCGGTTGTTCTGGACGGCGGACGTGTTGCAGGCGGACATGAGCCGGGACAGAGAGTTGCCGGTGGAATCAAGATCAAAAAAGGCAAATTACGTGGGGTAGAGAGTAACGGTATGATGTGCTCGATCGAAGAGCTGGGATCAAACCGTGACATGTATCCGGATGCACCGGAATACGGAATCTATATTTTCCCGGAAGATACAGAAGTCGGAGCAGATGCCATTGAAGTACTGGGACTGCACGATGTTGTATTTGAATATGAGATCACATCAAACCGTGTAGACTGCTACAGTGTTGTTGGTATTGCAAGAGAAGCGGCAGCAACTTTCCGCAAAGAATTTTGCCCGCCGGTTGTAATAGCAACAGGAAATGACGAAGATGTCAATGATTACATCAAAGTTACTGTAAAAAATACAGACCTCTGCCCGAGATACTGTGCAAGAGTTGTAAAGAATATTAAGATTGCACCGTCACCGGAATGGATGCAGAGAAGACTGGCTTCCGTAGGAATCCGTCCGATCAATAACCTCGTAGATATTACAAACTATGTAATGGAAGAATACGGACAGCCAATGCATGCTTATGATCTGGACACGATTGCCAATCATGAGATTATTGTCCGTACTGCAGAAGCAGATGAGAAATTTACAACACTGGATGGACAGGAAAGACAGATGGATGAAGACGTTCTGATGATTTGCGACGGCGAGAAATCTATCGGTATTGCCGGAATCATGGGTGGTGAGAACTCCATGATCACAGACAATGTAAAGACAATGCTTTTTGAAGCAGCATGTTTTGACGGAACAAACATCCGCAAATCAAGCAAGAGAGTCGGACTTCGTACAGATGCTTCCGGTAAATTCGAAAAAGGTCTGGATCCGAACAATGCACAGGCTGCAATCGACCGTGCATGCCAGCTCATTGAAGAGATGGGAGCCGGAGAAGTTGTCGGCGGTATGGTAGATGTATATGGAAAGAAGAAAGAGCCGGTACGTGTGCCATTTGATCCGGAAGCAATCAACAATCTGCTTGGAACAGAGATCGCAGAAGAAGATATGCTCGGATACTTCAAGAAGATTGATCTGGAATATGACAAAGAGAAGAGAGAAGTGATCGCTCCGACTTTCCGTCATGACCTGTTCCGCATGGCTGACCTTGCAGAAGAAGTTGCAAGATTCTATGGATATGATAATATCCCGACAACACTTCCGAGAGGAGAGGCAACAACAGGTAAATTATCATTCAAGCTGAGAGTGGAAGAGATTGCGCGTGATATCGCGGAGTTCTGTGGATTCAGCCAGGGAATGACTTATTCATTTGAAAGCCCGAAGGTATTTGATAAATTACTGTTGCCGGAGGATTCACCGCTTCGCCAGACAGTTGACATTGTGAATCCGCTGGGAGAAGATTACAGCGTAATGAGAACAACATCCTTAAATGGTATGCTGACTTCTCTTGCAACAAACTACAACAGAAGAAATAAAAATGTAAGATTATATGAGCTTGGTAATGTATATCTGCCAAAGGCTCTGCCACTTACAGAACTGCCGGAAGAGCGTATGCAGTTTACACTTGGAATGTATGGAGACGGAGATTTCTTCAGCATGAAAGGTGTTGTAGAAGAGTTCTTTGAAAAAGTAGGACTTCATAAAAAAGAAACTTACGATCCGAATGCCGGAAAGACATATCTGCATCCGGGACGTCAGGCAAATATCATTTATGATGGAACAGTTGTCGGATATTTAGGAGAAGTACATCCGGATGTTGCAGACAATTACGGAATCGGAACAAGAGCTTACATTGCTGTTATTGATATGCCGGAGATTGTGAAGAAGGCAACCTTTGACAGAAAATATACGGGAATTGCCAAATTCCCGGCAGTTACCAGAGATATTAGTATGGTAATGCCGAAAGAGATTCTTGTCGGACAGGTAGAAGAAGTTATCGAGAAGAAGGGTGGCGCTTATTTGGAGAGCTATGCACTGTTTGATATTTACGAAGGAGAACAGATTAAGAAAGGCTTTAAGTCCGTAGCATATTCTATCGTATTCCGTGCAAAGGATAAGACACTGGAAGAGGCAGAGATTACAAGTGCTATGAACAAGATTTTGGAAGGACTGGAAGCGCTTGGAATCGAACTTCGTAAATAAACAGTTCATTCACAGAAAGGAAAGGTAATTTCCAAAATGAAAAAGAAACAGATCATAGGCCTGCTTATAGCAGGTCTTCTGTTCGCTGTGATCGGAGTGATCAGTGTATTTGTAAATACAGCGGCAGAAAGTATTATAGGGGATGCAGCAGAAGAGATCCTTGCAGGTGGCAGTAATTTTGATCCACCGGATGACGATTACATTGCAGTTGTGAAAGTGCAGGGAACGATTCAGGAACAGGCATCAGACACGACAGATATTCTGAGCGGACAGAACAGTGGTTATCAGCATGATACGACAATGGAGTATCTGGATGAACTTATGGATGACGAAAATAATAAAGGAATTTTGCTTTATGTAGATTCGCCGGGTGGAGCAGTCTACGAATCGGAAGAATTGTATGACAAACTGATGGAATACAAGAAGATAACCAAACAGCCAATCTGGACTTATATGGCACATTATGCTGCTTCGGGAGGTTATATGGCTTCTGTATCATCAGATAAAATCTATGCAAATAAGAATACAGTGACCGGTTCCATCGGAGTTATTATGTCCGGTTATGACCTGACAGGCTTATACAAGAAACTGGGCATCCGCTATGTGAGTATTACGAGCGGTAAGAATAAAGATTCCAGCAGACTGACAAAAGAGCAGGTGAAGATATACCAGTCACAGGTAGATGAGTGTTACGAAGCGTTTGTATCCAAAGTAGCTGACGGAAGAAAAATGTCCAAAGAACAGGTGAAAAAGCTGGCTGATGGAAGAACTTACACAGCAACGCAGGCAAAAAATAATGGTCTGATCGATAAAATCAGCAGTTATGATGAGATGCAGGATGAAATGAGTGACAAACTTAAGACGGATGAATTCTATGAGCCGGAGCGTAAGACGAACCTGCTGGATGAACTATTTGCGAAAGCAGGAAGTCTGGTTCCAAAGTCAGAGGCACAGGTATTGAAAGAGACTGCCGAAGAATGTAAAAGCGGAGGATTGATGTATTATGCAGAGGGATTGCAATAGTGAAAATCTGGAATACGCAGGATTCTGGGTAAGGTTTGCTGCATATGTGCTGGATCATATGATTATCTTTTTTGGACTTATCGGAGTCCGTCTGGTATTGGCGCTTGCTTCATTTGTATTAGGGCTTCTTGAGATTAACATATTGAATACGAATGTTTTGTTTCAATATTCCTTAAAAGATATTGCACTTTATATTTGTCAGGTGTTATATTTTATTATATGTACTTACGAAACCGGAACAACTTTTGGAAAGCGCATATTCCATCTTAAGGTTGTAAGTGCAAAAGAAGAAAGATTAGGTCTGTTCGATATTGTGTACAGAGAGACCATAGGACGATTTCTGTGCCACGTATCGTTAGGATTTGGCTATCTGCTGGCAGGATTGGATCAGCAGAAATGTGGACTGCATGACAGACTCAGTGATACGAGAGTTGTATATGCAAAGAAAATAAAGGAGATTCATATAGAAAATGAAAACACAGGATTTTTATTATGATCTGCCGGAAGAATTGATTGCACAGGATCCGCTTGAGGATCGTTCCAGCTCCAGGCTGCTTGTCCTTGACAAGAAGTCTGGGGCTGTTTCCCATCATGTATTTAAAGAGATTATTGACTATCTGCATGAGGGAGACTGTCTGGTTATCAATGACACGAAGGTAATTCCGGCAAGGCTGATTGGTTCCAAAGTAGGAACAAATGCAAAGATTGAGATTTTATTATTAAAAAGAAAAAGCGACAACACCTGGGAGACACTTGTAAAACCGGGGAAAAAGGCAAAAGTCGGAGCGAAGATCAGCTTCGGTGACGGACTTTTGATCGGAGAAGTTGTAGATATTGTAGAGGAGGGAAATCGTCTGATCCGGTTTACTTATGACGGGATTTTTGAAGAGATCCTTGACCAGCTTGGCCAGATGCCGCTTCCTCCTTACATCACACATCAACTGGAGGATAAGAATCGTTATCAGACTGTTTATGCGAAGCATAACGGCTCGGCAGCAGCGCCGACAGCAGGACTGCATTTTACACCGGAGCTTCTGGAAGCGATTAAGAAGAAAGGCGTGGATATCGCAAGTGTGACATTGCATGTCGGGCTTGGAACTTTCCGACCGGTGAAGGTAGATGAGATCACAGAACATCATATGCATTCGGAATTTTTCCAGATTACAGAAGAAGCAGCACAGAAGATCAATCATGCAAAAGAAAACGGCGGAAGAGTAATTTGTGTCGGAACGACAAGTTGCCGTACGATCGAATCCGCGGCAGATGAAGACGGGCATTTAAAAGCATGTAGCGGCTGGACAGAGATTTTTATCTATCCGGGATATAAGTTCAAGGTTTTAGACTGCCTGATCACGAATTTCCATTTGCCGGAGTCTACGCTGGTAATGCTTGTATCAGCACTTGCCGGAAGAGAGCATGTCCTTGCGGCATATGAAGAGGCAGTGAAAGAGAGATATCGATTTTTTTCGTTTGGGGATGCGATGTTTATCCAGTAAAATGGATACATAAAGAAGGGAGAAAAGATGCAGCAGATAATAAGTGGCAAAAAGGGATCGAACCGAGTAGCGCTTTTCTGTACAGCAGGAGTTCTGATCGGATTATTCAGCCACCTTTATGAGAAAGATACATTTTTTATAACAAAAGGAATACTGGGGCTTCCATACAAGATCAGTGAAGCAATCTATCAGTTTATGATTGGAACAGATGCGGCAGACGCAGAAGAGACTCTGGCGAATCTGAATACGGATTTTTTTCCACACAGTCTGATTGCCACAGGGATGGCAAGATGGATCACACCTATGCTGATTGGTTTATTTCTGGTGGGGTCCTTTGCGTATTTTACAGGAGATAAGAAAATATTTACGTTGCAGAGATATACACACTTTCTTTATGGAAATATTATTGTGATCGCAATGCTGATCTGTCTGACTTATGGCATTAATAAAAAGGCAGTCAGTGATTGTGGAGAGCTGAAAGGCATCAATACATTTGTATTTCAGAGTTCCCAGATGATCAGTGAGGAATTTTCGGGAAAATCAGCGCAAACTTTGAAAGATAGTTTACAGAAAGGTCTGAAAAAGGATCCGAGAATCACAAGAAATTATGAGGATGAGATAGAAATCGGGCTTATTATGGGGAATAAGACAAGATTTACAGATGCTTATGTAAATCCGCAAAAATGTTATATTGTGATAAATGACATTACAATTTATCATGTAGATAAGAAATTTGCAAACTATGTAAAACAGTATAAGATATCCGGTGATATTCCGGAATTCCGGAAACTGTAGGAGAAAGTATGATACGAGAAAGAGAGAATAAAAAAGAGCAGATTACTTTTTTGACGCTTACATTTTTGGTTGTATATAGTTGTTCCTATCTGTTATCGGATACTTTTGGACGTTTTATGCTGAGATATGGGAATCCGTTTGTCAGTTCGGCAAATCAGCCGGTCAGTTATATGAATCTTGCTTTCACGGTGCTGGTACTGACTCTGGTGATAACGATTCGGCTTCTTATTAAAAGAACAGATTTTAAGAAAACAGTATCAGCGCTGGCTGTAGGGGGATGCCTTACGGCTTTGATTGTTGCAGGATATTTTGTAAATTGTAATTTTACGGCATCTGCCATGGAAGACAGAGCGGTGCTGGATCATTTTTTCTATAAAACATCCGATGAAAAATTAAATGAAAAATACGATGAAAATGAAACGAAAGAGATCATCCGCTTATGTAAACAGTTAAAACCGGTTTCTGAAAACGAGCAGAGAAAGCTTGAGAAGAATTACCGGAAGAACGGAGAATCTTCGGATGTGGTGTCAATAACTGTTATTTATGAAGAGTCTTTTGGACAGAATCTGGATATCAATATTAACATAGACGGAAATAAGATTTATGTTGATAAAGGAACCGGACTTCATGACAAAGAAGTTGTCGTGTTTTTTAAGGACAATGGGTTGACAAAATATTTTCGATAAAAGGATTGCTTTCTTCTCTGTTTTTTTGTATGCTTGATGAGGAGTTTTCAAAAAAGTGGGGATAAGAGTATGAACGAAAAAAAGAAAATATGCTGCACGTTTGAGAATGTGAAAGAAGTTGCAGTTATGTCGGTTGCCGTGGGAATCATTGCATCGGCTGTTTACTTTTTCCTGATTCCGAGCCGGACATCAATCAGCAGTATATCGGCGCTGGCGATCATTCTTGCGCATTATGTGCCGCTTCCGGTATCGAGTGTTACCATGATCCTGAATGTAGTTCTGCTGGTGATCGGATTTCTGACCTGTGGGAAAGAATTTGGCGCGAAGACAGTATATACCAGTATTTTACTGCCGCTTTATTTGGCAGTCTTTGAGAAAATTTTTCCGGATTTTCAGTCTCTGACAGAAAGTACGGAACTGGATGTGTTATGTTATATTTTAGTTGTAAGTATCGGACTCGGCATTTTGTTCAATATGAATGCATCTTCCGGTGGATTGGATATCGTAGCGAAGATGATGAACAAGTATCTGCATATTGAACTGGGAAAGGCAATGTCCATTTCCGGGATGTGTGTAGCGCTTTCTTCAGCGCTGATCTATGATAAGAAAGCAGTTGTTTTGAGTATACTGGGTACATACTTCAACGGAATTGTGCTGGATCATTTTATATTTGGACAGAATGTGAAACGTCGTGTTTGCATCATTACAAAATATGAACAGGAAGTGCGGGAGTTTATCCTGCATGAATTGCACAGTGGTGCGACATTCTATGAAGCAATCGGTGCATATAATATGGAAAAATACAGAGAAATCATTACAATTGTGGATAAAAACGAGTATCAGAAACTAATGAATTACATTATCCACAAAGATCCGGAAGCTTTTGTTACGGTTTACACAGTGGCAGATATGCGCTATCGACCGAAAGTCAGATCGTTTTAAAAGAGGCGGAAGAAAGGAAGAGGAAATAAAAAATGGAAAAGATGGACGTGCTGGAGATGTTAAGAGAGGCAGAAGATATATATGTCATATATTCGGCTTGTACGAATATGCCATTTGTCTACTGTGATCCGGAGACTTATGATGATGAAGTGATCTTATTTGATAGTGAAGAAGAAGCAAAAAAACAGGCAGACAGAATGTTGGATGCCAAAATTCCGGTAAGACTTGTAAATGTGAAGAAGGAACACAGACTGGAATTTTTCACAGGTCTGTTTCCGATGGGAGTAAACTGTATTCTGGTTTGTACCGGTGAAGAGAAAGTGCAGGTACAGTTAAATGATCTGGTTATAAGAACAGCAGAAGAGGATCTTCCGGAGGATGAACCGAGAATTGAGAATCCGGAACTTCACCTGACAGCGCTTTATTTTGTACAGGAGCTTCGCCGAAATCCGGAAGAGATGACAGAAGAGATGGATGCGTTGAATGAAGAGATGATGGCGCATTTCTATGAAGGAAAATATCTGGTTGCAGTACAGGAAGACAATCAGATTCCGGCACTTCGCAGAACAAGTGGAAAAGTATATCAGCCAATCTTTACAGATCTGATGGAATTTGTAAAGTTTGATAAGGAACAGAAATACAGAGCATTGATCATGGATGCAGAGACGGTAGCAAAGCAGCTCCCGGATGGGATGGAAGGTGTAGCGATCAATCCATTTGGAGTAAATGTGCTGCTTGATATTTCAAAATCTACAGCAAGTGAAGAAGAATAAATGATGACATAACCTACAGAACCTGCCACTGGCAGATTCTTTCGGATGCTATGGCAACAAAAAGGCGGACAGTGGAAACTGTCCGCCTTCGCTGTCTTAATCTCATTTTTCGTGTATTACTTTTAAATATCTAAAATCCAGTTACTTTATATAGTTAAAAGGTACATCTAAATTTCGATTAAATCTGGCTCTTAGAGCTTCGTTACGTTCACTGCCTGAGGTCCCTTGGCGCCTTCTGTTACATCAAACTCAACTTCCTGTCCTTCTTCAAGAGACTTGAAGCCTTCCATGTTCAGTCCTGAGTAGTGTACGAAAACGTCTTTGCCGGATTCATCAGAGATGAAACCATAGCCTTTTTGGTTGTTAAACCATTTTACTGTACCTTTCATGATGATACCTCCATAAAATGAAAAATAATAGATCCAGTGTAATCTGATGTCAGCCAAGATTACACTCCGTTACTTTAACATGTTTTGATAAAGAAGTCAACAAAAACGAAAGGGCTTTTGGCGATTTTACACAAAAGCAACAGCGCGTTTCGACATTTGCCGGTATCCTTTCCTTGACGAAAGAGTATGGAACGTGTAAAGTATATTTAGGAGATTTTACGCAAATATTTCGAAGAAGTGAGGATATAATAGTATGATTACATTAACGGGGAAGAAAATTTCAGAAGGGATCGCAATCGGAAAGCTTTCTTTATATAAACGTGATATTAAAGAAATCAAACGGATTTATGTAAAAGATATTGAAAAAGAAGTTGCCCGTTTTCAAAAAGCCAAAGATAAGGCATTTATGGAACTGAAAGTGATGCATACTTCTTCTATCAAAGAAGTGGGAGAGGCGAATGCAGCTATTTTCGAAATGCAGCAGCAGATTTTAGAGGACGAGGAATTTGTCGGAAAGATTACGAATATCATTCTGGAAGAGAAGCTGAATGCAGAATTTGCAGTCTCCCATGCAGCTGAAGAACTGATCAAGAACGGACCGGAAGAAGATAAGAATTACCTGAAAGGGCATGATGCAGATATTCGCGATGTGGCGATCCGCCTGATCCGGATTCTGTCCAGAAGCTGGAAGGATCGTCTGCTTTCAGATGAACCATTTATTCTGGCTGCATCAGAGCTTTATCCAAGTGAGGCAATGCAGTTAGAGAAGTCCAAGGTACTTGGTTTTGTGACGCGTTATGGAACGATCAATTCCCATACGGCAGTGATTGCCCGTACAAAAGGAATCCCGGCAGTCATCGGACTGGGTGATGCGCTGAAGAAAGAGTACGATGGAAAGACGATCATCATTGACGGATTTGAAGGAAAGGTTTACATCGAGCCGGATTATACAACGATCACGCAGATGAAGAAGCGACAGGACGCCAACCATGAGAAGACGCGGAATCTGGAACGGCTGAAAGGAAAAGAGAATATTACACAGAGCGGTCAGAAAATTGATATCTGTGCGAATATCGGTAACAGAGAGGATATTGAGAATGTAATCCGAAGTGACGCCGGTGGAATCGGGCTGTTCAGAAGTGAGTTCCTGTATATGGAGAATGGTGGAAAGCTGCCAACAGAAGAGCAGCAGTTCCAGACATATAAGCTGGCAGCAGAATCAATGGGGATCAAGCGAGTTGTGATCCGTACAGCAGATCTTGGCGGAGAGAAGCAGGCGGCATGCTTTGAAATCGGACCGGAGAAGAATCCGTCCATGGGTTACCGTGGAATCAGAGTATCGCTGGAGAAAGAAGATATGTTTAAGACGCAGCTCCGTGCAATTTTAAGAGCTTCTGTATATGGTAATGTTGCAATTATGTTTCCAATGATCTCTACTGTGGAAGAAGTAAGAAGTGCAAAGCTTCTGTTAGAGAGAGCGAAAAAAGAGCTGAGTGCCGAGAAGACCGCTTATAATAAAGAAATCCAGGTCGGCGTAATGATAGAGACACCGGCGGCAGTCATGATTAGCGGAGAACTTGCAAGAGAGGTTGATTTCTTTAGTATCGGAACGAATGATCTGCTGCAATTCACACTCGGAATGGATCGTGAGAATGAGCGGATGGAGAAATATTTTGATCCGCACCATCCGGCGATACTTAAGATGCTGCGTATTGTAGCTAATAACGTTCATCTGGAAGAAAAGCCAATCAGTATCTGCGGAGATATGGCGGCAGATCTGTCATTGACAGAATTTTTCCTGCAGATTGGCATTGATGAATTATCAGTAGCACCGGGGCAGGTACTGGCGCTTCGTAAGAAGATCCGCGAGATCCAGTAGTTTATGATTGCCAGGAGCGTAGCAGTTAAAAATATATAGATGTTATAAAAGGATTTTTGTTTTTTGTGCAGTTTGTACGAAGATAAAGGTCCTTTTTTGATGATTATTTTTGACTGAAAATGATTGACTTTGACTGAAAATGATTGTAGTATAAGCATAAAGATGAATGAAGATGAATGAAAGTGATTGAAAATGAAAGGATGAAGAGAATGCTTGCAGAAGAAAGATATAGCGAAATCCTTCGTGTTGTAAATGAAGAACATGCGGTTACAGTCCAGGAACTGACAGAACTTCTGGACACTTCGGAATCTACAATACGAAGAGATCTGGCAACACTTCATAAGCGGGGCGAGCTGGTGAAAGTACATGGTGGCGCAACCGCAGTAGAATCTGGATATACAACAAAGGATGCGGCGTTGTCTGTACGAAGAGACCTGAACCGTGAAGTAAAGCAGAAAATTGGCAAATATGCGGCGACACTTGTTCAGGCAGATGATTTTGTATACCTGGATGCCGGAAGTAGCGTGGATATAATGATTGATTATCTGACACAGGCAGATGCAGTCTATGTAACGAATTCCATTGGCCATGCACAAAAGCTGCTGCAGAAAGGCTTTCGTGTCATTCTGATCGGTGGAGAGCTGAAAGCGATAACAGAAGCAATCGTCGGAGCCGATGCCATTTCCGGACTTCGTAAATATAATTTTACGAAAGGTTTCTTCGGAACAAACGGTGTACATCCGGATGCAGGATATACCACACCGGATATTGCTGAAGCAATGGTAAAAGAAAAAGCAATGGAGCAGTGCCGTGAATGTTTTGTTCTTGCGGACGCGACGAAGATCAATCAGATCTCATCGGTTACTTTTTCTGCATTTGAAGACGCAAAGCTGCTCACAATAGGAATAGCAGATGAAAAATATAAAAAATATAAAAATATTATGGAGGTTGAGGCATGATTTACACAGTTACTTTTAACCCCTCTCTGGATTATGTGATCCAGGTGGATAAGCTTGTGCCGGGTGAGATCAACCGGACAACACATGAGGCTGTTTATCCGGGGGGCAAAGGAAATAATGTTTCCGTAATCCTGTCGAATCTGGGACACTCCAGTAAAGTGCTTGGCTTTACCGCTGGTTTTACAGGAGAGGCATTAGAAAATATGCTGAAGGAATTTGGATGTGATACTGCATTTATAAGACTCCCGGAAGGTTCCACAAGAATCAATGTGAAGATTAATGCAGGCGAAGAGACAGAGATCAACGGACAGGGGCCGGTGATCACAGAAGAAGCGCAGAGTGCATTGTTTGAACAGCTGGATGCATTAAAAGAAGAAGATATACTCGTACTTGCGGGAAGTATCCCGAATACACTTCCGTCAGATATTTATGAACGGATCCTGGAACATTTACAGGGAAGAGGAATTCATTTTGTTGTGGATGCGACGAAGGATCTTCTCCTGAAAGTATTAAAGTATCATCCGTTCCTGATCAAGCCAAACAATCATGAACTTGGCGAAATGTTCGGAGTGACATTAAAGACCAGGGACGAGATTGTGGCTTATGCGAAGAAACTGCAGGAGATGGGAGCAGAAAATGTACTCGTATCCATGGCAGGTGACGGCGCCATTCTCTTGACAGAAGATGGCATTATATATAAAGCAAAACCACCAAAAGGAAAAGTTCTGAACTCAGTGGGAGCAGGAGATTCTATGGTGGCAGGATTTTTGACCGGATATTTGAATACCGGAGAATATGAAAAAGCATTCCGGCTTGGTGTTGTGACTGGAAGTGCGACAGCTTTTCAATACTGGCTGGCGACAAAAGAAGATATCGTTGCATTGATGGAAGATAAACCAGAAACTTATGGATTATAGGAGGAAGAAAGATGAAGATCGTAGACTTGCTGAAAAAAGAAAGTATTGATCTGAACGGAACTGTCTCAGATAAGAAAGAGACGATTGAGAAAATGGTTTCTCTGATGGCAGCTGGAGGAAACATCACAGATGTGGAGCGTTATAAGGAAGGAGTTTTCTTAAGAGAAGAAGAAGGAACAACCGGTATCGGTGAAGGAATTGCGATTCCGCATGCGAAGACAGATGCAGTAGCGAAGCCCGGACTTGCAGCAATGGTTGTAAAAGATGGTGTGGATTATGATTCGCTGGACGGAGAACCGGTACATCTTATTTTCCTGATCGCGGCACCGAACACAGAAGATAATGTACATCTGGAAGTACTGAGTCGTCTGTCCATGCTTCTGATGGATGATGACTTCCGCGCGAATCTGCAGAGTGCAGAGTCAGTAGAGGAATTTCTTGGATATATTGATGCAGCAGAAAAAGCAAAATTTCCGGATGAAGCAGAACAGGAAGAAAAGCGGGAAGAAAAACCGGCAGAAAAAACAGGCTACCAGATCCTTGCAGTTACGGCATGTCCGACTGGAATCGCACACACATACATGGCAGCGGAGAGTCTGGAGAATAAAGCAAAAGAGATGGGGTATACGATCAAAGTTGAGACAAATGGTTCCGGTGGAGATAAGAACGTGTTGACTGCAGAAGAAATCGCAGCATGTGACTGTATCATCATTGCAGCAGATAAAGATGTCAGAATGGCAAGATTCGCTGGTAAACCGGTAATCATGACGAAGGTAGCAAACGGAATCAGCAAAGCAGAAGAGCTTATCACAAAGGCAATGAGTGGCGGAGTTCCGGTTTATCACAACAAAGGTGGCGAAGAAGCTTCCATGAGCAGTGAAGGTGAGAGCCTTGGACGTAAGATCTACAAGAGTTTGATGAATGGTGTCTCCCATATGCTTCCGTTCGTCATCGGCGGCGGTATTCTGATCGCACTTTCTTTCCTGGTAGATGCCGGAAACGCCGGAACAGATACCTTTGGTAACGGAACTCCATTGGCACATTTCCTGAATACAGTAGGAAATACATCCTTTGGAATGATGTTCCCGGTACTTGCGGGATATATCGCAATGGCGATCGGAGACAGACCGGCACTAATGCCAGGTATTGTCGGTGGTCTGCTCGCAAAAGCAGGAACCTCTATCTTCCTTCCGGAAGAGAAATGGATCTCATCCGGATTTTTCGGAGCACTGATCGCAGGTTTTGTAGCAGGATATCTGATGTTGCTGATTAAAAAACTGCTGGAGAAACTTCCAAAAGCACTGGAAGGGACCAAACCGGTTCTGTTATATCCATTCTTTGGAATTCTGGCAATGGGTGCAATCATGATCTTTCTCGTAAATCCGCCGGTTGGAGCATTTAACACATGGCTTTACAACGGACTGGCAGGAATGGGAGAATCCAGCAAAGTTCTTTTGGGAGCACTTCTCGGAGGAATGATGTCCATTGATTTCGGAGGGCCGTTTAACAAAGCAGCGTATGTATTTGGTACTGCGGCGATCGGAAGCGGACAGTTTGATATTATGGCAGCGGTTATGATCGGAGGAATGACTCCGCCAATCGGAATCGCACTTGCAACAACATTTTTCAAGAGCAGATTTACAAAGAGCGAACAGCAGACAAGTATTACAAACTACATCATGGGATTATCCTTTATTACAGAAGGTGCCATTCCATTTGCAGCATCCGATCCGCTTCGTATCATCCCACCTTGCGTAGTCGGTTCTGCTGTAGCAGGAGCATTATCTATGGCATTTGGATGCGGTTCCCGAGCACCTCACGGAGGAATTTTCGTAGTTGGTATTATGGAACATGCACCGATGTTTTTACTGGCACTTGTTATTGGCTCTATTATAACGATGGCAGGAATTGTACTGTTGAAGAAACCATTGACAGATCAGACAAAATAAGTTAATTAATTGATATAGAAGTATTTTAGTTGTAAGTAACAAAAAATTATAATAAAGAGAAAAGGAGAACAAAAAAATGAAAGAATTTAAGTATGTAATCACAGATCCAGAAGGAATCCATGCAAGACCGGCAGGACTTTTAGTAAAGAAGGCAGCCTCCTATGCATCAACAATTATGATCGGCAAAGGTGAAAAGAGCGCAGACGCTAAGAGAATCTTCGGTGTTATGGGACTTGGAGTGAAAAACGGAGAAGAAATCTTCATGACAGCAGAAGGTGCTGACGAAGCAGAAGCAATCGAAGGAATGGAACAGTTTTTCAAAGAGAACCTGTAAGAAGAGGTAGAAGGCTATGATTACTTTATCAGGAAAAAGTGTATTTGGAGGAATTGCGATTGGAAAAATCGCATTTTACAAAAGAAATGAAATCCAGATCAAGCGGAGCCGTGTAGAAGATACCGAACAGGAAGTGAAGCGTTTTGAGGCTGCAAAAGAAAAAGCAGTCTCACAGCTTCAGGAATTACATGACAAGGCCCTGGATGACGTTGGCGAGACAAATGCCATGATTTTTGAAATTCACCAGATGATGCTGGAAGATCTAGACTATGTAGAGTCTATTGTAAATATTATTACTTCTCAGGAAGTGAATGCAGAATATGCAGTTGCGACAACAGCCGATAATTTTGCGGCAATGTTTGCGGCGATGGATGATGCATATATGCAGGGACGTGCAGCGGATGTAAAAGATGTATCCGAACGTCTGATCCAGGTTTTAAGTGACCAGAACAGTGCATCCATGGAAATGAATGAACCGGTGATCATTGCAGCAGATGATCTTGTCCCAAGCGAGACAGTACAGCTGGAT
The DNA here is from genome assembly GCF_003473885.1 of Dorea sp. AM13-35. Lineage (NCBI taxonomy): Bacteria > Bacillati > Bacillota > Clostridia > Lachnospirales > Lachnospiraceae > Dorea > Dorea sp. AM13-35. The sequence continues at coordinate 43,598 of NZ_QUCZ01000001.1, forward strand.
AAAGAAAAAGTTCTTTCTTTTATTACAATGTTCGGTTCTGCAAATTCACATACTGCAATTTTGGCAAGAACGATGAACATTCCGGCAGTGATTGGCATCGGAGAAGACCTGAAAAAGGAATATGACGGAAAAGAAGCAATCGTAGACGGAATGGAAGGTGTAATCTACATCGATCCGGATAAAGAGACATTTACGCGTATGCGCGAGAAACAAAAAGAAGATCAGGAGCAGAAAGCACTATTGGAGCAGCTTAAGGGTAAAGAAAATATTACGAAAAGCGGTCAGAAAGTAATGGTATATGCCAATATCGGAAATCTTTCAGATGTTGGTGCTGTTCTTAAAAACGATGCAGGCGGTATTGGGCTGTTCCGAAGTGAGTTCTTATATCTGGAAAGTGAAACTTTCCCGACTGAGGAAGAGCAGTTTAAGGTATACAAACAGGTTGCGGAAAATATGGCAGGAAAACGTGTCATTATCCGTACGCTTGATATAGGAGCCGACAAGCAGGTAGATTATTTCGGACTGGATAAAGAAGAAAATCCGGCACTTGGATATCGTGCGATTCGTATCTGCCTGACAAGACAGGAGATTTTTAAGACACAGCTCCGTGCGCTGTATCGTGCATCGGCTTACGGTCAGATTGCAATCATGTTCCCAATGATCATATCTGTAGATGAAGTAAAGCAGATCAAAAAGATTATTGAGGAAGTAAAGCAGGAACTTAAGGAAGAAGGAATTGATTTCCGCGAGAATGTTGAACTTGGTGTTATGATCGAGACACCGGCAGCAGTCATGGTAAGTCGTGACCTTGCAAAAGAAGTGGATTTCTTTAGTGTCGGAACAAATGACCTGACACAGTATACATTGGCGATCGACCGTCAGAATCAGAAGCTGGAACCGTTTTATGATTCCCATCATCCGGCAGTATTATCTATGATCCGTATGGCAGCAGAAAATGCACATGCAGAAGGAAAATGGATTGGAATCTGCGGAGAACTCGGAGCAGACTTAAGTCTGACAGAGACATTCCTTGAGATGGGAATTGATGAATTATCCGTTGCACCGGGAATGATTCTCCCGCTCCGCAAACGAATAAGAGAAGCAGATTAGAAGCAAAATAAAAAAATATAAACCCCTCCTAAAAATAATATAGATGAAAAAGTGTTTTCAAGAAATAGAGCCATTTACTTTATGGCTCTATTTTGTTAGAATGAAACTGTTATTGTTACCTGGGAAACTATGTTTGTAAATTAATGAGAGGACAAGGAGGAAAACACATGTTAGAAAAAGTTTTCAAACTACGTGAGAACGGCACAGATGTGAAGACAGAAGTTATTGCCGGAATCACAACATTTATGACAATGGCATATATTCTTGCAGTTAATCCAAGTATTATGTCAGCAGCAGGTATGGATTCAGGTGCAGTCTTTACAGCAACAGCACTGGCAGCATTACTTGGCACAGTCCTGATGGCGGTATTTGCAAACTATCCGTTTGCACTTGCACCAGGTATGGGACTGAATGCATATTTTGCATATACAGTTGTAGGCGTCTACGGATACAGCTGGAAAGTTGCATTAACAGCAGTATTTGCAGAAGGTATTATCTTTATTATTCTGTCTGCAACAAATGTCCGTGAAGCAATTTTCAATGCAATTCCGAAGAACTTAAAAGCTGCAGTCAGCGTAGGTATCGGTCTGTTCATCGCATTTATCGGTTTACAAAATGCTAAGATTGTAATCGGAGGATCTACACTGCTTCAGTTATATTCACTGGATAACTACAATGCGGCAAATGGCGTAAAAGCTACTTTCCATGATGTAGGAATCACAGTACTTCTTGCAATTATCGGTATTCTGATCACAGGAATCTTAGTTATAAGAAATATCAAGGGAAATATTTTATGGGGAATCTTGATCACATGGCTGTTAGGAATCGGATGTCAGTTCGCAGGAATCTATGTACCGAATCCGGATGTTGGATTCTACAGTCTGCTTCCTGATTTCAGCAACGGACTTTCTATTCCAAGTATTGCTCCGGTATTTGCAAAGCTGGATTTCCATTCTATGTTTTCACTGAACTTTATTGTGGTTGTATTTGCCTTCCTGTTTGTAGATATGTTTGATACGATCGGAACTCTGATTGGTGTATCTTCCAAAGCAAACATGCTGGATGAAGATGGAAAACTGCCACATATCAAAGGGGCATTAATGGCAGATGCGGTAGCAACAACAGCAGGAGCTGTTCTTGGTACTTCTACAACAACAACTTTCGTTGAAAGTGCATCCGGTGTTACAGAAGGCGGAAGAACCGGACTCACAGCAGTTACAACAGCAATCCTTTTCGGACTGTCACTGTTCCTGTCACCGATCTTCCTTGCCATCCCATCCTTTGCAACAGCACCGGCACTTGTCATCGTTGGATTCTATATGCTGACAAACGTTGTAAATATTGATTTCTCAGATGTTTCTGAAGCAATTCCATGTTACATCTGTATCGGAGCTATGCCGTTCTTCTACAGCATTTCCGAAGGAATCTCTATGGGGGTTATCACATATGTAGTATTAAATCTTCTGACAGGTAAGGCAAAAGAGAAGAAAATCAGTGCACTGATGTATGTGCTTGCAGTTTTATTTGTATTAAAATATATCTTCCTGTAAAAGAAAGGCTGGATTTAGCATGAATTTATTTACAATGGAAAATATTACAAAATCATACACAGACCGGATACTTCTGGATGATGTAGGATTTAGTATTAATGAAAATGAAAAAATCGGTGTGATCGGTGTAAACGGAATGGGGAAATCAACTCTGTTGAAAGTGGTTGCAGGGATTGAAGAAGCAGATGCCGGAAAGATCAGTATGGGTAATCAGGTGAAGATCTGCTATCTTCCGCAGACACCGGTATTTACACCTGGAACAACGATTTTGCAGGCTGCGGTCGGCGGAAATATGGAAGAATGGAACCGCTGGACGATAGAAGCGGATGCAAGATCCATGCTGAACCAGCTCGGTTTTGCGGATTATGAAGAAAAAGTAGAGCATATGTCCGGCGGACAGAAGAAGCGTGTTGCGTTAGTCAACGCGCTTCTGACGCCTGCGGACATTCTGATCTTGGATGAGCCGACCAACCATTTGGACAATGCGATGTCAGAGTGGCTGGAAAATTATCTGATCTCATTTCGCGGTGCGGTTCTGATGGTTACACATGACCGCTATTTCCTTGACCGTATCGCAACCAGGATTGTAGAAGTGGACAAAGGAAAGCTGTACAGTTATCCGGGAAATTATGCGAAGTTTGTGGAACTGAAAGAAGAGCGTCAGAATATGGCACTTGCAACAGAACGCAAGAGAAAAAGCCTGCTTCGGACAGAGCTTGAATGGCTGCACCGTGGCGCACGTGCACGAAGCACGAAACAGAAAGCACATATTGACCGTATTCAGGCAATGCAGGAGATGAAGGATATTCAGGAAGAAAAGCAGGTACTGCTCACGTCTACCGCATCACGGATGGGAAATAAAACAATTGAACTTTCTGATATTTCCAAATCCTATGGGAATCATCTGCTGATCCGGGATTATAATTATATTTTTCTGAAAAATGACCGGATTGGAATTATCGGACCGAACGGATGTGGAAAGACAACGTTACTTAAGATCATCAATGGAATTGTGAAACCGGATACCGGAACGATAGAAATCGGGCAGACAATACGGATCGGCTATTTTTCTCAGGAGAATGAATACATGGATGATTCAATGAAAGTCATCGACTATGTGAAAGAAGCGGGAGAGTATATTCAGACTTCGGATGGAAGAATCACAGCATCACAGATGCTAGAGCGTTTCCTGTTTGAGGGAGCGATCCAGTGGTCAAAGATTGAGAAGCTTTCCGGTGGTGAGAAGAGGAGACTGTATCTTCTGCGGATTCTGATGAGTGCGCCGAATGTGCTGATCCTGGATGAGCCGACCAACGATCTGGATATCCAGACACTTACAATTCTTGAAAATTATCTGGACGGTTTTGATGGAATCATCATTGTCGTATCGCATGACCGCTACTTCCTTGACCGGACAGTAAGAAGAATCTTTGCATTTGAGGGAGAAGGGGCGATCCGCCAGTATGAAGGAGGATATTCTGACTATCTGATTCGTAAAGAACTGGAAGGACTGCCGGATATGACAGTTAAAAGTATGGGAGTCGGTTCCGCAGCACAGACGGAGAAGTCCGGAAGTGAGAATAGCGCTGAGGACAGTCGTGTAACATGGAAAAAACATGATAAGAAATTAAAATTCTCCTACAAAGAACAGCGGGAATTTGAGACGATCGATGAGGAGATCACTGCACTGGAAGAGAAGATTGAAGTTCTGGATGCCCAGATGCTGGAAAACGCCTCCAATTCTGTGAAGTTAAATGAACTTCTCGAGAAAAAGGAAGAAGTGAGCCAGCAGCTGGACGAGAAAATGGACCGGTGGGTTTATCTGAATGATCTGAATGAACAGATTCAGGAAGCGGCAAATTCTTCTAAAGAATAAAAATGATATCCCATATCTTCCCAGCGTGTAAGCAGTTCGTCAAGAATGGAACCGTTGGTAGAAGAAGTATTATGTAATAAAACAATAGCACCGGGATGAATACGAGGAAGAAGCTTTTTAAAAGCTTCTTCTTTTGTTGGCTGTTTATCGGCATACCAGTCCACATAGGCAAGACTCCAGAAGAAAGTATGATAACCTGTTTCCTTTGCCATCTTAAGATTAGAGATGCTGTATTTGCCCTGTGGTGGCCGGTAGAAGCGAGTCATTTTCTCACCGGTGAGCTGCTTATAAGCAGTTTCCACATCTTTTAATTCTTTTTCAAAAGCCTCTTTTGTGGCAATTTTAGACATATCGGGATGGTGATACGTGTGATTGCCGACAATATGTCCTTCTTTATGGATTCTTTTTACAAGCTCCGGATTGGAAGTAATAAAGTTACCGACAACAAAGAAGGTTGCTTTGGCGTGATGGTTTTTCAGTGTATCAAGGATCTTGCCTGTATTTCCATTTTCATAACCACAATCAAAAGTCAGATAGATTTTCTTTTTATTGGTGTCTGCTGCGTAGTGGGCATTATATTTTTTCAGTTCATCGATAGTTGCATTTGCAGTGGGACGGGTTCCATCTTTCTGGAATCCGAGACCCCAGTTTTCTATAGCTTCGGATGATGCAGCAGTTTCGGTAGATGAAGAAGGAAGAGAGAAAAGAGAAGCGAGATATCTTCCGGAGAAGAAGGAGTAGACAAATAAGAGTCCGATTCCGGCAAATTTCAAAAGTGTTTTTTTCATAGAGAGTCTCCAAAAGTCCGATTGATTATTAAGATATATGCCATAGACAGAAATTTTATGAATAATAGTAAAAAAATCTTACATAATATGAAAAAAATTGCTATAATTGTATTATAAGAGGGAAAATGTGCTGTAGTTTGTCAGATGATGAGATGGAGGAAGATATGTTTAAAATAGGTGATTATGTAGCACATTATAAAGAAGGTGTGTGTCAGGTTGTAGATATTGGAAAAATCAGTTTGAGTTGTTCTGACAACGAGAAAGAGTATTATACGTTAAAGCCAATTTATGATAAAGACGGAACGGTATATACCCCGGTGGAGAACAAGAAGAACCAGATTCGGGAAGTTATTACAAAACAGGAAGCGGAGACGTTGATCGCACAGCTGGGTGATATTGAACAACTGACTGTGACAGATGAGAAGAAACGTGAAGGACTTTACAAAGAAGCAATGTTGAAAAATCAGTGCAGAGAATGGATCGTTATTATTAAAACCTCTTATGAAAGAAAGATGGAGCGGCTTTCCAGAGGAAAGAAAGTTACACATGTGGATGACAGGTATCTTGGAATTGCGGAGAAATTTCTCTGCGGCGAGCTGGCGGTGGCGCTGGAGATGAGTCGTGAAGAGGTGAAAGGATACTTAAGCAGCCAGATGAAGGGAGCATAATTCGAGAAGAATTGTAATTGGTATTTATATGGGGATGATTATAATTTCAAAGAGCAGGAACGGTCAGAAGGAGTAGAGTATTTCTGACTGTTCCTGCTTATTTTGCCTCTGTTGTCATAGAATCCAATGGCAGGTTATGCAAATTATGGCAGAGAGAAAAATGCGCTATGCTTACATGCAGTATTTGACAACAAATTTTATCTTTCAGCTGCTTTTTCGGCATAAGTGGTTGTTACAAGGTCATCATATGGAGCGCGTTTTGTGAGTTCACCGGAGCTTTCCAGGATATCCTGTAAGAGGTCAAAGCTTTTCTTTTCAAAAATCAGATTATCTTTCCATGTATCCTGATTATAGTAGCGGGTAAGGATTGTAGTGATGGTGCCATGATCTGTTTCTTTAAATTGAGGGGCGATAACGCTTGCGATTTCTTCCGGGGAATGGGACTGTACATAATCCATACCTTTTTGCAGTGCGTTTGTAAAGTTTTGGATGACAGAGGCGTTCTTTTTGATATAAGACTGTTTTGCACAGAATGCAGTATATGGAACATAGCCGCTGTCAGTGCCAAGAGAAGCGACAACGTAACCTTTGCCTTCTTTTTCGAGGTTGGTTGCACCTGGTTCAAATTCTACAGTAAAGTCAGCCGGTGTCTTTTTTTCAGCGAAAGCGGCAGCAGTTGAACCAAAATCAATGTTCTGATTGATGGACAGATCTTTGGACGGATCAATGCCATTTTTCTTTAAGGTATACTCAAATACCATTTCCGGCATTCCACCTTTTCTTCCGCCAAGTACTTTCTTGCCTTTTAAGTCTTCCCATTTAAAATTATCCAGTTTTTCTCTGGCTACAAGGAAATTTCCTGCGCGCTGTGTCAACTGTGCAAAGTTGACAACATAATCATTTGCTCCTTCGTTGTAGGTATAGATGGAAGCTTCAGATCCCATGAATCCGATATCAGCACTTCCGGAAATGACAGCAGTCATTGTCTTGTCAGCACCAAAACCGGTCTGGAGCGTAAGGGCAATTCCTTCATCTTTGAAATAACCTTTCTCGATGGCAACATACATCGGTGCGTAAAAGATGGAATGAGCAACTTCGTTTAAAGTAACCGGAGTCATTTCTGTTGATGTTTTTTCGCTTTTGGTTGAATCTGAAGTTGTTTCTTTTGTGGAAGCACATCCGAAAATGGTAGTGACAGATACTGCAAGAAGCAGAAGAAATGCGGAAATATGCTTTTTCATATATTCCTCCCTATGAAATAAGTTCTATGATGTATAGTATATTCCGCAGAGTTGAAAAGGTGATGTGGCCAGTGCAGGAGCAGCAGGTCAATATAGTCTGTCTGAAGATTTGAAAGCGATTGCATGACCGTCTGTTCAGCAGTGTCGGTCATTCGATAGCCAGTTTCGATGGTTGCTGTGACTGCATTTGTACAGGTTTCTTTGTTAAGCATAAATGTACCGAAACCTGCAAGTGGCATTTGAATGCCGTTATTTAAAGCTAAATATTCCATGTTCAATCCTCCACTATTGTATTTACTCGGAGTAACTCTCTGTGCTATATTTATCCTAACAAGTTCGTGCAACACGAAGTCAAGAAAAATTTAGAGGACGTCCTAAAAACGGAACTCCGGAGGACAGACCTGAACATTGAAATGTCGGCTTTCAAAATAACGAAAAAGGAGAAGCATTGATATGATATATACTTGCAAATATAAGTCACCAATTGGCAACATTCTTTTAGCAGCTGATGAAATCGGTCTTACCGGTTTGTGGTTTGAAGGGCAGAAACATTTTGCAAATACACTTTCGGATGAGCATATTTCACAGGAAACGAAGATTCTTACAGAGGCAAAAAAATGGCTGGATATCTATTTTTCCGGGAAAGAACCAGAATTTACACCGCCTCTTAATCCAGAAGGAACAGAATTCAGACATAATGTATGGCAGATCTTATTGCAGATTCCATATGGACAGACAATCACATACGGAGAAATTGCCCGTAAAGTGGCTGAGATGAAAAATACTTCCTATATGTCTGCACAGGCAGTAGGCGGTGCAGTCGGACATAATGAAATTTCTGTTATCATTCCCTGTCATCGTGTAGTGGGAACAAATGGCAGTCTGACAGGATATGCCGGAGGAATTGATAAGAAAATTGCGCTGCTTGAGTTAGAACATATAGATATAAATGCTGGCACAGGGAAAAAAACTTGCAGAAGAAAGTCAGATGAAGAACAAATAAAAGAAGTTGCCGTGAAATACATCTGCCGTTTGCATATGTGAAGAGTATCCACCAAATGCAAGCCTGACAATGATTGGACTGGCTGTACCAGTATATACAACGGTGGGAGTTGTTATGAGTGCGGTCTACTATATCTGTATGAACAAAAAAAACAATGTTGGAATAGCAGATAAATAAGTGAGTTGAGGAACATATAAAATGAAAAAAGATACAGCATATTATCATCTTCCGGGATTGTTCGAGTTTTATGAATTTTATCGTGTATTTCTGCCGTTATTTCGTGAACACAGAGAATATTTTTACAACTGGTGCGAGATTGGTTCCATCTACGGGGCACCTGCTGACTGTCTCTGGGGTGGTGGACGTGCCGGATTCGGAGATGGGAGTCCACAGGATGTACTGGCGTTGATGAAGGAATACGGAATATCCGCCCGTTTGACATTTAGCAATTCCCTGCTTAAAGAAGAGCATCTTACAGATAAAAAATGTAATGCACTCTGTGCATTGTTTGCACATGACAGCGCTGTGAAAAATGGAGTGATCGTTTACGCAGACTTGCTGGTGGATCATCTGCGCAGAAATTATCCGGACCTTTACCTGGTATCTTCGACAACAAAGGTTCTGAAAGATTTCATACAGCTGCATGAGGAAGTAATAAGAGATGAATTTCAGTTTGTTGTGCCGGATTTCCGGCTGAATAAAGCATTTGATAAGTTAGATACGCTGTCTGCCGGACAGAAGGATAAAATAGAATTTCTCTGTAATGAATGTTGCTATTTTGGCTGCAAAGACAGAAAAGAGTGTTATGAAACGGTCAGCCGCAGAAATTTGGGGGAAGACTGCAACGATTTCCATTGCAATGCACCGGATTCAGAAGGCGGGTATCGATTTTCAAAAGCCATGAAGAATCAGGGATTTATTGGTATCCAGGATATTCAGAAGAGATATCTGCCAATGGGATTTTCTAATTTTAAAATTGAAGGACGAAGCCTTGGCAGTGCCCTGATCCTGGAATTTCTGCTGTATTACATGACAAAGCCGGAATACCAGCTTAAGGTCAGGGAAGAAATTTATCTGGACAATATGCTGGATCTGTTTTAATATCGTAAACTTACAATCTTTTAACTTAAATTTCCCGATTTTCAATATCAAATTTTTACAATCCTCCTTTATAGTGAATCTCGACATCGAAAATGATCAACTATAAAGGAGGAATCTATTGTGAGAAAGATTCGAAGAAGCGTAGAGAGAAACGCAAAAAAACGTGCAATGAAGGCAGCAGTTTCAGCTATGATGCTGGCAGGTGGAGTTATGATGGCATGTCCATCCACATTATCAAACGTACAGGCGGCAACCGAACACTGGAACGATGCATCAGCTTCTAAATCTGAAAGTTGGAATTTATGGAAAGAAAACTGGGATAAATATAGTAAAAATTATGAGAATGTATCTTTAACACCTGGTGCAGATGAGACACAGCTCAATTTTGCTTACTATAGCAAAACAGCAGAAACACCAAAAGTAAAAATTGCCACAAATAAAGATATGACTGATGCGAAAGAAGTGGAAGGCGCTCAGACAGAGGCAGTGCAGATCGATGGAGAGCAGTATTATTCTAATAAAGCAACGGTAGAAGGATTAAAAGAGAATACAACTTATTATTATCAGGTATTTCAGGATGGCAAATATCAGGACGCACAAAAGTATGCAACGAAGTCTTTCCAAAAGTATTCCTTCTTATATGTAGGAGATCCACAGATCGGAGCTTCTTCCGGACAGACAAGTACAGATGGCGAAGTTATGAAAAATAATAATCTTGCTGCAAGAAATGACGGATACAACTGGAACAATGTGTTAAATAATGCAGTAAAACGTAATCCACAGTTAAGTTTTGTCGCTTCCGCAGGTGATCAGGTGAATACCAACAATAATGAAGTACAATATGCGGCATATCTTGGCGCAGACGCACTCCGGTCACTTCCGGTAGCAACAACTATCGGTAACCATGATTCTGCTTCTGCTCAGTACAGCATGCATTATAATAACCCGAATGCATTTGATACAAGTGGTTATAAAAACAAAACCCAGTACACAGAAGGACACACGGCAGCGGGAACAGATTATTACTATACATATGGAAATACATTATTCATCGTGCTGGACACAAACAATTACAACTGTGCAACACATGAAAATGTAATGCGCAAAGCGATTAAGGAAAATCCAGATATGAAATGGAAAGTAGTAATGTTCCACCATGATATTTACGGATCAGGATATGATCACTCTGATTCTGACGGTATGGTTCTCAGAACACAGCTTACACCGCTTATGGATAAATATGACATCGATGTAGTAATGCAGGGACATGACCATACTTATTCCAGAACTTATCAGTTACAGGGTGATGGAAAAACACACGACAAATTCTTTAAGACAGAAGATACGGCAAATTATTCAAAAGAAAATAACTGCTATGAGATTGTAAACAAAACCCAGAGCGGTACAGTTGTAAATCCAGAAGGAACGGTTTATCTGGAAGCAAATTCAGCAACCGGATCTAAATATTACAATCTGATCACAGCAAAACAGGATTACATCTCTGAGAGAAGCCAGACATGGACACCAAGTTATTCAGTAGTAAATGTAACAGATGATACATTTGAAGTAGAAGTCTATGATGCAGATACAGGAAATAAACTGGATGGATCATCTTCTTACAAAATTGTAAAAAAAGACGTTGTGGAAGCAAAAGACCAGAAGATTACTGCAACAGCTTCTTATACAAAAACAGAGACTTCAAAAGCATTCAAGTTAAACGCAAAGACAAATGGAAATGGTAAACTGACTTACCAGACATCTAATAAATCTGTAGCAGCAGTCGATGCAAATGGAAAAGTAACCGTGAAAGCTCCTGGTAAGACAACCATCACAGTGAAGGCAGCTGCAACAGATACTTATAAGGCAGCAACGAAGAAAATCACAATTACTGTTGCACCGAAGAAACAGAGGATTGCTCTGAACAATAAAAAGGCAGCACAGCTGACCGTAAAATGGGATAAAAATAAAAAGGTTTCCGGATACGAATTCGTATATGCTGATAACAAAAACTTCAAAAAAGCAAAAACAGTAAGAAAATCAAATGCGACAACTTATACAGTGAAGAAACTGAAAACAGGAAAAACCTATTATGTAAAAGCACGTGCTTATAAGACAGTGGCTGGAAAACAAATCTACGGAGCATTCAGCTCAGTCAAGAAAGCAACAATCAAATAACATTACAAAAAAGGGAGCCTGTACTTGAACCGGATTCAAGTATGGGTTTTCTTTGCTACATAGAAAAGGATGAAAAAATAGAAAATGAAAAAAACAATGACATGGAAAAAACTTGTAATCCTTGGGATTACAGTTCTTATATTTGGAATGATTCTATATAAATGTAATGATTTTCAAAAAGCGACTCTGGCATCTTATAAAGGACAGACTTATGAAAGAGGTGTTGTCACAAAAATTGTGGAAGATAATCTTGCAGAGGATGGAAATCGTTATGGAACGCAGAAAGTCCAGGTGAAAATGATATCCGGGACATTCAAGGGACAGAAAAAAGAAGCCATCAATCCGAGTGGAACTTTATTTGGTGCGGACTGTAAAGTAGGAATGAAAATTATTGTGATCGTGAATAAGAGTGGAGACAATGCGGGATTTACTGTATACAGCAAGGACCGTACAATGTCGATTTATGTGTTTGCATTTATTTTTGCACTGGTAGTATGCCTGGTCGGAGGCAAAAAAGGAATTTATGCAGTACTGAGTCTGGTATTTGCATTTATATGCATTATCTGGCTGATGTTTCCGCTTATGTATCAAGGAATTTCTCCGATTTTCCTGACAATCATTGTTGCGGTGCTTACGACAATCATAACATTGGGGCTACTTGGAGGAATTTCAGAGAAAACAGTGGCGGCAATTCTAGGCACAGCCATTGGAGTGATTATTGCGGCAGTGGCGGCGATCATCTTTGGAAAAGCGGCAGGAATTACAGGCTTTAATGTATCAGATATAGAGGCACTCAATTATGTCGGACAAAATACGAAAATTAAAATTGGAGAATTGCTTTTCGCCGGTATTATTATTTCAGCACTGGGAGCAGTCATGGACGTTGGAATGTCTATCGCATCAACCATACAGGAAATATATGAGACAGATAAGACGTTATCGATGAAGCAGTTGTTCCTTTCCGGCATCAATGTTGGACGGGACATGATGGGAACAATGACGAACACACTGATCTTTGCATATGTCGGTGGCGCAATGACAACACTTGTTCTTAATTACGCATATGATCTGAGTTATTTGCAGCTGGCAAATTCTTATGTGATTGGAATCGAGATCATGCAGGGCTTGTCCGGAAGCCTTGGAGTTGTTCTGACAGTGCCGGTTACTGCGTTTATAGCAGCGTTTTTGATTGGAAGAAAAGGAAAAAACGAATTGACTTGTGAAAAGTAATTCGTTATGGTGTATATATGTGAGAAAAATACAGATGATTTAATCGTATATAACAAAAATGGCCAATACAGATAAATGAAAATAAAGTAGTGACACAAAGGAAAGAATTACATTTATGGAACTTCGGGTATTCCGGTATTTTTTAACCGTAGCGCAAGAACAAAACTTTACAAAAGCTACGGAGACATAAGTATTAGTCATAATACAAAAAGAGAACTATAATAAATGTGTACGATAAAAAGAAAGTCTTACACATTTTTTAATGTAAAATTTAAGGAGGTAATTACAATGGCAAAGAAACTGGTTGCATATTTCAGTGCAAGTGGAACAACAAAGAGAGTTGCTTCTGAACCGTGCAAATAAACAGGAAATTGAAAAATGGGCAAAATCACTTACAACAAAGACCAGGAGGAAGACAAAATGAGCGCAAAAACAGAATATGCAGTAAAATTACATAAAAATGGATGCAACTGTGCACAGGCAGTAGCCTGTACATTTTGCAAAGAATTTGGAATTGACGAGCAGGAAATGTTCCGGATCGCGGAAGGTTTTGGACTTGGCATGGGCGTGATGGAGATGTGCGGTGCGCTTTCCGGAATGGCAATGATCATTGGGCTGGATAACAGTAAAGGAAATGTAGAAGAAGGTTCCCCGTCAAAAGGAGATACCTATAAGAAAATTAAAACTTATGTCCAGAAGTTTAAAGAGAAAAATGGTTCCTGCGTCTGTCGTGAATTAAAAGGTGTGGATACAGGGAAAGTCCTGTGCAGCTGCCCGCAGTGTATCGCAGATGCAGTAGAGCTGACGGAAGAATATTTAAAATCTGCGAAATAAAAGGAAATTACGACTAAGAAGAGGGTAAATATGGATCTTAAGACAGCAATTGCACAGGCAGTAAAAGGCGATGAGAGAGGATTCGCCTATCTATATGAACAGACCTGTCAGAAAAAATATTATCTGGCCTTACAGTATATGAAGAACAAAGAGGCAGCAGAAGATGTGCTGCAGGAAGCGTATTTGAAAGCATTTCAGAAACTGCCAACGCTTCAGAACCCAGAAGCATTTGAAGGCTGGCTTGGAATGATCGTGGCAAATACGGCGAAAAATATGCTGGCAAAGAAGAATCCGATGTTGTTTTCAGAGCTTGCTGTGGATGGGGAAGGCGAAGAATATGTGTATGATGTAGAGGATGACAATCCAGAAAATCAGCCGGAACTTGCCTATACACAGGAAGAGACGAAAGAACTGGTGCATGAGATGATGGATACGCTTTCGGAAGAACAGCGGATGTGTATTCTGATGTTTCATATTGAAAATATATCCATTTCCGAGATTGCCCGGACAATGGACTGTTCAGAGAATACAGTCAAATCCAGATTAAATTATGGAAGAAAAAATCTGAAGAGTAAAGCAGAGGAAATGCAGAAAAAAGGATACCGGCTGTACAGTGTGGCGCCGATTCCGCTTTTGTTATATTTACTGAGTACCGATCAGAAGGTCATGGCAGCAGAGCCGGCATTTCGTATGGCAGGAGAAAAAGTAGAAGCAGTTGTTTTGAAAAAAGCTACGGCTAAAGCTTCTACGATCGCAGGAAATACAGCAGCGAAGAGCAGTACCTCGGCGGCAGGAAAAGCAGCAGCGAAAGGCACTGCATCCGCGGCAGGAAAAACAGCAGCGAAAGGCACTGCATCCACTGCAGGAAAGATCGCAGCCGGGAAAATCGCAGCGGCAGTTGTTGCAACGTGCATAGTCGGAGCAGGCAGTTACGGAGTGTATCAGTTGAATAACGAAAATCACATGGCAGACCGGCTTTCCAAGGCAGCGACAACCGCACAGATGACAGAAGATACGGATACAACAACAGATACAAAAAATCATCAAAAGAAAGAAAACAAACAGCAACAGGATAAGAAACAAGATAAAAAACAATCAGATCAGACAGAGATACGGAATTTATACGAGCAGGTGCTGACTGATGTGCAGAATGGAAAATACGAATTTACGCAGATGGAGAATAATACAGACTATTATTATTTTGTCACTGATATCGATGGAGACCAGATCCCGGAACTGGGAGTCGGTCCGAAACAGGACGCGGCACCGATGGAAATCTATGATCTGCGCTTGTTTTCCTGTGAACAGACAGCGAACGGGTATGAGCTGGTGACAATTCAGGGTGAAGAGAATGTGGAAGATCTGCATATAGCGGCAGATGGCAATGGACTGCTCATGAATCTGATCACACAGGGAACTGGAATGTGTGAGGTTCACCGGATTACAGTAAAGAACAAAATACTGGTATATGGTTCAGCAGAACAGACATTCCGTATCGATGACACGGCGACTTCTGAGTTTGAAAACAGCAATCAGGAAGTATCCTGGAAAAGCATTACAGATCAAAGCGGATTGCAGGTTTTGAAGTAAAGATAAAAAAATAAAAATTTTTTTCAAATTTTTAAAACTTTTTTCAAACTCGACCTGTCTATATAGTATAATACAAAAATGTAAGCGTAATTTTTTAATTACGCGAAGGCAAAAGAAAAGGAGACATACTATGAAAAAGAAAATGATCACATTCTTATTAACAGCGGCAATGGGATTTGCTGCTTTGTCACCGGCAACCGTACAGGCGGCAGATAATTCTATCGCAACCTATGCAACGGAAAGTACACAGGGAACCATCAAACTGGATTCGAATGGAAGAGCAAAATATTCAAAGAAAAATCTCAGTAAGGATGCAGTACATTGTTATCGTTTCACACCGAAAACAGCAGGCGATTTAAAAACAATTGTAAAAGCGAAAACAGCAGCTGTAAACTTACGTCTGGTAGAAGAGTTCTCTGATGATGTACTGAGTAATTGGGCAGACCGGTGGAGTACAAGCCAGGAATACACGCAAACCTATTCTCTGAGTAAAGGAGCAACCTATCTGATCGAGGTAAAGAACAGTGTCTCAGATACAAGCAGTAATCCGTATAACGTTACTTTCCAGTTTAAAGGATATAAAGAGACTTTTCCGGAAAACTTCGTAAATCAGGTAGAGGAAAAATATGATGCCAGAACAGTTGGTCTGAATAAGACATATTATGGATTTAATGGAATCGGATCCGATGTAGACTGGTTTAAATTTACGGTAGTATCCAAAGGAGCATTGGTATATTCCGGCGAGGCGTCTAAGGATGTTTATAACAGCAATGGAGACCATATCGATAATTGGTGGCTGGATTCCCTTGGGAAAGGTACTTACTACATAAAAATCTCCGGAAAGGGACATGGCGGATACAATTTCCGTATCAATGATGAAAAAGCTGCAAGACCGAAAGCTACATCCGTTACAAAACTGAGCAGTGGCAAAAAGAGCTTTAAAGTAACTGCAAAGAAAGTAACCGCAAAAGGTTATCAGGTACAGTATTCAGAGAAGAGCAACTTCAAAGGAAGCAAGACAAAGACATTTGGTTCAACTTCTTATACAGTCAAAGGATTAAAAGCAAAGAAGAGATACTATGTAAGAGTTCGTGCATACAATAACTATTTAGATCATAAAGTATATTCTTCCTGGTCAGCAAAGAAGTCTGTTAAAACAAAATAAGAACAGAAGAAATTCTGATATGACACATGCAGACAGTCTGGAAACAGGCTATCTGCATATTTTATTGCTATAAAAGCTGTTCATGTGCCGGCTGGTTGTTATATAATAAAATAGTATCTATTGGCTCTAACAAAAAAATGACAAAGACAATAGGAGAAAAAATCATGAGTAAATGGACAGATTCTGATGTGTTTTGAAGCAAATGAGAATGAGAACTGGCAGACAATGTTTGACTGATAAGTGAGTGTCGAGAGATAGTAGTAGGTGAATGTGTGTAAAAATAGCAGATAAATGAAAAAGGCAGGAACATAAGAGATGAATATTACAGTATACTTAGGAGCGAACAAAGGAAATGACGATTCTTTGGAGAGAGCCGCAAAAGAACTGGGGCAGTGGATTGGCGACAGTGGACATGCACTCGTCTATGGAGGATCAAAAACCGGACTTATGGGGATTCTGGCGGAAGGCGCAGTGGAATCCGGTGGAAAAGTGACCGGTGTAGAGCCGGAGATGTTCATACAAAGTGAAGTACAGTATGATGGCGTGACCGAGCTGATCGTTACAAAAGATTTTCCGGAGCGGAAGCGTAAGATGATCGAGCTTGGCGATGCATTTATTGCATTTCCCGGTGGGACCGGTACACTGGAAGAAATCGCAGAAGTGATATCGCAGACAGCACTGGAGCAGTTGGATGCATCATGTATTTTATATAATCTGAACGGTTATTATGATGGATTGAAAGCATTGCTTTTCCATATGATTGAGATGGGATTATCGACAGAAGAACGGCAGAAACAGATTTATTTCGCGGAAAATCTTGCGGATATTAAAGCAATTTTAGGAGAATAACATGAAAACAAAAGAAAAAAATGAATCTGTACGGATCACAACCCTCGGAATTGCGACAGCTTTAATCGGGAGTATGGTTGGACCGGGATTTTCATCCGGCAATGAATTAATGCAGTTTTTTGGAAATTTCGGATATATTGGAGTTGCAGGCGTTCTTGTCTGTGAAACACTGGTTGCGGTTACAGTGATTATGGCGATGCGTCTGGCGCAGAAAATGGATACACCTTATTTTGATAAAGTGGTTTCTCCAATGGGAGATGGTTTCTTTAGTAAACTTCTCCGCCTTTTCTCCATGGTTGTCACACTTGGATTTATGATTGCATGTATACCGGCAATGACAGCGGTTGGAGCAACGGTTCTGGAACAGCAGTTTGGAATGAATTTTCAGGTTGCAGCGATTGTTTATACCTGTTTTGTGGCAGTTCCGGTATTATTTGGAACCGAAGGATTTACAAAATCCATGTCAGCTTTTATCCCATTTGTTGTAATTGCAGGAGTTGTGATCTGCCTCTGCGTATGTATGCAGCCGCAGGCAAAAGCAATTGATTTCCAGAGTCTGCAGGTGACAAACGGATTGATGAAAAACTGGTTTCTGGCGGCACTTTTATATTTCTCTTATAATACAACGGTGGGAATTGCAGTTGTAGTTCCGTTAGGGCAGAAAGCGAAAGACAATCGGAAGATTATCCGAGGAGGAATCCTCGGTGCGGGAGCACTTGCGGCAATGATATGTGTCTGTGTGATCGCGATTATCCGTAATTATGGAAATGTTTATCAGGCTGAACTTCCGACGCTTGTGATGGCGCGTAAGCTGCATCCGGCTGCCGGTACGGTTTATGCAATTATGATGGTAATCTGCATCTGGGCAGCGGCATGTGGTTGTATGTATGCGGTTCTTTCCAGAGCAGAAGAGTGGAAAGTGCAGAAAAAATCAATTGTGAATACGAACTGGTTCCGCGTACTGGTGATGTCGCTTGTCGGGCTTGCCGGAAGCCACTTTGGTTTTTCTGTAATTGTCAGCGTGTTGTATCCAGTTATCGGATATCTGGGATTTGTAATTTTGTTGATTCTGTTTTACAATTATATAAATATGTGTCTGAAAAAAAGATAAGATGAATATGATAGGAGATATTCTGCGCATTGATTAGGAAAATGAGTCGCAGTATAATAGAAACCAGGCAGGAAGAGGAGGCAGAGAAATGAATATAAAAGAAGAAATTCACGCATTATCAGATGAAATGCTGGAAAAATTAGAAAGACTGGTAGTTATTCCGTCCATAGAAGGCGAACCAATAGAAGGAAAACCATTTGGTGAAGCACCGGCGAAAGCATTGGAAGAGGGACTTCGGATCGCAGACGAGCTTGGCTTTAAGACCGTGAATCTGGATAATTATTGCGGTTATGCCGAGATGGGTGAAGGCGAAGAAATCATAGGTATTGCGGCACACCTGGATGTTGTACCGGAAGGAGACGGATGGACATATGAGCCATTTGCGCTTACAAGGGATGGCGATTATGTATACGGGCGTGGAACAACAGATGATAAAGGACCGGTTGTAGAAGGATTGTATGCTATGAAGATGCTCCGTGATTCCGGTGTAAAACTGAATAAAAGAGTGCGCCTGATTATGGGATGCAATGAGGAAAATGGCTCCGAGTGTATGAAACACTACAACAAAGTCGCAGAAGAGCTGTCCTATGGATTTACCCCGGACGCAGATTTCCCATGTATTCACGGAGAGATGGGACAGATGGCGTTAAATGCCTACTCCAAACATACAAAGATCATTTCTATGAATGGTGGATTTGTATTCAATGCAGTATGTGACACTTGTACAACGGTAGTTCCGGCAGAGGAAGGCCTGAAAGAACGTCTGGAAAAAGCGTTTTCAGAATCTGGACTTCCGGAGTACAAAGTAACGGAAGAAAATGGAGAACTTCATATTTACGCGAAAGGAGTACCGGCACATGCAAGTATGCCGACACAGGGAGTAAATGCGGCAGGTGTTACATGTGCGTGCCTTGCAGAAGCGGGATTCGAAGATGATTTTGTTACATATTATAATTCCCATATCGGTACGGCATGCGATGGCTCCGGGATTGGTCTGAAATTTGAGGATGAATTCGGAGTGCTGACTTTGTGCAACGGAACCGTCCGGACAGAAAATGGCACAATTATTTGTACTATTGATGTGCGTGTGCCTGTGACGTTACATCCGGAGGATGTTCGCAAAATGTGTGAAGGTAAATTAGAAGATGAAAACGGCAGGATGGAGATTGAGAAGCTCGGTGAGCCGTTGTTCTATCCAAGAGAGTCTCCGCTTGTAGAAGCAATCTATAGATCGTATGTAGACGTGACAGGTGATACGAAGAATCAGCCGATCGTAATCGGAGGTGGAACATATGCAAAATATCTGAAGAATGTAATTGCATTTGGACCGGAAAAGACGGAGATCGATTATCGTATTCATGGTGCAGATGAGTTTATCCGCATTTCAGACATGGAAGAGGCAGTGCTGATGTATATGGAAGCTTTGAAAAATCTGCTGGCGATCTAATCTGGGACTGACTGATAAAATGAAAAGATGAAATTTTGATTTGTGATTCTTTCATATTTGGAACTCTGTAGTGACTTTTGATGAGAAAAATGATAGAATAAATGTTACGATGTGCAAAACGAATGAAAAAGAGAGGAAAAGTCATGAAGAATCACAGAAGTTCATTTTCAGGGAAACTGGGGTATGTACTGGCAGCGGCAGGTGCCTCTGTCGGTCTGGGAAATATATGGAGATTTCCATATCTGGCAGCAAAGTACGGAGGAGGAATGTTCCTTCTCATTTATGTTATACTTGCGTTAACATTCGGGTATACGATGATCGTTGCAGAATCGGCACTCGGACGCATGACAAGAAAAAGTCCGGTTGGGGCATTCAAGTCATTTGAAAAAGCAGGTTGGTTGTCTTTTGGTGGCTGGATCAATGCGATCATTCCGATACTGATCGTGCCATATTATTCTGTAATTGGTGGATGGGTACTCAAGTATCTGAAAGAATATATTATGGGAAATGGAAAAGATTTGGCAGCCGATGGGTACTTTTCCGGCTTTATTTCAAATGGAGTATCTACAGAGATCTGTTTTGTAGTTTTCTGTATGTTTACGCTGGTGATTATTTATGCAGGAGTGCGGAACGGAATTGAACGTGTATCCAAGTTGATGATGCCGGTACTGATTGTATTATCGGTAATTATCGCCATTTATTCCGTGACAAGACCGGGAGCAATGGCAGGAGTGAAGTATTTCCTGATACCGAATTTTAAGAATTTCTCATGGATGTCAGTTGTTGCAGCTATGGGACAGATGTTCTATTCCCTGTCAATTGCGATGGGTATTTTGGTTACATTTGGTTCTTATATGAAGAAAGAAACATCAATCGAAGACTCTACAAGAAATGTTGAGATTTTTGATACAGCAATCGCAATGATGGCGGGACTTATGATCATTCCGGCAGTCTTTGCATTTTCCGGCGGGGATCCGAATACGCTTCAGGCAGGACCGTCGCTGATGTTTATTACCATTCCAAAGGTTTTCCAGAATATGGGATTTGGAACAGCTATCGGTATCCTGTTCTTTTTACTGGTGCTTTTTGCTGCTGTTACAAGTTCGATTGCGCTGACGGAAAGTGCAGTGTCGACATTCGAGGATGAGATTGGATGGAGCAGACAGAAAGCAACAGTGGTTGCAGGTGTAATTATGCTCTTACTGGGTACTTTATCCTGTCTGGGATATGGACCGCTTGCGTTCGTAAAGATCATCGGTATGCAGTTCCTGGATTTCTTTGATTTTCTGACAAATTCAGTTATGATGCCGATTGCAGCGCTGATGACAAGTTTATTAGTTTCAAGAGTCGTTGGAATTGACCGGATTGAGGAAGAGATCAGACATGGGGAAAACAGTTTCCGCAGAAAGAAGATTTTTGTTGTGATGATCAAATACTTATGCCCGATTTTCACTATGATTATTCTGGCAAGTTCGGTTGCAAATGCATTTGGATGGATTTCCATGTAAAGGGGTGTAAGACGATATGCGATTTTTTCATTTGTCCGATCTTCATATCGGCAAACAGTTACATCATTACAGCCTAAAGGAAGATCAGGAACATATTCTTGGAGAGATTATTGAATATGCCGGGAAATTACATCCGGATGCGGTTGTGATCGCTGGAGATATCTACGATAAGCCGGTGCCGTCTGCAGAGGCAGTAACATTATTTGATGATTTTCTTACAAGATTAGCAAAGATACGTCCGCAGATTCCGGTTATGATCATCAGTGGAAATCATGATTCTGCGGATCGTCTGAGGTATGCAGCAGGTATTTTGAAAGAAGAGAAGATATACCTGGCTGGCAGTGTGCCGCAGAAGGAAGAAGAGCATATAGAAAAGGTTGCATTGAAGGATGAGTGGGGAGAAGTGAACTTCTTCCTGCTCCCTTTTTTAAAACCGGCATATGTGCGCAGATTATTTGAAGAGAATCCACCGGAGACATACAGTGATGCGGTGAACCGTCTGATCAAGAGGGAAAATATTAATTTTAAGGATGAGAGAAATGTGTTGATATCCCACCAGTTTTATATGGGAAGCTACCTGCCGGAAACCTGTGATTCGGAAACGATTTCGATTGGCGGGCTTGATCAGATAGACATAACAGGCGTGGAGCCGTTTGATTATGTTGCACTGGGACATTTGCATGGAAAGCAGAAAGTAAAAGATGAGCATATCCGTTATTGTGGAACACCTTTAAAATATTCGGTCAGTGAAGCCTCTCATACGAAAGCTTTGACAGTTGTAACGCTCGGAGAAAAAGGGAAATCTGTGAAAATAGAAGAGTATCCGCTGCATCCTCTCAGGGATGTCCGTAAGATCACAGGGAAACTTAAGGAGATTTTAAAAGAAGAACGCAGCCCGGAAGATTATGTCAGTATTACATTGACTGATGAGACAGATCCCTATCATCCGAAAGAACAGTTAGAAACCGTATTTTCCAAAATACTGGAAGTGAGGATTGATAATACAAGAACCCGAACGAAATGGATGGAAGCTGAAGAGCTGGTCCTGAAAACACCGGAAGAAAATTTTGCAGATTTCTTTGAAAAAATGCAGGGAAGAACGATGGATCCGGAAGAAGAAACATTGATCCTGCAGATATTAGAAGAAGCAAGGGAGGATGAGTAAGATGCGTCCGATTACAATAGAAATGTCAGCGTTTGGCTCCTATGCAGGTAAGACAGTGGTTGATTTTACAGGTGTAAGACAAGGTTTATTTTTGATCACAGGAGATACAGGAGCAGGAAAGACGACGGTGTTTGATGCTATTGTGTATGCGCTTTACGGCCAGACCAGCGGTGGCAACAGGGAAGGAAATATGATGCGCAGCCAGTATGCATCCGAAGACGTGGAAACTTATGTCAAACTGGTGTTTGATTATCATGGAGAGAGGTATGAAGTGCGCCGGAATCCGGAGTATATGCGTGCAGGAAAGAGAAAGGCGTCGGACGGTTCTGTACGTCTTGTAAAAGAGAGCGCAAAAGTAGAACTTACAATGCCGGATGGCAGTGTATTCCCGGGAAGAAAGCGTGAGACAGAGCAGAAGATCACAGAGATCATGGGGATGGATGCCGGACAGTTTACGCAGATGGCGATGATCGCGCAGGGCGATTTCCTGAAGTTACTGCTTGCCGATTCCAAAGACCGTAAGAAAATCTTTTCCCGTATTTTCCATACGAAAATATATGCACAGGTACAGGAAATTTTAAGACAGAGAGCGTTGAAAATGCAGCAGGATATGCAGGAGAGCCGGAGAAATCTGCAAATGGAAATGGAACGTGTGAAAGAAGAGTCTCTTGCAGATCTGGCAGGGAAAGAACTTTTCAGTCACTGGAAACTGTTAAAAGGACAGGAATTTCCGGCGCGGGATGAGACGCTGCAGGTGTTAAAGGAGATTATTTTCGCAGAGCAGGAAAAGAAGCAAAGTTATACAAAATTGGCGGCTGAGGAAAGAAAAGCAGTGGAGCGGTTAAACAGTGAAGTGAAGAATGCCAAATTTCTGCTTGCGCTTTTTGATGACTGTGAGAAAGCGAAAAAAAAGTCAGAAGAATTAGAAGTGGGAAAAGTACTGTATCAGGAAGAAAAAGAACAGACGGAGCACATTCGTGCGGCGGCAAATGTCAGACCGATTTTTGAAAATATGGCAAATGGAACGAAGAGACTTTTAAAGATCAGACAGACGATAGAAATGCTGAAAAAGGAGCTGGAAACCGGCATGGATAGGGTGTCTGAGAAGACAGAGACCGCCAGATCTGCCCTGGAATGTCTGAAGAGAGAAGAACCTGTATTATCGGGAGAGATTGTGAAGCTTACAGAAGGACTGAAACAGTATGAAATGTTGGAAGCCCTTAAGAAAAAGATGGAAGAGGCAGAAGCGGAAATCCGTAAGAACGAAGTGCGGAAAGAAAAGGCAGAAGCTGTTCATACGGAATTGAAGAAATGGATAGAGAATACGGAGAAAGCAGAGAAATCTATTGCAGGATGGGAAGAAAACGGAAGGCTTCTCGGGCAGTTAAAAGAGCAGAAAACGGAAGAAGAATCCTGGGTGATAACCCTTACGGCACAGATCCCTAAGCTGGATACTCAAAAGAAAGCCTGTGAAGAACTGCAGAAAAAGATGGAGAGTGCAGTGAAAAATTACCGATCTGTTTTTGAGGATTATGAACAGAAATACAGCCTGTTTTTTGAAGAGCAGGCAGGAATCCTGGCAGCGGGACTTGAGACAGGAAGACCATGTCCGGTCTGTGGATCTACAGAACATCCGCATCCAAGGCAGCTATCACTGCATGCAGTTTCGGAACAGGAAGTCGAGAGCGCAAAGAAGATGCGAGACAAAGCAGAAAAAGTCAGAGATCAGGCGGCAGACCTGTATCGGGAGAAATGGAATGCATTTGAAAGCAGCCGGTCGGTATTCTGGGATAACTGCAGAAAACTTCTTGGAGAAGATGAGTTCCCGGAAACCGATGTAGTTGATCTGGTGGAAGCGGAAAAAATGTTAAAAGAGAAACTGGCCGGAGTCCGGGAAGAACGAAAGAAACTGGAACAGAATGCAGAGCAGAATAAAGAACAGCTTACACATGCAAAAGCACTGGTGGAAAAGCTCCCAGTAAAGCAGGAGGAGCTGAGAAAAAAAAGCAGGGAACTGGAAGAAACAGAGAAGGAAAAAGCAGCACTGGACCTTGAGAGACAAAGCTTGAAAGCGGAGTATGAGACGAGAAAAGATGCTTTGCCGTGGGAGTCCGGAGAGGCTGCAAAAGAGGAACTTAAGAAAAAGACAAGCCGGAAAAACAGACTGCAGGAAGAAACTGACAGAACAGAGAAAATACTTCAGGAAGAGATTGCGAACCAGAAACAGCGGGAAGGAAAGCTGGAAAGCGAACTTCAAAATGAGAAAGAGCAGGAAGTGCAATGTCTGGAAAATGAAAAATCATATAGAGAGACATTGGAAAAATACAGTTTGACAGAAGAGCAGTTTTCAGAGTTTTGTACGCAAATAGAAAGGCTTCCGGGCTTGGAGAACAAGCTGCGGGAATACGAAAAACAAGTCAGTGAAAATACAGGGGTATTAAAGAGTCTGCGGGAACGTCTGGAGGGGGAAGAGCGCCCGGATATTTCTGAACTTTTGAAAAAACTGGAAAGCAGACGCAGTGAAGAAGAAAAGCTTACAAAAGAACAGATATTGATAACGAATCTTGTGCAGAGTCACGAGGAAACGAAAAAGCGCCTGGAACATTTTTTTGAAAAAATCGGTGAGCAGCAGAAGAAATACGAGTGGATTTCAAATCTGAGCAAGACTGCGAATGGTACATTGACCGGCAATGTGAAGATGGATTTTGAAACATATGTACAGCGACAGTATTTTAAACAGATTATTCAGGCGGCGAATCGACGTTTGATTAAGATGACGGATGGCTCTTTTATCCTGCAGTGCAAGGATTTGTCGCATATGGGAAGCCAGGGACAGTCAGGATTGGATCTGGACGTGTACAGCATGGTAAATGACGCAGTGAGGGATGTGCGTACGCTATCCGGTGGAGAATCCTTTATGGCAGCGTTATCGATGGCGTTGGGGCTTGCAGATACAATACAAAGTAGTGTCGGAGGAATCCGTTTGGATACGATGTTTATTGATGAGGGATTTGGCTCTCTCGATGACAGTACAAGAGAACAGGCGGTCCGTGTGCTGGTAGAACTGGCTGGGGAAAACCGGCTTGTGGGAATTATTTCTCATGTCAATGAATTAAAAGAACAGATTGATACGAAGCTTGTCGTAAAGAAAACGGCGAAAGGAAGCAGGATCGACTGGGCATAGAGATAAGATAATAGAGATAAGATAATAGAAAAGAGATAATTAAGAAATGAGTAAATAAAAAAATGTGTAAGTTTCTGAGCATAGGAACTTACACATTTTTACTATATCAGAATATAAAATTATATTCTTTATATATTCACTTATTTATGAAACGCTTGAAGAAACAGGATTATTTTGTAGCCTTATCATCCTGATATTTTAAAGCTGCTTCTACGAAGCCACGGAATAACGGATGCGGTCTGTTCGGTCTGGACTTTAATTCCGGATGTGCCTGTGTTGCGACAAACCAAGGATGTTCCGGAATCTCGATCATCTCGACAATACGTCCGTCCGGTGAGAGACCAGATAATTTCATGCCGTTGGCTGTCAGAGCATCACGATAGTCGTTGTTGACTTCATAACGATGACGATGACGTTCATGAATCTCTTCTGTGCCATATAATTTGTATGCTGTAGAAGTCTTATCAAGAACACATGGATAAGATCCAAGTCTTAAAGTACCACCGATGTCCTCAATGCCAAGCTGTTCCGGCATGATATGAATAACCGGATGTGTTGTATCCGGATCAAGTTCTGCACTGTGTGCATCACGGTAACCGATGACATTTCTTGCAAATTCAACGATTGCAAGCTGCATGCCCAGGCACAGACCGAGGAACGGAATCTTATTGGTACGTGCGTATTTGATAGCTTGCAGTTTTCCGTCAATACCACGCTGTCCGAATCCGCCCGGAACCAAGATACCGCTGACGTCTTTCAACTGTTCATCTACATTTTCAGCAGTAACCGTCTCGGAATCGATCCATTTGATATTTACAGTAGCACGGCTGAAGATACCACCATGTTTTAATGCTTCTACGACACTGATGTAAGCATCATGAAGCTGGATATATTTACCGACAATAGCAACAGTTACTTCTGTATTTGGTGTCTTCAGATATTCAACCATCTCTGTCCAGTCTTTGAGATCCGGTGTCGGGCAGTCCAGATGAAGTGACTCACATACTACTTCTGCAAGATGTTCTTTCTCCATTGCAAGCGGTGCTTCATAAAGATATTCCACATCCAGATTCTGGAGTACATGGTTAGATGGTACATTACAGAAAAGTGCGATTTTGTCTTTGATGCCATCATCCAGAGGATGCTCAGAACGACATACGAGGATATCCGGCTGGATTCCCATTCCCTGTAAATCTTTGACACTTGCCTGTGTTGGCTTTGTTTTCATCTCCTGTGAAGCGCGAAGGTAAGGAATTAAAGTTACATGGATCAGAACAACGTTCTCGCGTCCTTTCTCGTGCTGGAACTGACGAATCGCCTCAAGGAAAGGCTGGCTTTCGATATCTCCGACGGTTCCGCCTACTTCAATAATGGCAATTTCTGTATTTTCAGCAGATGGATTGCGATAGAAACGGGACTTGATCTCGTTTGTGATGTGCGGGATAACCTGTACAGTTCCTCCGCCGAAATCTCCACGACGTTCTTTCTGCAATACGGACCAATAGATCTTACCGGTTGTGACGTTGGAATTCTTTGTCAGACTTTCGTCGATAAAACGCTCGTAGTGACCAAGGTCAAGGTCTGTCTCAGCACCATCGTCTGTGACGAAAACTTCTCCGTGCTGTACCGGATTCATAGTACCCGGATCAATATTGATATAAGGATCGAATTTCTGCATGGTCACTGTGTAGCCGCGTGCTTTCAGAAGTCTTCCGAGTGATGCGGCTGTAATTCCTTTTCCGAGTCCTGATACTACTCCACCTGTTACAAATACATATTTTACTGCCATAATTTCCTCCTTCACGTTCAAATAAATAAGTATGCTCCAAAAAAATACTTAAAAATTATACACCCTTTTTCGGAAAAAATACAGAATTATTTTCATATTTTGCTTCAAAAGTTGCTTGAACCGAAAGTTTCATAAACTGCTTGCGGTCAACATCACCTACCATTACGGAAGTATGAGCCTGGCAGCCCTTCAGATTCGGAAGCTGTTCCAGTGCTTTCTGTGCATCCGGATCGGAAGCTGCACTGACAGACAGCGCAATAAGCACTTCGTCTGTGTGAAGACGTGGGTTCTTGCTTCCAAGATACTGAGTCTTTAAAGTCTGGATCGGTTCAATTGCTGCCGGAGAAATAACCGGACGATCATGTGGAATGCCGGCAAGCTCTTTTAAAGCATTTAAAAGAAGAGCAGCGCATGCGCCGAGCAGATCGGAAGTCTTGCCTGTGACCATACGACCATCATGCAGTTCCATTGCAGCAGCCGGAGCACCTGTTTCTTCGGCACGTTTCATTGCAGCGTCAACAACCGGACGGTCATGAACGGTGATGCCTGCCTGGTTCATCAGCATCTCGATCTTGTATACTTCTTCATCCGAACATGCACCGGCAAGGGCACGTCTTCTGGAATCATAGTAACGGCGGATGATCTCCTGATTGGAAGCTTCTTTGCATGCCTCATCATCACAGATACAGTTACCTGCCATGTTGACGCCCATATCTGTCGGTGATTTGTATGGACTCTTTCCATAGATTTGTTCAAACATCGCATTCAGGACAGGGAAGATCTCCACGTCACGGTTGTAGTTGACGGTTGTCTTTCCATATGCTTCCAGATGGAACGGATCAATCATATTGATGTCGTTGAGATCGGCTGTTGCCGCCTCGTAAGCGAGGTTGACCGGATGCTTGAGCGGGATATTCCAGATTGGAAATGTTTCAAATTTGGCATAACCGGCACAGATCCCGCGTTTGTGTTCATGGTAGAGCTGTGACAGGCAGACAGCCATCTTGCCGCTTCCAGGTCCCGGCGCTGTTACGACGATCAGCGGGCGGGAAGTTTCGATATAATCATTTTTGCCATAGCCTTCGTCACTTACAATGTGTGGAATATTGGAAGGATAGCCGTCGATCGGATAGTGGTTGTAAACTTTGATGCCGAGTTTTTCCAGTTTGTTCTTAAATAAAGCAGCACTCTGCTGTCCACTGTATTTGGTAATTACGACACTGCCGACATACAGTCCGTGGCCTTTGAAAATAGACATGAGGCGCATAACATCTACATCATAAGTAATGCCAAGGTCTCCGCGGACTTTGTTTTTCTCAATGTCTTCGGCACTGATGACAATGACGATCTCTGCCTGATCGCTTAGCTGCATCAGCATACGCATCTTGGAGTCTGGCCGGAATCCCGGAAGTACACGGGATGCGTGAAAGTCATCAAATAATTTGCCGCCAAATTCCAGGTAAAGTTTGTTGTCGAACTGGGCGATACGTTCCCGGATATGAGCGGACTGCATCTGTAAGTATTTTTCGTTGTCAAATCCTATGTTCATTATTCAATCCTCTTAATAACGTTATATTAAAAATATTTCATAAAAGTGTAAATTTCTGTATGAACTATTTTCTATCCAAGTATACTACAGGATATGGGAAGTTTACAATCTTTTCATAAATCTTTTATTGATTTCCGGGTGGGCTGTCCTTATAATTATGTAATGTAATAGGAGGAAGAATATGGACAACCAGAATAAGAAAAATCAAGATCCTAAAAAGAATAACCGACAGGGCTTTTCATTTGTCATTTTAGTGACTCTGATCACGACGATACTCGTGCTGGCACTTTACCAGTTTCAGGGACAAGGATCCGAGACAGAGATCAGCTACGACAAGTTTTTAAAATATGTCGATGCAGGAAAAGTAGACAAAGTTGAGATCGACAGTGATAAACTGATCATCACAATGAAGAAAGAATCCGGAGACCGGATTGCGAAGAAGTATTATACAGGAGTTGTCAAGGACGATCAGCTGTCTGACAAACTGTATAAAGCGCATGTAGAATATAACGCAAAGATACCGGATACAACATCCGCAGTCATGCTCCAGCTTCTCGGCACATTCCTTCCGGTGGCATGTCTGGTGGCACTGATCATTTGGACGACAAAGCGTATGTCTAAGGGTGGCGGCATGATGGGAATCGGCAAGAGCAATGCCAAGATGTATGTGGAGAAGCAGACCGGAGTTACATTTAAGGATGTAGCAGGACAGGATGAAGCAAAAGAATCTCTGCAGGAAGTCGTAGATTTTCTGCATAATCCGGGAAAATATACAAGCGTTGGTGCGAAACTTCCGAAAGGTGCACTGTTAGTCGGACCTCCGGGAACTGGTAAGACATTACTTGCAAAAGCGGTCGCCGGAGAAGCGAAAGTACCGTTCTTCTCACTCAGCGGTTCGGCTTTTGTTGAGATGTATGTGGGTGTTGGAGCTTCCCGTGTACGAGATCTGTTCAAACAGGCACAGCAGATGGCACCGTGTATCATTTTCATTGATGAGATCGATGCAATCGGTAAGAGCCGTGACAACCAGATGGGAAGTAACGATGAGAGAGAACAGACACTAAACCAGCTCCTTGCAGAGATGGACGGATTTGAGAGCAATAAAGGACTTGTTCTGTTGGCGGCAACGAACCGTCCGGAGATCTTGGATCCGGCGCTGTTAAGACCGGGACGATTTGACAGACGTATCATTGTTGAAAAACCTGATTTAAAAGGACGTGTGGAAGTATTAAAGGTTCATTCCAAAGATGTCCGTATGGATGAGACGGTTGATCTGGAAGAGATCGCACTGGCAACTTCCGGTGCTGTCGGATCAGATCTTGCCAATATGATCAATGAAGCTGCGATTAATGCAGTCAAACATGGCAGACATGCGGTATCGCAGGCAGATCTGTTTGAGGCTGTAGAAGTTGTACTGGTCGGCAAGGAGAAGAAAGACCGTATTATGAGTCAGGAGGAACGAAGAATCGTTTCCTACCACGAAGTCGGACATGCATTGGTGAGCGCACTTCAGAAGGATGCAGAGCCGGTACAGAAGATTACGATCGTACCACGTACGATGGGAGCACTCGGTTATGTTATGCAGACTCCGGAGGAAGAGAAGTATTTGAATACGAAGAAAGAACTGGAAGCAATGTTAGTTGGTATGCTTGCCGGACGTGCTGCAGAAGAGATTGTATTTGATACGGTTACGACAGGTGCTTCAAACGATATCGAGAAAGCAACACAGGTAGCAAGAGCGATGATCACGCAGTATGGTATGAGTGAGAAATTCGGACTGATCGGACTGGAATCGGTACAGAACAGATACCTGAACGGAAGACCGGTTTCCAACTGCGGAGCAGAGACAGAATCTGAGATTGACAAAGAAGTCATGAAGATGCTAAAAGAGGCTTACGAGCAGGCGAAGACATTATTACAGGCACACAGAGAAACGTTGGATAAGATTGCTGCATTCCTGATCGAGAAAGAGACCATTACAGGTAAGGAATTTATGCAGATATTACATGAAGTGGAAGGAACCGATCCGGAAGAGAAGAAGGCATCCGGCGAAGAACGAATTGCAATGAAAGAAGTATAAGAGATTGTAAGTATACAAAATGGGGCAGATTTTATCTGCTCCATTTTTCTTATCTGTGTACTCTTTTTTACTTGTATAGAGAAAATATGATTTCTGTTATAATGAAAAGCCTTCTGCAAGACCTTGCTTACAGACCTTTTTTCCGATACAATAATTACGATGTGAATCAGAAAAAGAAAGGGAAGACAAATGTTTGATATACCTGAAGAGTTAAAAAAACTTCCGGGAAAACCGGGAGTATATATCATGCATGATGAGACAGATATGATCATATATGTCGGAAAAGCGATCAGCCTTAAAAATCGGGTGCGTCAGTATTTCCAGAGCAGCAGGAATAAAGGCGCAAAGATTGAGCAGATGGTAACGCATATCCGGAGATTTGAGTATATCGTTACGGATTCTGAACTGGAAGCGCTTGTTCTGGAATGTAATCTGATCAAGGAACACCATCCAAAGTATAATACGATGCTTATGGATGATAAGGCGTATCCATTTATCAAAGTGACAGCGGATGAAGCATATCCAAGAATAATGCTGGCGCGAAAGATGATAAAAGACAAAGCGAAATATTTTGGACCATATACAAGTGCCGGTGCAGTAAAAGATACGATCGAACTGATCCGCAAATTATATCATATCCGGAGCTGCAATCGTAAACTGCCAAGGGATACGGGAAAAGAACGCCCATGCCTGAATTATCACATTCATCAGTGCGATGCGCCCTGTCAGGGATATATAAGCCAGGAAGCGTATCAGAAGTCCGTGCAGGAGGTACTGCATTTTCTGAATGGGAATTATGACATTATATTAAAGAGATTGGAAAAACAGATGCAGGATGCGGCAGAAGTACTGGAATTTGAGAAGGCAGCAGAATACAGGGAGCTATTGTTCAGTGTGCAGAAGATTGCGCAGAAGCAGAAGATCACGGACACAGCAGGAGAAGACAGAGACGTTATTGCTATGGCGACAGAATATGCAGATGCGGTCGTGCAGGTTTTTTTTATCCGTGGAGGCAGACTGATCGGAAGAGATCATTTTTATTTAAAAACAGCGCCGGGAGAGACAGAAAAAGAAACACTGACCAGCTTTATCAAACAATTTTATGCAGGAACACCGTATATTCCTTCGCAGCTTATGCTTCCGCAGGAAGTGGAAGACCAGGAACTTCTGGAAGAGTGGCTGAGCAAGAAAAAGGAACGGAGAGTCCACCTGATCATTCCGAAAAAAGGGCAGAAAGAGAAACTTGTTGAACTGGCTGAAAAGAATGCCGCCATGGTATTACAAAAGGACAAGGAACGGCTGAAAAGAGAAGAAGGACGGACGATCGGAGCTGTCAAAGAGTTGGAAAAAATACTCGGACTGTCAGGCATTTCCAGAATGGAGGCATTTGATATTTCCAATACAAGTGGTTTTGCTTCGGTAGGCTCCATGGTTGTGTACGAGCGGGGCAAGCCAAAGAAAAACGATTACCGTAAGTTCCGTATCAAGAACGTACAGGGACCGGATGATTATGCCAGTATGGAAGAGGTGCTGACGCGCAGATTTACCCATGGTCTCAGAGAACAGGAAGAAGGAAAAAAGCTGGGAGGATTTACGGTATTTCCAGATCTTATACTGATGGATGGTGGACGCGGACAGGTAAATATTGCAGAAGAGGTATTGCAAAAACTTGACATTTCGATCCCGGTATGTGGAATGGTAAAAGACGATCATCACCGCACAAGAGGGCTGTATTATAAAAATGTGGAGCTTCCGATCGACATACATTCAGAAGCATTCCGGCTGATCACCAGAATTCAGGATGAAGCACACCGTTTTGCTATTACCTTCCACAGACAACTGAGAGGAAAAGGACAGGTACGTTCGATTCTGGACGACATTCCGGGAGTAGGGCCGGCAAGAAGAAAAGAACTGATGAAGCATTTTGAAAGTATAGATGCAATAAAACAAGCATCTGTAGAAGAGCTTCAGAAACTGCCATCAATGAATAAAAAATCAGCAGAAGATGTATACAAATTCTTTCATTGATATGATATAATATTGTGTGTTATTTTTTGCACAATTAAGAAATACTGGAAAGAAAGGGTGGAGGAAACAGTATGGTAAATCAAGTGAAATTAAGTCAGATTGTAGAGCGGTTTGACCTAAAGAATCTGACTCCGGATGTAGATTATACAAAAACAGGAGTTTCCGTTCCGGATGTAAACCGTCCGGCATTGCAGCTTACTGGATTTTTCGAACATTTTGCATCAGAACGTGTGCAGATTATCGGATATGTAGAATACACATATCTTGAGAATATAGAAGAAGAGAAAAAAGAGAAAATCTATGACATGTTATTGTCTTATGAGATTCCGTGTATTGTATACTGCCGTGGTTTAAAACCGGAACCAATGCTTCTTGAGAAAGCAAATAAGGCAAATATTCCGGTATTTTCTACAGGGGTCAATACATCTACATTTACGGCTGAGATCATCCGCTGGTTAAATGTAGAACTGGCGCCTTGCATTTCGATTCATGGTGTACTTGTTGATGTATATGGTGTCGGTGTGCTGATCATGGGAGAGAGTGGAATCGGTAAGAGTGAGGCGGCGCTTGAGCTGATCAAGCGTGGACATCGTCTTGTAAGCGATGACGTTGTAGAAATCCGCAAGGTCAGTGATGATACACTGGTAGGTAAGGCGCCGGATATTACGAGACATTTTATTGAGTTAAGAGGAATCGGCATTGTAGATGTGAAGATGCTGTTTGGTGTACAGAGTGTAAGAGAGACACAGAATATCGATCTTGTTATCACATTAGAAGATTGGAATCGTGATAAAGAATATGACAGACTGGGACTGGAAGAAGAATATACAGAATTTCTTGGCAATAAAGTTGTATGTCATCAGTTACCGATCCGTCCGGGACGTAATCTCGCTATCATTGTTGAGACTGCGGCAATCAACCACAGACAGAAAAGTATGGGATATAATGCTGCACAGGAATTATACAAACGTGTGCAGGAAAATATGGCTAAGAAACAGGGAGAATAATCATGAAATATTGTTTTGGTGTAGATATTGGCGGAACAACTGTGAAGATGGGATTGTTCCAGATCGATGGTGTACTTCTGGAAAAATGGGAGATTCCATCCCACACAGAAAACGAAGGCGCTGCGATCCTTCCGGATGTTGCCGCTTCTATAGAGGAACTTTGTGAGAAAAAGAAGATTGCAAAGGATCAGATCGAAGGAGTAGGAATCGGTGTTCCGGCTCCGGTGACGGAAGTGGGTATTGTACAGAATACAGCGAATCTCGGATGGGGTTATAAGGAAGTTAAAAAAGAAATGGAAGAGCTGACCGGTCTGAAAGTCAGACTGGGAAATGATGCCAATGTAGCAGCCCTTGGCGAGATGTGGCTTGGGGCTGGAAAAGGTGAGAAGAATATCGTCATGGTTACGCTGGGAACAGGTGTAGGCGGTGGCGTAATCCTGGAAGGACATCCTCTGGTTGGTACGAATGGTGCCGGTGGGGAGATCGGTCATATCTGTGTGAATGAAACAGAGACAGAAACCTGTGGCTGTGGAAAAAAAGGATGCCTGGAGCAGTATGCTTCCGCTACAGGTATTGCAAGACTTGCAGCACTGCGTCTCGCAAAGGATGCAAAGTCCAGCCTGTTACGCAGTCAGGAACATGTAGATGCAAAAGCAGTATTTGATGCATTAAAGGCACAGGATGAAATTGCAGAAGAGATTGTAGAAGAATTTGGAAAATATCTTGGACATGCACTTGCTAACATTGCAGTTGTTGTTGATCCGGCAGTAATCGTAATTGGTGGAGGTGTATCAAAGGCAGGAGAGATCCTTCTTGACTATATTGTCAAGAACTACAGAGCAAATGCATTCTTTGCAAATCAGGATGTACAGTTTAAACTTGCAGAATTAGGAAATGATGCAGGAATATGCGGAGCTGCAAAACTAATCCTTGACTAAAATTGCAGAATTAAAATTGCAGAGATTATAAAATAAAAAAATAGCTGAGCAAATGAAAAAGCATTCGGTTCTACAAACCCAATGCTTTTTTACTATTCATTTATTGATGATTAATTACCATGTCCGCCGGTGCCGCCACCAGTGCCGCCACCAGTGTTGTCACCGGAGTTACCACCAGTATCACCACCGGAGTTACCGCCAGTATTGCCACCAGTGTTGCCACCGGTATTACCGCCAGAGTTGCCACCAGAGTTACCGCCAGAGTTGCCACCAGAGTTACCGCCAGAGTTGCCACCAGAGTTACCGCCAGAGTTGCCACCAGTGTTGCCACCGGAGTTGCCGCCAGAGTTACCGCCAGTATTACCGCCAGAGTTGTTGCCGGTATTACCATTGTTCGTATCACCGGTGTTACCGTTATTGCTGTTATTATCATTGTTATAATTGGATCCACTGTCGTAGCTGGAATGTCCCGGACAGGTCTCTGTAGGTACGGTGTCTTCCGTGAAGTATTCTGTCTCGGTCGGACATCCAGAACGCGGAAGCTTACCAGTAATGCTACAGACAGATACTTTTTCCAGTCCTGCGTTTGTATCAAAATCTTTTGATTCAAGATTCTCATGGATACGGCTCATAATTCCTTTCCAGAGACGGAAACGAAAGCTTGTGTCATAGCCGCATTCCTTGTTGTCATCATATCCACCCCATACTGCACAGGTGTAATAAGGAGTGAAGCCACAGAACCATAAGTCCTTGTTGGAAGTTGTTGTACCGGTTTTACCGGCAGTTGCCATATTGTCTAATTGGCAGGAACGTCCTGTACCTTCTTTAACAACACTTTGTAATGCGCTTGTAAGAAGAGAAGCAGTGCTTTCTTTGACTGCTCTGTGGGATGAACCCGGATTCTCTAACAGAACATTCCCATCATGATCTACGATTTTCGTGTAAAGGGTAGGTGTGTTATATTCACCGCCGTTAGCAATGGAAGCATATGCAGCGCAGAGCTGATAGTTGTAAACACCTTCTGTGATACCACCAAGTGCAAGTGTCTGGTTAACATCACTGAAAATTTTTCCGTTGATTTCTTTGTTCTTAACAAGTGTACTGATTCCAAATTTGTCTTTACAGTATTCATACCCCAGCTGTTGTGTGATCTCATCACTGACCTTGACTGCACAGACATTGATGGAATTGGCGATAGCAGTACGATAAGTAACAGTTCCTTTGTAAGAACGGCTGGCATTTCGCACGCTTTTGCCATTTTTATAACTGTAAGGCTCATCAACAACGGTAGAAGAAAGTGTCTTGCCACATGCATCAATTGCAGGTGCATAAGCTGCCAGAACCTTGAATGTAGATCCAGGCTGACGTTTTGCACCCTTGTAAGCACGGTTCAGACTGAGGCTGGAACCTTTGGCACCACGTCCGCCTACCATAGCTTTGATCTCGCCGTTGCTCTGATCCATCAGAGTAACGGAGGCCTGAGGCTGTGGAGTAATGTTCATTACTTCGTTATATTTGTCTCCTTTTTTGGCGATGGTCTTCTTCCATTCTTTTACCATACGCTTGGCTTCTTCTTTGCTGGAGTATAAAAGCCCCTGTGATTTGCCGTATTTCTTCTGGACGTATTTTTTTACATGGCCAGAGCTGTAATTCTTAACAGAACCGTCAGCACGGGTTACGGTAAGAGCATAATCCAGACCGTATTCCTTAAGTCCAGGATAGTTAGAGTCTTTGTTCATCTCTTCATCACAGATCTTCTGCATCTTTTTGTTTTGGGTAGAATAGATGCTTAAGCCGCCACTGTAGAGAGCATTGTATGCCTGTGCATCTGTGTATCCGAGCTGTTCTTTCAGATCGTGGATAACCTGGTCAGAAAGTGCATCTACAAAATAGCTGGCAGCGTTATTATTATCACTGTTTTTCTTGTTGGCTTTCTGAATACGTGCATAAACTTTGTCTTTCTTTGCCTTGTTATATTCTTTTTTTGAAATATAACCCTGTTCAAGCATGTTTTTCAGAACGTTGTCTCGTCTCTTGGCATTGGCATCCGGATGTGTTACCGGATTGTAGCCGGATGGATTCTGAGTGATCCCGGCAATAACCGCACATTCAGATAATGTAAGCTTGGACACATCTTTTCCAAAA
Organism: Dorea sp. AM13-35; assembly: GCF_003473885.1. Lineage (NCBI taxonomy): Bacteria > Bacillati > Bacillota > Clostridia > Lachnospirales > Lachnospiraceae > Dorea > Dorea sp. AM13-35. The sequence goes on from NZ_QUCZ01000001.1 coordinate 80,729, forward strand.
TAACGCATGGATGCGGACTGTACACCAAGACAGTTCTGTCCAAGGTTGATCGTATTCATATAACTTTCCAGAATCTCATTCTTGCTCATCTGCTTCTCAATCTGTAAAGCAAGATACTGCTCCTGGAACTTACGCTCTAATTTGTCTGCAAATGTCTTCTCGTCTACAAAGTTCGGGAAAACATTATTCTTGATGAGCTGCTGTGTCAGTGTACTGGCACCTTGTTCGGAACCGGTCAGTGTGGAAACTGCTGCACGGGCGATACCCTGTAAGTCGATACCATTATGTTTGTAAAAACGTTCATCCTCAATTGCAACAAATGCGTGAGCCAGATTATCCGGAATATCATCAATTGTTTTGTAAACACGGTTTGAACCGGAAGCTACAAAACGGTGTGTTTCCGTTTTACCGTCATCTGCATAAACAAAAGTTGTAAATCCCTGCGGTTTGACATCGGAAGGGGATACCTCAGGCGCATTGTTTATGATACGTTTTACAAATAATCCGCCGCCGATGATACCAATCACTCCGACCAGCACAATACAGAGTAGCAAAGCTTTGAACAGGCGGACGCCGACGCGTTTCCCTTGCATGGCAGATTTGGATGTTATTCGTTTCTGCTGCCTGGCAGCCTTTCTTTTACCATAATTCATGAGTTTTTGCCTCCTTCATACCACGTCATTATAGCAAAGATAGTCTTTGAAATAAAGAAAAAAATGAAAACTTCATATTTTGGTAGGAAAATCTTAAGAAATTCGGTATTATAATAAGTAAGTGTATTTTTCGGGTTGTTTTATCATGAGTGACTGCCTGATGTAAAAGGAAAGTATTATCAGCTCGTGCAGGAAAGAAAGGAACAAAAATAATGGCATTAGAATATAAAATTGTATATACCGGCGGTGAAGCCGAAATTGTAGAAAAGAAATCCCGTTTTATTGCAACTGTAAGTCCGGTGAAGACAGAAGAGGAAGCGCTTGCTTTTATCGAAGCCACAAAGAAAAAATACTGGAATGCCAGACACAATTGTTTTGCCTATATTGTTGGAGAGCAGCAGGAACTGATGCGGTGCAGTGATGATGGGGAGCCGAATGGTACAGCCGGTAAGCCGATGCTGGATGTGCTGACTGGTGCGGGACTTCATCAGGTTGTAGTAGTTGTTACAAGATATTTCGGAGGAACACTTCTTGGAACAGGAGGACTGGTACGGGCATATTCGTCTTCGGTGCAGGCAGGACTGGCTTCTTCCCAGATTGTAACCAGAATTTCAGGATCTAAACTTCAGATTACAACGGATTATACCGGACTTGGTAAAATCCAGTACATATTAGGAGAGAACGGAATTCAGATTCTGGATACGCAGTATACGGATCAGGTTGTGCTGGAAGTGCTACTGTCCGATGAGCAGCTGGCGCCGGTGCAGGCGGAGATTACAGAAGGAACTTCCGGGCAGGCAAAGATGGAAGTGGGAGAGGCATGTTTCTTTGCGGAAGTTGACGGAAAAGAGCAGGTGCTTGAGTAGTGGGAAAAGTTTCCTCGGTCATGGCTGTCGCCATGCATAGAAGTAGTGAAAGCAACGAGCAAGAACCTCGAAACCACCTGCGGTGTTTCCTCGGTCATGGCTGTCGCCATACATAAGAATAAGGGAAGCGGGTGGTAATGTGAACATTACCACCCGCTTCCCTTATTCTTATGTCTTGCTCGTAGCTTTATGAAAACTCTGGTTCTATCAATCCGAAAGAGCCGTTTTTGCGTTTGTAGACTACGTTGACTTCTTCGGTCTCTGCGTTGCAGAATACGTAGAAATCGTGTCCGAGCAGTTCCATCTGGATGCATGCATCTTCCGGATACATTGGTTTGATGCCGAATTTCTTTGTGCGGACGATCTTGATCTCGTCTTCATCTGTATTCTCTGCGGTATCGAAAAATTCCTGTTTAAAGTTGCCGCCTTCCTGCTGTCTGGCAACAAGTTTGTTCTTATATTTGCGAAGCTGGCGTTCAATAACCTCTTCGACAAGATCGATGGATACATACATGTCACTGCTGACTTGTTCGGAACGGATAATTGTACCTTTTACAGGGATTGTAACTTCAATTTTTTGATGTTCTTTCTGTACGCTTAAGGTTACGTGAATTTCCGTCTCTGGAGTGAAGTACCTTTCTAATTTTCCTAACTTACTTTCTACAGCTTGTTTTAAGCCTGGTGTTACATCGATGTTTTTTCCGATAATGATAAACTTCATGATGCTCAACTCCTTTTTGACATTTTTCAGATATATAAAATCTGACAATTTCTACACAGAAAGAAATATATCTGATATATTTAGTATAACATGTTTGTTGACTATTGTATAGCATGAATTACTTCAATTCTGGAAATTTTTCCATTATGCATTTTTGCAACACGAAGTCCGCAGTTTGAATAGTAGGCGCAGGCACCGACACCGATATCGGTTTCTCCTTTTTTCAGGCTTTCTTCCAGAATATCTCGAAGTGTGGCAGTATCTTCTTCGTAAGGAAGCGAGATACCCAGAAGTTTATTAGCAAGTTTTACTTTCGTCGTTGCGCGCAAAATAGTTTCGTTTGGAATATCAAATTCACAGAACAGATATTTCCTTGTTGCAAATAAAACAGCAATCGCACATACGCCGATCAGGCTAGAATAGCTGGAAGAGTGATCGATGATGATCTGTCTTGCAATCGCAAAGATCAGAACTTCAAATACAGTCGCCGGTGTATGATAATAAACCATGCGGATAAGCTCCACTCCGATGATCAGATTAAAACAGGTTTCCAGCAGATCGTCATAGTTTGGCCACGTATTCAGATCCGGAACATTGGCAAGTGATGTGGCGATCCGCACGCATAATAAAATAATACCGGCAGCCAGCATCAAAGCAATGAAAAGTTCCAGAATTTCGGTCAGTCGTTTTAAAAAATTGGCAATGATTGTTCGCATAAAATTCTCCTCTTAGTGTTTGCTGTATTTGGTAAACAGATAAGGATAAAAATAAATGATCCATAACAGCAGTATAAAATATTCGGCGGATTTTGCCAAGATAGAAGAGCCGAAAATAAAAGAGATGATGAGTTTTACGCAAAGTGTCAGTAGTATACCAATGATAAATTTCAAAATCTGACCCTTTCCGGAGCAGCTATCCGGCTGAAAGTCCAGATGTGTGCGTTCAAGATACCAGCCAAGGGCAAAACCCAATCCGGCTCCGGCAGCTTTGAAGCAGTCCATTGCGTATTTCAAAGCAATCATCTGTCCATGATATAAATACCATGCATAGCCGGCGAGAGCGAATGCGAGTATACCGAGCAGGACAGAAATCTGTGCGGTGCAAGTAGTAACATTTTCAAGTTTTGAACGGAAATGCCAGAAAACGGATGCAATGATAATGGACAGACCCATAGATACGAAAACATCCTTTGGTGTGTGACATCCGAGATACATTCTGGAAAAACCAACACATAAAAATGCGAGTATAAACAGTATTTTTGCCCATGCTTTTTTGGCACGGAGAGCTAACGGGAAGAAGAGACATGTAGCCCCTTGAGTATGTCCGCTTGGGAAGGAATATCCGGTGGCGGCAGGAATTGCACTTTTTACAGCTTTAAATTCTGGATCCAGAATCCACGGTCTTGGAATCCGGAAAGTGATCTTTAACGCCTGCACGCAGAATCCTGCTGTGAAATAAGTAAAGCCCAGATAATAAGCAAAGCGCTTATCCGCGCACCAGTACAGTGCGCAGATAACCGCTATGATTAATAGTTCCTGACCAAAATAAGTGACAAATTGCATGATTTCGTTGAAAAACGGTGTTCGAATATTTTCTAATTGCCACAAAAAGATCATGATCGATTCCCTCTTTTTCTCATCTTTGGATCCAGAATCTTTTTACGGATTCTTAAGTTTTTCGGAGTTACTTCCAGTAATTCGTCTGTGTCGATGAAGTCCAGTGCCTGCTCCAGACTTAATACTTTCGGAGGTGTCAGGCGAAGTGCTTCGTCTGCACTGGAGGAACGGGTATTGGTAAGATGTTTGGTCTTACATACATTGACTTCGATATCGTCTGTTTTTGCATTTTCTCCGATAACCATACCGGAATATACTTTTTCGCCGGCACCGATGAACAGCACACCGCGTTCCTGGGCACTGAACAGTCCGTAAGTTACAGATTCGCCTGTCTCAAATGCGATCAGAGAGCCCTGCTTACGGTAAGTGATGTCTCCCTTGTACGGAGCATAGCCGTCAAATGCAGTATTGATGATACCATTTCCTTTTGTATCTGTTAAGAATTCTCCACGGTATCCGATCAGACCACGTGCCGGAATACGGAATTCCAGACGGGTATATCCGCCACCGGTTGCACCCATGTTCTGCAGCTCACCTTTACGCTGGCTTAATTTGTCGATGACAGTTCCGGTAAATTCATCCGGCACATCGATATAAGCTGCCTCCATAGGCTCTAATAATTTACCTTTTTCGTCTTTCTTATAAAGAACTTCTGCTTTGCTAACTGCAAATTCATAACCTTCACGGCGCATGTTCTCAATTAGAACGGATAAATGAAGTTCGCCACGTCCGGATACTTTGAAGCTGTCCATGTTCTCGGTATCTTCTACACGAAGGCTGACATCTGTGTTCAGCTCGCGGAACAGACGATCACGTAAGTGACGGGAAGTAACGTATTTTCCCTCCTGTCCGGCAAACGGACTGTCGTTAACGATGAAGTTCATGGAAATCGTTGGCTCTGAAATCTTCTGGAACGGAATTGCGTTCGGAGCTTCCGGAGAACAGAGTGTATCACCGATGGAAATATCAGAAATACCTGAGATTGCAACGATAGATCCAATCGTAGCTTCTTTTACTTCTACTTTGTTCAGACCGTCAAATTCATAAAGTTTGCTGATTTTTACTTTTTCCTGTTTGTCAGGATCATGATGGTTTACAAGAACCATATCTTGATTTACACGGATTGTACCGTTATCAACTTTGCCGACACCGATTCTTCCGACATATTCATTGTAATCGATTGTACTGATCAGTACCTGCGTCGGAGCTTCCGGATCACCTTCCGGAGCCGGAATATACTCTAAGATTGTCTCAAAAAGAGGCTTCATATCTTTCTCTTCATCAGAGAGATCCAGAACTGCAACACCTGCTTTTGCAGAAGCGTAAACGAACGGACAGTCTAATTGTTCATCAGAAGCATCCAGATCCATGAACAGTTCAAGAACTTCGTCGATAACTTCATCCGGTCTTGCTTCCGGACGGTCGATCTTATTGATACATACGATAACCGGAAGTTCCAGTTCCAGTGCCTTTCTTAGAACGAATTTGGTCTGTGGCATAGCACCTTCAAATGCATCTACAACGAGGACAACACCGTTTACCATTTTTAAAACACGTTCTACCTCGCCACCAAAATCAGCATGCCCCGGTGTGTCGATAATGTTGATCTTTGTATTTTTATAATAGACTGCTGTGTTTTTGGAAAGGATTGTGATTCCACGCTCACGTTCAATATCGTTGGAATCCATAACACGTTCTTCCACTTCCTGATTTTCACGGAATACACCGCTTTGCTTCAATAATTCGTCAACCAATGTCGTTTTACCGTGATCGACATGGGCAATGATTGCTATATTACGTACATCTTCGCGTTTTGTCTTCATACGAACCTTCCTTTTCTCTTCCTATTAACATATAATTTTCCATTTTTCATTGTACAACTTTATTAGTTTATCATATTTTATAGAATTTACAAGTATTTAGTTCTAAAAGCATTCCGACTTTCATAGATTATGGTATGACTCAAAATACGATTCAGAGGAAGGAGAATGTAAAATTATGTCAGATAAGGTTATTGAAAACAATCAGGTAACAATTATGGGAGAAGTTGTATCAGGCTTTACATTCAGCCACGAAGTGTTCGGTGAGGGCTTTTATATGGTAGATGTTGATGTGAAGCGTCTGAGCAATTCCAAGGACCGGATACCGGTAATGGTATCGGAACGACTGGTCGATGTGAGCCAGGATTATGAAGGAGAATATCTGATGATCTGTGGACAGTTCCGCTCTTACAACCGCCATGAGGAACAGAAAAACAGACTTGTACTGTCCGTGTTCGCCAGAGAAGTTACATTTATTGAAGAAGAGCCGGATGGAGCGCGGACAAACAATATCTTGCTGGACGGCTATATCTGTAAACTGCCGGTATACCGTAAAACTCCGCTCGGAAGAGAAATTGCAGATCTTCTGCTTGCGGTGAACCGTCCATATGGAAAATCAGATTACATACCGTGTATCTGCTGGGGAAGAAATGCAAGATTTGCCTCTGCTTTTGAAGTGGGAGAGCATGTGCAGATCCTTGGAAGAATCCAGAGCCGGGAATATGTAAAGAAACTTTCAGAGACAGAAACTCAGAAACGCATAGCATATGAAGTTTCGGTAAGCAAACTGGAGTGTGTGGGAATTTGATGGAAAATGAGAGAAAATGACAAAATACCTGTAAAGGGGGAAAGAGTTTCATTGACATCATATTTGAATGGTGATAAAATTCTGTTAATAACGAAATGCAGTCAGGAGGATATGTATGTCTATTTTTACAGGTGCAGGTGTAGCCATCGTTACACCATTTAACAGCGACGAAACCATTAATTATAATAAACTTGATGAATTGCTTGATTATCATTGTACACACGGTACGGATGCGATCATTATCTGCGGAACGACCGGAGAATCTGCTACAATGACGGAAGAAGAGCATATGCAGTGTGTGAAATTTGCTATTGACCGTGTGAAAGGCAGAATCCCGGTAATTGCCGGAACTGGTTCTAATTGCACAAGAACAGCCATCGACATGTCAAAAGAGGCGGCAGATTATGGTGCAGATGGTCTGTTACTGGTAACACCTTATTATAATAAGGCAACACAGGCAGGACTGATCGGTCACTATACAGCAGTAGCCAAAGAAGCAAAAGCTCCGATTATCATGTACAGCGTTGCAAGCAGAACCGGATGCAATATTGAACCGGCAACGGTTGCAGAGCTTGTTAAGAATGTAGATAATATCGTAGCTGTAAAAGAAGCGTCTGGCAATATTTCACAGGTTGCGAAGATCATGGCTCTGACAGATGGAAATATTGATTTATATTCCGGTAATGATGACCAGATCGTGCCGATGTTGTCACTGGGAGCCAAAGGTGTTATTTCTGTGCTGTCTAATGTTGCGCCGCAGGAAACACATGATATTTGCGAGAAGTTCTTTAACGGAGATGTAAAAGGGAGTGCAGCACTTCAGCTGAAAGCACTGCCTCTTATTGAGCAACTGTTCTGTGAAGTGAACCCGATTCCGGTTAAGAAAGCAATGCAGCTTATGGGAGTTGAGTGTGGACCGCTTCGCATGCCGCTTACAGAGATCTCTAAAGAGCATGAACAGGCGCTGGCAAAAGCAATGAAAGATTTCGGAATTCAATTAGCATAAGATACATATTGTGCAGAATATGTGAAAAGGATATCATTGGTTGCTTACTGGCACCAGTTGTGATATCCTTTTTCTATGACAATCGTGGGAACATACAGGAGGAAATAAAATGGTACGAGCAATCATGCATGGATGCAATGGACATATGGGACAGGTAATTACGGGGCTTATTAAAGCCGACGAAGGAATCGAGCTTGTTGCAGGAATTGATAAATATACAGGAATCGCCAATGATTATCCGGTTTTTGAAAGCCTGGAAAAATGCGACGTGGAAGCAGATGTGATCATTGATTTTTCTAACGCGGCAGCAGCAGATGCTCTGCTTACATACTGCGAAGAGAAAAAAATGCCGGTTGTTCTCTGTACGACAGGTCTTTCAGAAGAACAACTTGCAAAGATTCCAGAAGCAGCAAAGAAAACAGCAGTTTTAAAATCTGCAAATATGTCTCTTGGTATCAATCTTCTGATGAAATTATTAAAAGAAGCAACCAAAGTTCTTGCACCGGCAGGATATGATATGGAGATTGTTGAAAAGCATCACAACCAGAAGCTGGACGCACCGAGCGGAACAGCAATTGCGCTTGCGGATTCTATGAATGAAGCAATGGATGAAGCATATCATTATGTATATGACAGAAGCCAGGAGCGTAAGAAACGTGATACAAAAGAGATTGGGATTTCAGCAGTCCGTGGCGGTACGATTGTAGGGGAACATGAAGTACTGTTTGCCGGAACTGATGAAGTAATAGAATTTAAGCATACAGCATATTCCAAGACAATCTTTGGAAAAGGTGCCGTGGAAGCTGCCAAATTTCTGGCAGGTAAACCGGCAGGGCTGTATGACATGTCGGATGTCATTCAGTTTTAATTATGGGAGGAGTTTATGAAAGAATTAAAAGAACGTTATCTGGAGAGACTTTCTGAGCTGTACCCGACCATCGCTAAGGCATCAACGGAGATTATTAATCTTCAGGCAATTTTGAATCTTCCGAAAGGAACCGAACATTTCCTGACGGATATTCACGGAGAATATGAGGCGTTTTCACATGTGCTGAAGAACGGCTCAGGTTCTGTGCGCCGTAAAATTGATGATGTATTTGGAAATACTTTGAGTAGCAGAGACAAACAATCTCTGGCTACTCTTATTTATTATCCAAAAGAAAAGATGGATCGGATCAGACAGACCGAAGAGAGTATGGAGGACTGGTACAAGATTACATTGTACCGGTTAATTGAAGTGTGTAAATGCGCAGCAAGCAAATACACAAGATCAAAAGTGCGAAAGGCACTGCCGAAAGAATTTGCTTATGTGATCGAGGAGCTGATCACGGTACGTCCGGAAGTTTCGGACAAAGAGTCGTATTATAACTCCATTGTAAGCACGATCATCGGAATTGGCAGAGCAGAACCTTTTATTGTGGCGCTTAGTGAGCTGATCCAGAGACTGACGGTGGATCACCTGCATATTGTAGGAGATATATATGACAGAGGTCCGGGACCACACATCATCATGGACAAATTAAAGAATTATCATTCCGTAGACATTCAGTGGGGGAATCATGATGTACTGTGGATGGGGGCAGCTGCCGGGCAGCGTGGCTGTATCGCAAATGTGATCCGTATCTGCGCAAGATATGGCAATCTGGATATTCTGGAGGATGGATATGGGATCAACCTGCTTCCGCTTGCGACATTTGCACTTCGGGTATATAAGGATGATCCGTGTGAATGTTTCAAATTAAAAGGAGAGCAGAATAGAGACATTAATGAAAAACAGCTTGAGATGCGGATGCACAAAGCAATGTCGGTTATTCAATTTAAAGTGGAAGGACAGATTATCAAAAAGAATCCGGGATTTCATCTGGAGGATCGAAATCTGTTAGACAAGATCGATTATGAACGTGGTGTTATAACTCTGGATGGAAAAGAATATGAGATGCTGGATATAAATTTTCCGACAATCGATCCGAAACATCCATATGCGCTCAGCAAAGACGAGGAAGAGATCATGTCGCGGCTTGAAAGTGCATTTCTAAACTGTGAGAAACTGCAGGATCATATGCGCTTTCTGTTGAACAAGGGTGGACTCTACAAAGTCTATAATGGAAATCTGCTCTATCATGGCTGTGTTCCGCTTAAAGAGGACGGAACATTGAAAAGTGTACGGCTGTACGGCAGATCCTACAAAGGAAAGAGTCTGTATGAAGTGCTGGAAAGCTATGCGCGAAAAGGATTTTATGCATTAAATAAGAAGGAAAAAGAGCGGGGAAAGGACATGATGTGGTATATCTGGTTGAGTGAAAATTCCCCATTGTTTGGAAAAGATAAAATGGCAACATTTGAACGTTATTTCCTTGCTGAAAAAGAGACGCATAAAGAAAAGAAAAACCCATATTATAATTTGCTTGAAAATGAAAAAGTAATCAATATGATTCTGAAAGAATTTGGACTGACCGAAGAGAGTGCACATATCATTAACGGGCATGTGCCGGTGAAAGCGATTACGGGAGAAAGCCCGATCAAATGTAACGGAAAAGTGCTTGTGATCGATGGCGGATTTTCCAGAGCCTATCAGAAACAGACCGGCATTGCAGGATATACGCTGATCTATAATTCTTACGGACTGATTCTTGCGGCGCATGAACCGTTTGAATCAACAGAAGCAGCGATTGAAAAAGAAAGCGACATCCATTCAGACAGCGTTGTTGTAAAACGTGTGCTGGAGAGAAAGCTGGTAGGAGATACGGATATAGGTCAGGAGTTAAAAGAACAGATTGAAGATCTGAAAATGCTTCTTCAGGCATACAGAAGCGGTGAGATTACAGAGCGTATGTAATGTGAAAACAATGCTGATTGTAAAACTGTGACATAGATGTAAAATAATCCCAGAATCGTGAAAGTATAGAATCTGCAAAAATGTAAATATTACATGATAACAAGTATTACTTGATAAATAGATAAATATACAGGAACGAAAGGGAGAATGAAAATATGAGACAGTTGAGAAGATGTATGCTGGTAGTGTTGTGTGTCTGCGTGATGGGTGCACTGACAGGCTGTGGAAATGACAATGCAGATAATAAGGCTACAGACTACAATGGTGATCGTACAAATGATGCGACAAATGGAACAGCAGACGATACGGAAAATGATGATGGAGTCGCAGATGAGATTGGTGATGATATTGAAGACGGAGCTGAAGACATCAAAGATGATGTAGAAGATGGCTTTGACGGCACAGATAACAATGCAGATCAGAAGACAGATAAAGCAACAGACAAAAAGACAACGGATCAGAAGACAGACAAAACAACAAAAAAAGATAAGAAATAATGAGACAGCGCACCGCCTTTTCTTTTTTTTGAAAAGGCGGTGTGCTATAATAATGCAATGATACCAAGGTCAAAAGGTCGAAAGCCGCATGAGCTTGCTCATAAGTGGCTGTATGACCTTGGGACCTGCCCCAATATGAGCATAAAAGTGGGATTGTGATCCCACGATATGCGAATAGTGGGCAGAATTGTGAGAGTGCGCAGCACGGAACAATTCGTGGGTATCATTATTAAATGTAGTTGGGCTTTATCCACTAGTAGTGTAATCGTAAAGAAGGAGTAACGCAGATTTATGAGATTCAGACCATGTATTGACATTCATAATGGAAAAGTAAAACAAATCGTAGGCGGAAGCTTAAGAGACGAAGGTAATCAGGCAACAGAAAATTTTACGTCTGAAATGGATGCGGATTATTACGCAGATTTATATAGGAAAGATGGCTTGAAAGGCGGGCATATCATATTGCTGAATCCGCCTTCTTCCGAATATTATAAGAAGACACTGGAACAGGCAGAAAAAGCATTACGGGCATATCCCGGCGGGATGCAGATCGGCGGTGGGGTTACGGCGGAGAATGCTTCCGGCTATATTGAAAAAGGTGCAAGCCATGTAATCGTAACTTCTTATGTATTTAAAGGTGGTAAGATCCGCTGGGATGCGATGGAGAAGCTGAAAAGAGAAGTAGGAAAAGAACATGTAGTCATTGATGTAAGCTGCCGGAAAAAAGATAGGCAGTATTACATTGTGACAGACCGGTGGCAGACATTTACAGATGTTGTCCTGAATGAACAGATATTAAAGGAACTGGCGGGATACAGTGATGAATTCCTTGTGCATGGTGTGGATGTAGAGGGAAAAGCAGCCGGTGTGGACAAGCATCTGGCTGAACTTCTCGGTAGATATCATGGCAATCCGGTTACATATGCGGGGGGGATCGGAAGCATGGAGGATTTAGAGCAATTTGCGCATCTGACAAAAGGATGTCTGGACTTTACAATCGGCAGTGCCCTTGATCTCTTTGGCGGAACGCTTCAGTATGAAAAAGTCCGGAAATATCGTTCGTAAAGGAAGTGTTACCAGTTTGTAAACACTTTATAAATTGGTTGAATTGAGATTCGGATAGTGCTAGAATAAAATTTGAGTAAATTTACAAATAAGGAGTATATATCAACATGGGTTTTATACAGAAAATATTTGGAACACACAGTGAACATGAGCTGAAGAGAATTTATCCGATCGCAGATGCGGTTGAAGCGTTAGAACCGCAGATGCAGAGCCTGTCAGATGAAGAATTAAGAGCGAAGACAAAAGAATTCAAAGACAGACTTGCTGGCGGAGAAACATTAGATGATATCCTTCCAGAGGCATTTGCAGTTGTGCGTGAAGCAGCATACCGTACTCTGGGAATGAAACCATACAGAGTACAGATCATCGGTGGTATTGTCCTGCATCAGGGACGTATCGCAGAGATGAAGACTGGTGAAGGAAAGACACTTGTATCAACGTTGCCGGCATATCTGAATGCGCTGACCGGTGAAGGTGTGCAGATCGTAACAGTCAATGATTATCTGGCAAAGCGTGATGCTGAGTGGATGGGACAGGTTCATGAGTTCCTTGGACTGACCGTAGGCGTAGTTCTGAATGAGATGGACAATGACGAGCGAAGAGATGCATATAACTGCGATATCACATATGTAACGAACAATGAACTTGGCTTTGATTATCTGAGAGATAACATGGTAATTTACAAGGAACAGCTTGTACAGAGAGGTATGAAATTTGCCATTATCGATGAGGTTGACTCGGTATTGATCGATGAAGCAAGAACTCCGCTTATTATTTCCGGACAGAGTGGCAAATCTACAAAGCTTTACGAAGCGTGTGACATTCTCGCACGTCAGTTAGAACGTGGTGAAGCGAGTGGTGAGTTCTCCAAAATGAATGCAATCCTTGGTGAAGATATTGAAGAGACCGGAGATTTCATTGTTAACGAGAAAGAAAAGAACATCAACCTTACAGAAGATGGTGTGAAGAAAGTAGAGAAGTTCTTCCATATTGAGAACCTGGCAGATGCAGAAAACCTGGAGATCCAGCATAATATTATTCTGGCACTGCGTGCACACAATCTGATGTTTCGTGACAAAGACTATGTTGTAAAAGATGATGAAGTACTGATCGTTGATGAGTTCACCGGACGTATTATGCCGGGACGTCGTTATTCTGACGGACTTCATCAGGCGATTGAAGCGAAAGAGCATGTAAAAGTTAAGAGAGAGAGTAAGACTCTTGCGACGATTACGTTCCAGAATTTATTTAACAAATATGAGAAGAAGTCCGGTATGACAGGTACTGCTCTGACAGAGGAGAAGGAGTTCCGTGAGATTTACGGAATGGATGTTGTAGAGATTCCTACAAATAAACCGGTTATCCGGAAGGATCTGGAAGATGCTGTATACAAGACAGAAAAGGAAAAATTCAAAGCTGTATGTGATGCAATTGAAGAAGCGCATGCAAAACATCAGCCGGTACTGGTTGGTACGATTACAATTGAGAATTCCGAACTTCTCAGTGGTATGCTAAAACGTCGTGGAATCAAGCACAATGTATTAAATGCGAAATTCCATGAACTGGAAGCTGAGATTGTTGCACAGGCAGGTATCCATGATGCAGTTACGATCGCAACAAACATGGCTGGTCGTGGTACGGATATTAAACTGGACGATGAAGCCAGAGAAGCAGGCGGACTGAAGATTATCGGGACAGAGCGTCATGAATCCAGACGTATTGATAATCAGCTTCGTGGACGTTCCGGACGTCAGGGAGACCCGGGAGAATCCAGATTCTATATTTCACTGGAAGATGATCTGATGCGTTTGTTCGGATCTGAACGTCTGATGAGTGTATTTAATGCACTTGGTGTAGAAGAAGGAGAACAGATACAGCATAAGATGTTATCCAGTGCGATTCAGAAAGCACAGGAGAAGATCGAGAGTAACAACTTCGGAATCCGTAAGAATCTGTTAGAGTATGATCAGGTAATGAATGAGCAGAGAGAGATCATTTATGAAGAGAGAAGACATGTACTGGATGGAGACAACATGCGTGATTCTATTTTCCATATGATGAATGATTATATTGAGAATACCGTAGATATGATCGTAAGTCCGGATCAGGATTATGAAGAGTTTAATCTGGTAGAACTGAACCGCAATATCTTAGAGACAATTCCAATGGAACCTCTGGCACCGGAAGATGTTAAGGGACTGTCACCGAAGAAGCTGAAACATCTGTTAAAAGAGCGTGCAGCAAAAGCATACGAAGTAAAAGAGGCGGAGTATCAGGAACCAGAACAGGTACGTGAGATCGAGCGTGTGATCCTGCTTAAGGTTATTGATGCAAAATGGATGGATCATATCGATGATATGGATCAGCTCCGTCAGGGAATTGGTCTGCAGGCTTATGGACAAAGAGATCCGAAGGTAGAATATAAGATGATCGGATATGAGATGTTCGGCGAGATGACACAGAGCATCTCTGCTGACACCGTACGTGCACTGTTCCATGTAAGGCTGGAAGAAAAAGTAGAACGTGAACAGGTTGCACAGGTTACAGGAACGAATAAAGACGATTCCGCAGCACATACTCCGAAGAAGAGAGCAGAGAAAAAGGTATATCCAAACGATCCGTGTCCGTGTGGAAGCGGTAAGAAATACAAACAGTGTTGTGGCAGAAAGTAAGAGCCACAGCCTGTAAACAGAATACAAAAATGAGAATATAAAAAAGAAAGAGGTGAAGCAAAAGTGGTTGAATTAGATCAGCTTAAGAGCATTTATAATGCTTACGAAGAACCTCTTGCCGAGATGAGGGATTCACTTTGACGTCGCCGGCAAGGAGAAAAGGATCGAAGAGCTGGAGCGCAAGGTAGAGGAACCGGATTTCTGGAATGATCCGGAAGAATCCCAGAAGATTATGAAAGAACTGAAGGATCTGAAAGAACTTACAGAGAAGATCCGCACGCTTTATACCGGATATGAAGATGTGGCGATTCTTCTGGAAATGGGATATGAAGAAGAGGATCCTTCTGTAGTGAAAGAAATTGAACAGGAATGGAAGAAGTTCGAAACGCTTTTTGAAGAACTTCGTATCCAGACATTGTTGTCAGGTGAATATGATTCCTGCAATGCGATCATGACGATTCATGCAGGCGCCGGAGGAACCGAATCCTGTGACTGGGCAGGTATGCTCTATCGTATGTATAACCGCTGGGCAGAACAGAGAGGGTTCGCGTTAAAAGTACTGGATTATCTGGATGGAGATATTACCGGAATTAAGACGGTAACGTTTGAAGTGAATGGTGAGAATGCCTATGGCTATTTGAAATCTGAAAAAGGCGTACACCGTCTGGTTCGTATTTCGCCGTTTAATTCGGCTGGGAAACGGCAGACATCATTTGCTTCCTGTGATGTTGTTCCAGACATAGAAGATGATATTGATATTGACATTGCAGATGAGGATCTGAAGATCGACACATACCGTGCCAGCGGTGCGGGTGGTCAGCATGTTAATAAGACATCTTCGGCAATTCGTATTACGCATCTGCCTACTGGGATTGTTGTGCAGTGCCAGAACGAACGCTCGCAGCATCACAACAAAGAAAAAGCGATGCAGATGCTGAAAGCAAAGCTTCAGCTTATGAAAGAGCAGGAACAGGCAGAAAAAGTGTCAGATATCCGTGGTGAGATCAAGGAGATTGGATTTGGAAACCAGATAAGATCTTATGTAATGCAGCCGTATACACTTGTCAAGGATCACAGAACCGGTCAGGAAAACAGTAATGTAAATGCGGTGTTGGATGGGGATATTGACGCATTTATTAATGCATATCTGAAACAGAAAGCGGAAAGATAAAGGAGAGATATATGGTAAATATTGCAGTTTTGGGTTATGGAACCGTAGGCTCCGGTGTCGTAGAAGTAATTGATACAAATGGAGCAGGAATTAATCAGAGAATTGGTGAGAAACTTCAGGTGAAGTATGTCCTGGATCTGAAAGATTTTCCGGGAGATCCGGTGCAGGAGAAGATTGTCCATGATTTTGAGACGATCATACAGGATGAAGAGATTAATATTGTTGTAGAAGTGATGGGGGGAATTGAACCTGCTTATACATTTGTAAAGAGAAGTCTTCTGGCAGGAAAAAGCGTTGCAACTTCAAACAAGGCTCTTGTAGCGAAACACGGTGCAGAGCTGTTGTCGATTGCAAAAGAAAAGAACATTAATTTTCTGTTTGAAGCAAGCGTAGGTGGCGGAATCCCGATCATCCGTCCGCTCAATTCATCTCTGACAGCGGACGAAATTGAAGAGATCACAGGTATTTTAAATGGTACAACAAATTATATGCTGACAAAGATGTTCTATGAAGGAGCTGATTATGACACGGTTCTGAAAGAGGCGCAGGCGAATGGTTATGCGGAGCGCAATCCGGAAGCGGATGTGGAAGGATATGATGCCTGCCGTAAAATTGCAATTTTATCTTCTCTGATCAGTGGAAATCAGGTTGACTTTGAAGACATTTACTGTGAAGGAATTACGAAGATCACGACAGAGGATATGAAATACGCCAAGGCAATGGGAACAACGATCAAGCTGCTCGCTTCCAGCAAGAGAGACGGCAGCAGACTGCATGCGATCGTTGCGCCTTGCATGCTTTATCCGGAACATCCACTGTACAATGTAAATGGAGTGTTCAATGCGATTTTTGTACATGGTAATGTTCTTGGTGATGCAATGTTTTATGGAAGCGGTGCCGGTAAACTGCCGACAGCAAGTGCAGTTGTAGCAGATGTTGTAGATGCAGCAAAACACCTGAACCGCAATATTATGACAATGTGGAAACAGGAAAAACTGACGCTGGAAGATAAAGGTGATGCCAAACGCAGATTCTTCATCCGCATGAAAGGTGATGAAGAAGAGATGCGGAAAGATCTGGAATATTCCTTTGGAGAGATCGAAATCGTGAAAGTTCCGGGATTAGAAGGTGAATTTGGAATTGTAACGCCGGTTATGA
Source organism: Dorea sp. AM13-35 (assembly GCF_003473885.1). Lineage (NCBI taxonomy): Bacteria > Bacillati > Bacillota > Clostridia > Lachnospirales > Lachnospiraceae > Dorea > Dorea sp. AM13-35. The sequence goes on from NZ_QUCZ01000001.1 coordinate 97,618, forward strand.
TGGAAGGTGATTATGATACAAGAGCAAACCGGTACAAAGATCAGATCTTACATATGATAAGGATTGAAGATCAGAAAGCATAAGAAAAGAGGGCAAGCGAATGTTAATTGTAAAGAAATTCGGCGGCAGTTCTGTTGCGAATAAAGAACGTATTTTCAATGTTGCCAGACGATGCATTGAAGATTATAAAGCAGGACATGATGTAGTAGTTGTATTATCCGCAATGGGAGATACTACAGATAATCTGATAGAAATGGCACATGATATTAATCCGGATGCTAAGAAGCGAGAACTGGATATGCTTCTGACAACCGGAGAGCAGGTATCCGTATCGCTTATGGCTATGGCGATGCAGGCACTGGATGTTCCGGCGGTATCCTTGAATGCATTTCAGGTTATGATGCATTCTACATCCAGATATGGAAATGCTCGTTTTAAACGCGTAGATACAGAGCGTATCCAGCATGAACTGGATTCCCGGAAGATTGTTATTGTCACCGGTTTTCAGGGAGTTAACAAATACGATGATATTACGACTCTGGGACGTGGTGGATCTGACACAACAGCAGTTGCGCTGGCTTCAGTTCTTCATGCAGATAAATGCGAGATTTATACAGATGTTGAAGGTGTTTATACAGCAGATCCACGTGTAGTAAAGAATGCAAGAAAACTCGATGTCATCACATATGACGAGATGCTGGAGCTGGCAAGTCTGGGAGCCAAAGTATTGCACAACCGTTCCGTAGAGATGGCAAAGAAATATAATGTAGAATTAGTAGTACGTTCCAGCCTGACAGAGGCAGAAGGAACAGTAGTCAAGGAGGCAGCCAAGATGGAAAAACTGTTAGTAACGGGAGTCGCAGCAGATGCAAATACAGCCAGAATTTCAGTGATCGGTGTAGAAGATAAACCGGGCACGGCATTTGTAATATTTAATACACTTGCAAAGAACAATATTAATGTAGATATTATTCTCCAGTCTGTAGGAAGAGAAGGAACAAAAGATATTTCCTTTACGGTTGCATCAGATGATCTGGATCGTGCACTTGAAATACTGAACGAGAACAAGGAGCGTCTGACGATTCAGGAGATTACTTGTAATAAGAATGTTGCAAAATTATCAGTGGTTGGAGCTGGAATGATGAGTAACCCGGGAGTTGCAGCCAAGATGTTTGAATCTCTCTACAACTCAAGGGTTAATATTAATATGATCTCGACTTCTGAAATCAGAATTACTGTACTGGTAGATGAGAAAGACATCGAGAAAGCGATGAACGCAGTACATGATGGATTCATTATGACGGAATAATCGTCTGTTAAGGTTTGTTTGAAAGAAAACCGGCAAGAATCTGTTTGTTTTCTTCAGAGAGTGCACGATATTTAATAATAAAGTCAAGCTCTTCTCTGGAAAGATAAATGGAATTGCCGGTATTTTTTTCTTTTGCCATAACTACATACGGAATATATTCTTCTCCGGTTTTCAAAGCGCTTGTGTGATAAGTACTCTGAAGATTATCAAGGACCAGTTCATCGATAGAAATCCGATAAAATCTGGATATATGTAACAGCGAATCCAGATCCGGGGTTCGTTTGCTTGTTTCATAATTTGAATAAGCCTGTCTGGAGATATTCAGCAGACTGCTCAGATCATCCTGAGTCAGTTTGTGTTTTGTCCTTAAAAATCGTAAGTTATTAGCAAGCTGTATATTGGACATGGTATCACCTCCGTGCTTGAGTGTATGTTAGTTAGTATAGCAATTTACTAAAAAAATTGCTTTGTTTGCACCGAAATGTTTCAAAAGTGTATTTTAAACAAAAAGTTGCTGCTACATCTTGCTGAGATTGCTGTTGTGGTATTCACCGGAGAAGGTAACATCCTTTCCGAACCAGTCAGGTGCGCAGAAAGTATTGGCACTTGTTTCATCCGGAAATTCTACTTCAGCAAGGATGAGTGGAGCAAGATCTCCTTCGAAGAGATCAAGCTCGATCGTCAGAATATCGGATAAAGGAATCATATACCGCTTCTTGCGAATCAGTCTTCCGTCAATCTTCGGCAACAGATGAAGATATGCTTTTTCTGTAAGCGGAAGATTGTATTCTTCCCTGGTCATAAGACCGGAAGATTTGTAAGTGAGTTCATATTTGTCATTGTCTTTGCGGATACGAATGACGGGGGTTGTGTTTAGATAACCCTGCTCAATGATTCGACAAGAAAAAGAATCCAGACGCAGATGTGCCGGTAAGTGTCGGATTAGATATTTGCGCTCGATTTCCAATAGGAGTCCCCCTTTTTTGATACGACATACAGTTCTGTACTAATGATAATATAGTTTACACAAAAAGTAAACGGTGTTAATATTTATATTGGAAGAAAAATGCAAAAAATACGATGAAAGGAAGAAAAAGGAATGATAAAAGTAAGTGTGTTGCTGGCGGACGGCTTTGAAGAGATCGAAGCGCTGACCGTTGTTGATCTGCTCAGAAGAGCACAGATATATGTAGATACGATTTCTATCATGGAGGATTATACTGTACATGGTGCCCATGGTATTAATATACAGACAGAAGATCTGTTTGAAGAAGTGAACTTTGTGGAATCAGATATGATCGTGTTGCCGGGAGGAATGCCGGGAACAACGAATCTTAATGCACATGAAGGTGTCAGACGCGTAGTAAAGGATTTTGCAGCCGAAGGAAAGCCGATAGCAGCAATCTGTGCCGCTCCGACAGTGCTCGGTAATCTCGGATTATTAAAAGGAAAGAGAATTACCTGCTATCCGGGGGTGGAGACAGAGATCCAGGGAGCGGTTATGCTTCGCACACAGGTAGCAGTGGATGGCAATATTATTACAAGCCGGGGAGTAGGAACGGCGATAGCATTTGCTCTGAAACTAATCGAAGTGCTTGTTGGAGAAGACAAGTCAAGAGAGATTGCAGAAGCAATTGTATATGAAAAATAAAAAGCACCGGGAGCAGCAGAAATATCTGCAGAAAATGTTTAGAAATTCCCGGAAAAACAGTTTTTTCCACAGATAAAAACTAAGGGTGGATATTTGCAAATGTTTGTGTTATAATTCTGTGGTGAATGTTATTTGATATGCCTGTAACAGGCGATCGTTACCCCGTATGGGGCAGGCGCATAAAAGCGCGATTAAAGAATAGAATCAGGAGGAAATTGTAACATGAGTTTACAGGTAGAAAAATTAGAAAAGAACATGGCAAAACTTACAATTGAAGTACCTGCCAGTGATTTAGAAAAAGCACTTCAGAGTGCGTATAAGAAGCAGAAGAACAAAATCAGTCTGCCGGGATTTCGTAAAGGAAAAGTTCCGCGTCAGATGATCGAGAAGATGTACGGAGCAGAGATCTTCTTTGATGATGCTGCAAATGAGATCATTCCAAAAGCATATGCAGATGCTTATGATGAGTGCGAGCTTGAGATCGTTTCCAGACCGGAGATCAACATCGTACAGATTGAGAAGGGAAAACCGTTTATCTTCACAGCAGAAGTAGCTACAAAACCGGAAGTTACTCTTGGAGAGTACAAAGGACTGGAAGTAGACAAAGTATCTACACGTGTAACACAGAAAGAAGTAGAAGCTAAGATCGAGGAAGAAGCTGAAAAGAACGCAAGAACTGTAACAGTTGAAGACCGTGCAGTACAGGATGGAGACGAAGTAATCCTTGACTTTGAAGGGTTTGTAGACGGAGAAGCATTTGAGGGTGGAAAAGGTGAGAACTATCCACTGACTATCGGTTCCGGATCATTTATCCCGGGATTCGAAGAGCAGCTTGTCGGAGCAGAAGCCGAAAAAGAAGTAGAAGTAAAAGTAACATTCCCGGAAGATTATCATGCAGAAGAGCTGAAGGGAAAAGAAGCTGTATTCAAATGCACAGTACACGAGATCAAAGCAAAAGAGCTTCCTGAGATCGATGATGAATTCGCGGCAGAAGTTTCTGAGTTCGATACATTAGATGAGTACAAAGCAGACGTAAAAGCTAAGATCAAAGAGCAGAAAGCTACAGACGGAAAACGCAAACAGGAAGATCAGGCTGTAGAGCAGGCAATTAAGAATGCTTCTTATGAGATCCCGGATGCTATGGTTGATACACAGATTTCACAGATGGCTAACGATTTTGCACAGAGAATCCAGTCTCAGGGACTGACTATGGAGCAGTACTATCAGTTCACAGGAATGACTGAGGAGAAGATGAACGAAGAGTTCAAGCCACAGGCTGTAAAACGTATCGAGACTCGTCTTGTACTGGAAGCTATTGCAAAAGCTGAGAACATCGAGATCAGCGATGAGAAACTGGACGAAGAGATCGCTAAGATGGCAGAAGCTTATAAGATGGAAGCTGACAAGCTGAAAGAATTTATGGGTGATGCTGAGAAGAAGCAGATGAAAGAGGATATGGCAGTTCAGGAAGCTGTTACATTCCTTGTAGAAAATGCTGTAGAGAAATAAATAACAGCAGATATTATATTGAGGAGGCATATACATGAGTTTAGTACCTTATGTCATTGAACAGACAAGCCGTGGAGAGCGCTCCTACGATATCTATTCAAGATTATTAAAAGACAGAATTATATTTTTAGGGGAAGAAGTAACAGACGTGTCCGCAAGTGTGATCGTAGCACAGTTATTATTCCTTGAAGCAGAGGATCCGGAGAAAGATATTCATCTGTATATCAACAGTCCGGGAGGCTCTGTAACAGCAGGTATGGCAATTTATGATACCATGCAGTATATCAAATGTGATATCGAGACAATCTGTATTGGTATGGCTGCAAGCATGGGTTCTTTCCTTCTCTCCGGTGGAACTAAAGGAAAGAGACTTGCACTCCCGAATGCGGAGATTATGATCCATCAGCCATCCGGTGGTGCGCAGGGACAGGCTACAGAGATTCAGATTGCGGCTGATCATATTTTGAAAACACGCCAGAAACTGAATCAGATCCTTGCAGAGAATACAGGACAGCCGTTAGAAGTCATCAGCCGGGACACAGACCGTGATAACTTTATGTCGGCTGAGGAAGCAAAGGAGTATGGTCTGATCGACGAGGTAATTACACGTCGCTAAGACGGTTCTCCGGGATATGAGGTGAGAAAATGGCAGGAAGAAACGATGATCAGGTGAGATGTTCGTTTTGTAATAAGACACAGTCGCAGGTGCGTAAGCTGATCGCAGGACCGGAAGGCGTATATATCTGTGATGACTGTGTTGAAGTGTGCGCAGAGATTATCGAGGAGGAGATGAATCCGGGCAGTAATGCCGGATGGAATCCGTTCTCAGATATCAATCTGTTAAAGCCAGAAGAAATCAAAGCATTTCTTGATGAGTATGTGATCGGTCAGGAAGAAGCAAAGAAGGTTCTTTCCGTAGCAGTTTATAATCATTATAAACGGATTATGGCAGGAAGAGACGGTGTGGAGCTTTCAAAGAGTAACATTCTGATGCTTGGACCTACTGGTTGTGGCAAGACGCTTCTGGCACAGTCGCTTGCAAAGATCCTGAATGTTCCATTTGCAATTGCGGATGCAACTGCACTTACAGAAGCCGGTTATGTCGGTGAAGATGTTGAGAACATTCTGCTTAAGATCATCCAGGCAGCAGATGGCGATATTGAGCGCGCAGAATATGGAATTATATATATTGATGAGATTGATAAGATTACTAGAAAATCCGAGAACCCATCAATTACAAGAGACGTATCCGGAGAAGGTGTACAGCAGGCATTGTTGAAGATTATTGAAGGAACCGTGGCAAGTGTTCCGCCACAGGGCGGACGAAAACATCCACATCAGGAACTGATCCAGATCGACACTACGAATATTTTGTTTATCTGTGGTGGTGCGTTTGAAGGAATTGAGAAGATCATTGAGAAACGTATCGATCAGAAATCTATTGGTTTCAATGTAGAGATTGCAGAGAAGCATGAAGATGACGTGGATCGTCTGCTGAAACAGGTCCTTCCACAGGATCTTGTAAAATTCGGATTGATTCCGGAGCTGGTCGGACGTGTGCCGGTGAATGTAACACTGGAGATGTTAGACCGTGATGCGTTGATATCTATTTTAACAGAACCAAAGAATGCAATTGTGAAACAATATCAGAAGATGCTGGAATTTGATGGTGTGGATCTTACATTTGATAAGGCTGCGCTTGAAGAGATAGCTGAGACGTCACTTAAGAGAAGAACAGGTGCCAGAGGACTCCGTGCAATTATGGAGAATATCATGATGGATATTATGTATAAAGCACCTTCCGATGAGACGTTGAAGACGTGCAGGATTACGAAAGATGTAGTAAAAGGCATTGGTGAACCTGTATGTGAGCATGAGACGATAAGTTCAGAGAGTGCGTAATTATGGGGCGGGTACAGGTAATTGTGCCCGCCTGCTTTTATATATTAGCCGGAGAAGCTTTTCAACTTTGTATGAGAAGAGCCGGAGAAGCTTTCAGTTTTATAAGAAAAGCACGAAAGAGATCCAAGAAGATAAAACAGGAGAGTATATATGGAAAATGAAAGAATAAGTCTGCCTGTTGTGGCACTGCGTGGAATGACGATCCTGCCGGAAATGGTGGCACATTTTGATGTGAGCCGTGAAAAATCACTGCAGGCAATTGACCAGGCTATGACAGAAGGAGAGAAGATTTTCCTGACAGGGCAGTATGAGATAGAGACAGAAGATCCGGATGTGACAGATATACACAGAATCGGATGTATTGCAACAATCAAGCAGATTGTGAAGCTTCCGAAGAAGATCAGCCGTGTTCTGGTAAGCGGAGAGCAGAGAGCAGAGCTCATTGATCTGGAGTTTAAAGAGCCATATCTGCGCGGAACGGTTGCAGTGCGAGAGGATGTGGATACTTCATGGGAAGATACCGGAGCAGAACAGTCACCGCTCAATCTGGAAGCAATGGTGCAGGGACTCCGGGATATTTTCAAAGAATACATGGCAAAGAATCCAAAGATTGCGAAGGAATTTTCAGATCAGATCGATCAGATTACAGATCTTAAGAAAATGGTAAATGTGATCAATGCCAATGTTCCGATGTCTTATCCGGAATATCAGGAATTTCTGGAAGAAACGAATCTTATGAAACGGTATGACAAACTTGCCTATAAGCTTGTGAATGAGATTCAGGTACTTAATATTAAAGAAGAATTACAGGAAAAGATTAAAGAACGTGTGGATAAAAATCAGCGGGAATATATTCTGCGTGAAGAACTCAAACTGATTCGTGAAGAACTTGGAGATGAAAATCAGTTATCGGATGCGGATGAATTTCAGCAGAAGTGTGATGCGCTGGAGGCACCGGATGAAGTAAAAGAGAAGATTTCCAAAGAGATACGGAGATTCCGTAATTCCATGAATAATCCGGCAGAGTCGGGAGTTATCCGTACTTATATCGAAACGATGCTGGATATGCCGTGGGATCACATGTGCAAAGAACACAAAGATATTGCATATGCCAAAAAGATTCTGGACGAAGATCATTATGGACTGGACAAAGTAAAGGAACGTGTGCTTGAATTTCTCGCGGTACGCGCTCTGACGAAGAATACAGATGCACCAATCCTTTGCCTGGTTGGACCTCCGGGAACCGGTAAGACATCCATTGCAAAATCACTGGCGCATGCTTTGAAGAAGCCGTATGTGCGTATTTCACTCGGAGGCGTACGAGATGAGGCAGAGATCCGCGGTCACAGAAAAACTTATGTCGGAGCGATGCCGGGAAGAATTGCAGCGGCTTTGAAGAATGCCGGAGTGAAGAACCCACTGCTCCTTCTGGATGAGATCGACAAAGTCAGCAATGATTATAAAGGGGATACATTTTCAGCACTTCTGGAAGTACTGGATGCGGAGCAGAACAAGAATTTTAGAGATCATTACCTGGAGGTTCCGCTGGATCTTTCGGAAGTATTATTCGTGACAACAGCGAATACATTACAGACGATTCCAAGACCGCTTTTAGATCGTATGGAAGTGATTGAGATCAGCAGTTATACGGAAAATGAAAAACTTCATATTGCAAGAGAACACCTGATCCCGAAACAGCTGAAAAAGCACGGTTTAAAAGAAAAACAACTGTCGATCAGCAAGAAAGCTCTGTGGAAGATTGCAAGAAATTATACAAAAGAAGCCGGAGTCAGGCAGATGGAACGTAAAATTGCTGATATCTGCCGCAAAACAGCAAGAGAGATTTTGGAAGATAAGAAGAAAGCCGTACGCGTGACAGAAAGGAATCTGGAACATTATCTCGGAAGAGAGCTGTTCAGCTATCAGATGAAAAATGACAAGGATGAAGTTGGTATTGTGCGGGGACTTGCATGGACAAGTGTTGGCGGCGATACGCTTCAGATTGAAGTAAATGTCATGCCGGGAGAAGGCGAAATCCTGCTGACCGGTCAGCTCGGAGATGTGATGAAAGAATCCGCGCGTACAGGTATCAGTTATATCCGCTCCGTCAGCTCGGAGCATAAGATTGACGAGAAATTTTTCAAAGAGCATGATATTCATATACATATACCGGAAGGTGCAGTGCCAAAAGATGGTCCGTCGGCGGGAATTACAATGGCAACAGCAATCTTTTCGGCTGTTACAGGGAAAAAAGTCCGTGCAGATCTGGCAATGACCGGAGAAATTACGCTGCGTGGAAGGGTTCTTCCAATCGGAGGTCTGAAAGAAAAGCTTCTCGCTGCTAAAAATGCGGGAATCCTGACAGTTCTTGTTCCAAAGGAAAATAAAGCGGATGTAGAAGAGATATCAACAGAGATTACAAAAGGACTGGAGATCATTCCGGTTTCTCATATGGATGAAGTATTGAAGCTTGCACTAAAGCGTTAAAAGGGGGAAAAGAATATGGTTATAAGAAGCCTGAATCTGGAAACAGTATGTGGAATTACAAGTAAATTACCGGAAAATGAACATCCGGAAATTGCATTTGCAGGAAAATCAAATGTTGGAAAATCATCCCTCATTAATGCTCTCATGAATCGGAAATCATTTGCGCGTATTTCCGCGACACCAGGAAAGACACAGACGATTAATTTTTACAATATTAATGAAGAATTATATCTGGTAGATCTTCCGGGATATGGATATGCAAAAGTATCTGAGCAGGAAAAAGCAAAATGGGGTCAGCTCATTGAGCGGTATCTCCATGGATCGGAACAGTTGAAGGCAGTCTTTCTTCTGATTGATATCCGGCATGATCCGTCTGCGAACGACAAACTGATGTACAGTTGGATCGTGGAGCAGGGATTCAATCCGATCATTATCGCGACTAAATTAGATAAGATCAAGCGCAGCCAGGTACAAAAGCAGATCAAAGCAATTCGCCAAGGATTAAATCTGCTTCCGGGAACAATTGTTATTCCATTTTCATCTGTGACGAAGCAGGGAAGAGATGAGATATGGGAGCTGGTTGAGACGGAATTTATGGAGAAGAATGAAGAGAAGTAATGGATGAGAGAAATTGTCATCTGTGAAGATGTAGAGATTGAAAGAAACCTTTTGAATACAGTACTGCTATGGAACTGCTGTTTCTTGATACCTACATGAAAGAATTAAACGGCATGGAGACAGCGCGAAGAATAAGAGAATAAGAGAATAAGAGAATAAGGAAAGAGAAGTTTGATAACAGATTGACAAACTTCTCTTTTTTTGCTATTATTAGACTAAAGTACAAACAAAAGTCTAACAGTAAAACAAAAGTAACGGGAAGGAGTAAGATCATGAATTATATTACGAATATCCAGAAGTATTCTATTCATGACGGAGATGGAATTCGTACTACCGTTTTTTTTAAGGGATGCCCACTGAAATGTGTCTGGTGTCACAATCCGGAGACGCAGCGATTTGAAAGAGAACTTCAGTACGATAAGGAAAAATGCATTGGATGCGGAGCCTGTGCAAAAGTCTGTCCGCAGAGCGCGATTTCAATGACGGAGGGAAAGCCGGTTCTTGACAAATCTCTGTGTAATCTTTGCGGAAAGTGTGAGAATTACTGCCCGGAAGGAATCCGTGAGACAGTGGGAGAAGAGTATCCGGTAAAAGAACTGGTAAAAGAACTGATGAAGGATCTGATGTTCTACGAGCAATCCGGCGGCGGTGTTACTCTTTCCGGCGGAGAAGTTATGGCAATGTCTACGGAGTATGTGCTGGAAATTGCCAAAGCACTTAAGAAGGAAGAGATTTCTTTAACAATTGATACGTGCGGATATGTGCCGTATGATAAATTTGAAGCGGTTTTACCGTATGTAGATACATTTTTATATGATGTGAAAGTGATGAATCCGGAGCTTCACAAGAAGTACATAGGCGTAGATAACAGACTGATTCTTGAGAACCTTGTGAAATTATCGGATGCAGGAGCAAGGATTTACATCCGTATTCCGACAGTCAAAGAAGTGAATGGCAATGATGAGAATATGAAGGCAACCATTCAGTTCTTAAAAGAACACAATATCCATCCGGCACAGGTGAATTTGTTGCCGTACCATAATACAGGAAGCAGCAAGTATCCAAAACTGGATATGGAATATAAAGGAACTGATTTAACGGCACCAACAAATGAAGAGATGGAAGGTTTTGTAAAACTTTTCCAGGATGAAGGCTTCTCAAATACCAGAATAGGAGGTTAAAACAATGGCAAAAAGAGGCATGAATGAAAGAATTCAGAAACTGAGAGAACTGAGTGTAACAACACCGGTACATATCGACTTGGAGAGAGCGAAGATCGAGACAGATTTTTACAGAGAGAATGATGGAAAATATTCTATTCCTGTAATGAGATCTATGGTATTAAAAGAGTATTTCTCCAAGAAGACATTATATCTGGGTGATGGAGAACTGATCGTAGGTGAAAAAGGAAAAGACCCGCAGGCATCTCCGACATTCCCGGAACTTTGTTGCCACAGCGTAGAAGATATGACAGTTATGAGCGAGCGTGACCTTGTATCTTTCCATACAACAGAAGAAGACAGAAAGCTTCAGGCAGAGGAGATCATCCCATTCTGGCAGGGACGCAGCATGAGAGAAAAACTTCTTGCAACTATGACTCCGGAGTGGAATGACTGTTATTCAGCAGGTATGTTCACCGAGTTCATGGAGCAGAGAGGACCGGGACATACATGTGGTGGAGAACAGGTATTTACAACCGGATATATGGATTACAAAGAGAAAATCAAGAAGACAATGGATTCGCTTGATTTCTTAAATGATCCGGAAGCATACGACAAGATGGAAGAGTTAAAAGCTATGGATATTTCCTGCGACGCAGTGATCATCCTTGGCGAGAGATATCATGAATTAGCACTGGAGATGGCTGAGAAAGAAGATGATCCGGTTCGTAAAGAAGAATTAAAACAGATCGCAGCCAACTTGGAAGTTGTTCCTGCACATGCACCAAAGACATACTGGCAGGCAATCCAGTTATACTGGTTCACACATCTGGCAGTTACAACAGAGCTGAACCCATGGGATGCATTCAGCCCGGGACGTCTTGACCAGCATCTGATCAAATACTACGAGGCAGATACGGAAGCAGGAATTCTGGATGATGATAGAGCAAAAGAGCTGTTAGAGTGCTTATGGGTGAAATTCTACAACCAGCCGGCACCGGTAAAAGTAGGTATCACACTAAAAGAAAGTGCTACATACACAGATTTTGCAAATATCAATACAGGTGGTGTGACGCCGGACGGACGCGATGGAGTTAACGCAGTCAGCTATCTGATCCTTGACTGTATGGACGAGATGAAACTGGTTCAGCCAAACTCTAACGTAACAATCAGCAAGAAGACACCGGCACGTTTCTTAAAGAGAGCATGCGAGATCTCAAGAAAAGGATGGGGACAGCCGGCATTCTACAATACAGAAGCACAGACAATGGAGCTTATCAATGCAGGTAAATCACTGGAAGATGCACGTCGCGGCGGATCTTCAGGATGCGTTGAGACAGGAGCATGGGGAAGTGAAGCATATATCCTGACCGGATATCTGAACATCCCGAAAGTATTCCAACTTACACTTTACAATGGATTTGACAATGAATCCGGCAAACAGCTCGGTCTGAAACTTGGTTATGCAAAAGACTTCAAGACATATGAAGAATTATGGGATGCATTTCAGAAACAGCTGAAACATTTCATCGATATCAAAGTACGTGGAAATAATGTAATCGAGAAATTATATGCAGAGAACATGCCTGCACCGTGCCTTTCAGTTGTAACAAACGACTGTATCAGCAATGCAAAAGATTACAATGCAGGTGGAGCAAGATACAATACAAACTATATCCAGGGTGTAGGTATCGGAACTGTTACAGATTGTATCACAGCAATTAAATATAACGTATTCGATAAGAAAAACTTCACAATGGAAGAACTGATCGAAGCGATGGATCATAACTTTGAAGGATACGATGCAATTTATCGTATGGTACATGATAAGACACCGAAGTATGGTAATGATGATGACTATGCAGATTCTATCATGCAGGATGTATTTAACCTGTACCATGATTTGATTACAGGACGTCCGACTATGAGAGGCGGAAAATACGGAGTAGATATGCTCCCGACAACATGCCACGTTTACTTCGGAGAAGTAATCGGAGCAACTGCTAACGGAAGAAAAGCAAATGTTCCGGTATCTGAAGGTATCTCACCGGAGAAATCCGCTGATACAAACGGTCCTACAGCAGTTATCAAATCCTGCTCAAAGATGGATCACCTTGCAACAGCAGGAACTCTTCTGAACCAGAAATTTACTCCGGATGTTGTAGCAGGAGAAAAAGGACTTGAGAACATGTCCAGCCTGATCCGTAGCTATTTCGCAATGGACGGACATCATATCCAGTTCAATGTCATTGACAGACAGACATTGATCGAAGCACAGAAACATCCGGATGACTACCGCGACCTGATCGTTCGTGTAGCCGGATACAGTGACTTCTTCCGTAACTTAAGCAAACCGTTACAGGATGAGATCATCAACCGTACAGAGCAGTCTTTCGGCTAAGATGTAAAATAATATAAGATATAAGACAGGATATCCGGAAATGTAAAAGTTTCCGGGTATCTTTTTATTGACGCTGCTTGCCAGAAATTTAAATATCAATTATACATAACGCAGACGAGAGCATTTATAAGTATAGATCAGTTCCGGGAATAGAACTTGTCTATAATGATCTATGCCTTTCTGGTAATCAAGCAGATCCAAGCGATTTATCGCGAAGAAGGTAAACTTAATGAGTTATCTTCGAAAGCGACTTATCTGATTGCATCGCCATTTACGATAGCCAAATTTGCAGATGTCATGCAATCCATGGCTCCTGAATACCCAATCATCAAAGCGGAAAAGGTTGAACCGGAGGTATATAGGGTTATAAATGCAATTTTAGAGACAGAACAGTCGGATATTACTGTTGCACAGGCATATCTTCAAATTGTGTTGGCACGCTGCATAGGAAAATTAAATTTGGTAGAAAAGAGTAATGTGGGGAGCAACGATCTTATTTACCAGACAGTTTCCTATATATCAGCAAATTTTAAGAAGAAATTTTCGCTGGAAGAGATGGCAAAAGATCTAGGGGTGAGCAAATATGTTTTATCCAGACTCTTTTCCAAAACATTCCATAGAAACTTTAATCAATATCTTAACGATGCAAGGCTGAACTATGCATGCCATCGTTTGGAAAATACGAGTGATTCTATTACAAATATTTGTCTGGATAGTGGATTTGAAAGTCAGAGAACATTTAACCGAGTATTTAAAGAAAAATATAAAATATCACCGAGTGATTATCGGAGTATTTGTGTGAAAGAGATGTTGTCATAAAAGGTTCTGTTGATAGAAATATTTACTTTGATTTCACAGTACTATGTATTTGATTTTATGTGTGGATGATATAATATAAAAATATTTGTAAAAAATAGCGCTTTATTTTATTATGAAAAGAGCAAGGTGTATTCTAAAGAAACACTCAAAACTTATGCTTATCTTCCGACAATGGTATTGAATGAAGTGGGAGATATCGCCAGTATGGCAAAAGCAAAAGAGGAATAGTGTGATTAGGCAAATACCAGGAGGTAAAGTATATGATGAAACTTGATAATTTTGTAGGAATGATGACAGGACATTTTGATAATAAGGATCAATTTAATAAGATGCAGGCAGAAGGGAAAACATATCCATATGCGGAACATGTAAATACAATCTGTAATGACAAAATAAATAACCTTCCTGAAGATTTCAAAGGAAAATTTGTTGTTGAAGAGAGTTATTATGAAATTAATGGAAAACGTCATGCATCTCCACATCTTTTCCTTATCACGGAAATAGAACAGGGAATTTTACTTTCTTCTTATGAAATTCCAAAAGGAGAAGATAAAAATACATTTTCATATGATTCTATGAAGAATGTTGATTACTCTAAACTAGAAAAATCTGAAAAATTTAATCCGGCACTTTATCATGAAAAGGACGGAATCTGGGAGGGAGGCAGCACAAGCCAGTTCTCTCCGGTAATGACATTCAAACTTTGGGAAAAGTTTTCCAACAATTTTCTGGAAGTATCGGAAAGCATGGAAGTTAATGGAAAGAGAACTTTTGGATATGATGAACCAATAATTTATAAGCGTGTATAATCAAAGGCCTGCATATTGGGATGAACTTCAGTTTGTAGAGGACCCTATGAATTTGCGTAATATTGGGCGTCACATGAATGTTAATTTAAGGAAATAATATGGTAAGCAAAAGCGGGATAACTTTTCAAATTGTTCTATTGTTGCGTAGGTTATTAGCACTTAGAAGATGAAACATCTTAAGCCAAACAGTAAAGCAGAAGACTGTGCACCTAAGATGCTGACAAAGCAGGAAATTAAAACAAAAACACCTGCTGGTGTGCGTGAACTTCCAATATCGGATTATGTATTTAAAGCAATTCTGGAAGAACGGAAAACTTATGAGAAGAACCGCAGACGCAGATCAAAAGAGTTCCGGGACTGGAATTATATTTGTTGTTATTGAAGAAGTTATTCCAAAAGAGCGGAAAGATTAGTATTATGATTATTCAGAAGTGATTGAAATAGACTTAATCCTGGAGGAATATTTCAACGCAGCATGATAAAAAATAGAATAGTAGTAAGAGAGAAAAGTACAAATAAGAATCGAACATTTGTACTTTTTTCTTACCTTCATCTATATACTTTCAAAAAAATGTCTGATATAATAGGGACTGTTACAAGAACAAACAGTAAAAATATGACAGAACCGGAGCCTGGTATCATCAGGTATTTCCGAGTGCTGTTTTATCCGTAAAAATCAGTTTTGTGACTTTTATTCGTAACGAGGTGAAAAGGACATCTATTCACTATAAAAATGAGCTTTTCGTTACGAATCCGGATACGAATTTTTGGCTGATAATGATCATAGTAAAAAAGTTCACAGAACTTTTTCAATCGCATAAATGCGATTAAAAGTCACATCTTATTGAACATTAGTAGTTCAATAAGCATGAATGGAGGGATTTACCATGAATGCAGAAAAAGGACATTCGCAATCCGCTGACAATAGTCAGCTATTTGCTCATAAAAGCAGCCCGCAGGGTGGACATGCTTTTAAATTAAAAGCCCCATATGAGCCAACCGGAGACCAGCCACAGGCGATTGCAGAGCTTGTGAAAGGGTTCAAGGAAGGTAATCAATGCCAGACTTTACTAGGGGTTACGGGTTCTGGAAAAACTTTTACGATGGCAAATGTGATTCAGCAATTACAGAAGCCGACGCTTGTCATCGCTCATAATAAGACGTTAGCAGCTCAGTTATACGGAGAGTTCAAGGAGATGTTCCCCGAGAACGCAGTGGAATATTTTGTTTCCTACTATGATTATTACCAGCCGGAAGCCTACGTTCCGTCATCCGACACTTACATTGCGAAGGATTCTTCTGTAAATGAAGAGATTGATAAATTAAGACTGTCGGCAACAGCGGCGTTGATCGAACGGAGAGATGTAATCGTAATTGCCAGTGTATCCTGTATTTATGGTTTGGGCGAACCGGAGAACTTTGAGCAGATGATGGTATCATTAAGACCGGGAATGGAGAAAGACCGGGATGAAGTACTGCGTCAGCTGATAGATATTCAATATGACAGAAATGATATGGATTTCAAGCGAGGAACGTTTCGTGTGCGGGGAGATACAGTAGAGATTGTGCCGGCAGACCGTGGGGATACTGCGATCAGAGTTGAGTTTTTCGGGGATGAGATCGATCGGATTTCAGAGATTGATATGCTTACCGGTGAGATTAAAAATACATTGAATCACATTGCAATATTTCCGGCTTCTCATTATGTCGTTCCAAAGGAACGTATGGAGAAAGCAATTCATGATATTGAGCTTGAATTGGAAGGCCAGGTGAAATATTTCAAAGGCGAAGGAAAGCTTCTGGAAGCACAACGTATTGCGGAACGGACAAATTTTGATATTGAGATGATGAGGGAAACTGGCTTCTGTTCCGGAATTGAAAACTATTCCAGACATCTGGCAGGACTGCTTCCGGGACAGCCGCCGAATACGCTGCTGAATTATTTCCCGGACGATTTTGTAATGATGATTGATGAGTCGCATAAGACAGTTCCGCAGATTGGTGGAATGTATCATGGAGACCAATCGAGAAAACATACCCTGGTGGAATATGGTTTCCGTCTGCCATCGGCACTGGATAACCGTCCGCTTAGTTTTGATGAATTTGAAAATAAGATTGACCAGGTACTTTTTGTTTCGGCTACGCCAGGCACTTACGAAGAAGAGCATGAACTTCTCCGGGCAGAGCAGGTAATCCGGCCGACCGGGCTTCTGGATCCTGAGATTGTAGTGCGTCCGGTAGAAGGACAGATTGATGATCTGATTGGTGAAGTGAATAAAGAGATCGCAAAAAAGAATAAAGTACTGATTACAACACTTACGAAACGAATGGCAGAGGATCTGACCGATTATATGCGGGAAGTAGGCATCCGTGTAAGATATTTACATTCGGATATTGATACGCTGGAGCGTACAGAGATTGTCCGTGATATGCGACTGGATGTCTTCGATGTGCTTGTCGGAATCAATCTTTTGCGTGAAGGTCTGGATATTCCGGAGATTACACTTGTGGCAATTCTTGACGCGGATAAAGAAGGATTCTTACGTTCAGAGACGTCACTGGTACAGACGATCGGCCGTGCTGCGCGTAATGTGGAAGGACATGTTATCATGTACGCGGATACGATCACGGAATCTATGCAGAAAGCGATGGATGAGACGTCAAGGAGACGTGAAATCCAGATGAAATATAATGAAGAACATGGAATCACACCAAAGACGATACAGAAGAGCGTCCGTGATCTGATCAGTATTTCAAAGAAAGTTGCTGCATCTGAGATGAAGATGGAAAAAGATCCGGAGTCTATGAGTGCAAAGGAACTGGAGAAGCTGATCGCAGATGTGACAAAGCAGATGAAGAAAGCGGCAGCAGAGCTGAATTTCGAAGCGGCAGCAGAGTTGCGTGATAAATTAATAGAATTAAAGAAGCTACAGAAGGAAGAATAAAGAAAAATGGCAGATAAAAAGCCAGATAGAATAAAAAATGCAGCAGTTGCAGAAACAATTAAAATAAAGGGGCATAAAAAACGGTGGATAGAAAAGAGAACAATCGATATATAAGAATACGGGGAGCCAATGAGCATAATCTGAAGAATGTAGATTTGGATATTCCAAGAGATAAACTGGTTGTCCTTACAGGACTTAGTGGTTCGGGAAAGTCTTCTTTGGCGTTCGATACCATTTATGCGGAAGGACAGAGACGATACATGGAATCGCTGTCTTCTTATGCAAGACAGTTTTTGGGACAGATGGAAAAACCGGACGTAGAGAGCATTGAGGGACTTTCACCAGCAATTTCTATTGACCAGAAATCTACGAACCGGAATCCGAGATCTACGGTTGGAACGGTAACGGAGATTTATGATTATTTCCGATTATTATATGCAAGAATCGGAATCCCGCATTGTCCAAAGTGTGGAAGAGAGATCAGAAGACAGACGGTCGATCAAATGGTAGACCAGATTATGGCACTTCCGGAACGGACGAAGATCCAGCTTCTTGCGCCTGTAGTCCGTGGCAGAAAAGGACGCCATGAGAAACTTTTAGACCGTGCAAAGAAGAGTGGATATGTCCGTGTGCGGATTGACGGGAATCTGTATGAACTCTCGGAAGAGATCAAATTAGATAAGAATATCAAACATAACATTGAAATTGTCGTAGACCGTCTCGTTGTAAAACCTGGAATCGAAAAACGACTGACAGATTCGGTGGAGAATGTGTTACACCTGGCAGAGGGCCTGATGATGGTAGATATTATTGACGGAGAAACGATGAATTTCAGTCAGAGCTTTTCATGTCCGGATTGCGGAATCAGTATTGATGAGATCGAACCAAGAAGCTTTTCTTTCAATAATCCGTTTGGTGCGTGCCCGGAATGTTTCGGACTGGGTTATAAAATGGAATTTGATGAAGATCTGATGATTCCGGATAAGAAACTGAGCATCGCCGAAGGTGCGATTACGGTACTGGGATGGCAGTCGTGTACCGATAAGAAGAGTTTTACCTATGCGATTCTCGATGCTTTAAGCAAGGAGTACAAATTTTCACTGGATACACCTTTTGAGGAATATCCGAAAAAAATCCACGATATATTGATCCATGGAACGGATGGAAAAGAAGTGAAAGTCTATTACAAAGGTCAGCGTGGAGAAGGTGTGTATGATGTCGCTTTCGAAGGGCTGCTCCGCAACGTGGAACGCAGATACCGAGAGACGGGTTCCCAGACAATGAAAGCAGAATATGAAGAATTCATGAGGATTACGCCGTGCAGTGCCTGCAAAGGGCAGAGGCTAAAACCGGAAGCGCTGGCAGTAACTGTCGGAGGATGCAATATTGCCGAACTGACAGACCTCTCTATTGAAAAACTGCATCAGTTCCTGGAAACATTGGAATTAGACAAACAGCAGATGTTGATCGGGGGACAGATTTTAAAGGAAATCCGTGCAAGAATCCGGTTTCTTCTGGATGTTGGGCTGGATTATCTGACACTTGGAAGAGCAACCGGTTCGTTATCCGGAGGGGAAGCGCAGAGAATCCGGCTTGCAACACAGATCGGTTCCGGCCTGGTAGGTGTGGCATATATTCTGGATGAGCCGAGCATCGGACTTCATCAGAGAGATAATGATAAATTATTAAATACGCTGAAACATCTGCGTGATCTGGGCAATTCAGTTCTTGTAGTAGAGCATGATGAAGATACAATGCGGGAAGCAGATTATATTGTTGATATTGGACCGGGAGCGGGAGAACATGGTGGAAAAGTTGTAGCAGAGGGAACTGCTGAAGAAATCATGGCGAATCCGGATTCGATAACAGGAGCATATTTAAGTGGCAAGAAGAAGATACCGGTGCCGGAAGTGCGGGAGAAGCCATCAGGCTGGCTGAAAATTACCGATGCAGAAGAGAACAATTTAAAAGGGATCGATGTGGAGATTCCGCTTGGCATTATGACTTGTGTAACCGGTGTCTCAGGTTCGGGGAAAAGTTCTCTTGTAAATGAAATTTTATATAAAAGACTTGCCAGGGATTTGAACCGTGCCAGAACAATTCCGGGAAAGCACAAGAATATTGAAGGACTGGAACAGCTTGACAAAGTAATTGCCATTGACCAGTCTCCAATTGGGCGTACACCGAGGTCAAATCCTGCCACGTATACCGGCGTCTTTGATCTGATCCGTGATCTTTTTGCGTCAACAGCGGATGCCAAAGCAAGAGGCTATAAAAAAGGAAGATTCAGTTTCAATGTGAAGGGCGGACGATGTGAAGCCTGCAGTGGAGACGGTATTTTAAAAATAGAGATGCATTTCCTGCCAGACGTATATGTGCCTTGTGAAGTTTGTCACGGAAAGAGGTATAACAGAGAAACTCTGGAGGTAAAATACAAGGGTAAGAGTATTTATGATGTGCTGAATATGACGGTGGAAGAAGCATTGCATTTTTTTGAAAATGTACCAAGTATCCGCAGAAAAATGGAAACTCTGTACGATGTAGGACTTTCTTATATCCGCTTGGGACAGCCTTCGACACAGCTCTCGGGAGGAGAAGCGCAGAGAATCAAACTTGCAACAGAACTGAGTAAGAGAAGTACAGGAAAGACCATCTATATTCTGGATGAACCGACAACCGGACTGCATTTTGCAGATGTGCACAAACTTACGGAAATTTTGCGCAGACTTTCCGCAGATGGAAATACCGTTCTTGTGATCGAACATAATCTGGATGTTATTAAGACTGCGGATTATATCATTGATATGGGCCCGGAAGGCGGAGATAAGGGCGGAACTGTTATTGCGCAGGGAACACCGGAACAGGTGGCTGACAATCCGGTTTCCTACACAGGCAGATATATCCGACAGGTGTTAGATAAATAATAGTTCCATTCGACAGGATACACGTTTGCTTCACAAATAATTAAGGAAAAAGGGCTTTCTATTTTAGAGGAATTTGATTATAATGATACATGCATGAAAACCAGATGCAGAAATGAAAGGGGATTGAACATGTCGGTCGATATTGGGATTGATTTAGGCACTGCCAGTGTTCTGGTATATGTAAAAGGAAAGGGAGTTATCTTAAAAGAGCCATCTGTTGTGGCTTTTGACAGAGATTCAAATATAATAAGAGCGATCGGAGAAGAAGCAAGACTGATGCTCGGGAGAACACCGGGAAACGTTGTAGCGATCCGTCCGCTGCGCCATGGTGTGATTTCAGATTATACTGTGACGGAAAAGATGATCAAATATTTTGTACAGAAAGCAATGGGAAAGCGTTCATTTAAAAAGCCACGTATCAGTATCTGTGTACCAAGCGGTGTGACAGAAGTGGAGCGTAAAGCGGTAGAAGAAGCTACTTATGCGGCAGGTGCGAGAGATGTGAAACTGATCGAGGAACCGGTTGCGGCAGCGATTGGTGCCGGAATTGACATTTCCAAGCCATGTGGCACATTACTCGTAGATATCGGTGGAGGAACAACAGATGTAGCTGTGATCTCTCTGGGGGGAACAGTTGTGAGTGCCTCACTGAAACTTGCAGGAGATGATTTTGATGAAGCCATTGTCCGTTACATGAAGAAAAAACACAATCTTCTGATTGGTGAACGAACAGCAGAAGATATTAAGATTAAGATCGGAACGACCTATCAGATGATGGAAGACGAAGTGATGGAAGTGAAAGGCCGTAATCTTGTAACCGGATTACCAAAAGTCGTAACAATTTCTTCGTCGGAGACGGAGCAGGCATTAAGGGAGACAACGGGACAGATCGTAGAATCAATTATGAACGTATTGGAGAGAACTCCGCCGGAGCTGTCAGCAGATATTTTGGAGCGTGGCATTGTTCTGACCGGTGGAGGAGCAATGCTCCGCGGGCTGGAAGAGCTGATTGAAGAGCGTACCGGTATTAATACAATGACTGCTGATGAACCGATGCAGGTAGTTGCTATTGGAACCGGACAGTATGTTGAATTTATGAGTGGACAGAAAGAATATTAAAATACAAATACGAAGAAGCACATATGGAAGAGATAAAAGGTTATGTAGAACACATTGTATACCGGAATGAAGAAAATGGTTATACAGTTTTTAATTTAAATAATGAAGATGGTGAACTGACCTGTGTAGGAAAGTTTCATTATATAGAAGAAGGCGAACTTCTGGAGCTTGAAGGCGAATATACGGTACATAAGCTGTATGGAACACAGCTTCAGGTATCGGCTTCACGAGTATGTGCGCCGGAAGATCTGATTTCCATTGAGAGATATCTTGGCTCAGGCGCAATTAAAGGCGTGGGAGCGGCACTTGCGGGACGTATTGTCAAGAAGTTTAAGGAAGAGACATTCCGGATCATTGAAGAAGAGCCGGAACGTCTGGCAGAAGTCAAGGGAATCAGCGAGCGGAAGGCAAGAGAGATTGCTGTTCAGGTAGAAGAGAAAAAAGAAATGCGGGAGGCAATGATCTACCTGCAGAATTATGGAATATCTACGACTCTTGCAGCAAAGATTTATCAGCATTACGGGCAGAATGTTTACCGTGTGATAGAAAATAATCCATATCAGATTGCAGATCATGTGCCGGGTGTTGGCTTTAAAACTGCTGATGAGATCGCATCAAAAGTTGGAATCCATACAGATTCCGATTTCCGGATCCGCAGCGGTATTTTTTATACTTTGCAGGAAAGTGTCATGGAAGGACATATTTACCTGCATAAGAAGGAACTGCTGTATCGCGCGGGCGAACTGCTTGGCGTACGAATTACAGATCTGGAGCCATATCTGATGGATCTTTCTATGGAAAAGAAAATCGTTGTAAAAGAAGACAGAATCTATGCTTCGCATTATTATTATATGGAACTGAATACAGCAAAGATGCTGCATGATCTGAATACAAGGGATGAAATTGCAGATGTAGTCCTTCTCCACCGCATTCATGAAATTGAAAAAAATACAGGGATGCAGTTGGATGAAATGCAGCAAAAAGCGGTCATGGAGGCGGCGAGAAACGGGATTATGGTGCTGACCGGAGGCCCGGGTACAGGAAAGACAACAACCATCAATGCAATGATTCATTTTTTTGAAAGCGAAGGAATGGAGATTGCGCTGGCTGCGCCTACCGGACGTGCTGCAAAAAGAATGACAGAGACAACCGGATATGAGGCACAGACGATTCATCGTTTGCTGGAAGTGAATGGAAATCCGGAGGAGGAAGACACCCCATCCGGATTTGGAAGAAATGCGGAGAATCCGCTGGAAACAGATGCAATTATCATAGATGAGATGTCGATGGTGGATCTGCCACTGATGTATGCACTGCTTGGTGCGATTGTTCCGGGAACCCGTCTGATCCTTGTGGGTGACCGGAATCAGCTTCCAAGTGTAGGTCCGGGAAGTGTCTTAAAAGACATTATAGCTTCGAAATGTTTTCCGGTCGTTATGCTGACAAAGATTTTCAGACAGGCGGGAGAAAGCGATATTGTAGTGAATGCGCATAAGATCAATCAGGGAGAACCGATTGTACTGGATAATAAGAGTATGGATTTTTTCTTCCTGAAAAGACAGGATCCGAATGTGATCATTAGTATTGCAATTACACTTGTCCAACAGAAGATGCCCAAATATGTACACGCAAAACCATATGATATCCAGGTCCTGACACCGATGCGCAAAGGTCTTCTTGGAGTGGAACGGCTGAATCGGATTTTACAGGAATATCTGAATCCGTCACAGAAGAATAAAAAGGAAAAAGAATATGGAGAACGGCTTTTCCGTGAAGGTGATAAAGTTATGCAGATTAAAAATAATTATCAACTGGAATGGGAAGTATCTACAAAATATGGAATGACCATAGACAAAGGGCAGGGCGTTTTTAATGGAGATACCGGAATTATCCGTGAGATTAATACATACGAAGAAACTGTGACGGTAGAGTTTGATGAACAGCGGAAAGTCAAATATCCGTATCAGCTGTTAGATGAACTGGAACTTGCATATGCAATCACGATTCATAAAGCGCAGGGAAGTGAATATCCGGCGGTTGTCATTCCGCTTTTGCAGGGACCAAGACAACTTTATACGAGAAATCTTTTGTATACAGCAGTGACACGGGCAAAACAATGTGTGACACTTGTGGGGAGTGAAACCGTATTTCAGGAAATGATTCGTAATACACACGAACAGAACAGGAATACGAGCCTGGCAGAACGAATCCAGGAGTTTATTGATTAAGAATAAAGACAGCAATAGTAAAGCAGATAATAAAGAAAAAATATGGAAGTGGCTGTTAAAACTTTTATGGCCGGAGAGGTGTCCATTCTGCATGAGGGCATACAGAACGGGGATCTGCCCTGAATGCCAGAAGAAGCTTAAGCCACTTTTTGTGACTGAACCAAGATGTGTACAGTGCGGAAAGAAACTGCATGTATCTGAAAAAGAATACTGCTATGACTGTGCAGAGGGACAGCACTATTTTGATGCCGGAAGTGCAGTGTGGGTGCATAAAGAACCGGTGAGCAATTCTATATATCAATTTAAATATCATAATCAAAGAGCATTCGCTAAAGAATACGCAAAAGTACTGGTCGGACAATTTGAAAAAGAGATCCGAAGATGGAATCCGGATGTACTCATACCGGTTCCGTTACATAAAAAGAGAAAAAAGAAGAGAGGCTATAATCAGGCAGAACTTCTTGCTGCAGAGATCGGCAGACTTATGAACCTGCCTGTGGAAACAGATCTTGTAGTCCGCACAAAGAATACAAAGCCACAAAAAAACCAGGGACACAGAGGAAGAAAGCAGAACCTGAAACAGGCATTTGGACTAAAATACCGCTTCCGGAAAGGCTGTACGATTGTTGTTGTAGATGATATTTATACAACCGGAAATACGATCGATGCAGTATCATTTCTGCTGAAAAAAGCAGGCGCTGAAAAAGTCTATTTTTTAACTATAAGTATTGGACAAGGATACTGATATTTGTTATACTTAAAATGATGTTTAAAAGTAGAAAATAGAAGTTTGAGGTGGATTATGTTAGATAGAAGCAAAGTGAAGTTGATGACAAAACTTGCTTTATATGAACAGACACAGGGAAAAGAAGATTTTAAGATCAGTGAATACTATAGAAAAGATTATGTCGGCTTACATTCAATCTGCTCATTTTTGTGGGTTACGGTTGGATATATCTGTGTGTGGATGCTGATACTGTTGGCGGGATTTGACCTGATCGTAGGTCATATGTCATTGCTGTTAATGCTCATTATGATGCTTGTTGCAGTAGTAGGATATGTTGTGATACTGGCGATATATGCCGGTGTGACAAGCCATGTGTATAATCAGAAACATAAGGATGCAAGACAGAGAGTGAAGATGTATAATCATGATCTGATAAAACTGCTTAAACTGTATGAAAAGGAGAAACAATAATATGGATAATCTGTTTGTAATACGAGAAAAAATGCGGGAACTGTATGCAGCACATTCCAGAGTATTCGATAAGGGAATACAATTTGTGCTCGCACTGGTGACGTTTTATCTGATCAATGGTAATGTCGGCTTTATGAAAGCGGCGGCATCACCGGTAGCAACGCTGGCTCTTGCTGTGATCTGTACATTCTTCCCGATGATCATCACGGTACTTCTTGCTACAGCGCTGATTCTGGTACATATGTTTGCAGCATCCGTTTCGGCACTGGCAGTTACAGCGTTGATTTTTCTTGTTATGTATATTTTTTATTTACGCCTGACACCGAAAATGGCAATTGTAGTATTGCTGACACCAATCGCATTTGCGTTCAATATTCCATACATTATTCCAATCGCATTAGGTCTGGTTGCAACACCGATCAGTCTGGTAGCTGTAATTTGTGGAACGATTGTATATTATATGATGGCATATGTGAAGAAAGCAGCTCCGGGAATGGAAAGTTCCGGGAAAGCAAAAATGATGACAGAGATTACTGCTTATGTAAAGCAGGTGTTTCAGAATAAGGAAATGTGGATTGCAATTGCAGCATTTATCATCTGTTTGTTCCTTGTATATACGATTCACCGTCAGGCGGCAGATCATGCATGGAAGATTGCAATTGCTGCCGGAGCAGTAGCGAATATTATCGTGATTGCAATCGGAGATGTGGCACTGGGAGTTCATACTTCTTATGTAGGTTTGATCTTTGGCAATATATTTGCGGTGATCATTGGACTGATTCTTGAATTGTTTTTCTTCTCTGTGGATTATGCAAAAAGTGAGAATTTGCAATATGAAGATGACGAATACTATTATTATGTAAAAGCAGTTCCGAAGCTTTCAGTGGCAACACCGGAGAAGACCGTAAAACGGATCAATGAAAGACATGGAACGGAGATCATGGATACAAATAAGATCCGCAAGAACAGACAGCCTAAGAATGACAGAGCTGAAAAAGTACATCCGAATCAGAGGCAGAGCAATCAGGGACGGAAGAGACCGACAGCTAAAAAAGGTCCTTCTGCAAAGAAACATGATATTGATGAAGTAAATAAACTGCTTTTGACACAGAGTTTGAAAAAAGATCTTAATATGAAATAAAGAATGCGATAAAAAAAGAAGGAGGTGACAGAATGGAACAGCGTATTTCTCATTTTTTGCAGAAATATGTAACAGAGGTGTATTTTCCTAATATAAGGATTACAGATATTGTAGAAGTATTGATTCTTACATTTCTGATCTATCAGTTGATGATCTGGGTAAAGAATACAAAGGCATGGATGCTGATGAAAGGAATCCTTGTGCTGGCTGTGTTTATTCTTGTTGCCGCAATTTTCCAGATGCATACGATTTTGTTCCTTGCCAAGAACGCAGTTACGGTTATGGCGACGGCAGCAGTTGTCGTTTTCCAGCCGGAACTTCGTAGAGCTTTGGAAAAGCTGGGAGAAAAAAGTGTACTTTCTTCTATGGTTCCGTTTGATACGACAAGAGACAGAGTGCGGTTCAGCGAGGATACGATCACAAGTATTGTAGAAGCTTCTTATAGTATGGGAAGTGTGAAGACAGGTGCGCTGATCGTAGTAGAGCAGGCAATCCGTCTGACAGAGTACGAGAGTACAGGAATTCATTTGGACTGCCTGATTTCCAAACAGGTTCTGGAACAGATTTTTGAACATAATACACCACTTCATGACGGTGCGATTATTGTGCGTGGAGACAGAATTGTGTCGGCAACCTGTTATCTGCCGTTGTCGGACAACATGGAACTTAGCAAAGATCTGGGAACAAGACATCGTGCAGCTGTGGGGATGAGCGAAGTCAGTGATGCAGTGATCATTGTTGTTTCTGAGGAAACAGGTGCTGTTTCAGTTGCGCACAGTGGAAAACTTCTTCGTGATATTACACGAGAGGAATTAAGAGCGAGTCTGGAACAGATCCAGAACCGCAAGGTGGAGTCCGGTAAATGGTATTCTTTGCGGAAAGGAAGGCGTAAGAATGAGAACAAGACTGTCGAATAATTTTAGTCTTAAGATATTAGCCTTTCTGGCTGCAGGTTTGTTGTGGCTTATAGTGGTTAATATTGATGATCCGATCATGGATCAGAATTTCAGTAACATTCCTGTAACAGTGATCAATACAGAAGTGCTTGCTTCAGAGGATTCTCCAAAGACGTATCAGATTCTGGATGATACACAGAATGTTACAGTTACGGTAAAGGCAAAACGTTCTGTTTTGAGTAAATTAAGTGCAAATGATATCACTGCTGTTGCTGATATGAAGGAACTTACATTGGAGACACAGATACCGATTGAAGTTACGGTGAAAAATTATAAAGTAGCGGATGCATATGCGACACCACGCAATATGCAGGTGAAACTGGAAGATGAGGAGACAAAGAAATTCCCAATCGTTCCAAAGACAACAGGTACGGTACGTGATGGATATGTTTTAGGACAGATTGAGGCTATGCCGGAGAAAGTATCGATCCGTGGACCGAAATCCGTAATTGATAAGATCAGTAAAGTAGAAGCTACAGTCAGTGTGTCTGGTTTATCCAAGACATCAACGCTGGAATCTGAGCTGAAACTATATGATGAAGATAACAATGAGATTGACCAGAATCTCTTGAGCAATAATCTTGGTACAGAAGGTGTAGACATTCACGTTGAACTGCTTCGTACAAAAAACGTACCGTTGAATTTTGACACTTCAGCGATCCAGGCAGCAAATGGTTATGAATTTTCAAATATTAAATACGAACCGAAAGAGATCAGTGTGTCAGGAGATGTTGATAAGCTTCAGCAGCTATCAGAGATTCAGATTCCGGCGTCAGCGCTGGCAATGGAAAATCTGAAAGAAAAGACAGAAAAGGTTATAGATGTTTCGGAGTATCTTCCGGATGGAATCGTACTGGCTGATGAGAATGCAAATTCTGTGGCAGTAACGATCCTGATAGAAAAGGACGGAACAAAATCTTTCGAAATATCAGTAGGTTCTGTATCGGTTCTGAATCTTGACAGTGATTTGTCTATCAATTATGAATCCGCAGATGCACTGGATATTCAGATTCGTGGACCGGAAGATGCGCTCAATAAGATAGATATCGATGAAAGTGTAAGTATTGATCTGGCAAAATATACGGAACCCGGAACTTATAATGTTCCAATTCAGGTATCACTTCCGGAACATTGTACGTTGGAGAAGAGTATGAGCATTAAAGTAGTGCTTGAAAATAAAGCGAAGGCGAATGTCAAGGACGAAGAAAAAACGAAAGAAAACAATTAAGAGAAAGGCAACAATATGTTAAAGCAGGAAGTAACGATCAGTAATCCGACGGGGCTTCATCTGAGACCTGCGGGGGTATTCTGTAATACGGCGAGCTATTATAACTGCAAAGTGCTGTTTCAACATGAAGAGACAGTAGCAAATGCAAAAAGTGTGCTGAGTGTGCTTGGAGCATGTATAAAAAAAGGGGATAAGATTGTCTTAATCTGCGACGGCGAAGACGAAGCTGATGCAATGAAAGCGATGGTCAGCGCTGTAGAAGACGGATTGGGAGAGTAAAAGTAAAAACAGTTTTTCCAACAGGAAAAACTGTTTTTTGTTAAGGAACTCGGATATACAGAAGGGAGATAAATAATGGCTAAGGATATAGATGAATTGTATAATGAATTAGATCATTTGCCAAATCAGGAACGAAAATACAAGAGAAGCAGGAAAGGATACAGTGAAGATCTGTATGATGATTTCTACAGTCAGGATCTGTATGATGAATATAGCAGACGGTCTGGAAAACAGAGATATTGCGATACGGATCCGTATACAACAGGACGGAGATACCGTGATGCAGATCCGTATACAGCAAGATCCGGTAATCAGAAGAGAAGAAAACGTAAAAAACGCCGGGATGACTGGAGACCGGTAAAGATTGGTGCAGTTTCTCATTTGTTGTGGATTCTGCAGGTTCTTGCTTCCATTGCAGCTTTTGGTTCCATGATTATTCTTGGAATTTTACCGGTGCCATATATGGTGGGATTTGCAGCGATATTGCTGATATTTGCATGTATCGTTAAGATTATGCAGATGCGGGCTGTGCGTTACGGGAAACGCAGAGTGAATGGCAGATGGAAAAAGAAATCAACCGGAAAATGGATTTCTCTTGTGACGGCGGCGTTGATGTGTATTCTCTGCTTTTATGGATTAAAAGTTAATTCGGCGCTGGATACGATCGCAATTGGTGAAGAAAGCGGTAAATACACGGAAGAAAAATCAATTGATGTAATACAAAAGCCGTTCAACGTTTATATCAGCGGTATTGATGTTTATGGTAATATTAATAAAAAGAGCCGTAGTGATGTGAATCTGATTGCAACTGTGAATCCACAGACACATAAGATTCTTCTTACGACAACACCGAGGGATTATTATGTGACGATTCCGGGGGTGTCCGGAACACAAAAGGACAAGCTTACGCATGCAGGAGTATATGGAATCGACACATCGATTGCAACTTTGGAAAATCTATATGATATAGAGATTCCGTTTTTTGTACGTGTAAACTTTTCTTCGGTAGAAAATATCGTGGATATTATGGGAGGAGTAGATGTAGAATCCAAACTGGCATTTACAACAGGAAAAGAATCCGGAACAGTAGTGGATGTAAAAAAAGGAACGAATCATTTTAATGGAAAGC
Organism: Dorea sp. AM13-35; assembly: GCF_003473885.1. Lineage (NCBI taxonomy): Bacteria > Bacillati > Bacillota > Clostridia > Lachnospirales > Lachnospiraceae > Dorea > Dorea sp. AM13-35. The sequence continues at coordinate 127,430 of NZ_QUCZ01000001.1, forward strand.
AGGCGCTGGCGTTTGTAAGAGAACGACATGCCCTGGCAGCGGGAGATAATCAGAGGGGGAAAAACCAGCAGGCGCTTCTGACTGCACTGATTCATGAAGCGATGTCTCCGGAAATCATCTTACATGCAAACAGTATAATCAACAGCGTGGCAGGAAGCGCAGATACGAATATGTCTGAGAATCAGATCAAGTCGCTGATCCGCATGCAGCTTGGCACAATGAAAGGCTGGGATGTTCAGTCTGTGGCGGCGGAAGGAGATTCCAGCGGAAAACAGTATTGCTATTCTTATAAAGGAAAAGCGTTATATGTAACTGTTCCATATGAAAGTTCTGTGTCAAAAATTAAAAAGAAAATGAGGAGGGCTTTGCAATGAAAAATAAGAAAATAAGACAGATGTTTGCAATGACATTAACAGGTGTGATGCTGTGTACTTTGCCGGTCTGTGCGGCAGAGCCCGCAGAAAATACAGAAACGGCGGAAACTGCGGAAATGCAGAGCCCGGATTCGGCAAAGACGGAAACATCAGAAAAAACGGAAGAGCCTGCGAAGCAGGATGAGGAGACAAAAGAGCTGGTACAGGAGTATACAGGCTGGCTCAAGGAGAACAAAGCAAGAGCGGTGACAGGAACTTACAGCAGTGAACTGAAGAAATTTCCGGCTGATTATCAGGAGCTGCTTGCCACACTTCATAAAGCACATCCAAAGTGGGTGTTTATTGCGAAAAATACAGGGCAGGACTGGAATGAAGTCGTGGCTAAGGAAAGTATTTCCGGTGGAAAGAGCAGCACGAATAACAGCCTTCTGCCGAAGACAGCAGGAAGCCTTCTGCTCAGTAAAAAGAGTACAGATTATAATGCTTCTACAGGAGTCTACATAGGAAAGGATGGACCAAACTGGGTATCGGCAAGCAGACCGGCAGTTGCTTATTATGCAGATCCAAGGAATTTTCTGACGGATCGATATATTTTCATGTTTGAAGCGTTGAATTATAATTCCAAATATCATACATTGACTGGTGTGGAAAATATTTTAAAAGGGACAGATCTTTATAAAAAGAAGATCAGTTATCTGGACAAAAAAGGAAAAACATTTAATTTGAAACGGACGTATGGCGAGACGATTCTTGCTGCCGGTGCAAATGCGGGCGTCAGTCCACTGTTCCTGACATCCAAGATCCGGCAGGAGACAGGAGCTAAGCTGACAAATGGGAGTATTTCCGGAAAATATTTCTATGGCGGGAAATCTTACCGGGGATATTATAATTACTATAATATAGGTGCAGTGCCGGGAGGAGCTACCGGTTCAGCGGTTGCCAATGGTCTTATTTTTGCAAAGGGCGGATCGAGCGGGAAGAACACTTCCTATACAAGACCGTGGATGTCTCCGGTCAGTTCCATTACCGGAGGGGCGCAATGGATCGCAGAAAAATTCATCAAGCGCGGACAGAATACGATTTATTATGAACGCTTTAATACAATTGTAAAACCATATTACAGCCATCAGTATATGCAGAATCTGACGGGAGCGGCAGCGGAAGCAAATTCTACTTATAATACATATAACAATATGAATATTGTCAATGATGCTTATGTATTTTACATTCCGGTTTATAAAAATATGCCGTCACAGGGAGCGACCGTGACGATTTCCAAATCTGTGAAGAGTGGAATTGTTACAACGAATGTCACGCTACGCAAAGGCGTTTCGTCCAGTACGTCTTCACTTGGCACGATACCGAAAGGAAAGAAAGTGACAGTCAGTGGCGGAAAATATACGGACAAGAGTCTGGCGGTTTCCACGCAGGAGGCAAATCCGTACTGGATGAAAGTAACGTATGCCGGAAAGACAGGTTATGTATCCAGCCGTTATCTGCAGATGAATACGAACACGAAGATTGTGGCAGGTAATACAAAACAGCTTAGCGCAAAATCTTCAAAAGCAGGAAAGATTTATTATGAGACAAGCAATCCGGCAGTGGCAACTGTGAATGACAGTGGTAAAGTCACAGGAAAAAAAGCAGGAAAATGTATGATTTATGCAGTGACAAGTTCCGGAAAAGCAGTTGATGTTATTGGAATTGAAGTGACGAAAAAGAGCAGTTCTTCGAATGACAAACCAGCGCCAAAACCAGATCCAAAGCCGGCACAGACGAAAACATATACAACATATCAGACGACAACAAACGTTAACTACCGGACAGGAGCCGGAACAAAGTATGCGACGAAAGGAACACTGAAAAAAGGACAAAAGATCAGTATAGAAAACGGCTATTCCAAAAAGGTGAACGGTTATACATGGTATCGCTTTAAGATGAACGGTAAAAAATATTATGCTGCTTCAAAATACCTGAAAAAGGTAACAGTGGCAAAGAAAACATATACAAAATATGTGACAACAACAAGTGTCAATTACCGGACAGGAGCCGGAACGAAGTATGCGACGAAAGGAACTTTGAAAAAAGGACAGAAGATTAACGTAAAAAACGGCTATTCCAAAAAGGCAGATGGATATACGTGGTATCGCTTTAAAATGAATAGCAAAAACTATTACATTGCGTCAAAGTATTTGAAAAAAGCATAAAAATATTTACATAAAATAAGGAATGAAACGGCATCGTGTAATCCCATGGGAGAGCGCGGTGCCGTTTGTCGTGCCGATAAACCTTGAAATATCGTACATATTCGTATATAATGTTACAGGTATATTAAATATATGCGTATTTTGAGGTGGCTGAATGAAAAAGCATTTGCATAAATTTGAGACAACATTGTGGTTATTTATAAAATTTATTTTCTATATATCTTTAATGATGGCGTTTGTCCGTATCATGGGAAGAGAGAGTATCGGACTGACCAGATTGTCCCGTACACTTGGAATTACCGTATCAACATTCGCGATTGTTGGATTGCTGTTCCTGTCTGTATACGGGAAATATGATGTGGGGCGCAGAAAGAGTAAGCCGATCATCTATTCACTGACACTTGCCGTAATCTGTACAGATATTGTTACTTATCTGCAGTTAATGATCATGAGAACCAATGTACCGAGCGTATGGCAATTCCGCCTGAACAGTCTGGGACTTTTAGGACTCGCTCTTTGTGTACAGCTTGTTCTCATTATCTTTTTTTCATATGCGGGAAACTGGTTGTTTTTCCTGATCCACAAGCCGGAACAGTGTTGCGTGATCACATCTTCACAGCGCAGGCTGGACGAGCTTGTATTTTCTATGCAGAAATTTAAAAAGCAATATCAGATTGCGTCTGTTGTGGACTATCGCAATCCGGATAAGCGAAAATATATCAAAGAAGCACAGACTGTATTCGTATATGATGTGCCGGTAGAAGCACGTACAGATATTATGCGCTGGTGCTATCAGTACAATGTGAATCTTTATTTCAATCCGGAGATCGAAGATATTATGGAACTGAATGCGGAACAATATGTGTTGAATGATGTATATCTGCTGAACAAGAATGTAAAAGCACTTACTATGGAGCAGAGAATTGTAAAACGGAGCATGGATATTGTTCTGTCGCTTGTGCTGGGAATTTTATCTTCCCCGTTCTGGATCCTTGGAAGTCTTGCAGTGAAACTTAATGATGGAGGGCCGGTTCTTTTTAAACAGGAGAGAGCGACCATTCACGGCAAGCGTTTTGAAGTGTATAAGCTTCGCACCATGAAGCCGAATAATGATAACCATTCCGTTACAAAGGATGATGACCGTATCACGAAGCCGGGCAAGTTTCTTCGCAGAACAAGAATTGATGAACTTCCACAGCTTTTAAATGTATTAAAAGGTGATATGACATTTGTTGGTCCGAGACCAGAGATGATCAAAAATGTAAAGGAATATACCGAAGAACTTCCGGAATTTGAGTACCGTCTCCGCATGAAGGCCGGTTTGACCGGGTATGCGCAGATCCGAGGCAAGTATAATACGACACCGAAAGATAAGCTGATCATGGATATGATGTATATTGAACAGTTCAGTATACTGAAAGATATCCAACTTATTTTCCAGACGGCAATTGTATTACTGAAATCAGACAGTACAGAGGCGTTTGATAAGAACAACAAACACTGTCCGTATAAATTTGAAAAATGGAAAGAAAAAAAACATGGTAAAAATAATTAAAATAGGTACGGCAGGGCTGCAGCTTTTATATAATGGTATGAAATTATTGCCGACACAGAAAAAAATTGTCATGCTCAGCCGGCAGAGTAATGAGCCGTCGGACGAATTCCGTATGGTGGAACATGAACTCTTAAAACAAAACAAAGGTGTTAAGGTTGTGTTGCTGTGTAAAACACTGGATGGGGGCGTGGATTCCAGCCTTGTCGGAAAGATTCGTTATGGTTTCCATATGCTGACGCAGATGTACCATCTTGCAACCGCACAGGTAGCGGTGCTGGATACTTACTGTATTCCGGTCAGCCTGCTAAAACATAAAAATTCGCTGACGGTTATCCAGATGTGGCATTCCATGGGAACAATGAAAAAATTCGGCTATACAGCACTGGATACAGCAGAAGGCAGCAGACGGGAGATTGCCGAAGCGATGAAGATGCATCAGAATTATGATTATGTATTTGCGAGTGCAGATGCGTACAAGGATCATCTGGCAAAAGGATTCCGCTGTGAGATTGAAAAAATCGTCACTATGCCGCTTCCAAGACTGGATCTGCTAAACAGCAGGTCTTATCAGGAAAAGACAAAAGAGAAGATACATGCAAAATATCCGAAACTGAAAGAGAAGCCGGTGATTTTATACATTCCGACATTTCGGAAAGATGAGACAGCATTTGGTCCGGCACTTGAAAAATTGATTCATGCAGTCGATACAGACAGATATAATCTGGTTGTGAAATTACATCCGCTGTCGAAGATGAAGCTTCAGGATGAGACCATGAGCGCTGACGGATTTTCAAGTTTTGAGATGCTGTCTGTAGCAGATTATGTAGTCAGTGATTATTCCTGTATTATATACGAAGCAGCAGTACTCGGCATTCCGCTGTATTTCTATGATTTCGACATGGATTTTTATAAAAATGGCAGAGGACTTGCGATTGACTATGAAAACGAACTGCCGGGTGTGATATCCGAAGATGCAGCTGAGATCGTGCGTGCGATCGAAGAAGACTCTTATGATAAGAAAGCCTTAAAGCAGTTTGCAGATAAATATGTAACACCAACAGAACATGCAACAAAAGACATTGCAGATTTTATATTTCGATTTATTAAATAAACGGAGGAACGAAGATGAACAGAGTTTTAGAAGACGATTTAAAGACAATTATTGCAGAAGATCTTTCATGGGAGAAACTGAAAAATAAAACCGTAATGATTACCGGTGCAAGCGGTATGGTAGGTTCTTATATGTTATATGTACTCCTGATGCTCAACGATGAGAAGCATTATGGCATTAAAGTAGATGCTGTTATGAGAAATGTAAATAAACTTCCGGAAGAGATCAGAAACCGTGAAGATGTGAATGTTGTAGTAGCTGATGTAACAAAAGATATCCCGGATGTCGGAGATATTGATTATATTATCCATGCAGCAAGTCCGGCAAGTCCGCTCATTATGCAGAACCAGCCGGTAGAGACAATTGCTGCAAACACAATTGGAACATTTAAAACACTGGAGCTTGCAAAAGAGAAAAATGCAGAAGGATATCTCTTTATTTCCTCCAGAGAGATCTACGGACAGCCGGATGAAGGACAGGAATTCTTCTATGAGAATACTTACGGATTTGTAGACCAGTTGAATCCAAGATCCTGCTATTCCGAAGGAAAGAAAGCAGCAGAGACGATGTGCGTATGCTTCCATGAAGAGTATGGACTGAATACAAAGATTGCCAGACTGGCACACACATACGGACCGGGAATGTCTATTTACGATGGACGTGTACAGGCAGATTTCCTGAAAAATGTATATCATAATGAAGACATTGTATTGAAGAGTGAAGGAACAGCAGTCAGAACTTATACTTATATTGCGGATGCTATCGCAGGTATGTACCGGATTCTGTTAGATTCGGAAGATATTGTTTATAATATTGGTAATGAAGCAGGAAAAGTTTCCATCCGTGATCTGGCAGAGATTCTTGTAAGCATTTATCCGGAGAGAGGACTGAAACTTGTATTTGATATTCCGGAGGGCGGAACAAAGGGAACTGCGCCATATACACTGGGAATCTTAAGCAGTGAGAAGCTCAGAAAACTTGGATGGAATCCGAAGTATTCTGTAAAAGATGGATTCAAGAGAACTCTGGAATATCTGGAACTGGAAAACGTTGAATAGTTAATATAGAACAAAAAGAAAAACAACAGGTAAAATAAGGAGAAAAGACATGAGTAAAAATATTGCAATTGTATTCGCAGGTGGAGTGGGAGCCAGAATGGGTTCCGGACTTCCGAAACAGTTTATCGAAGTAAACGGAAAACCAATCATTATCCATACACTGGATATTTTTGAAGAGCATCCGGACATTGACGAGATTTATGTGGCATGTAAAGAAGAGTATATTCGCAAATTACAGAAGATGGTACAGCGCCATATGATCGACAAAGTGAAAAAAATCGTTCCGGGCGGCGCAACCGGACAGGATTCCATCTACAATGCATTACAGGCAGCAAGAGAGAACAATACACCGGATTCAATTGTACTCATCCATGATGGTGTACGTCCATGTATTTCAAAGGAAGTCATTGATGATGACCTGGCATGCGTAAAAGAACACGGAAATGCGATTACATGTACACCGTTATTTGAGACACCGGTCATCAGCGAGGATGGAAAAACAGTAGATGAAGTTCCACCGCGTTCCAAATTCTATACAGCCCAGGCACCACAGTGCTTTTATCTGGGTGATGTGCTGGAAGCACATGCACAGATGCGTGTGAATAACCCGGGATATGAAGGCGTCGTAGATACATGCAGTATGATGAAGATGCTTGGAAAGAAGGTAGCACTTGTAGCCGGACCAAGAGGTAATATCAAAGTTACAACACCGGAAGATCTGTACACATTCCGCGCAATGATCCAGTACAGAGAGTCCGAACAGATTTTCGGATTTGCCAACAGAGAAGTTCCATCCGGATTAAAGAAATAAAGAAAGTTTTGACAAACGATACCTGTTTGATTATAATAGGTGAGGTGTGCGTAAAAAGCACAGTGACATGAAAACGAAAATAGGGTCTAAATATCTAGGAGGGAAAACGGTGTTTACAAGTGTTAGATACGTGATAAGAGAGAATACGCAGAATATGTATCGTATTTTTTCTATCGCAAAATATGAGCTGCTGGCAGATATGCGTGACAGTAAGCTTGGATGGTTCTGGAATTTTGCCAATCCGGCGATTCAGGTAATGACTTATTGGTTTGTGTTTGGTTATGTATTTAATAGAAAAAGTGTAGGACATATTCCATATCTGGTATGGATGCTTGGTGGAATGGTTGTATGGTTTTTCATCAGTCCGTGTATTACAGATGGATGTAATGCAGTCTTTAAAAAGATAGATGTAATTACGAAGATGAAGTTTCCGGTCAGTGTTCTGCCGATGACAGTTGTATTACAGAAATTGTTTGATCATTTTTGCCTGATGATTATACTGATTGTAGTATTTGTATTATATGGTTATTATCCAACCTGGCACTGGATCGGGCTGATTTATTATCTGCTGTGTGCGATTATATTTGCAGTATCGCTTTCATTGACGACATCTGTATTAAATATGCTTGCACGTGACACGAGAAAACTGATTCTTGCATGTATGCGTCTGCTCTTGTATTTAACCCCTATTTTATGGGATATTGACAAATTAGGACATGGACGTTTGATGAAACTGATGACGTGTAATCCAATTTATTATGTAGTACAAGGATTCAGAGACTGCTTTTTCTACCACAAAGGTATTATGGCATATAGTTGGTCTATGGGATGGTTCTGGGGAATTACTTTAGTGCTCTTCTTTTTTGGAAGCTATATGATGTATAAATTTAAAACACGTTTTATTGATCTGATCTAATTTACGAGGAGAATATAAGTGATGGGACAGCAGGATATTGCAATTGAATTTAAAAATGTATCAAAAATATATAAATTAAAACGAAAAGATAAAGAAGTAAAAAAGAATGAAAAGACACAGTTCTTCTATGCATTGAAGGACTTGTCTTTTCAGGTAAAAAAAGGACAGGTTCTCGGTATACTGGGAACGAACGGTTCCGGAAAATCTACAATGGCACTTGTTTTATCCGGAATTGCATCTCCGGATGAAGGAGAGATCATTGTCAATGGTGAACAGGCACTGGTCGCCATTAATACAGGACTTAATAAGCAGCTTACAGGTCTGGAAAATATAGAACTGAAAGGTGCTTTGCTTGGTTTATCAAAAAAAAGAGTGCAGGAAATTGTAGATGGAGTAATTGAATTCGCGGAGATTGGAGATTTCTTATACCAGCCTGTCAAGAAATATTCCAGTGGTATGAAATCCAGACTTGGATTTTCAATTAACCTTTGTCTGAATCCAGAGATTATGATTATAGACGAAGCATTGTCTGTTGGTGATAAATCTTTTGCTAAAAAATGTCTGGATCGTATGCAGGAATTAAAAGAAGATGGAAAGACAATTGTATTTATTTCACATTCACTTCCACAAGTGCAGGAATTTTGTGATTCAGCAATGTGGTTGGAAGGTGGAAAAATGAGAGAATATGGTGACATTGACACAGTGTGTGAACATTATGCTGAATACATTGAAACTTATAATACACTTACAAAGGCACAAAAAAAAGCAGAGCGAGATGAAAAGTTTAAGGAACGTATTATAAAAGACAGAAAGCCAGGATTATTTGACAGACTTTTTGGGTAATTTTATCTGTGTTATTTACATGGAAAATGGAGTGTAGGAGTAGGAAGAAATGAAGATAGGTATTATTTCGATTAATATGTTCTCGAAGGGATTAAATTTTGCTTGCCCTTTGCATAATTTTGCTTTTCAGCAGTTTTTGTTAAAAAATAAAATTGATAATACAATTATCAGTTATACACCTGTATATTTTAATGATTTTAATCTCAGACATCCATATGAGTATTATAAAAAAATATGCGATAATATGGAAAAAAACGGAAAAAAAGAATTGGATCCGGATAATTGGCAGCGTTTTACTGAATTAAGGGACGAATATCAGGCGCTATATAATGAACGTGAAAGAAGATATGATAAATTTCAGAATTTTATTGATACCAATTATATTAAAACAGATAAAATTTATGATGCAGATTTGTTAGAAGTGGAAGATCCGGGATTTGATTGTTATATCTGCTGTACAGATGTTATCTGGAAGAAAGAGCCGGGTTTTGGTTTTGATCGCGGTTTCTTTTTGGCGTGTTCTTCTTTGGAAAATAAATGGAAAATCTCCTATGCGGCGAGCAGAGGTGTATATCATAGTGAAAATGAAGAGGATGAAAAGACATTTCTTCATTATATTGACGACATTGATGCTGTTTCCGTCCGTGAAAAATTTCTGGCAGAATATTTAAGAAAGAATATAAGCCAGGATGTTACGGAAGTGCTGGATCCAGTACTATTACATGAAAAAGAATTTTATTATGATTTTATGAAAAAACCGGAAGAAGAACATTATTTGTTCTTATATTATGTACAGGAAAAAGCAGAGGCTACGATTGAACAGGCTGTAAAATATGCCAGAGCACATAATTTAAAGATTGTCGAAATTACAGATCGTCCAATTAAAGGTGGACGTCTTCAGCAGTATACTGATGTAGAAGTTATTTATAATTATGACATGGGAATTGAAGAATGGCTGGGGTACATCCGCTATGCAGATGCCGTGTTTACAAATTCATTCCATTGCTGTTGTTTTAGTATTTTGTTTGAGAAAGAACTTTTCGTTGGCTTTCGTATGGGAGATAAAGTTACGCATGTATTAGAAATGTTTGACATGTTAGAACGTAAATTTGAAAGGGAAAGTGATTTGATTAATAATCCACTGCCTAAGACAGATTACGAAAAAGTAAAAAAAATCATGGCTGAAAAGAGAAAAGAATCATCTGAATTTATTTTAAATGCAATTCATGCGATGGAGAATAAAGAAAAGCAAAAAAAAGATTATGGATGGTGGAAGCGCAGACAAACATATCCAATTCATTATAACAGCGGCGTAAAAGATGAAGTAAAAGTTGGTACATTTGCTTCGGTACCGGGAAAAACCAGGAGATTTTCGTCGGGAAGTACAGAATTTACTCCTGAAAGATATGCAGAGAATGATGGAATGTTTAAATTACTTTTCAATGGATTCGGATATCATAATCACATTCCGGCAGGATGGAGGATTCGTTTCCGAATAGGAAAACGCTGGTATTGGTACTTAGAAGATCATACGTATGTTGAAAGAACGGAATATAGTGAAAATAATGAAAAATATAGTCCATTAAAAATTTTCAGAGAAGGTGAACGGATTCCGTTTATCCCACTTAATGGAATAAAGGGAATTGTAGCAGAGGCAATCTGGGATGAAGGAATGAATTCTTTTGATGTTGTTTATAACGGAGGCAGGAAATCTCGAAAATTACAATATCAGTTCGATGAGTCAAAAGGAACAGTATTTGCCAGAAATGATCTTTCTGTTGAATATCGAATGTCAGAAGCAGGCATTAATGATGGTACATCAGAACTCCTTAATGAACATTATTCTATCCCACATTATAAATGTTTAGGCAGAAAGATGCGAATAAAGGATAATGATAAATGGTATTGGTACATGGCAGATGGTTCTTTAAAATTAATTGAGCCAGGAACGCCGGAAACAGGTGAACGTTATATATTTAAAGAAGAGTCAAAGATTCCATACATTCCGGCAGGAAATGTAAGTGTTGTTGTATTTGAATCTATCTGGCAACCGTCTGTTTCAGCAAAATGCTGGCATAAAGTTAAGAAGCTGGTTCGTCCTGCGAAAGGAAAAGAAAATGAATAAGCCAGATGTATTTTTTGAAATTTGTAATTTAAAATGGGAAAGAATTTTCCTGTCACTTGAAGTGCAGACAAATTGTAAGGATAATGCTACATTCAGTCTGGAAAGAATTGGAAAAATTATACATGAAGAACAGGAAGGCACAGAGAGTGTCCGTGCGGAGGTTCTGGAAAAAATCCCGGTTTCCTATGAAAAGAAAGAGAATGGACGTTATTATTTTTTCTTGAATATTTCCGCGATGAATGACAATGCATTTCTCAATAATGGAAAATGGAGAATCGTGGCGCATACAGCAGATAGTGATTATGTATGTGTTACGTCTCATAAAACGGGGTATCTTTTAGACGATTATTCGAGAATATTCCGTTATGGAAAAGGAAAGTATGCATATAATATTTCGTTCAGCTCTTTGGAGGACGAAAAGAATTTCTGGTTTTTGATGAATTCTTATTTTATGATACAGAATAAGCATTGGAAAACCCGCCGTTATGTGCAGGAAGCGATGACTTTAAAGGGAAAATTCAAGCGTTTGAATATGTATACTGCGATTGTTCTGATGCGGGCTTTTTACGTTGTATGGTCGCATATCTTTCCAAAACGTGGAAAAAATATTCTGTTGATGAGTGAAACGAAAGATTATTTGTGGGGCAACCTGAAGTCAATAGATGAAAGGCTGCATGCAAGAGGACTGGATAAGCAATTTCATATTTCGTATTCATTCAGAAGAGCTGTTGGATCCCATATGAGCATACTTAGCTGGGCAGGGCTGATATTCAAGATCGCAAAACAGGATTATATTTTTGTTGATGATTATGTACCGGTATTCGGTTTCTTGAAATTATGTAAGAAAACGAAGTTGATTCAGGTGTGGCATGCAGGTGTAGGTTTCAAATCAGTTGGGTACAGCCGCTTTGGTAAAAGTGGCACACCGTTTCCGGCAGGTTCCTGCCATAAGCAATATGATTATGTACTGGTAGGTGCTCCAAAACTGGTTGAGGTATATGCGGAGGTATTTGGACTTCCGGAAAATCGTTTTCTCCCGGTTGGAATGCCGAGGCTGGACGGATTTTTAGATGAAAATAAAATCCAGAATTTCAAAAATGAATTTTATAAAGAATATCCAAATCTGCAGAGTAAGAAAATTATTCTGTTTGCACCGACATATCGTGGCGACGGACAGAAAACAGCAAATTATAATTATGACTGGCTGGATTTGAAAGAGATTTATGATTTTTGTGGAGAAGAATATGTATTTTTAGTAAAGATGCACCCGTTTGTAGACGATCCGATTCAGATTCCGCAGGAATATCAGAAACGAATCATGGATTTTGCATCTTATCCGAATATTAACGATCTGTATTATGTGACGGAGATTCTGATCACAGATTATTCTTCGAACTATTTTGAATATTCTTTAATGGAGCGCCCGATTTTGTTTTACACACCGGACAGAGAAGTTTATGAATTGTCACGCGGTGTGCACAGAAGTGTAAAGGAATGCGCACCTGGAAAAGTGTGTGATACATTTGAAGAAATGATGCGCGCACTTCGAAATAAGGATTATGAGATTGAAAAGGTACATCAGTTTGTAAAAGATAACTATGATGAATATGACGGTCATGCGGCAGATAAGGCAATTGATGCTATCTTATTAAAAAAGTAGAAAAAGAAATGACAGAGGACTGAAACCAAAAATCCTTTGTCATTTTTGATTTTCTAATGTATCTTAATATATAATTCATAAAGTTGGTGTGGAATACAGATGAGATTATGGTATAATCATAGTAATGTGCATAAATTATTAAAAAGGAGAAGAAAAGATGCAGATGAAAAAACAATTAAAACGTATTTTAGCGTTTGTTATGGCGTTCACTTTCATAGTGTCTACACAGGTACACGCCGCAGATGGCGAAAGTAGCGCACTGATGGATATCAAATCTGATGGATATGAGATTCAGATTGCTGATTCCGCCAGTATCACATATACTGGTAAAGAAGTCACACCGGCGATTAAAGTTGTGAGAACAGATGAATCAAAAGAAGAAACAGTTCTTGATGAGAACAAATATGAGACTGCATATTCTGATAATGTGAATGCAGGAACTGCCAAAGTTACTGTAAAGGGAAAGGAAAATGAAGGCGTTACCGGAGAATTAACAAAAGAATTTACAATTTCTCCGGCATCTTTGAAAGATGCAGCGGTTACAGTGGCAAACAAGTCAGCTACATACACAGGAACAGCCGTGAAGCCTGCAGTTACAGTAGAACTTGGTGGTAAAGTGTTAAAAGAAAATACCGATTATAAAGTGTCTTATGCGAATAATAAGAATGTCGGAACTGCGGAGATAACCGTAACCGGAATCGGTAATTATACAGATACTGCCAAAGCGACATTTTCGATTGTAGTTGGAACTTCTGATATCAAGACAAGTTCTGTATACAATAAGGTTAGTCTTTCGTGGGGAAAGGTTACAGGAGCTTCCGGATACAAAATCTACCGCAGTACATCAAAAGACAGTGGATATAAAGCGATAAAAACAGTTAAATCCGGAGCAACAGTAAATTATAATGATACGAAGGTTACTTTTAATCAGACGTATTATTATAAAGTGCGTGCATATCGTATAGTTGGAGATAAAGCAGTATTTGGAGAGTATTCACCAGTTTCGAAGCAGAAAGTAAAAGTAGGAACTTCTTCAGTAAAGCGTACTGCATCTGCATCTACGACATCTTACAATGCAGTTACTGTAAAGTGGAGTAAAGTCAATGGTGCAAATGGCTATAAAGTATATAGAAGTACATCTGTAAATGGAACTTACAAGGCATTAAAAGTTGTAGCAAATGCAACCTCATATACAGATAAGACAACAACATGTGGAACTACTTATTACTATAAGGTGCGTGCATATCGTCTTTCAGGAAAGACAAAATGTTACGGTGATTTATCAAAAGCAAAATCCGGTCGTGCACTTCCGGGAACAACAACGATTAAGGCAAGTTCTGAGTGCTTTCAGACAAAGGTTAATTTAAAGTGGGTAAAAGTATATGGCGCGAGTGGATATGAGATTTACAGATCTACGTCAAAATCAGGGAAATATACACTTGTAAAGAATATTAAAAGTGGACGTACTGTAAAATGGACTAATTCGGGCCTGAAAAAAGGACAGTATTATTACTATAAGATTCGTGCATATCGTACAGTAGATGGCAAGAAATTATATGGCGGATATTCTAATCGTTTCCGTAAAGGAACGGCAGGATGGAAATATATAAACGGATTAAAATTATATTATGATGCGCAGGGAAAACTTGTAAAAGATGTCAGCAAGATTATCGGAAAACAGTCCTCTTATGTGATCAAAGTTAATAAAAAGATGAATGTTGTTACTGTTTATGCAAAAGACGGAGATAACGGCTATATTATTCCGGTAAAATCATTTGTATGTTCAGGCGGTGCGGCAACACCGGTAGGTACATTCTATACACCGGCAAAATATCGCTGGCAGACGTTGATGGGACCATGCTATGGACAGTGGTGTACAAGAATTCATGGCGGTGTATTATTCCATTCAGTGTTCTACAGTACAAGAAGCAATTCTACATTAAGTGTGAATGCTTATAATAAACTGGGAACAACCTGTTCGCATGGATGTGTAAGATTAAGAGCGGGAGATGCAAAATGGATTTATGATAACTGCCGGTTGAGAACAAAGGTAATTATTTATAACAGCTCTTCGGTTGGTCCGTTTGGAAAACCGAAAGCAGCAAAACTTGCATCATGGCATACATGGGATCCGACAGATCCGACAGCAAGAAGCAAATGTAAAGCTCGTGGATGCCACTAAAAGAATCAAAGAAGAATATGAAAATGGCTACAGACTATTGAAAGTTTGTAGCCATTTATATTATAATACAAAAGTATGTGCAGAATCATTTCTAATGAGAAATAATTATAGAAATAACAGGAGATGCTTTATGAACGAAATAAGATATGAAATAATTATCACATTTCTTGAAAATGCAGATAAATTAAAGAAAACGGTACAAAGCTGTGAAAATCAGATATTAGAGAATGACAGAATTATAATTGTTGGAACCGGTAATCTGGAACAGATAAAATCATTAAAAGAGATTAAGAAATATAAAAAACAGATTACATTCAAACAGACAGCCACCGTTGCGGATGCTTATAATGAATGTGTGAGAGAAAGTGAGTCACAGTATACAATTTTCATGAAAGAAGGAGACTGGCTGGGTGAAGGGTTTCTGAAACATGCAGCCAGTGTAATGGAAGATGAAAAAGAACAGCAGATAGAAGAACCGGAAGCGGAATCAGAGTCACAAATTGAATCAGAGGATGAACATGAGGAAGAACATAAGACGAAAGGTGTAGTATTACAGAACGAAATTATGAATCCGGGAGAAGTATCTGTTCTGCTCCCTGTACAGTATTGTGATAATCTGCTGGTTTCTGAAAAGCCTAAAAAACATATTTTAAGTAAAAAAGTAATTAAAGGAACTTATGGAGTAGATATTACAAAGAATTACTGGGCACTGCAAACTGCTTTGCCAGGTGCGGTAATACGGACAGTATGTTTAAAAACATATACCTTTAATACTGAAATCATGTTTGAATATGACACGGATGTGTTGCTGCGCATTTTGAATAATGAAAAAAAATATCTGGTAACAGACAGGGCAGAGTATTATTATTTTGATCCGAAGGAGAATCAGGTATTATATCATATTCCGGCACATTATCCACAGTGGTATGAAGAATCGGCAGAAAAATATTTATTACCATTATTAAGGGATTCAGAAGATAGTCTGTTTATACAAAATTATGCAGTATATTATATCCTGAATCGATTCTTATGTAATCTTGACAATCGTAATAAAAAACAGCTTCTTGGAAAGAAGTTTGATAAATACTTAGAGGTAGTAAAAGAAATTTTCGAATTTGTTGATGATTATTATCTTACGAATCAGGATCTGCATAAATATTTATCAAAAAATCCGCAGATTTTATGTATGTTCCTTCGAATCAAATATGGAATTGATAATGTGAAATATGAGTATCGACAGGAGATTGATCCGGAGACAGAGGAAAAGGATCTTGTGATGTACTTTAATGGAAACAGGATTTCTTCTGTGAATAGTCATTATTTTTCAATCGGTATGATGAATTATGTAGATGGCAAAGTCTGGCTGGATGGTTCTCTGATCAGCATATTTGCGCAAGGGGGAATTGATTTTTATGCTGAATTTAACGGAAAGATGATAAAGGTAGAGGATACAGATTCTTATTCCCTTACAAAATATTTTGGAGTTCCGGCTTACAGAAGAATTACTTATCATCTGGAATTGCCGTTGAATCCAAATAAGAAAAATCAGGCAGTACGGTTTTATGCAAAAGATAAAAATGACAAATATCAGTTGAGAATTACATTTTCGGATCACTGGGCGAAATTAAGTAAAATACCAAGATATTCCTACTGGCATTTTAATAAATATTTATGCCATCATGCGGAAAATTCGATTGTATTTAAAAAAGCAAATATTGTAAATGTTTTGAAAAGAGAGATACAGTTCCAGTTGAATCTGCTGAAGATCAATTCTAAATACAGCCGCCATGCATTGGTGCTCCGGTGGTTATATTGGATTACAAGACCATATTTTAAAAAGAAAAAAATCTGGTTGATGTTAGACAAATTATACAAAGGAGGAGACAGTTGCGAATATCTGTACCGCTATTCGGCAAAATTAGAAGATGGTGTTACAAGATATTATGTAATTGATAAGAAAACGCCGGATTATAAAAAATTGAAAAAAGACGGATATAAGCCATTGGCAACAAATTCGCTGATGCATCAGCTTGCATTTTTAAATGCAGATCTTGTATTGATCACAAATTCACATTTGTTCCCGTTTAATGGATTCCGTAAAGAAAAGTCCAAATATTTCAGAGGACTTTGCAATTTTTCATCTATGTGTCTGCAGCACGGATTATCTGTGCAGAAGTGTGCAATGGCACAGAGAAGGATTATTGATAATACGACAGGATATTTCCTGGCATCGAAATATGAATATGAAAATCTCTCCAAACATGCATATGGATATCAGAATTTTGATGTGTTGAAATTAACAGGAATCGGACGATATGATGGATTGATCAGTAATGACCAGAAACAGATTTTGCTTTCACCAACCTGGAGAATGTACAATGCGCTTCCGGTAACAACGAGTGAAGGTGATCAGAGGGGATATAATCCGGAGTTTAAAAACTCTACATATTACCAGGTGTATAATAATCTGATCAATCATAAACGATTGATTGACTGTGCAAAGAAGACAGGATATAAGATTAAATTCTTACTGCATCCGATTTTGAGTTCACAGGCAGATGATTTTACACCGAATGAAGAAGTAGAAGTAATTCCATCTGTTGGAGATTTAAGCTATGAAAAGATATTGACAGAATCTAGTTTGATGGTTACGGATTATTCAGGAGTTCAGTTTGATTTCGCTTACATGAGAAAGCCGATTGTTTATTTCCACCCGGAAGAACTGCCACCACATTACGAAGATGGAATCTTCTTCTACGATACAATGGGATTCGGTGAGATTTGTACGAAGACAGAACAGCTTGTGGACCTGCTGTGTGAATATATGCAAAACAATTGTGTTATGAAAGAAAAATATGTAAAGCGCGCAGATGATTTCTTTGTATATAAAGATCATAATAACTGTAAGAGAATTTACAAAGAGATAATGAAGAGTCAGAAACAGATTGATATAGACAAAATGCGAAAGTAACAGGTGTGTATTATGAAAAAACATTATTTTGCATATGAAATGTTCTCGAAATACAGGGGAGCAATTATGGGAATACAGATTTTATTGATTGTGTTTTTCCATTTTACAGAAGATTGCAAGGGATATAACGTCAGATATTCTGGTATAGTTTACTGGTTTTATAATTATGTTAAAAGTTCCGGAGTAGATATATTTCTTCTGGTATCAGGTTTAGGACTTTATTATTCCTGGAAGAAGAGGGCAGAGCTGAAATCGTTTTATCAGAGGAGATTTGTAAAAATACTGATTCCATATTTTCTGGTTGCGGTACCGGCATGGATATGGCTGGATCTGATTGAAGAACATAATGGATTAGTACAGATGTTTTCGGATCTATTTTTTCTTACATTCTTTGCTGGAGAAAATAAATGGTTCTGGTATATATTATTATGTGGTTTTTGTTACCTTATTTTTCCATATATATTCGATGTGATTGAGAAAGTCCGGGATCATACAGAAGCAAAGATGCGTGTACTTGTATTGTGCCTGACAGCTACAATTGTTACAATGATGCTGCAATTGTATGCAAAAGATCTGTATATGAATATCAGTATTGCAACAAAGAGGGTTCCGGCATTTATAATCGGTGTATATATTGGAAAATTAGCCTGGGAAAAGAAGGGAAAACCCATATGGAGCGTCTGGTTACAGCTGATACTTTTATGTTGGATGATGATTCCATTGCAGCTATATAACAAAAAGATAATGGGAGTATATTTACTTGCATTGATGAATTTGACAATCTGCGAGATTCTAATGTTGCTCTTTGAATGGACAGAGAATAAATCTTCTGTGATTTTAAAGTTGAGAAATGGTATTTTGGCAATATTAAACTGGTTTGGTAAATATACGATAGAGATTTATTTGATACATGTTGCATTCAGAAAAGTATTTAAGACTTTGGATTATCCTACATATCGATTAAAATATGAAGTAAGTATGCTTTTAATTTCATTTGTTCTTGCAGTTGCCTTGAAGTATTTGGATCTTTTCATGGAGAAAAGAGTACTTCTGAGTTTACAAAAAAAATAGCTTGAGAATTACGAAAGACTTTTTGACGAAAATTAATTGTCCAAAAAGTCTTTTTTGTCATAGCATCCGGAGGAAGCTGCCATTGGCAGGTTCTGTAGGTTATAACCACAAAATGAGAATAAAAATATGTCAGAATATACTAACAGAAAATATTATTCTTAATATTTTCTGAAAATCAAAAAATATATAGAGGGTTTGTGTTAAAATGCTACAATGGATGTTTTAGGAGAAAGGAAAAGTGGAATGAGTAATTATAAAAAAATATTTTGTATGAGTGTTTATAAAATAATTACGATTATAACATTTTGCGTGTTGTTGATGATAGGGAGTGGAACGATTTTTCATGCTCATAACAGTGTGTTTATGTTTGTTTTACAGCCAGCGGTAAGGATAGCATTTTTAATAATATTAATTTTGACGGTTATAGGCAGTTATGTTTTATTGTTCCGTTTTTTTCAAAATGCTTCAAAAAAGTCAATTATAATAGCTACGCTGGTAATTGTATTCATGATGTTACTTGTGTATGGAATAATTCTGTATAATATTCAGCCATTTGCTTCATCGGATGCTTATAATGTACAGGATCTTGCACTTTATTTGGCGAAGACCGGGAAACATCGAGTGTCTGCGGATGCGCCTCATGCAATGGAATATTTTGGATATTATGCTAATAATTATTTTTTAACAATTTTATTAGCAAAATATTTCAGGATTTTGTTGTGGCTTGGAATTCAGGATATATATATTCCATTATATATATTAACAATTGGAGGGATGCTTGTTGGAACAATGTTCTTGTATTTGACAGGAGTATATGTGAAGGGAATTCGTGGTGGAGCAGAGATTTTGGCACTTTGTGCAGGTAATCCACTATATTATATATTGCCGCTGTGGGCATATACAAATGCACTTTCAGTACCATTTACTGCTGCTACAGTATACTTTGCTATTCGTCTGTTGCATGAAAAGGGAAGAAAGGGCAGAGGTATATCTGCAGCTTTATTTGCAGGAAGTCTTGCAGTTGGATATTATATACGACCGACCGTTGTGATACCGGCTATTGCTTTTTTAATATGCCTTATTGTAGAGCTGATTGCAGGAAAACGTCAGTGGAAAGAGGTAGGAGAATGTGTTGGAATTGTAATCGTGGTTTCAGCGATTACAATGGGTGGAATTTCAAAGATAAATCACAGATATTTTTCGAAGGTATCTGATCAGAATATTCCAATTACACACTGGATGATGATGGCATCTCATGGAACTGGTGAACTTGATATTGCAGATTATAAATATACGATACAGTTTCCGTCAAAAGAGGAGAAACAGAAGGCTGATTTAAAGCGGTTAAAAGAGAATTATGAAGCATATTCGCTATCGGAGCTGTTTGATTTTATAAATAAAAAATTAGATATTTCCTGGTGCTATGCTGATGGAAATGATCTTTTGGAAAAGGTTTCACAGAACCGGAAAAATACAGTTATTTACAACTGGATTCTTGGAAGTAAATCGGATTTATTCCGAACATATTGTTATGCTTTTCGTATTGCGAATATAGGGATGGTTCTGCTTGTATTATGGAAGATGCTGAAAAAAAGAAATCAGGATGTAAATCAGGTGTTTTATACATTATCATTTTTAGGTGGTGTATGTTTTTACAGTATATGGGAAATAAAAGCGTCTTATGGAATGCCATTTCTTATGTTTCTTTTGCTCCTTGGAAGTTATGGAATGGAATATTTAGCAGAGCAGATGAAAGAAAAAAAGAAAAAATGTATTTGTATAAATGAGGGAGGCAAAAACTTCTGGCAGAAAACAACAATAATTATATTTATCGTGAGTGTTTCAGTAATGATGTATGCAGAAATCAGTCAGTCTGTAACGGTACATAAAGAATGGGAAGTCCATTGTGCAGATATAGGATCTGTAAGAAAAATAAAAGGATATCAGAAACGATTCCGTCTGGAGCAGATTTTTTATGCGGACAGACCATATAACAGAATCGTTCTCATGGCTGGCGCAAAGGGAAAAGCCAAAGAGAATAATGCAAGTATATATGTGAAATTGACGGACACTTCCGGAAAATTGTTATATCGTGGAGAAATTGCAGCAAAAAATCTTTCCAGGCAGCAGGAAGTTGTATTAAAAATTCCGAAAGTTTCACCAGAAGGTAAAAGAAAATATAAATTAACAATATGGAAGAAAAATGAGTACGCAGGAAATTTAAATATCTGGAAACGGAAAGAAGGTGTGCTCCATAGTTATAAAGGAGTGATGAAAATTTCCGGCGATAAAATGAAGTCAAAGCTGTATCTGGGTGTTTATCTGGAAAAGCAGGAAGCATGGTGTTCTGGAAGAACGGCTTTTGTTATATGCTTATGTTTTTGCGTGCTTGCATCTATGGTATTTTTGTGTTGCCCGGAAACATGCCTGAATAAAGTGAAAGAAAACGGATAATGTTAGATCATTTGGGAGAAAAAGATTATGTCTGGAAGCCGATATATAAATTAGAAAAACCTGAACATCCAAATGGATTGGGTTATTATAATTCATATATTTATATGGTGGCTGGAGATAATAGGATATGATCTTGATAGACCGTCGACAGATTATTCGTTTTATGAAAATGTAATAAAAAGGGAGCGGAACGATTAAGTCGCTCCCTTTTCCACAATTTCTGAAGATAATATTAAGAATTGTTGAAGCTTTACAGAAGATGGACATATAAATGGAAAAAGTGTGCTAGACTACGAAAAGAACAAATCATAGAGGTATAAAATACGAGAGTAGAAAGACATGCATACTTTTAGAATGAAATTACAATTGAATCTATATAAAGCCGTTATGGCATTAACATTATTTTTTATTGTATTTATAGAAGCAGGGACAATCGTGACAGCACAAAGCCAGGTGTTTGCAGATATTTTGTCACCGGTAATGCGGTTGCTGTTTCCAATTCTTGTTGCATTGTTGCTTGGCAGTTCTCTGCTCATCCTTTTCAGATGTTTGGACAAGATGGGAAAAAAGGGACTCTGGATATACACGGGTATATTATTTGTGATATTATTAGCTGGTTTCGGAGTTATTCTTAGTAATTTTCTTCCATTTTCGTCTACAGATGCATATAACATGCAGGATATGGCAATGTATCTCGCAAAGACAGGAGAAAAGCCGATTTCTGATACAGCACCGCATGCATCTTATTTCGGAATGTTTTCCAATAATTATTTCCTGACTGTTATATTTGCAAAATTTATCAATATGTTGTCCCGTGTCGGGATCACAGAAGTACAGTTTGCTCTGTTAGCTTTATCTGTGGCAGGAATGATTATTGCGACGATATTTTTATATTTGACAGGAATTCGTATCGGAGGTTTAAAAGGCGGAGCGAAAATTCTGACATTATGTGTGTTGAATCCGATTTATTATATTTTGCCAATGTGGATATATACCTGCTCATTTTCCATCCCTTTTACGGCGGCAGTAATCTATTTCGGAGTCAGACTTTTGAAAGAAGAGTCATGGAAAGACAGAGTTATTTCTGCAATATTGTTTGCTGTATTCGGAATAACCGGTTATTATATCCGTCCAACGGTAGTGATTCCGATGATTGCATTTGTTTTCTGTTATATTTTGGATTATCTTATTGGAAAAAAGAAAATAAAAGAAAGTATACAGAGCTTTGGAATCGTACTGCTTATAGGAATTGTAGTTTCGCATGGCATATCGGGATTAAACCAGTCGTATTTTGAAACAGTCTCAGCACAGAATTATCCAATTACACATTGGTTAATGATGGCGTCGCATGGAGACGGAGAGCACAATAAAGAAGATTATGCTTATACACATCAGTTCAGGACAAAAGAAGAGAAAACACAGGCGACAGTTGACCGGATGATAAAAAATTATAAAAGTTACAGTTTCAGTGAACTGATGGCTTTTGAACAGAAGAAACTTATGGTTTCATGGTGTTATGCGGATGGAGGAGACCTGATAGAAAAAATTTCGCAGGATCAGAAGAATACACCGCTGTACACATGGATATTAGGAAGCAGATTCGATCTGTTCCGGGCATACTGCTATGGATTCAGGATCTCTAATATGGCTTTTTTGTGTCTGGCATTATGGAGACTGCTGAAAAGGAAAAAAGAAGATATCCTTCAGGTATTCTGGGCAGTATCTATATTAGGTGGAATTCTTTTTTATTGTATCTGGGAAATAAAAAGCTCTTACGGTATGCCATTTGTGATGCTGTTTCTATTATTGGGAATGGCAGGGATTGATGAGAGTAAGGAAAAGTTATTTCAGAAAAGGGATGAGAAATATGCATATAAATGTGGCTGGACAGAACTGGTGCTTCTTGTGTGTGTGATCTGTATCTGCCTTGTAAGTGGAGAACAGATGAGAAAATCTAAAATTCCTGTGTATCAGTGGAGTGTGCACTGTATTAATGGAACATCTGCAAAGAAGATGGAAGATGTAGGAAAAACAGTCCATATAAATCAGAAGTTTGAGGCATTACATTCATTTAACAGAATTGGATTGATCGTAAGTGCCGGAGACCGTGCAAAAGAGTTTAATGATATTTTGCAGGTACAATTAACAGATGAGAAGGGAAACCGGATTTACCGAGGAAAAATACAGGCTGATAAGGTGGGAGAGCATGGAAGTGTCATACTTAAATTTCCAAAAGTAACACCAACTAAAGAGAATAAGGATTATCATTTACGAATCTGGAATAAAAAACCTCATAAAGGCAAATTACGGGTGTGGTATAGAAAAGAGTTTTATATGCACAGTTATAAAGGGAAATTGGAAGTAGATGGAAGAAATCATTTTGAAAATTTGTATCTGCAAGTGTATAAAGAGACAAAAGAGCCGTGGTGTGACAAAAAACAGATGCTGGTAATAGCAGGAATCTTTTTACTGTGGACAGCAATTGTTCTGGTAATAATACCTAAAAAACGCTGCAATGAAAATGTTGAGAGAGGAGAGCGATAGCAGATGAAGGCAGAAACAAATATGGAGAACAATATAGAAATAAAGAATATCAGAGAGAAAACACCAACTCTTTATATTGTGATTCCGTGTTACAATGAAGAGGAAGTACTGCCGATTACCAGTAAACAGTTTCTGGCAAAGATTCAGCAGTTAGTAACAGAAGAAAAGATTACAGATGACAGCCGGATATTATTTGTAAATGATGGATCAAAAGATTCAACATGGGATATTATCCGGAAACTCTCAGCAGAAGATCCGCATTATATTGGAATCTGCCAGAGTCGGAACCGAGGACATCAGAATGCTGTACTGGCAGGTCTTATGGAAGCAAAAGACCAGTGTGATATTACAATTTCGATTGATTGCGACGGACAAGATGATATTAACGCCATGGATCATATGGTAGATGCGTATCTGGATGGCTGTGAAGTTGTGTATGGCGTACGTTCAAAACGAGATACGGATACAGTTTTTAAGCGGTTTACGGCAGAAGGATTTTATAAGTTATTAAACTGGATGGGAGCAGAGGTTGTTTATAATCATGCAGATTATCGCCTGATTTCCAGTCGTGTATTACAGGAATTTGCGAATTATAAAGAAGTAAACATTTTCCTTCGTGGCATGGTTCCACTTGTTGGTTTTAAAAGTACGTCTGTATATTATGAAAGAGCAGAGCGTATCGCCGGAGAAAGCCATTATCCTTTAAAGAAAATGCTTGCGCTTGCCTTTGATGGGATTACAAGTCTGTCAGTGAAGCCGATTCGATTGATCACTTCCTTTGGCTTGCTTGTCGCAAGTCTGAGCTTTATCGGAATCCTTTGGGCAGTGATCGGTGCGCTGGTTGGAGAGACCACTCCGGGATGGGCAAGTGTAACCTGTATTGTATGTTTTATTGGTGGAATCCAGATGCTGTTTCTTGGTGTGATCGGAGAATATATCGGAAAGATTTATCTGGAGACTAAGCATCGCCCACGTTACATTATCAGTGAGCGTACTTACAAAGATACAGATGCCAAGCAGGATATGGGAACTGATAAAAAGTAAAATGAGAGAGAATAAAAGGCAATAGAAAAAGAAAACAAAAGAGGGAAGAACGAAAATAAGATGAAGAAAGTAATTGATTGGGTAACAATAAAATTTTTGATCGTCGGAGTGATCAATACACTGGTGGGATCAGCGGTAATGTTTTTGCTGTATAATGGATTCCATACCGGATACTGGATTGCTTCCGCGTGCAATTATATTATAGGAAGTATTGTAAGTTATTTTCTGAATAAACATTTTACGTTCCGGAGTAAAGAAAAATCACTTCGCGAAGTGATAACATTTGCTGTAAATATTGTAATTTGTTATGTTCTGGCATATGGTATCGCAAAGCCATGTGTATATCAGATCTTCAGCGGATATGGCACAAAGATACAAGATAATATTGCCATGTTTGCAGGAATGTGTCTGTTTGTGGGACTGAATTATTTTGGACAGAGATTTGTAGTTTTTAAAGGTGGAAAAGAATAAATTCCACCTTTTTCCTATAATTAAAATATTTTATAGAAAATGCCAATACAGCTTCCTGAAATTTGACAATAACCGCATTGTTACGGTATTCTGTTTTAGTAAAGCTATTATCTGAAAGAAATTGTTAGAAATAGTTTCTGCAGATGATTTGGGTGTAGGGAAATAGAACAGGAGATAATAAATATGAAGAAACGGAATATACTTGTAGCAATGATGACAGCACTGGCACTTTGTGTGACCGCAGTTCCGGCATCTGTATATGCGCAGGATGCGACGGCAGAAACAACAGTAACACAGGAAACGGAAAATACAGAAGCTTCTAATGTGAACGGAGCAGACGATCCGGGAGCCGGAAGATTAGCCGGACATATTGCACCGGAATTTTTTGGTGAACAGTCAATGGCAAGAACAACGGCGAACTATGAGCATGCAGATAAGTTCAAGAGCGGTTATACAATCCAGACCGGAGTCGATGTATCCAAATGGAATGGAAAGATTGACTGGGGCAGAGCGAAAAAAGCCGGAGTTAAGTTTGCGCTGGTGCGTATGGCTTACCGCGGATATGGCTCTGCCGGATCCATGGGAATCGATGAAACAGGTGTGACAAATCTGAAAAACGCGCTTGCAGCAGGAATTCCTGTAGGGGCATACATATTTTCACAGGCAACGACGGAAGCAGAGGCAAAAGCAGAAGCAGATCTTCTGATTTCCCAGGTAAAAGGATATAAGATTACACTGCCACTGGTGATGGATTTTGAATATTACAGTGATAGCGGGAAGAATGAAGGACGTCTCTATGATGCCAAATTAAGCAAATCAAAGGCAACTGCCATATGCAATGCATTTTGCGCGAGAGTGGCATCTAAAGGCTACACACCGATGGTATATGCAAATGCTGATATGTTGAAAAATAAGTTAAATGCATCTGATATCAGCAAAAACTATATGATCTGGCTTGCCAATTATACATCTAAAACGACGTATACCGGAGATTATAATTTCTGGCAGTATTCTGCGGCCGGAGCTGTGGATGGAATCAGCGGAAGGGTGGATATGAACTTCCGCTACATAAAAAAAGATACTTCAGACACAACAGCATCCGGAACATTGGAGACTCCGGCTCTTAAAGCATCCGGAAAGAATTTTTATACGGTAAAATTATCCTGGAGTAAAGTGAACGGAGCAAGCGGTTATAAGATTCAAAAATACAATAGCTCAAAAAAAGCCTACGAGACAATAAAGACGATCAGCAATGGTTCTACAGTGTCCTACAATCATACAGGTTTAAATGCAGCGACGACATACAAATATCGTGTCCGTGCATATAAGAAAGCAAACGGAACAACAGTGTACAGTTCCTATACTTCGGCTGTGAAAGCGACTACGAAAAAAGCGGTTTCCGGAAAAATCAAAGGCAGTAATGTAAATTTCCGTAAAGGCGCATCAATTTCTAAAGCAAAGATCGCGCAGTTGAAAAAAGGAAAAAATGTTACTCTGACTGGGAAGAGTGGAAGCTGGTATAAAGTAAAAGCAAGTATAAACGGAAAGAGTAAAACAGGCTATATTTTAGATGATTATGTGAAGATCACATCGCGTCAGGCAAAAGTAAATGCAACGAATGTCAATGTGCGTAAAGGTCCGGGAACTTCTTATAAAAAAGTGACAACTCTTACAAAAGGAACAAAGATTTCGGTGATAGGAACAAAGGGAAGCTGGTATAAAATCTCATTTTCTGTAAAAGGCAAGAAAAAGACAGGCTATATGTTGACAAGTTATGTAAGTATATTGTAAATTAAAAATTAGTTTAACTTTCATGGAATGACAGGCAATACCAGAATATGAGGAGATTATAAAAGGAGAATGAAAAAGAGAACAAGAATACTGGCGGCACTTCTGACAATGTGTGTAAGTATTTCCATGCTTCCGTTTTGTACAAAAGCCGCAGAGATACCTGAAGATGGTGACCCGGGAGATTATCGTCTGAACGGAAAGATTGCACCGGAATTTTATGATACACCTGCTTCGGCAAAAGCAAGAGCAGTGATCAACAATTCGAAATATCAGCATGCGTCTAAGTTTAAAGACGGATATGAGATCCAGACCGGAATTGATGTATCTTATCATCAGGGGAATATTGATTGGAAGAAAGTAAAGGCTGCCGGTGTGCAGTTTGCGATCATCCGTGCGGGATACCGCTCTTACGGAGAAGGAAAATTATATCCGGACAAGCAGGTAGATAATTATATTCCGGCAGCGATCAATGCGGGCATCCCGGTTGGCGCTTATATTTTCTCACAGGCGATCACAGAGAAAGAAGCGAGAGAAGAAGCGGATTATATTATTTCAAAAGTCAGCAAATACAAATTAAAGCTTCCGATTGTCCTGGATTACGAATATGTAACGCCGACGCTGGGAAGACTGGCAACTGCGAAACTCAGCAGAGCGAAGAAGACGAAGATCTGCAATGCGTTTTGCGCAAGAGTTGCATCCAAAGGCTACACACCGATGGTTTATGCGAATCGTTCGATGCTGACAAATGATATGTATGCAGATCAGATCGATGGTAAATATAAGATCTGGCTGGCACAGTATAATACGAAAGTTACTTATGGAAGAACATACGAATACTGGCAGTATAGCCCGACTGGAAGAATAAGCGGAATCAATGATAATAATGTAGATATGAATTTCCGTTATGTAAAACAGCAGGAAACTTTGAAGATAAAAAAGACAACACAGGACAGTATTACGATGCAGTGGGATCCGATCGAGCATGCATCCGGCTATGAAGTTTTCAAGAAAAATACAGCAGATAAATACGTAAAGATTGCAACGATCGAAGATGCGGATGCAACAACTTATACAGATACCGGACTTGGAAAAGGCGAGGCGGGAACTTATAAAGTGCGTGCATTTTTAGAGGAAGATGCAGGGGAAGATTACAGTCCTTTCACACCGGCAGCTACAGGTGTAACCGGAATTGACGGCACCGCACTTTCAGCAAAAGGAACAGCACTGAATCGGATTTCACTTGGCTGGGAACAGGCAGCAGACGCAAGCGGATATATTATACAGCGTTATGATTCTGTGAAGAAGTCTTATACTACGATAAAGACCGTTACAAGTCCGAAGACGTTATCTTATACAGATGCGGATCTGGATGCTTCTAAGACCTATACATACCGGATTCGTGCATATAAATCGGTAAGTGGCGTAAAAGGATACAGCGGGTATACAGAAGCAAAAGCGGTAACGAAGAAAGCAGAGACAGGAAGAGTCAGCGTTTCCAGTGTGAATTTCCGCAAAGGACCATCTACTTCTTATAAGAGCCAGGGAACTCTTACAAGAGGAAAAACAGTATCGGTAACAGGAGCACGCGGCGGCTGGTATAAAGTTACAGCGAAGCTGAACGGAACGAAGAAGACGGGATATGTAATGAAAAGCTACATAAAGACCGGTGCGGGAGCACGCATTGGTTTTCCATCTCTTAAGACACAGGCTGTTTCAAGAAGTAAAATAAAACTAAGCTGGAAACAGATTATAGGTGCGGATGGGTATGAGATTGTCCGTTATAATACGAAGAAAAAAGCGTATAAGAAGATAAAAACGCTCACGAATCCAAAAACTGTTTCTTATACGGATAAAGGACTGAAAAAGCGTACAAAGTACAAGTATAAAATACGTGCATATCAGAAGAACGGGACGAAAAAGGTTTATGGATTTTACTCGAATCCGAAGAATGGCATGACAAGATAAATTTAAGAAGAAATGGGGTACAACATGGCAGGAAAGAGGCGCAGAAGACGCAGAAGAAGAGCAGGAAACTGGTTCTCGCGTCTAAGCATAGGAAAGAAGATTGCACTCTGTATGGGAAGTTTGGTGCTTTGTCTTGCGGCAAGCGGCGTGATATTTGTGGCAGCCAAGCTTGGCAAACTTGACACGGAGGAAATCGATGCGGCAGATATTCAGGTGAACAAAGAAGCAGAAGAGACCGGGGAAGGTTATACGAATGTAGCACTTTTCGGAATCGATTCCAGAAGCGGTGAGCTGGAAAAAGGAACCAGAACAGACTGTATTATTGTAGCAAGTCTGAATAATAAGACAAAAGAAGTACGTATGTCCAGTGTTTACAGAGATACTCTTCTGGACATCAAAGACGGACACCTGCAGAAATGTAATGCAGCATATAGTTTCGGTGGTCCGACACAGGCAATCAATATGCTGAATAAGAATCTGGATCTGGATATTGAAAAGTTTGCAACTGTGGATTTTGCAGCTATTTCAGAAACGATAGACTTACTTGGTGGTCTGGATATAAATGTGAAAAAAGAAGAGATCCAGTATCTGAATAAGTTTGTTGGTGAGACAGCCAGAGTTGCAAAGAAAAAGGCAAAGAAAGTTACCAAGCCTGGAAAACAGCATCTCAATGGCGTGCAGGCGACAACCTATGCACGTATCCGTTCAACAGCGGGCGGGGATTTCACACGAACGGAGAGACAGCGTCTCGTTATCCAGAAGATCGTTGAGAAGGCACAGAAATCAGATTTTGCTACGATCAACAAGATCATTGATAAATTACTTCCGACAATTAAGACAAACTTTTCAGCAGCAGAGATCCTCTCTTATGCGAAAGATTTTACAAAGTATAAGATCGGTGCCTCATCCGGATTCCCATTTGAAAAAACGACAGATACGATTTCCGGACTGGGAAGTATCGTTATTCCGGTAAAACTGGACAACAATGTAAAAGAACTGCATAAGTTTCTGTATGATGATGAAAATTACAAAACATCCAGTGAAGTGAAGACAATCAGCAATGCAGTTGTTGCAAGAGTCGGACAGAGACAGGCAGAAAGCAGTTCGACGTTGAACAGTAAGACATATAAGACAGCGCCGGAAGATAAGGCACAGGAGTCGAATAAGTATACACCGACAAGGTCTTATAAGAATAACAACAGCAGTTACCATAATAATACGAACAGTAATCGTAACAACGGAAACAGCGGTACAAACAGTAATAAAAATAACAACAGCAATAAGAATAACAATTCGGGAAATCATTCTGGAAATACCGGAGGCAGCACAGGTGGAAATACCGGAGGCAACACAGGTGGAAATACCGGAGGCAGTACAGGCGGAAACTCTGGAAGTAACACCGGAGATGGAAACAGTGAATCCGGAGGCGGAAGCAGTGAATCCGGAGACGGCAATACCGGAGGCGGAAGCAGTGAAAACGAAGCAGAATAAGTAAAATAATAAGGAAAGGGTGTACATAATTGACATGTACATCCTTTTTTTGTTAGAATAAACACAAAAAAATGTAGAAAAACGGGTGGAAAAACGATGTATGATTATTTAATTGTCGGATCTGGTTTATTCGGATCCATTTTCGCGTATGAAGCGGGAAAAAAAGGAAAACAATGTCTGGTAGTGGAGAAAAGAGATCATATTGGTGGAAATATTTATACAAAAGAAGTTGAAGGAATTCAGGTTCACCAGTATGGAGCGCACATTTTCCATACAAGCAACAGAGAAGTCTGGGAGTATGTACAGCAGTTTGCAGAGTTCAATCGTTATACGAACAGTCCGGTAGCGAATTATAAAGGAGAAATCTATAATCTTCCATTTAATATGAACACATTCAATAAACTGTGGGGTGTTGTGACACCGGCAGAGGCAAAAGCGAAGATTGAAGAACAGGCAGCAGCTTATCGCACAGAGCATCCGGCGAATTTGGAAGAACAGGCACTCAACCTGGTCGGAAAAGATATTTATGAGAAACTGATCAAAGGATATACAGAGAAGCAGTGGGGGCATCGCGCAACAGAGCTTCCACCGGAGATTATTAAACGTCTACCGGTGCGGTATATTTATGATAATAATTATTTTAATGATATTTATCAGGGAATCCCGATTGGTGGATATACAGCTATGATCGAGAAGATGCTTGCAAAGGCAGAAGTAAGACTTGGTGTGGATTACCTGGAACACAAAGACGAACTGGATGCACTTGCAGAGAAAGTAGTATATACCGGCCCGATCGATGCATATTATGGATATCAGTTCGGAGAACTGGAGTACCGCAGTGTTTCTTTTGAAACGGAAGTACTGGATCAGCCGAATTATCAGGGAAATGCAGTTGTAAATTATACGGAATACGAAGTACCGTACACAAGAATCATTGAACACAAGCATTTCGAGTTTGGCACACAGGATAAGACAGTCATATCCAGAGAATATCCTGCAGCATGGAAGAAAGGTGATGAGCCTTACTATCCGGTAAATAATGAGAAGAATAATATGCTGTATCATTCTTATGAGGAACTTGCAAAGGAAGAAAAGAAAGTCATTTTTGGAGGAAGACTTGGAACATATAAATACATGGATATGCACCATGTCGTAGCAGAAGCTCTTCGGGTTACGAAAGAAGAGTTAATTTAGGTTGCACTTTTTGCGAAAATATAGTAATATATTGTAGTATTTTGTATAAAAAGAAAAGTGAGGCTTGATATGGCAAAGAAGAGGAATCAGAGAAACCTTAAAGCAGTGCAGGCTGCCAAGGCCAGAAAAAAGCGAAGGAACAGAAGAAGAAGGCGTGCAATCGTACTGGCAATCGAAGTGATCATATTGCTCGCATTGTCCGCAACAGCTTTTGTCATGGCGAAGTATGACAAGTTCCAGCGTGTAGAGATTAACTCAGATGATATTAAAATCAATTCCGGAGTGAAGAAGGAAGGATATACAACAGTAGCGTTATTCGGAGGCGACTCCAGAGAAGGAGAACTGGAAGCCGGTACGCGCACGGATACAATCATAGTTGTAGCGCTTGACCACAAAGAAGGTGTGATCCGTATGGCGTCCATTTACCGAGATACGCTTCTGCAGCAGGATGATAATACCTATAATAAAGCGAATCATGCATATTTTTCAGGCGGTCCGAAAGCAGCAATCAACATGCTGAACAAGAATCTGGACCTGGATATTCAGGATTATGCAACCGTCGATTTCAAAGCAATGTCTGATGTGGTAGATATGCTTGGCGGAATTAAGATACAGGTAACCGATCCGGAAGCGAAGATGCTGAATAAGTATGTCGGTGAGACAGCAAAAGCATCCAAGAAGAAGGCGCATAAGTTAAATGGCGGTGGTGTCTATACACTGGATGGACCGCAGGCTGTAACATATGCAAGACTTCGTAAGCTGGAAGGCGGAGATTACAAGCGTACAGAGAGACAGCGTCTTGTGATTAAGAAGTTGTACGAGAAAGGTATTAAAGCAGACATTGGTACACTTAATAAGATTGTGGATAAGATATTTCCGCAGGTATCTACGAGTTTTTCGCTGAAAGAAGTACTTTCGCTTGCGGCGAGTGCCTCAAGTTATAAGCTGGGTGACAGTCAGGGCTTCCCGTTTGAGAAGACGGATGGAATTATCTACAGGACTGCAGGAGATGTTGTTGTACCGCTTGGACTGGCTGAGAATGTAGAAGAATTGCATAAGTTCCTGTACCCGAACGAGACAAAAACGGTATCTTCTACAGTGCAGATGATTTCAACAGAGATTTCCAATCTGACGAATGTTGTACGTCCGGCGAATATGAATACAGAAGAAGAGACGAATACAGATAATAACAGTAATAGTAACAATAACAATAACAGTAATAAACCGGTGATTACAAACTCAACCAGTGACTCCGGAAATAGTAAAAGTAATAATAATACAACTGGTGGCGGGACAGAATAAAAGTTGATTTAGGAGGAATAGAAAGAACATGAAAGCATTTAAGAAACTCAGTGCAGCTTTATTGACTCTCTGTCTGTGCGTGTCTTGTTTTTCTTTCGTTGCACATGCAGCAGATGGAAGAATCTCTTTTACAGATCCAAGCACAGCAGTTGGTGATGAAGTAGAAGTGAAATGTGTAGTACGCTCCACAAGTTCAAGCCTTGGAAATATGGAAGTGAAGTTGAGCTATGATACGGCTTCATTGAAATTTGAATCTGGAGATGGTGTGAAGGAAAATGGCGGAGCACTGACTTATACAGGAACCGGCGGCTCTACAGAAACTTCTTTTACAATGAAGTTTCAGGCGTTAAAAGAAGGAAGCACCAAGGTTGAAGTTTCCGGCGCAACGATTGCGTCCGATGTCGGTACGACACTGACACTGGATCAGGGGAATTCAACAGTTAAGATTGCAGCGGGTGATCCATCCAAGATAAAAAGTGATTCCAAGAGCAGCAAAGCTGGAAATGCAGCAGATAAGACTGTAAAAGTAAATGGAAAGTCTTATACGCTGACAGATGAATTTTCAGATAATGATGTTCCGACGGGATATTCCAGAGTGACTGTTTCACTGGACGGAGAAGACCGTCAGATGGTGAAGAATGAAGACAGTGGCATTACACTTGGTTATTTGATGGACAGTGATA
Source organism: Dorea sp. AM13-35 (assembly GCF_003473885.1). Lineage (NCBI taxonomy): Bacteria > Bacillati > Bacillota > Clostridia > Lachnospirales > Lachnospiraceae > Dorea > Dorea sp. AM13-35. The sequence goes on from NZ_QUCZ01000001.1 coordinate 161,253, forward strand.
AAAAAGGTGACTTTTTCATGTATAATGAAGAAGATGCAACTTTTTCTCCATATGAGGAAGTCAGTATTTCTGACAGTACATCTATTGTTGTGCTGAGCGATACGTCCAAAGTAAAGCTTCCATCGAATTATCAGGAAGCAAAGCTGACTTTAAATGATAAAGAATTTCCGGTATGGCAGAATAGTGACAGTACAGATTATTATGTCCTGTATGCAATGAATAACAAAGGCGAGACCGGATATTATCAGTATGATTCCCAGGAGAATACTTACCAGAGAATAGATGATCCGTCTGAGACTTCTAAGACAGATACATCCAGTAAAACTACTTCCAACAAGCTTCCGGCATTTGTAAATGATCATTTACAGATGATTATTCTTGCAGGAGGAATCGGAGCAATTGTTCTTTTACTGATCCTTATTATTCTTGGTATCAAACTGCATAACCGTAACGCAGAGTTAGATGAGCTTTATGATGAGTACGGTATTGATGTGGAAGAAGAGCCGGTACCGGTAAAAAACAAAAAAGAAAAGAAGAATAAAAAAGAATCTCGTTTTGGTAAGAAAAAACAATCAGATGAAGATGATTTTGAAACTTACGACGGAGAAGATTTTGATAATGTAGATGATGGAGATGCATTTGAAGAAGCATATGTAGAAGATGATTATGATGCATATGATGCAGAAGACGCGTATGAAGATGCTTATGACGAAGATGATTTTGAAGACGAATACGATGCTTATGACGAAGACGAATTCGGAGAAATTACTTATGAAGAGGATGATTACGGCAATCTGGATAAAAATGTATTTGCCGGATATACTCCAAGAGAAGAACTTACGATTGATGATTTAGATGATCTTCTCGGAGAGACACCGAAAAAGAAGAGAGGGCATATGGAAGATGATGATACCTTTAAGGTGGATTTCATTGACCTTGATTAATTGTGAAGCTCTGGCTGTTCCTGGGTTTGGAAGAGCTGGAGCTTTTGAGCAATGTTAATATAACGGATGATATATTGTATGAAGGAGAGAAAATCATGAAATGGAATCAATTCCGATTAAAAACAACAACTGAAGCAGAAGATATTGTTAGCAGCATGCTGGCGGATCTTGGAATCGAAGGCGTGCAGATTGAAGATAAGATCCCGCTTACACAGCAGGACAAAGAGCAGATGTTTGTGGATATATTACCAGATATTCCGGAAGATGACGGAGTTGCCTATCTCACATTTTATCTTGACCCGGATCTGGATGCAGGAACGATCCTTGCACAGGTAAGGGAAGAAATGGAACAGATGCGTGCATATGTAGATGTAGGAGATGCAACGATTGAGGAATCCGAGACAGAAGATGTGGACTGGGTAAATAACTGGAAACAGTATTTCCATCAGTTCTATATTGATGATATCCTTGTAATTCCATCCTGGGAAGATGTAAAAGCAGAAGACAGTGATAAACTGGTGATCCACATTGATCCGGGTACAGCTTTTGGTACAGGAATGCATGAAACAACACAACTTTGTATCCGTGCGCTGAGAAAATATGTAAAAAATGGAGATCTTGTTTTGGATGTAGGATGCGGAAGTGGTATCCTGGGTATGCTTGCACTGAAGTTTGGTGCAGGACATTCCATCGGAACAGATCTTGATCCGTGTGCGCTTGATGCCACCCATGAAAATATGGAAGTAAACGGTATAGCAAAAGATCAATATGAAGTTATGATCGGTAATATTATTGATGATAAAGACGTGCAGGATGCTGTCGGATATGAAAAATACGACATTGTACTTGCTAACATCCTTGCGGATGTTCTGGAGCCACTGACTCCGGTAATCGTACACCAGATGAAACCGGGAGCTGTATATATTACAAGTGGTATCATTGAGGACAAAGAAACAGTTGTAACAGAGGCTGTAAAGGCGGCAGGACTGGAAGTCCTGGAAGTGAACCACCAGGGGGAATGGGTTTCTGTTGTCGCACGTAAAAATGCATAAATAAAAACAGGCAGCTCAGACAGGAGAAAAAAGATGCAGCATTTTTTTATTGAACCGTCCCAGGCAGAAGGTGAGTGGATACGTCTGAATGGTTCGGATGTGAATCATATGAAGAACGTTCTGCGTATGCATGCGGGGAAACGTGTGACAGTCAGTGACGGAGCCGGAAAGACATACCAGTGTGTGATTGATTCTTATGAAGATAAGGAGGCCGTACTTAAAATAGAATCGCAGGAAGAGAGCAGTACAGAACTTCCATCCAGAATTTATCTGTTCCAGGGACTGCCAAAGCAGGAAAAGATGGAGTGGATCGTGCAGAAGTCGGTAGAACTTGGAGCTTATCAGATTGTTCCGGTTTCCATGAAGCGCTGCGTTGTAAAATTGGATGCGAAAAAGGCAGCAAAGAAGCAGGAACGATGGCAGGAAATTTCCAGAAGTGCGGCAAAGCAGTCCGGTCGGAGTGTAATCCCGGAAGTTATACCGGTGTGTACATTTAAAGAAGCACTGGAACAGGCAAAGCAGCTGGATGTCATTCTCGTACCGTATGAATGTGCAGAAGGTATGAAAGAGACAAAAACACTTCTTGAGAAAATATGGCCGGGGCAGAGCGTTGGGATATTTATCGGACCGGAAGGCGGATTTGAAGAAGCAGAGATCGAACAGGCACTGGCGGCAGGCGCACATACGATCACACTGGGAAAGAGGATTTTAAGAACGGAGACAGCGGGACTTACAACGTTGTCGGTACTTATGTTCCATTTGGAAGAATGATACATAAGCTAATAGTGAAAATAAGCAGGAGAGAAGAACATGAAAGAAGTTTATCTGGACAATTCAGCAACAACCAGAGCTTACGACAGTGTCGGAAAACTGGTTGCGCATGTGATGTGCGAAGATTATGGCAATCCATCTTCTCTGCACAGAAAAGGCGTTGAAGCAGAACAATATATAAAAGATGCAAAAGAGACATTTGCCAGACTTTTAAAAGTACAGGAAAAAGAAATATTTTTCACATCTGGAGGAACAGAGAGTGATAATCTGGCTCTGATCGGAACAGCAATGGCAAACAGACGCGCAGGTAATCATCTGATCACGACAGGAATTGAACATCCTGCGATCATCAATACGATGCGCTATCTGGAAGAACAGGGATTCCGGGTTACATTTCTTCCGGTTGACCGTTATGGAAGAGTGCAGTTAGAGGCATTGAAGGAGGCACTCTGTGATGAAACGATACTGGTGTCTGTGATGTATGTAAATAATGAAGTTGGTTCTGTACAGCCGGTCGCAGAAGCGGCAAGTATTGTGAAAGCATATAATAAAAATATTCTGTTTCATGTAGATGCAGTACAGGGATTTGGCAAATACAGGATCCATCCGAAGAAACTGGGTGTAGATCTCTGCTCCATCAGCGGTCATAAGATTCATGGACCGAAAGGAACGGGAGTGCTGTATATTGACAGCAAAGTGAAGATCAAACCAATTCTGTTTGGAGGAGAACAGCAGAAGAATATCCGCTCCGGTACGGAAAACGTTCCGGGTATTGCAGGACTGTCTCTTGCAGCGAAGACAATTTACGAGGATCTGGATGAAAAAGTGCAGAAGATGCGTAAGCTGAAAGAGCATTTCATCGAAGGAATTGCCAGGATTGAAAATACGACGATCCATGGGCTCTATGATGAGACGAGTGCGCCGCATATTATCAGTGTCGGATTTGCAGGTATCCGAAGCGAAGTGCTCCTGCATGCACTGGAGGAAAAGGGAATCTATGTATCCTCCGGATCTGCCTGCGCTTCCAACCATCCGCAGGTGAGCGGCGTGTTAAAAGGAATCGGAGCAGGGCAGGAATTTTTAGATGCCACACTTCGCTTCAGTATGTCGGAATTTACTACATCAGAAGAGATTGACTATACTTTGGATACCCTTTATAATATAGTACCGGTGCTTAGAAAATATACCAGACACTAACCGGTCCGGAAGCGAAAAGGAGACATAAGATGAGATTTCATACTTTTTTGTTAAAATATGGAGAGATTGGAATTAAAGGAAAGAACCGTTATCTTTTTGAAGATGCACTTGTAAGACAGGTGCGTTACGCTTTAAAAGATGTAGAAGGAACTTTCAATGTTTATAAATCACAGGCACGTATTTATGTGGACTGTGAAGGTGAATATGATTATGACGATACAGTAGAGCATTTAAAAAGAGTGTTCGGACTGGTAGGTATCTGTCCGGTTGTCCGTATGGAAGATCAGGGCTTTGACCAGTTGAAAAAAGATGTCGTTGCATATATGGATGAAGTATATCCGGATAAGAAGCTTTCTTTCAAAGTGGAAGCAAGAAGAGCGAGAAAATCTTACCCGAAGACTTCCATGGAGATCAACTGTGATCTGGGAGAGGCAATTCTGGATGCATTCCCGGAGACACATGTAGATGTGCACAAACCAGATGTGATGCTGCATGTTGAAGTACGTAATGAGATTTATGTGTATTCACAGATCATTCCGGGAGCAGGTGGAATGCCGGTTGGAACAAATGGAAGTGCCATGCTTCTTCTGTCAGGCGGCATTGACAGCCCGGTTGCCGGTTATATGATCTCCAAACGTGGAGTTGGACTGGAAGCAACTTATTTCCATGCACCACCGTATACAAGTGAACGTGCAAAGCAGAAGGTTGTAGACCTTGCAAAGATTGTAGCAAGATATTCCGGACCGATCAAGCTTCATGTGGTAAACTTTACAGATATCCAGCTCTATATTTATGATCAGTGTCCGCATGATGAGCTGACGATCATTATGCGTCGTTATATGATGCGGATCGCAGAACATTTTGCAAAAGCAGACGGATGTCTTGGAATGATCACAGGAGAGAGCATTGGTCAGGTCGCAAGTCAGACAATGCATAGCCTTGCAGCGACAAATGATGTATGCACACTTCCGGTATATCGTCCGGTCATTGGATTTGACAAACAGGAGATTGTAGATATTTCAGAGAAGATCGACACTTATGAGACATCGATTCAGCCGTACGAAGACTGCTGTACGATTTTTGTGGCTAAACATCCGGTTACAAAGCCGAATATAGAAGTGATTCGCAGATCAGAGGAGAAATTGGCTGAGAAGATCGATGCTATGGTTCAGGAAGCAATCGATACAGTAGAAGTGATTGAAGTAACACCGTAAAACAAAAAAGAATGTGCTCCGGCACATTCTTTTAAAGGTTAAAAATAATTACTCTACGATGTATGGTTTTAATGTTTCGAGGATCTTGTCGATTTCGTTGTCATCAGCATGGATGTTGAGGTCAATGCTCTTAGATAAATCCAGACTGAAGATACCCATGATGGATTTGGCATCGATCACGTATCTGCCGGATACTAAATCAAAATCATAATCATATTTTGTGATTTCATTTACGAAAGATTTTACTTTGTCAATGGAATTCAAAGAAATTTTAACTGTTTTCATTGAATATACCTCCTTGGTTTCATTTTTTTCTACACGTTTATCTTAGTTTTTTGTAGTCAAAAAGTCAAGGAATAATTTGTAAAGAGAGGGAAAAAGAAAATTATGAAGAAAGCAGCATTGCATAATCTTGGATGTAAAGTAAATGCATATGAAACAGAAGCCATGCAGGAGCTTCTGGAAAAAAACGGTTATGAGATCGTGCCGTTCAAAGAAGGTGCAGATGTTTATGTAGTCAATACATGCACAGTTACAAACATTGCGGATCGTAAGTCCAGACAGATGCTGCACAAGGCAAGAAAGATGAATCCGGATGCAATCGTAGTGGCAACTGGCTGTTATGTGCAGACTGAGAATCAGGAAGTGGACGATTGCATTGATATTGTGATTGGTAATAATAAAAAGAAAGATATTGTGGAGATCCTCAAACAGTACGAAGAGGAGAGAGAAAGAACAACCGATCTTATTGATATCGGACATACAAAGGAGTATGAGAATCTTCATCTGAGCCGCACAGGAGAGCACACAAGAGCGTATATCAAAGTACAGGACGGATGTAATCAGTTCTGCTCTTACTGTATTATTCCGTATGCAAGAGGAAGAGTGCGAAGCCGTGCCAAAGAAGATGTGATCGAGGAAGTAAAGACACTTGCTGCAAATGGTTATAAGGAAGTCGTACTGACCGGAATCCATCTGAGCTCTTATGGAGTAGATATAGAGGATAATCTGCTTTCTCTTATTCTGGCTGTACACGAAGTGGATGGAATCCACCGTATCCGTCTTGGCTCACTGGAACCGGGGATTATCACGGAAGAGTTTGTCCGGACGATTTCCGCACTGCCGAAGGTGTGCCCACATTTTCACCTGTCTCTGCAAAGCGGATGTAATGCGACACTTCGCAGAATGAATCGTAGATATACGGCAGAAGAATATGCTGCAAAATGTCAGCTCCTGCGCAAATATTTTGCACATCCGGCACTTACAACCGATGTGATCACTGGATTCCCGGGAGAGACACCGGAAGAATTTGAAGAGTCCAGGGCGTTTGTAGACAGCATGGATTTCTATGAGACACATATTTTTAAATATTCTAGAAGAGAAGGTACAAAAGCTGCCGTTATGCCGGATCAGGTACCGGAGCAGATTAAGGCAGAGCGAAGCAAAGTACTGATTGCATTAAGTGAAGAGAAACAGAGCCGCTTTGAGGAAGAACTGATCGGAACTACACAGGAAGTGCTGATGGAAGAAGCTATAGAGAGAGAAGACGGAATCTGGCAGATCGGGCATACGAAGGAATATGTAAAAATTGGATATAAAACAGAAAAAAATCTGGCAAATCAGCTCATAAATGTAGAAATTGAGAGCCGTTTGCAAATAATACATTGAATTTTCGGTGTTAATAAGTTAGAATAAAATGAAAAGTATTTTTGAAGGACGTGAGTATATGAAAGATTTAAGCAGTACACAGTTTTTCCAGGTGGAAAGCGGCCCGCAGATTCAGGCAAAAGATATTCTGGAAATTGTCTATCGGGCATTGGTTGAGAAGGGATACAATCCGGTCAACCAGATCGTTGGATATATTATGTCAGGAGATCCGACTTATATTACAAGTTATAACGGAGCCAGAAGCCTGATCATGAAGATGGAGCGGGACGAACTGGTGGAAGAGATGCTCAAGACGTATATTGAGCACAACAAGTGGGTATAATATCTATGAGAATAATGGGACTGGATTACGGCTCGAAGACGGTGGGCGTTGCAATCAGCGATCCACTTGGCATTACTGCGCAGGGAATTGAGACAATTACACGCAAAGATGAGAACAAGCTGCGTAAGACCTGTGCAAGAATTGAGGCTCTGATCGAAGAGTATCAAGTGGAGAAGATCGTCATCGGGTTGCCAAAGCATATGAACAATGACATTGGAATCAGAGCTGAGAAGTCAATGGAATTCGCAGAGATGTTAAAAAGACGGACAGGTCTGGAAGTGCAGATGTGGGACGAAAGACTTACAACAATGGAAGCGGAACGTACCCTGATCGAAAGCAATATCAGACGAGAGGACCGCAAAAAATATATCGATAAAATTGCTGCAGTATTTATTTTGCAGGGATACTTGGACTCGGTAAAGTCGTGAGGTGTTTTTTGTATGGAAAAAATAAGATTTACATCGGATGAACTGCAGGAAGAGACAGAATTCTTTGTGCTGGAACAGACGAAATTAAATGGAGTGTCTTACATTCTTGTGACGGATTCAGAAGAAGACGATGCAGAGTGTTTAATTTTAAAAGATACATCAGCGGAAGAAGAAAAAGAGAGCATTTATGAGATTGTAGAAGACGAGAAAGAATTGTCAGCAATTTTAAAAGTGTTCGAGGAGTTACTGGAAGATATTGAGATTGAAAGGTAAGAACTTTATGTCTATCAGTCAGGAAAAGTTTAAACAAATGCTGAAAGAAAAAGGTTTGAAAGTTACAAACCAGAGATTGCTCGTTCTGGAAGTCCTTGCTGCACATCGGGACAGACACATGACTGCGGAGGATATCTATGAACTTGTAAAAGAAGACTATCCGGAGATTGGACTGGCGACGATATACAGGACAGTGCAGCTTTTGCTCGAGATGCAGTTGGTGGATAAGATCAATCTGGATGACGGATGTGTGCGATATGAGATTGGTGAGGCAAATGACGGAGAGGGTGAGCCACACCATCATCACCATCATCTGATCTGTAAAACATGTGGAAAAGTGTTCCCTTTCAGGGACGATTTGCTGGACGGACTAGAACGTCATATTGAGGAAGAGACAGGATTCCATGTGTTGGACCATGAGCTGAAATTCTACGGACAGTGTAAAAAATGCCGGAAAAAGTAGTACGGAGAGGCACATGGAGGTGTTAAATTGAAAAGAGAAAACAACGGAAAATTGCGTATCATTCCGCTTGGAGGTCTGGAGAAGATCGGAATGAACATTACTGCCTTTGAGTTTGAAGACAGTATTATTGTTGTGGACTGCGGTCTTGCATTCCCAGAAGATGATATGCTCGGAATCGATCTCGTTATTCCGGATGTGACATATCTGAAAGAGAACATTCAGAAAGTAAAAGGATTTGTGATCACACACGGACACGAGGATCATATTGGAGCATTATCTTATGTACTTCGTGAGATGAATCTTCCGATTTATGCAACGAAACTGACAATGGGAATTATTGAGAAGAAGCTTTCAGAGCATAATCTTCTCCGCAGTACGCGCAGAAAAGTAGTCAGACATGGACAGTCTATTAATCTTGGCAAGTTCAGGATTGAATTTATTAAAACAAATCATAGCATTCAGGATGCAGCAGCGCTTGCAATTTACTCTCCGGCAGGTATTGTTGTGCATACTGGAGACTTCAAAGTAGACTATACGCCTGTATTCGGAGATGCAATCGATTTGCAGCGTTTCGCAGAGATTGGCAAAAAAGGCGTTCTTGCGCTGATGTCAGACAGTACGAATGCAGAGAGACCGGGATTTACTCAGTCAGAGCGTACAGTCGGAATTACATTTGACCATATTTTTGCAGAGCATCAGAATACGAGAATTATTATTGCTACATTCGCTTCAAATGTAGATCGTGTTCAGCAGATCATTAACTCTGCATGCAAATACAACCGTAAGGTTGTTGTAGAAGGACGAAGTATGGTAAATATCATTCAGGTTGCACAGGAATTAGGTTATCTGAATGTACCGGACAAGACATTGATTGAGATTGATCAGTTGAAAAACTATCCACCGGAGAAGACGGTCCTGATCACGACAGGAAGTCAGGGAGAATCCATGGCAGCACTGTCACGTATGGCGGCAGATGTGCATAAGAAGGTTACAATTATGCCGGGTGATACAGTTATTTTCAGTTCTAATCCGATTCCTGGAAATGAAAAATCTGTTTCCAAGGTTATTAATGAGCTTTCTTCCAAAGGTGCCAATGTTATTTTCCAGGATGCACATGTATCCGGGCATGCCTGCCAGGAAGAACTGAAGCTTATTTATTCTCTTGTAAAACCGAAATATGCGATTCCGGTTCATGGAGAATACCGTCATTTGAAGGCCAATGCGGGAGTAGCAAGATCCCTGGGTATTCCGAAGGAAAATATTTTTCTGTTACAGTCTGGAGATGTGCTGGAAGTCAGTGAGAATGAAGCAAAAGTTGTGGATAAGGTTCACACAGGCGAGATCCTTGTAGACGGACTTGGCGTTGGAGATGTTGGGAATATTGTGTTGAGAGACCGTCAGCACCTTGCTGAAGACGGAATTTTGATCGTTGTGCTGACGCTTGAGAAAGGAAGTAATCAGTTGCTTGCGGGACCGGATATTGTATCCAGAGGATTTGTATATGTAAGAGAATCTGAAGGATTGATGGAAGAGGCACGCAATGTTCTGACAAATGCCGTGGAAGATTGTCTGACACATCAGAGAAATGCGGACTGGAGCAAGATTAAGCTTGTGATCCGTGATACGATGAATGAGTTTATCTGGAAGAGAACAAAACGTAAACCGATGATCCTTCCGATCATTATGGACGTATAGAAGAAAAAGGACGTAGTAGAGCAGTCTTTACTACGTCCTGTATTATGTCAGAAGGAGGAAGACTTTGTGATCGTAGATGACAGAATTACAACCTACCTACATTCTCTGGAAATGCCGGATATTCCGGTGATCGAAGAGATTGAAAAAGAAGCGCTGGAAGCATATGTGCCGATCATCCGAAAAGAGACACAGAGTTTCCTGAAAGTATTATTGACGATACAGAAACCGAAAAGAATTCTGGAAGTAGGAACCGCAGTAGGTTTTTCGGCTGTCTTAATGAGCCATTATATGCCAAAGGATGGACATATTATCACGATTGAGAATTATGAGAAAAGAATCCCGGTTGCCAGAGCAAATTTTGCCAGGGCGGAGAAAGAAGATAAGATCACATTGCTGGAGGGAGATGCTCTTGAAGTGATGAAAACGCTGGAAGGACCGTATGATTTTATTTTTATGGACGCAGCGAAAGGACAGTATATTCATTATATGCCGGAAGTACTGCGTCTGTTGGCGCCGGAAGGAGTACTGATGTCAGACAATGTACTTCAAGACGGCGATATAACACAGTCAAGATTTGCTGTTGAAAGAAGGAATCGTACAATTCACAGTCGCATGCGGGAATACTTGTATGAACTGAAACACCACGAAGGACTTCAGACATCCATTCTTCCACTGGGAGACGGGGTGGCACTGAGTGTGAAAAAGGAGGAAGAAAAGTAAGATGAATGGTAGACGACCGGAATTATTAATTCCAGCAAGTAATCTGGAAGTACTCAAAGTGGCGGTTATGTTTGGAGCCGATGCTGTTTATATCGGAGGAGAGGCATTCGGATTACGTGCAAAAGCAAAGAATTTTTCCAAAGATGATATGGCTGCCGGAATCCGTTTTGCGCATGAACATGGTGTACGTGTGCATGTTACCGTAAATATTCTGGCACATAATGATGATCTGGAAGGCGTGCGGGAATATCTCTGCGAATTGAAGGAATTAAAACCAGATGCGCTGATCATTGCAGATCCGGCAATCTTTGAAATGGCAAAAGAGATCTGCCCGGACATTGAACGTCATGTCAGTACACAGGCGAATAATACAAATTATGGCACTTACAATTTCTGGTGGAAACAGGGAGCAAAAAGAGTAGTTTCGGCAAGAGAACTGTCCTTGAAAGAGATTTCTGAGATTCGTAAGCATATTCCGGAGGAGATGGAGATTGAAAGTTTTATTCACGGTGCAATGTGCATTTCTTATTCCGGAAGATGTCTACTCAGCAATTTCTTTACCGGAAGAGATGCGAATCAGGGAGCCTGTACACACCCGTGCCGTTGGAAATATGCAGTTGTAGAGGAAAAAAGGCCGGGACAGTATATGCCGGTATATGAAAATGAAAGAGGAACTTACATTTTCAATTCCAAGGATCTTTGTATGATCGAGCACATTCCGGAGATGATCGAAGCAGGAATTGACAGTTTCAAGATTGAAGGACGTATGAAGACGGCGCTGTATGTCGCAACAGTTGCAAGAACATACCGCCTTGCGATTGATGACTATCTGAAAGATCCGAAGCTGTATGAAGAACATATGCTGTGGTATCTGGATCAGATTTCCAATTGCACATATCGGCAGTTTACAACCGGATTTTACTTTGGAAAACCGGATGAGACAAGTCAGATTTACGACAGCAACACTTATGTAAGAGAATACACATATCTTGGAATTATTGGCAAAGAGTCAGACGGAAGATACCGCATTGAGCAGAGAAATAAATTTTCGGTTGGCGAGACGATTGAGATTATGAAGCCGGATGGACAAAACATAGAGACGGTTGTCCGGGCGATTATCAATGAAGACGGGGAAACACAGGAGAGTGCCCCGCATTCCAAACAGGTTCTCTATATCGAACTGGATAAAAAAGCAGAGAAGTATGATATTTTAAGAAGAGCGGAAGACATAGAGGCTTAAAAACAGATGATTTGAGAATATAGGATGTCAGACAGAGAAACCTATTATATGCGGACTCTGTCTGGCATTCTTTTCTATGCCAGAAAACTTCGTCCTAAAGCGCTTTTATAAAAAATGATTGTATTTTCGATAGAGATACAGTATACTATTAGCCACATAAGAAAGAGAGTCCGGCAGATCTTAACCGGAACATCTATAATCTGAAATTGTCACATATGCGTGATGGTTTTCATAAACAGATCTTATAATTTTTCAACAAAGACATAAACAGATACGATCCAACAAAATACCAGAAAAAGATCATAACAGATGGAAAAGCACAAAAAAGAATACTCTTACATAAACTATAAGCAAATACCCTGAGAGGTGCGTTCCTTGAAATCATTTCCGAAACCCCTCACTGCAGCAGAAGAAGCTTATTATATGCAAAAGTATACAGAGGGCGACCTGAAAGCAAAACATATTCTGATCGAACGGAATTTGCGCCTTGTTGCACATATTGTGAAAAAATATCCATCCAGAGAGGAGGATGTGGAAGATCTTTTGTCGATCGGGACAATCGGGCTTATTAAAGCAGTTGTAAGTTTTGATCCGGAAAAACGTGTGCGTCTGGGAACATATGCGGCGCGGTGCATTGAAAATGAGATATTGATGCATCTGCGTGCGAAGAAAAAAATGTCCCGGGAAATTTCACTGTACGAGCCGATCGGGACAGACAGGGAAGGCAATGAAATCCAGCTTTTTGATGTGATCGAAACAAAAGAAGAAGATGCGCACAGACATGCGGAATTAAAAGAATCGGTCCGGATTTTGTATGCAAAAATGGAGTCGGAATTATCTCAGAGAGAACGGCTGGTTCTGAAAATGCGATACGGACTTTATGGGGAAGAGGAGTATACGCAGAGGGAGATTGCCGGACAGCTTGGAATTTCTCGTTCTTATGTATCACGGATTGAGAAAAGTGCGATCGAAAAACTGCGTACATTTTTTTAGCTGTTATAGCGGCCGGAGGAAACTGTCGCTGGCGGAGTTTTGCAGGTACAGCAGTAAACGCATGGAATAAGCAGGAAGAAAGAGGTGGATACATGGGAGTTTGTATAGTAAATTCAGCAGTGATTCAGGGTGTTGAAGCGAAGATGATACAGGTGGAGGCAGATGTCAGCAATGGTCTGCCTGTGTTTCATATGGTGGGATATCTGTCCGGTGAGGTACGGGAGGCAGCAGAACGTGTGCGGACAGCGATCCGTAACAGTGGTATTGTGCTGCCTCCGAAGAAAATCATTGTAAATCTGGCGCCCGGCTCAATAAGGAAAAAAGGAACAGCGTTTGACCTTCCTATTGCATTAAGTATTATGGCAGCACTTGAAATATTTCCAGAAGAACGATTGCGAGATGTAATGGTTGCCGGTGAACTGGGGCTGGACGGAAGTGTACAAAAGGTCTCCGGAATTTTACCAATCGTACAGAAAGCAGGAAGAGAAGGCTTTAAGTGCTGTATTGTACCGGAGCAGAATGCGGCGGAAGGTGCACTGGTAGAAAAGATCACGGTATATGGTGTGAATTCACTGGAGGAAGTGTGCAGTTATCTGAAAGGAGAAAAAAAGCTGGAACCGGCGATGTGCAAAGATGCCAGAGAATGTGGGAGACTGTTGGATTCGGAACTTTTGGATTACAGTGAGATACAGGGACAAGAAATTGTAAAAAGAGCTGCGACAGTGGCGGTTGCCGGTGGACATAACCTGCTGTTAGTTGGACCACCGGGAAGTGGAAAGACGATGGCTGCAAAGAGAATTCCAACCATTTTACCGAAGCCTTCATTGGAAGAATCGATGGAAGTTACAAGTCTCTACAGTGTCGTTGGAAAAGTGGAGGAAACCCATCCGTTGATGTTAGGAAGACCGTTCCGGGAGGTGCATCATACGGTTACAAAAGCGGCATTGATCGGTGGCGGGAATTACCCGGTTCCGGGAGAGATCAGTCTGGCACATGGAGGCGTCCTCTTCCTGGACGAGCTTGCGGAGTTTAAAAAGTCTGTTCTGGAAGTGCTCCGCCAGCCTTTGGAAGAGCAGAAGATCCATCTCGCCAGGAATCAGGCAAATTATACATTTCCGGCAGATTTCATGCTTGTTGCGGCAATGAACCCATGTCCCTGCGGAAATTATCCGGCTCAGACGTGTACATGCACACCACAGCAGATCCAGAATTATCTGGCAAGGATCAGTCAGCCGTTTTTAGACCGGTTGGATATCTGCATCGAAACACCGCGCGTGGATTATGCGGCCCTCCATACACAACAGAAGCAGGAACGCTCAGTAGATATACGTGCACGCGTGTGTGCAGCGAGAGAAATACAGAAAAAGAGATATGAAGGATTGCCGTTTTCGGTAAATGCAAGGCTGGGAGCAAAGGAAATCCGAAAACACTGTGTGCTAGACGCTGTGACGGAACAGATTATGGAGCAGGCATTCTGTACACTTGGTCTGACAGCGCGGACATATCATAAGATTCTGCGTGTGGCACGGACGATCGCAGATCTTGCCGGAAGTGAGGTGATCACTCCGGCGCATATTAAAGAGGCAATCGGATACCGTACGGTAGATAAAAAATACTGGGGGAAAGGCTTATGATTTATGAATATTGGTATGCGGGGATTTCCGGGCTTAACTGTATGAAAAAGAAAAAACTGCGTGAAATTTTAAAGACAGCAGAAATGATTTATTATATAGAAGAAATAAAATTAACAGAACTGGGGATACTGACGGACAGAGAAATCCAGGCACTTATAAAAGCAAAAAAACAGCAGGATATAAAAGAAAAATGGGAGATGCTGGAAGAGAAAAATATCCGTTTTATTCCGTATTTTTCGGAAGAATATCCAGTGCGCCTTAAGAATATTCCGGCGCCTCCATATGCACTCTATGTGAGAGGTAGGCTGCCGGACAGTGACAGACTTGCGGCTGCTTTGGTGGGTGCAAGAAACTGTACGCATTATGGCGAGAGAATGGCATTAGAATATGGAGAAAAGCTGGCAGAAAACGGGATTAGTATTATCAGCGGGATGGCAAGAGGAATTGACGGCGCCGGACAAAGAGGTGCATTAAATGCCGGGGGAATGACATATGGTATATTAGGATGTGGCGTGGATATCTGTTATCCGGGAGAACATCGCGGACTATATCAGGATCTGATCAAAAAAGGCGGTGTGATTTCAGAACAGAGTCCGGGAAGCCCGCCTCTTGCCAGGTACTTTCCTGCGCGTAACCGTATCATCAGCGGGATGGCAGATATCGTACTTGTAATAGAAGCAAAAGAAAAAAGCGGCTCTCTTATTACGGCAGACCAGGCGCTGGAACAGGGGAAGGAAGTTTATGCACTTCCGGGACCTGTAACAAGCCTTTTAAGTCAGGGGTGTCACCGGCTGATCGCGCAAGGTGCAGGGATTTTGCTAAGTCCGGAAGACCTGATGGAAACGATGGGGATTTGTTTGTCAAAAAGCAGACAAAATAAATCATCGGAGAAAAAAGTACTTGAAAGTCCAGAAAATATGGTGTATAGTTGTGTCGGTTTGTTTCCAAAGGGACTTCAGGAGCTTGCGCAGGAGACAAAACTGGCTCCGGAGATACTTATGGAAGAGTTGATAACGCTTGAACTGCAAGGGTTTGTCAAAGAAATATCGAAGAATTATTATGTGAAAATGCGCTAAAAAGCGGGGCGGATTTTATGGAGGAAATCATATATGGCACGTTATCTTGTGATCGTGGAGTCACCGACGAAGGTGAAGACAATTAAAAAATTTTTAGGAAGTAATTATGTAGTCGTAGCGTCTAACGGACATGTGCGCGATCTGCCGAAGAGCCAGCTTGGTGTCGGACCTGAGAATGACTATGAACCAAAGTATATAACAATCCGTGGCAAGGGAGAGATTCTTGCAAATCTTCGAAAAGAAGTGAAAAAAGCAGATAAAGTATATCTTGCAACTGACCCGGACCGCGAAGGAGAAGCGATTTCCTGGCATTTATGCAAAGCACTGAAACTGGAAAACAAGAAAACGTACCGAATCAGTTTTAATGAGATTACGAAAAACGCAGTCAAAGCATCTCTGAAAAATGCCAGAGAGATTGATATGGATCTGGTAGATGCCCAGCAGGCGAGACGTGTCCTTGACCGCGTGGTTGGATATAAAATCAGCCCGGTACTCTGGGCGAAAGTAAAAAGAGGTTTAAGTGCGGGACGCGTACAGTCTGTAGCACTTCGTATCATTGCTGATCGTGAAGAAGAGATCAATGCATTTATTCCGGAAGAATACTGGAGCCTGGATGCGAATCTGAAAGTCAAAGGCGAGAGAAAACTCCTGAATGCCAAGTTTTACGGAACAGATAAGAAAAAGATGACGATTTCATCCAAAGAGGAACTGGATAAGATCTTAAAAGAATTAGAAGGTGCATCTTATGAAGTCGCTGAGATTAAAAAAGGGGAACGTACAAAGAAAGCACCGGTTCCATTTACAACCAGTACATTACAGCAGGAAGCATCCAAAGCATTGAATTTTGCTACAGGAAAAACGATGCAGATCGCACAGCAGTTGTATGAAGGTGTCGATATCAAAGGAAATGGAACCGTCGGTCTGATCACGTATCTGCGTACCGATTCTACTCGTATTTCAGATGAAGCAGATGCAAATGTACGTGCTTATATCGGAGAACAGTACGGAGAAGAGTATGTTGCAGTTGGAGAAACAAAAGCAAAGACAGGCGGCAAGATCATCCAGGATGCGCATGAGGCGATCCGTCCGACAGATCCGGCAAGAACACCGGCGGCAATCAAAGAATCTCTGACAAGAGATCAGTTCCGTTTGTATCAGCTTATCTGGAAGCGTTTCCTTGCCAGCAGAATGCAGCCGGCAAAATATGAGACAACATCTGTGAAGATCAGTGCAGGAAAATATCGTTTTACAGTAGCTGCTTCCAAGATTGTATTCCAGGGATTCAGACTGGTTTATACAGAAGCAGGAGAAGAGAAAGAAGAAAAATCTGTATTGATGAAAGGGCTGGATATGGATTCAAAGCTCACAAAAGAAAGTTTTGATACGAAGCAGCACTTTACACAGCCACCGGCACATTATACAGAAGCAACACTTGTAAAAGCTCTGGAAGAACTGGGCATTGGACGTCCAAGCACGTATGCACCGACAATTTCAACGATTATTGCCAGAAGATATGTTGCAAAAGAGAACAAGAATCTGTATCTGACAGAACTGGGAGAAGTTGTAGATAATATCATGTTACAGTCCTTCCCAAGTATTGTAGATGTGAATTTTACAGCCAACATGGAAAGCCTGCTTGATGGTGTGGCAGAAGGCAAGGTAAAATGGAAGACGATTATCGAGAACTTCTATCCGGATATTGAAGCCGCAGTGGAAAAGGCACAGAAAGAATTAGAGACAGTCAAGATCGAAGATGAAGTGACTGACGTTGTCTGTGAACAGTGCGGACGCAACATGGTCATCAAATACGGTCCACACGGAAAATTCCTCGCATGTCCAGGATTCCCGGAGTGTAGAAATACAAAGCCTTATCTGGAAAAAATCGGTGTTTCTTGTCCGCTTTGTGGAAAAGATGTTGTGCTTCGTAAGACAAAGAAAGGCAGAAAATATTACGGATGTGAAGACAATCCGGACTGTGAATTTATGTCATGGCAGAAACCGGTTCAGAAAAAGTGTCCGAGATGTGGAAATTATATGGTCGAAAAGGGAAATAAGATCTGTTGTAGTGACGCTCAGTGCGGATATGTAGAAAATAAGAAAAATTCTGATAAATAACAATAATATTCGTTGAATTATAGTGAATTGTATGATAATATAACTTCATAGGATGGAGGAGTGCAAATGAGTGTACAATTATTAGACAAAACTAGAAAAATCAACAAGTTACTTCACAACAATAATTCAAGTAAAGTGGTCTTTAATGATATTTGTGAAGTTCTGACAGAGATTCTGTCATCGAATGTACTGGTGGTCAGCAAAAAAGGAAAAGTTCTCGGAGGAAGCAAATGTACAGGTGTTCCGTATATAGAAGAACTGATCCAGAAGGAAGTAGGCAGACATATTGATGATATGTTAAATGAACGTCTGCTCAGCATTCTTTCGACAAAGGAAAATGTGAATCTTGAGACTCTTGGATTTTCGGAAGAAGCCTCAAAAGGTTATCAGGCTATTATAACTCCAATCGATATCGCAGGAGAGAGACTCGGCACATTATTCATCTATAAGAAAGACGAAGTATATGAGATTGATGATATCATTTTAAGTGAATATGGAACAACAGTTGTTGGTCTTGAGATGCTTCGTTCTGTAAATGAAGAAAGTGCGGAGGAAACAAGAAAAGAACACATTGTACAGTCAGCCATCAGCACACTTTCTTATTCTGAACTGGAAGCGATCATTCATATTTTTGATGAACTGGATGGTACAGAAGGAATCCTGGTTGCAAGCAAGATTGCAGACCGTGTAGGAATCACTCGTTCTGTGATCGTGAATGCGCTTCGCAAGTTTGAGAGTGCCGGAGTTATTGAATCCAGATCTTCCGGTATGAAGGGGACTTATATCAAAGTTGTGAATGATTATGTATTTACGGAACTGGATAAGATCAAAGCAGAGCGCAACAATTAAGATGAAGTATAAGGGTATCGGGAGACTGGTACCCTTTTCTTTGATTGAAGATGAGATGAATTTTACTGGAGGATATAATGGAAAAATTTCAGGACGATACGGTGAAACTCGAGATGATAAAAACGATTCTTGACGGGGGATATTTTAACGATAATATCTATCTGTGTAAGATGATTAAGTATAATGAAGAAGAGGAATGCATATATCTGTTAACGGGGAAGACGGAACTGTCAGAATTTTCTTTGGACAGTATCTATGAGTGCACGATGACGGATGAGGAAGAAGAGGTCAAATGCAGAGGAAAGATTGTCGAACGGTACTGGGATAAGAGAGGAAAAGTACTTGTTTTCCATGTGGAAAATGGATTTTATAAAAATACTGTAAACTAAACAAAGGCGGTTGACAAAATATTAAGAGAGTGCTATTTTATATCTAGAGTTTCTTAGCACTCTCTTTTTGTGAGTGCTAACAAAATAAATAAGTATATCATTTAAGGAGGAATAAATATGAAATTAGTACCATTAGGAGACAGGGTTGTATTAAAACAGTTGGTTGCAGAAGAGACAACAAAATCAGGAATCGTAATTCCTGGACAGTCTAAAGAAAAACCACAGCAGGCAGAGATCATTGCTGTAGGACCTGGTGGAACAGTTGACGGAAAAGAAGTGAAGATGAATGTCACTGTAGGACAGAAAGTTATTTATTCTAAATACGCAGGAACATCTGTAGAGCTTGATGATGAAGAATATATTATCGTAAAACAGGACGATATCCTTGCAATTTGTGAGTAAGATGTAGATGTAAGAAGAGAAACAAAGATTATAGGAGGTATTTGATCATGGCAAAGGAAATTAAATATGGCGCAGAAGCAAGAGCAGCATTAGAAGAAGGAGTTAATAAGCTGGCTGATACAGTCAGAGTTACGTTAGGACCAAAAGGACGTAACGTAGTTCTTGACAAATCTTTCGGAGCACCGCTTATTACTAATGATGGTGTTACAATTGCAAAAGAAATTGAATTAGAAGATGCATTTGAGAATATGGGTGCACAGCTTATCAAAGAAGTTGCATCTAAGACAAATGATGTTGCCGGAGATGGTACAACAACAGCTACAGTACTTGCACAGGCAATGGTACATGAAGGAATGAAGAACCTGGCAGCAGGAGCAAACCCGATCATCCTTAGAAAAGGAATGAAGAAAGCAACAGACAAAGCAGTTGAGACGATCGCTAAAATGTCCAGCAAAGTAAAAGACAAAGATCAGATCGCAAAAGTTGCAGCTATTTCTGCAAGTGATGAAGAAGTTGGAAAGATGGTTGCAGATGCAATGGAGAAAGTTTCCAATGACGGGGTTATCACAATTGAAGAATCCAAGACTATGAAGACAGAACTTGACCTTGTAGAAGGTATGCAGTTTGACCGTGGATATGTATCTGCATATATGGCTACAGATATGGATAAGATGGAAGCAAATCTGGATGATCCATATATCTTGATTACAGACAAGAAGATTTCTAACATTCAGGAGATCCTGCCAGTTCTGGAGCAGATCGTACAGTCCGGAGCAAGACTCCTGATCGTTGCAGAAGATATTGAAGGTGAGGCTCTTACAACACTGATCGTAAACAAACTGCGTGGAACATTCAATGTAGTAGGTGTTAAAGCGCCTGGATATGGTGACAGAAGAAAAGAGATGTTAAAAGATCTTGCAATTCTGACAGGCGGTCAGGTAATTTCAGAAGAACTCGGTATGGAGTTGAAAGATACAACACTGGATCAGCTTGGACGTGCAAAATCTGTAAAAGTTCAGAAAGAAAATACAGTTATCGTTGACGGATGCGGAGACAAACAGGCAATCGCAGACCGTGTAGCACAGATTAAAGCACAGATTGAAGAGACAACATCTGATTTCGACAGAGAGAAACTGCAGGAGAGACTTGCAAAACTTGCAGGCGGTGTAGCAGTTATCCGTGTAGGTGCTGCAACTGAGACTGAGATGAAAGAAGCAAAACTTCGTATGGAAGATGCACTTGCAGCAACAAGAGCAGCCGTAGAAGAAGGAATCATTGCAGGTGGCGGATCTGCTTATATTCACTGTGCAAAAGAAGTTGCCAAGATCGTTGCTGATTTGGATGGTGATGAGAAGACAGGTGCGAATGTTGTACTGAAAGCTCTGGAAGCTCCACTGCTCCGCATCGCTGCAAATGCAGGACTGGAAGGCGCAGTAATCATTAATAAAGTATATGAGTCAGAACCAGGAATCGGATTTGATGCATTAGCTGAGGAATATGTAGACATGGTTGAACATGGTATCCTTGATCCGGCTAAGGTAACAAGAAGTGCTCTGCAGAATGCAACAAGTGTTGCATCTACACTGCTGACAACAGAGTCCGTTGTTGCTAATATCAAAGAAGAGACACCGGCTATGCCTGCAGGTGCAGGTGCCGGAATGGGCATGATGTAAGAAAAAGTTAAGAAAACTCCCTGTATGGGGAGTTTTCTTTTTTCTTGTTTTTGTGCTACAATAGACACATTGAGAAAAGCGGAGGATGTAAGACATGAATGACATATGTACAGAACAGCTTATTAAAAGGAAGAAAAGCAAAGGTCAGTGGTTTCTGGAGGGAATGGTGCTTGCAGCGACTTTACTGAGTGTATATGGTGTCGTACATTGTCTTTTTTTTATAGTGCTTACAGTTATATTACTTGTAATGGATATATATTTGTATCTGGAATTTGATGCGGAATATGAATATTTATTTGTGAATGGGGAACTGGATGTTGACAAGATCATACATAAGTCGAGAAGAAGACGAATCTGTACAATAAAGTTAGAAGAAATAGAGGTCCTGGCTCCATTTGGAACAGGTGAACTCAGACAGTACCAGCGGGCAAAGAAAAGCGATTATAGCTCGGGCAGACGCAATGATCAGACTTATGTGCTAGTTGTTTCCAGGGCAGGAGAATTAAGAAAAATTATTTTTGAACCGAATCAGACGATTGTAGACGGGTATGCCGGAATGATTCCGGGAAAAGTTACATACAAATCTGCAAAATAGTCAGAAAAATGTATTTTGTATGTATAAAAAAACAAGTTGACAAACGATAGCAAAGTTCGTTATGATACCAGTTAATTATAGGAAAGAGCAAAACGGAGTTTTTACCCCGATAAGCTATAAATAAGGATAAGAGTGAAAGGAGTTTACCATGGGAAAAATTATTGGAGAAGGAATTACATTTGATGACGTGCTGCTTGTACCGGCATATTCTGAGGTGATTCCAAATCAAGTAGATTTATCCACGTATTTAACAAAAAATATTAAATTGAATATACCGATGATGAGTGCAGGTATGGATACGGTTACAGAACATCGTATGGCAATTGCAATGGCTCGTCAGGGTGGAATTGGTATCATTCATAAGAATATGACGATCGAGCAGCAGGCAGAGGAAGTTGATAAAGTAAAACGTTCTGAGAACGGTGTTATCACGGATCCATTTTATCTGTCTCCGGAACATACGTTGGAAGATGCCAATAATTTAATGGCAAAATTCCGCATTTCAGGTGTACCAATTACAGAAAACGGAAAACTGGTAGGCATTATCACGAACCGTGATCTGAAATTTGAAGAAGATTTTACGAAGAAGATTAAAGAATCAATGACTTCTGAGGGACTTATTACAGCACAGGAAGGAATTACGCTGGAAGATGCAAAGAAGATTCTTGCAAAAGCCAGAAAAGAGAAATTACCGATCGTAGACAAAGATTTCAATTTGAAAGGTCTTATTACGATTAAAGATATTGAAAAACAGATCAAATATCCACTGTCAGCTAAAGATTCCCAGGGAAGACTGCTCTGTGGTGCAGCACTTGGAATTACCGCAAACTGCCTGGAACGTGCACGGGAACTTGTGAATGCACATGTAGACGTTGTTGTTATGGATTCTGCACATGGACATTCTGCTAATGTACTCCGTACCGTAGATATGGTCAAATCCAAATTCCCGGATCTGCAGGTTATCGCAGGAAACGTTGCAACAGGAACAGCAGCAGAAGCGCTGATCAAAGCAGGAGCAGATGCAGTAAAGGTTGGTATTGGACCTGGATCTATCTGTACAACACGTGTCGTTGCAGGTATCGGTGTTCCACAGATCACAGCAGTTATGAATTGTTATGAAGCGGCAGACAAATATGGAATTCCGATTATCGCAGATGGTGGTATCAAATATTCAGGAGATATGACAAAAGCAATTGCAGCCGGTGCGAATGTATGTATGATGGGATCAATCTTTGCAGGATGTGATGAGAGCCCGGGAACATTTGAATTATATCAGGGAAGAAAATACAAAGTATACCGTGGCATGGGATCGATTGCTGCAATGGAGAACGGAAGCAAAGACCGTTATTTCCAGACAGATGCGAAGAAGTTAGTACCGGAAGGTGTAGAAGGACGTGTAGCATACAAAGGAACTGTAGAAGATACTGTATTCCAGTTGATGGGAGGTCTTCGTTCCGGTATGGGTTACTGCGGAACTCCAACAATTGAAGAACTCAAACAGAGAGGACAGTTCGTAAAGATCTCATCTGCATCTCTGAAAGAAAGTCATCCGCACGACATTCACATTACGAAAGAAGCTCCAAACTACAGTGTAGATGAGTAAAAGAGAATAATACCAGAGAAATTTGGCGTTATAATAGACATTACAGCAGGAGGCAAGATATGAAGCGGGCATTTGGAACATTGAAAACAAAAGAAAAGGCAGAATTGTATCTGTTGAAGAATGAAAAAGGGATGGAAGTTGCTATTTCCGATTATGGCGCAACGATTGTAAATGTGATCGTACCGGATAAGGAAGGACATCCGACGGATGTTGTTCTCGGATATGACGATGTCAGTGGTTATGAAAAAGGCGACCGTGTATTTGGCGCATTTGTAGGACGTGTGGCAAACCGTATTGCAGGAGGTTCATTTACATTAAATGGTAAGACTTATGAACTGACAAAGAATGATGGGGATAATACACTACACGGTGGTAGAGATATGATGAATAAGCGTATGTGGAAAGTTGAAGAATCTACAGATAACAGCGTGACTTTATCACTTGACAGCCCAGATGGAGACCAGGGATTTCCAGGAAATCTTAAGCTGACAGTAACTTATACGGTTACACCGGAGAATGAACTGGAAATTGTTTATGGATCAACAGCAGATGCAGATACACTGCTGAATCTTACAAATCACAGTTATTTTAATCTCGCCGGACAGGGAAGTGGCGATGTACTGGATCAGAAAGTAACGATCAGTGCAGATTATTTTACTCTTGCAGATGCCCAGAGTATTCCGACAGGTGAACTGACACCTGTAAAGGGAACACCGATGGATTTTAATGAAGCAAAAGCGATCGGACAGGATATAGAAGCGGATTACCAGCCGTTGATCGATGGAAAAGGTTACGATCATAACTGGGTGATCAGAGGTGAAGGATTCCGCAAAGCTGCCTCCATGTATTCTGATAAGACAGGAATCCATATGGATGTATATACAGATCTTCCGGGTATGCAGTTGTATACAGCAAACTATGTTGATTATGAGAAAGGCAAAGGCGGAGCTGAATACCGTATCCGCAATGCTGCCTGCTTTGAAACACAGTTTTTCCCGGATGCCATTCATCATTCGGAGTTTGCGCAGCCGGTTATCAAGGCGAATGAACTATTTACATCCAAAACGGTATATCAGTTTTCTATTCAATAAGAATTTACAAAAGGCATAGAATATATGCCATATGAATAATGTGTAGTATGAAGAGAACAAAAAAGATTAAAAACAGAAAAAAATCATTCACAACTATACAACAGAAAAAACAGGCTCAGCGCAGGATGCGGCTGGGCCTGCTTTTATTGGTGATTGTTATGGTTCTGGCAGCAGGAATCAGGATTTTACATCCGGAATGGCTGTCTGGAAAATACAGTGAAATAGACAATGCACAGGTTGATGCATCTAAACCTGATATTACAGTGAAACTTCTGACGCCGAATCCGTATTCCAGACCGGGGATAAAAACCGGTAAGATTAAGGGAATTGTTGTGCATTATACAGCAAATCCGGGTGCAACAGCAATGGGAAACCGAAACTACTTTGAGGGGCTCAAAGACAGTCATGTGACAAAAACGAGCAGTAATTTCATTGTAGGGCTGGATGGAGAAATCGTGCAGTGCGTGCCGACATGGGAAGTGGCGTATGCTTCCAATAACCGGAATAAAGATACGGTATCGATTGAGTGTTGCCATCCGGATAAGACGGGGGAATTTAATAAAGCGACTTATCGCTCAGTGATACATTTGTGTGCCTGGCTTTGCCTGAAGTTTGCTCTGTCACCGGATGATATTATTCGGCATTATGATGTCACCGGAAAGAACTGTCCGAAATATTTTGTAGAACATGAAAATGCCTGGAAACAGTTCCGGAAAGATGTAAAAAAAGCACTGGAAAAATCAAAGTGATATTGCTATAATATATAAGCGTATGTATATTTATACATAATTAAGAAAGAAATCGTAAGGAAAACAGGAGAGGCAAGCATGAACGACTTGGAACTGTACAGAGAGCAGTTAGCTCTGTGTGATGATAAAATTATTGATGCCCTTGTGGAAAGAAGCATGATCATAGAGAAAATCATGGCATACAAAGAAGAATATGGTATGCCGATTCTTCAGCCGGGACAGGAAGCAAAGCAGAAAAGAAGACTGGAAGAAAAGCTTTCAGATAATCGTTACAAGGATGAGATCTGTGACATTTTCCATTGTATCCGCAAGAACAGCAAGCGGATTCAAGCAAGAAAACTGTTTGATTACAATATTGTACTCATTGGTTTTATGGGCGCAGGCAAATCTACGATCTCAGATTATTTAAGTACGATGTTTGCGATGGAAATTGTTGAGATGGATCAGGTTATCGCAGAGAGAGAAGAGATGAGTATTCCGGATATCTTTGAAACGTATGGAGAAGAATATTTCCGTAATCTGGAAACCAATCTTCTTGTGGAAATGCAGGAGAAGAAGAATACAGTTATTTCCTGCGGAGGAGGAGCTGCCCTTCGCAAGAATAATGTGCAGGAGATGAAGAAGAATGGTAGAGTTGTACTTCTGACAGCAAGTCCACAGGTAATCTATGAACGTGTAAAGGACAGCAATGACCGTCCGGTTCTGAACGGCCGCAAGAATGTTGAAGGCATTTCCGAACTGATGGAGCAGAGACGTGAGAAATATGAAGCGGCTGCAGATATTGTTATCCAGACAGATAATAAGACTGTTCTGCAGATCTGTGAAGAACTGGTACAACGATTAATGGAGATGGATGAATAGACATGTTTGATAGATTTTTCCCGGATGCATATGTTGCATCTACTTATGTAATAGATTTTGAGAAACTGTATGAAGAAGGAATACGTGCCGTAATTTTTGATATTGACAATACGCTTGTTCCGCATGGTGCACCGGCAGATGACCGTGCGAAAGCACTTTTTGCGAGACTTAAAAAGATTGGTTATCAGTGCTGTCTGATCTCCAACAATCAGGAGCCACGTGTGAAGATGTTCAATCAGGATATCCAGGTGAATTATATCTGTGATGCGCATAAGCCTTCAACGAAAAATTACAAAAAAGCAATGGAGATTATGGAAACGGATGTTTCCAATACAGTATTTGTGGGAGATCAGCTTTTTACGGATGTCTGGGGAGCAAAAAGAGCCGGAATCAGAAATATTCTTGTGAAGCCGATCCATCCAAAAGAAGAGATACAGATTGTATTAAAACGTTACCTGGAGAAAATTGTTCTTTATTTTTATCAAAAAGAGCGAAAAGGACGGTAAAATGGGGCTGTACAGATAAAAAATAGTTGAAAAAAACGCTCAGATATTATAGAATGGAACAAGTGAGTAGAATTGATAAAGTGTGAAAACACATAATTTAAGGAGGATAAAAGTATGGCAACAAAGTCAGCAGGTGAATTTAGAAATGGTATGACACTGGAGATTGATGGTAAAGTATGTCAGGTTATTGATTTCATGCACGTTAAACCGGGAAAAGGTGCAGCATTCGTTCGTGTTAAATTAAAAGATATCATCAACGGTGGTGTAGTAGAGACAACATTCCGTCCTACAGAGTCTTTCCAGGAAGCATATATTGAGAGAAAGAAAATGCAGTATCTGTACAATGATGGAGATCTGTATTATTTCATGGATAATGAGACATTTGACCAAATCGCCGTAGGGACAGAAGACGTTGGTGATTCTCTGAAATTCGTAAAAGAGAACGAAGAAGTTACTGTAAGTTTATATCAGGAGAAACCTTTCGCAATCGAGCCACCGCTTACTGTTGAACTGGTTGTTACAGAGACGGAGCCTGGATTCAAAGGTAACACAGCTCAGGGAGCAAACAAACCGGCTATTGTTGAGACCGGTGCACAGGTTGCAGTTCCGTTATTTGTTGAGCAGGGAGAGAAGATTAAGATCGATACACGTTCCGGAGAGTACTTATCCAGAGCAAACTAATCTTTTCGAGTTAAAAGAAATATTAAAAAAGCCTTGCATTTTCTGCAAGGCTTTTTTATAATGATAAAACCATAATATTTATTCTAAATTTCTACAAGATGTGAAAAGCGGATTTTCCCGCATCAATTTCCGGAAGATAACTACAACAATGGCCAAAGAGGAGAAATATGACTTATCATCAATTTACTGAGGCATTGGAAAAAAGTGTGAAAGAAATGGCAGGATGTCTTTTGTCTGTCGAATTATGCAACAATAAAAAGAATAATGGAATCATCCGGAGCGGTCTGGTGATTTCAGAACAGCGTGTGAATGTTTCGCCGACGATTTATCTGGAAGGTTATTATGAACAGTACCAGTCTGGAAGCCAGGTAGATGAGCTGGCAAAAGAAGTTCTAAATGTATATGAAAAAGTGAAATTTGATCAGTCATGGGAAGAGCCGGAGATTTTTAATTATGAAAAGATAAAGAATAAGATCGTATTCAGGCTTGTCCAGAGAAGTAGGAATGAAGAATTTTTGAAAGAAATTCCACATGTGCCGATTCTGGATCTGGAGATTATTTTCTACATACTTTTAGAGATAACCAAAGACGGCATGGCTTCCATGCAGATCAGCAATGAAACAATGGAAAAATGGAACGTAGATGAAAAGGAACTTCTTGCAATTGCAATGATGAATATGAAAAAACACCTTCCGGCAAGATTTCATTCAATACAGAATGTGCTTTCCGAAGAAGGAATTGCTGTAGATAAAGCTGCAAGAATGTATGTACTGACGAATGAAAAGAAAAGTTTCGGGGCAGCAACTATGATATATCCAGGATGTTTAAATCAGATTGGTACATATCTGAAGGAAAACTTTTACGTCTTGCCAAGCAGTGTGCATGAAGTGATCATTGTTCCCGAAAAGGAGACCGATGACTGCATGAATCTGAACGAAATGGTTGCAAGCATTAATGCAGCCTGTGTACTGCCGGAAGAAATTCTTGAAAATCATGCCTATTATTATGACAGAATAGAGGACCGGCTTGCAATATGCTGATATGAAGGCATAAAAGAATCCAATGTATAAATTGGCTGTAAAAAAACATTTATTAGTTGTTGAGATTGTAAAAAGAATCAGGAAAAGTAGAAATGATAAAGTAAAGGAAATGTACGAAATGTCTATAGCATTTCCTTTACTTTAAAAGAAAAATATGGTAGTATAAATAATGCAGTTTGAAGAAAATTGTCATGCACCCGTAGCTCAGGGGATAGAGCACCGCCCTCCGGAGGCGGGAGCGGCGGTTCGAATCCGCCCGGGTGTGTATTTTAAAAGTGCATAGTATGTGGAGGTACTCTTATGAAAGGTGCGTTAGGAGCGGGCTTCACAGACAGGAATATTCAGAAGAGAAAAAGCAGAAGATGCCTGCTTTTCTTATTTTTTATCCTGATCTTGTTGAGCACCGGAATCGGACTTACGGGAGATAACACACAGAAGAAAGCACAAAAGATAGTAAGAGAAAAGCGCAGAACAAGAAATATGGGATGTAAAGTTGAACAACTGAATCCTCTGCGTAAGAATAGATCGCCGGAATTAAGACAGGCGGTAAGAGATTATTACAGATGTATAGCAGAGAAGACGGACTTTGTAGAAACATACAATCATCTCCAGATTTATATAAAAGATGGAGAATATGCAGATACATATGTAGCATTTGTAATGTACCGGATGAAGATTAAGCAGGTCTATACAGAGCTTCCGGGAGTAGGAACCTTGTATATTACGGAAAAGGATGGAAAGAATTTCCAGGTCAGGGTGAAACAACTGGATAGGCAGGAGATTGACCATATAAAATTGCTTGCCGGACAACATGATGTGAAAGCACTGCTTGAAAAGAGCCGCCGACAGTATCAGACGGCACTGAAGTCGGATGCATTACTTGCGGAATCGGTAAAGGAGTTACAGAAAGCACTGAATCATTCTTGATAGAGAGCGAGAAGCCAGATCTTTGCAAAAGGATCTGGCTTTTATGTATAGCATTACAGTGCCGGAAGTTTACCTGTGTCTATACAACGAAGAAAACGGCATTTGGATACATAAGATGAAAAAAGGAGCGAGCAATAAGATGAAAGGATACAGAGAGGCATACAAAAAAGCATTCCCATATACGATTCCGGTTTTGACCGGATATATATTTATCGGAGTAGCATTC
The DNA here is from genome assembly GCF_003473885.1 of Dorea sp. AM13-35. Taxonomy (NCBI): domain Bacteria; kingdom Bacillati; phylum Bacillota; class Clostridia; order Lachnospirales; family Lachnospiraceae; genus Dorea; species Dorea sp. AM13-35. The sequence goes on from NZ_QUCZ01000001.1 coordinate 190,650, forward strand.
GGAGTTATGTTTGCAGAAAAGGGATATTCATTTTTATGGGCTGCGCTTATGAGTATTCTTGTATATGCAGGTTCCGGACAGTATCTTGCTGTGAATTTTTTTGTTCCCGGAATATCAATTTTCCAGGTTGTCTTTATGACATTAATGGTTAACATCCGTCATGTTTTTTATGGAATTTCCTTATTGGAACGATTTAATGGTATGGGAAAGAAAAAATGGTATATGATTTTCAGCCTGACAGATGAAACATATTCCCTTTTGTGTACGACGAAGATTCCGGAAGGCATTGATGAAGGAAAATTCCTGTTTGCGATTGCTTCACTGGATCAGGTGTACTGGGTAGCTGGTTCAATCATTGGTGCAGTGGCGGGAAGTGTACTGCCATTTAATTCAGAAGGAATTGATTTTGCAATGACGGCATTGTTTGTTGTCATTTTTATTGAACAGTGGCTGGATAAAAAGAACCGGATTCCGGAAATTATCGGAGTGGCAGCAGCATTTATTGGATTGCAAATTTTCGGGGCATCCAGATTTGTACTGCCATCCATGTTATTAATTGTAATGATTTTATTTGTATCGAAAAAACAGCTTCAGAAGGAGGTGAACCTGTCATGCCAGTAAATGCAGCGTTATCAGCAATTATTATTCTGGCAGTTGCATTGACAACTTTTGGAACAAGAGTATTTCCGTTTCTTTTGTTTCCAGAAGGAAAAGAAATACCGCCAGTGATCCAGTATCTGGGAAAAGTACTGACTCCGGCGGTGATCGGGATGTTAGTAGTTTACTGCCTAAAGAATACACCAGTTTTTGTATCGCCACATGGCATACCAGAATTTCTTGCTGTGGCAGTGACGGCAGGACTTCATGTATGGAAACGTAATAACCTGTTAAGTATTGGTGTTGGTACAGCATTATATATGTTTTTGATCCAGGTTGTTTTTTAAGGTTTAAACATAGTTTTATCACAGTTTAAACACAATTATAGATTAGACTACTTAGTATAAACGAAGTAGTGAAAGGAGTAATGATTTATGGAAAATCAATATACTTATTATACACCGGATCAGGATGATCAGAATCAAAATGGACAGGGAGGTTATCAGTATCAGCCGCAGGATGAGAAACCACCGAAAAAGAAAACATCACATTGGGTAAAAGCAGTATGTTTCGGACTGGCATTTGGTGTGGCAGCAAGTGCGGCTTTTCAGACAAGTAATCTTGTGGGTGGCAAGGTTTTCAGCACATCAGGCAGTAAGACAAAAGAAGTTGCAACTGTAAACAGTGCAAAGATTACAACAAGTTCAGACAGTAGTTCAACAAGCTCAGATATTTCCAAAGTTGCAAGTAATGTAATGCCATCGGTTGTATCAATTACCAATTTAAGTGTACAGCAGGTTCAGAATTTCTTTGGTGGAGTGCAGGAGCAGGAAAGCAAGAGTGTAGGCTCTGGTATTATTATTTCCCAGACAGATTCAGAACTTCTGATTGTAACGAACAACCATGTAGTGGAAAGTAATAAAACGCTGACAGTTTCTTTTGTTGACAATAAGAGTGTAGAAGCACAGGTAAAGGGAACAGATTCTTCCAGAGACCTTGCAGTTATCGCTGTAAAGCTCAGTGATATCAAAGATTCTACATTAAATAAAATTAAAGTTGCAACGCTTGCAGATTCAGAAAAAGTGCAGGTCGGAGAGACGGCTATTGCAATTGGTAACGCACTTGGTTACGGTCAGTCTGTGACAACAGGTATTGTATCAGCAACCGGACGTACACTGGATGGAGTTAGTGGCAAACTAATCCAGACAGATGCAGCAATCAATCCGGGTAACAGTGGTGGCGCACTTCTGAATGCAAAGGGTGAAGTGATTGGTATTAATACTGCTAAGGTTGCGACAGATGCAGTAGAAGGCATGGGATATGCGATCCCAATTTCCAGCGCAAGTGATGTAATTAAAAATCTGATGAATCAGAAGACAAAAACAAAAGTAGCAGAAGGCAAACAGGGATATCTGGGAATTGAAGGCGTGGATGTGACTTCCGACAGTTCGCAGATGTATAATATGCCAACAGGTGTGTATGTATCTAATGTTATCTCTGGCGGAGGAGCAAAAAATGCAGGGATCACAAAGGGATGCGTAATCACAGAACTGGAAGGAACAACAGTGGACAGTATGTCTGCATTAAAAGAAGAACTGCAGTATTACAAAGTTGGCGAGAAAGTTAAAGTGACGATCCAGGTTCCAAATTCAAATGGAAGTTATAAAGAGCGTACCGTGAAAGTTACACTTGGAAAAAGCACACAATAAGTAAAATACACAGTAAGAGAAATGTTTTTGCCATTTTCTGTGATTTGTAGTATAATGCTAAGTAGATTACGATATGAGGAGGCAAAATATACCAATGAAGTGTCCGATTTGCGGCCAACAGCTCCGGCCGGGTAAAAAAGATCCAAATTACCTGTTATGTTATAATTGCAAGAAGAAGTTCAAAGTACCACAGAACAGGAAAGAACAGAAGCATGCTCCGGAAAGAAGAGAACCGGCAACGCAGGAAACATTGCACAGATCTATTAAGGAAGCATCTATGCAGCGTCAGGAAGAGGAAGAGCAGGAACAGAAGTATTCGAATATTCCACCAAAGAGCGTTCGTAAGAAACGTGAAGATGAGATGCGCAAAGCATATGATGAACTGTTAGCAGTAGAAGATGGCAGAAAGAAAAAGAAAAAAACTGCAAGAGTAGAAGAAGATTATGATTACGATGATGTTTATGAGGAAGAAGAGAAGCTTTCCAAAGCGCCTGTAATCATTCTTGGAATTGCAATCGTAGTTGTAGCAGCAGTAATTGTATATATGCTATTGAAATAATAAAAAGGATTTCCGGAATTTTTCCGGGAATCCTTTCTCTGTTTAGTTTTTGTTTTTGAAACATGCCCGGAGGTCAAATTCCGGGTTAAACGCATAGAAGTTTTTACTGTCCAGATGATCCTGTACGATGCGCAGACTTTCACCGAAACGTTGATAGTGTACGATTTCGCGTTCACGCAGGAAACGGATTGGTTCGCAGACTTCCGGATCTTTGACAAGGCGCAGAATGTTATCGTAGGTTGTACGTGCTTTTTGCTCTGGTGCGACCTCGTAAGAACAACATAGCTGGAAAGCCTTGAAAATACGTCATTTTGTATAGGACAAGTTTTTTCCTGCTACGGTTGCATAAGAACAAAAACATAGAAAAATGAAGATGAAACAAACTATCCTGCATAGTTCCAATAGTTTCAACAACTAAGACGTTCAGAAATGAGCGTCTATTTTTTTACCCAAAACGAAAGGAGAATCAAGAAATATGAATAAGATTATGAAGCGATTGCTTACGGGTTTCCTTACCCTTGCAACCGTATTTACTACTTTACCTGTCACGCAGATTCATGCTGCGGATTCTGTTTACACCACTACTGACGGTAAAGCAGGAACAATCGTTAAGGTTGATAATGGCGGTACAGAAATTAAAAGTTTTGAAGAAAGCATAATGACCGCTGACGGTCAGATTGCCTATTGTGTAGATATTAACACCGACTTTAAATCAGGATATAAAAATCGTGTTGACGCTAAAGACAGAATGAGTAACGACCAAATATCAGATGTAGCGTTGAATCTGGAATACGTCAAACAGTATTCCAAAACTCATAGTCTTTCCAGCAAGCAGGTTTATCTATTGGAACAATGCGTTGTCTGGCGTAGATTGAGCGTACACTTAGGTTGGGGGTATAACAATGTACGAGCTGCCTATGATGAAGTATCAGAAAAAATCCAGTCAGAAGTTTATGAGAACGCAAAGTCTTTCGCTAAAGAAAATAAAGACCGTTATGATTGCGGCGGTTATATCTATGTCGGCGAGGGGCAGGACTTAGGACAGTTCTGGGCGAAGCTGGCTGTCGGGAATGGCAAGATTCAGAAATCTTCCAGTAATGCTACAGTCACAAACGGGAACGACTGTTATTCCCTCTCTGGTGCGACTTATGGTGTTTATTCTGATAAAGGCTGCACGAAATCTGTTGCCACACTTACGACAAATGCCAGTGGAAATACTGATACTGTGGAATTAAGAGCCGCAACATACTATGTAAAGGAAACGAAAGCTCCAAAAGGATTCCAGTTAGATAAGAACGTCTATACTATGACGGTCAAGGCTGGCGAAACTTCCACATTGAAAGTCAGCGACACACCAAAAGTCACAGACACTTTGGTTGAGCTTTTCAAGATTGATATGGAAACTTCCAAAGCTACTCCACAGGGTAACGCTTCTTTGGAGGGTGCAGAGTTCGTCTGGAAGTATTATGACGGTTACTACACAAAAGACAATCTTCCATCAGAACCAACACGCACATGGACGACAAAGACAGTCGCTGAAAAAGACAGCAATAATGAAGTCCATTACATCTCAAGATTAGCGGATTCCTACAAGGTATCAGGTGACAGCTTCTATACACAAAACGGTACTATCTGCCTGCCACTTGGTACTATTACTATGGAAGAAAAGGCAGCTCCAAACGGTTACTTATTGGAGGGTGCTTATATGCAGGCTACCGGAAGTTCAGAACAGATAAAAGGCGTGTATGTGGCACAGATTACAGAAGATGGTGAGCTTGTAGCGTTAAGCGGCAGCAACCAGTATTCCGTATTAGACAAGGTTATCCGTGGCGGTGTCAAAATCCAGAAACGTGACCTTGAAACAAAAGATACGAAAGCACAAGGCGGTGCGACTTTAAAAGATACTGCCTTTACAATCATTTCCTTAAATGATAATGCTGTCTTGGTAGATGGCAAGCTATACAACAAAAATGAAGTCGTCAAGACAATCCATACAGGTGTTGACGGTATCGCTGCAACTGACGCTGATACACTTCCTTACGGTCACTATAAAATTTCAGAATCCAAAAATCCGACAGGATATTTGACAACTGGTGCGGTTGACTGTGAGTTTGACATTGTGAATGACGGTGAAATCATGGATTTAACAGATGAAGCACATTCCATCTACAACCAGATTATCCGTGGGGATATCGAGGGTGTGAAAATTGGTGACGGTACTCACAAGCGACTTACGAATGTTCCCTTTAGGATCACAAGCAAGACGACTGGTGAGAGCCATATCATTGTTACGGACGCAAACGGTCAATTCTCCACTTCTTCTGACTGGGTATCTCATAAACAGAATACCAACGCCGGAAAGACCAGTGAGGACGGTATCTGGTTTGGTACTTCCACACCAGACGACAGCAAAGGTGCATTGCTTTACGATACTTACACAATCGAAGAATTACGCTGCGATTCCAACAAAGGAATGACGCTGATTCCGGCGTTTGATGTAGTGGTGTCAAGAAATAAAGTAGTCGTGGACTTGGGTACACTCACAGATGAATATGAACCAGAAATCATTATCCATACGACTGCCACAGATAAGGTGACAGGTGAAAAATCAATCGTTGCCGGAAAGAGCGTGACTATCGTTGATACCGTCACTTTAGATGGTCTGACAAAAGGCACAAAATATCAGTTAAAAGGCTGGCAGATGGTGAAATCTGAAAATGCACAGCTTTTGATTGACGGTGAACCTGTGGAAAGTGATTACACATTCACTGCGAAAAAAGCAGAAATGGAAGTTGAGGTTTCCTATACGTTCAATGCTTCTGCTCTTGGCGGTAAAGACCTTGTGACATTCGAGGAATTGTACGATTTATCCAATCCAGATGAGCCTGTCAAAGTGGCAGAACACAAAGACATTAAGGACGACGGACAGACCGTGAAAATTGAAGAACGAGTGATTACGATTCATACCAATGCTGCCGGCAAAGTCACAGGAGAAAAGATGATTGTTGCTGGTAAAGAAGTAACTGTCATTGATACGGTCACTTTAGATGGCTTGGAAAAAGGTACAACATATCAGCTCAAAGGCTGGCAGATGGTGAAGTCTGAAAATGCACAGCTTCTTGTAGATGGTAAGCCTGTAGAAAGTGATTATACCTTTACTGCGGAAGATTCCAGTATGGAAGTTCAGATTGCCTTTACATTCAACGCTTCTTCTCTTGCTGGAAAAGACCTTGTGACATTTGAAGAATTATACGATTTATCCAATCCAGACGAGCCTACAAAGGTAGCGGAACATAAGGACATTGAGGACGAGGGGCAAACGGTGACGATTACGGAACGTATCATCACTATGCACACAACCGCCACAGACAAGGTAACAGGTGAAAAGACGATTGAAGCGGACAACAAAGTAACGATTGTCGATACGGTTACTTTAGACGGTTTGGAAAAAGGCGTAAAATATACTCTTAAAGGTTGGGAAATGGTGAAGTCTGAAAATGCAGAACTTCTGGTGCATGGTAAACGTGTGGAAAATGACCTTACTTTCACCGCTACAGACAGTCAGATGGAAGTTCAGATTGAATTTACATTCAATGCTTCGGAACTTGGTGGCAAAGAGCTTGTGACGTTTGAAGAATTGTACGATACGTCCAATCCAGATGAGCCTATCAAAGTGGCTGAACATAAGGATATCAAGGACGAGGGGCAGACTGTGACGATTAAAGAAAAACCAGAATCCCCTACGACACCAGAAGAACCTAGTACGCCGACAAAGACAAGCGATTCACCAAAAACAGGTGATAATACACCATTTGTCGCATTATTCGCCATGATGGGAATTTCCGCTGCTGGTCTTATCTTTGCTGGATATAAGAGATTCCGCAGAGTAAAGAAGTCTAAATAATACGGGAGGTATCGGCTTATGAAAGCAACTCCCCGTTCACCTCCCATCATAAAAAAGTCAGTCCGTGGCTGGCAACTCAACTAAATTCTGCTTGATTAACATTTATCTTTCTGAATGGGAATTGTCAAGGGTGCGGCAGCACAACGCTTGCCCTTGATAATTCACAGGCAGACAGATATTATCCCGATAGCAGAATGACACAATCAATCATTAAAAATATAGAAAGAAAAGAGGTAAACAATTTATGGAATTAAAACACGTTATCCCAAATATGGAAAAAACATTCGGAACTTTGGAATTTGCAGGTGAGAATAAGGTGGAACAGCGTAGGATCAACGGACGTATGACGGTCGTTTCCCGCAGCTTCAACCTTTATTCGGACGTACAGAGGGCAGATGATATTATCGTGGTGCTGCCTGCTTCTGCTGGTGAGAAGAACTTTGAATCAGAGGAAAAAGTGAAACTTATCAATCCCAAAATCACCGCAGAGGGTTACAAAATCGGTACAAGAGGATTCACAAATTATATCTTATCGGCTGACGATATGGTGAAAGCATAAGGAGGTAAAAACATTATGAGATTAGCAAACGGAATCATTATTGACAAGGAAAGAACTTTCGGAGTATTGAAATTCTCCGCATTAAGACGAGAGGTACATATCCAGAATGAGGACGGTACGGTTTCTGAAGAAATCAAGGAACGCACTTACGATTTGAAGTGCAAGGAGCAAGGACGCATGATACAGGTGAGTATTCCGGCTTCTGTTCCGTTAAAGGAATTTGACTACAACGCAGAGGTGGAAATCATGAATCCTGTGGCTGATACGGTGGCAACCGCTACATTTCAAGGTGCAGACGTTGACTGGTATATCAAGGCAGATGATATTGTTTTGAAGAATAAGAATGGTCAGTCAGCAGGAAATCCACAGCACCATAACCAGCAGCCGCAGGAGAAAAAGTAATTTATTATGTGATTGCTACTCGAATTAAATAGAGATATAATATATGTATTCTTATAATTTATTGAATGGAGGATTATTATGTATAAAAATTTGATTGACGTAGCAAAAAGAATTGTCGCAATAGCGAATACGAGGGAACAAAATCAACAGGAGGGATTTTTTTCATTATCGAATCTTAACTTATCAGATTATGATGTTACTTACGATAACCAACTAACAGAGATTCTTATGAATCTGGAGTTAGATGAAGTTATGGCGCTTCAAACAATAATGTACTTAGGTAGAGATAAAGACTATAATTCAAATCTTACTTCCGATGAAATTTTCCTTGATTATAAAAAGTATATTGAATCTTTAGGAATAAAAACAAAAGAATTAGAAGTAAGACAAATGGTTGAAAAAATGCCACTTGGTAAATACATTACAGATGGATATGCAATTCTAGGTATTATTCTTTAACATGATACATTCTATAAGCAGTTAATTTATTACAAATTAGCTGCTTTTTTCATATCCAGAAATATTATAGAAGAAAATATAGCAAACTGGTAACAAGCAATCTTGAATACTTTATGATTCTCTATTATAATTATTGTAAAAATTATAAATATAAGGAGAGGGTAATATGGCAATAGAATTTAATTTTAATAGACTGCAAAATTTGTATATTGCGACATTACATTCTTTTGATAAAGCCATGGCGTTTGACATAGAAATTGGAAGAGGAAGATTCTTATTTATGATGTATTTATCAGATGAAGATAAGGAGTCTAAAGATATGCTCTTTGTGTATATGCGAAACACAAGGATTTTGCGAAAAATAAAAATGTATGGTAATCATAAAAAAGGAGATTTTAAAGTTTTTATCAATGAGGAAGTTAAAAACAGATTTATTCAAGAGTTGCAATTAATTCCTAATGGTGGAGAATTTGATTTCATTTGTTTTTTGAATCAGCTTAATGAAAATATTCCTCTGGAAATTACACAGGATATAAAAGTAAGAACTCTAAGAAATAATAGAGATATCATCCGTACACTTAATGTAATTGATGAAGCTGAAAAAACAGTATTGATTGGAGATAGGCACTTATCAGTTGGTACACCACAGGATAAAACATTGAGAAAATTATATCTATACACAAATGCAAGTGCTGAAGATGTTACTCATTTGATTAAATTACTAAAAAAATTAAACAGAACTGTTGCTTGGACAACAGAAGATAACAATTACCGGGTTGCAGATATTCGTGAGATGATTAATTCATTAAACGGAAGTGAAAACTAATTCTATTAACTTAATATCTTATACAACATTAGCAGTAAATCTACAAGATTTGCTGCTTTTTTCGTGGAAAGGAGGATTTTATATGCCACAATTCAATAAACGCGGGAATCGTATCAGAGCCAGTGACAAATCACTGGTTTTTTGTTTCTCGGCTGGTTCGCTGCTTCTGCTATTCCTTACTGTGGTTATGCTGTTAAATCTAAAGACAATCCTAACTACTGATTGGAAAGCAATCTCTCTTTTTCAAGATGGCAGCGTCCATTTTACGGTCACGCCATATAGGATAGTCACAGTCATAGTGTCAGCTCTGGTCTGTGTGATTGCTGCTCTTTTTTATCAGCATTTCCAGTATGACAGAGTGAAGCAGCTCTTTCACCGTCAAAAACTGGCAAAGATGATACTTGAAAATGGCTGGTATGAATCGGAAACGACACAGGGCAACGGATTTTTCAAGGATTTACCAGCAAGCACGAAAAAAGAAAAAATCACCTATTTCCCTAAACTGTATTACCGTATGGATAATGGACTATTGTATATCCGTATAGAAATCACGTTGGGGAAATATCAAGACCAGCTCCTACATTTGGAGAAAAAGCTGGAAACAGGCTTATACTGTGAGCTGATTTCTAAAGAATTAAAGGACAGCTATGTGGAGTATGTGCTGCTTTATGATACGATTGCGAACCGTATCAGCATTGACGAAGTACAAGCTGAACATGGCAGTCTGCGTCTGATGAAAAATGTATGGTGGGAGTATGACAAGCTCCCCCATATGCTGATTGCTGGCGGCACTGGCGGCGGTAAAACTTACTTTATCCTTACTATCATTGAAGCTCTGCTCCGTTGCAATGCGGTCATGTATGTGTTAGACCCTAAAAATGCCGACCTTGCGGATTTATCTGTCGTCATGCCAGAAGTCTACTACAAAAAGGACGATATAACCGCCTGTATTGACAGATTCTATGACGGTATGATGGCAAGAAGTGAAGCCATGAAGCTAATGGAAAACTACAAGACAGGTGAAAACTACGCCTATTTAGGACTATCGCCCCACTTCCTTATCTTTGATGAATATGTGGCGTTCATGGAAATGCTGACAACAAAGGAAAATGCTGCTGTCCTTAACAAACTGAAACAGATAGTCATGCTTGGACGACAGGCAGGATATTTTCTAATTCTCGTCTGTCAGCGACCAGACGCAAAGTATCTCGGTGATGGAATCCGTGACCAATTCAATTTCCGTGTGGCATTGGGGCGTATGTCGGAACTTGGGTACAGTATGATGTTCGGTGAAGTAGACAAGGACTTTTTTCTGAAACAGATTAAAGGGCGTGGCTACGTTGATACGGGAACGAGTGTCATATCCGAGTTTTACACTCCCCTTGTACCAAAAGGACACGATTTCCTAAAAGAAATAGGCAGATTGTCACAAAACAGGCAGGACGGACAGGCGGCGTGCGAAGCGAAAACCGCAGGTACGGACTAGCCTGTGTTGGGGTGGCGTAAGCCGCCCCAACTATCAGCCCCCATTATCTAACAGGGGGGCACAAATTAACTGGAAACAGTCAATCAAATATCGGAAAAGCCACTAAAACAGTGAACTTTTCAAACATTCAATGGAGTGTGACAAAATCGGTAAATGTCACATTCCTTTTTCGATTGGAGGGATTGAAACTGAATGATACCGACTGGATAAACAACCTTAAAGAAAAACGGACGCAGTACGGCGTTTCCCAGAACCGATTAGCGGTCATGGCTGGTGTCAGCCGAGAATATGTCAGCCGCTTGGAATCTGGAAAAGTAGCCTTGACGGAAGAAATCAAGGTGAAATTCACGGACGCTCTGGAAAAACTGAATCCAGAGAATCCGCTGGAAATGGTCTTGGATTACGTCAGAATCCGATTCCCCACACAGGACGTTAAGCACGTTGTTGAGGATATTCTCAAATTAAGGCTTGATGTGATGATACATGAGGATTACGGGTTCTACTCCTATGCGGAACATTATGTGTTGGGTGATGTGTTCGTGCTGGCTTCACCCGATAAGGAAAAAGGCACATTGCTGGAGCTGAAAGGCAAAGGCTGTCGGCAGATGGAAAGTTACCTGCTGGCACAGCATAGGAGCTGGTATGACTTTCTTATGGACGCTCTGATAGAGGGAGGTGTAATGAAGCGTCTTGACCTTGCTATCAACGATATGGCAGGAATATTGGACATTCCAGAGCTGACAGAGAAATGCAACCATGAGGAATGTATTTCCGTATTCCGCAGTTTCAAGAGCTACCGCAGCGGTGAGCTGGTAAGAAGCATGGAACAGGATAAATACGGTATGGGAAATACATTGTATGTGGGTTCGCTCAAATCAGAAGTTTATTTCTGTATCTACGAAAAGGACTATGAACAATACGCAAAGTATGACATAGCCATTGAAGATACGAAAATCAAGAACCGTTTTGAAATAAGACTTAAAAATGAGCGAGCCTATTATGCGGTACGTGACCTGCTGACCTACTATGACGCAGAGCGTACCGCTTTTGATATTATCAACCGTTATATGCGATTTGCTGACAAGGAGGTGGAGAAGCGACGCAGCGAATGGAAAACCAATGAGAAATGGGCGTACTTTATCGGTTCTGATCGTGGGCGTTTGAAACTGACGACCAAACCAGAACCTTACACGCTCACTCGGACGCTCAACTGGATAAGCAGACAGGTAGCTCCCACATGGAAAGTCTTGCAACAGATAGACAATACCAATGGTACGACCTATATCAAAGACATTTTAGACCATGCGAAGCTCACGGAGCGTCACAAGAAACTGATTGAACAACAGACGACTTCCACAGAGGAAATCATCAACAAGGAGGAATGACAACATGAAACATATTTTATTTGATTTATTCCTGTTCGCACTTGGGGCAGGATTCGGTGTAGTTACTATGTGTCTTATGCAGACTGCAAAAGTCGCAGATAGAGAAATTGAAATGATGGAAAGGAGCAGAAAATAATGAATTTCGGACAGAACTTATACAACTGGTTTTTATCTAACGCACAAAGCCTTGTATTGATGGCGATTGCGGTTATCGGCGTGTATCTCGGATTCAAACGTGAATTTTCCAAACTTATCGGATTCTTGGTGATTGCCTTAATCGCTGTCGGCTTGGTATTCAATGCCGCTGGTGTAAAAGACGTACTGTTACAATTATTTAATAAGATTATCGGGGCATAGAAAGATTGCTTGCCGGACTGTAAATTGATATAATATATATAAAAATGAAAGGAAGTATATATTATGAAGTTTACAGAATTAGCAAATAGATTAACTGGTATTAGTTGCCCTGTTTTTGGAATTTCATGGAATCCAGTTGACACAGAGCGTTCTATCGCTCGCAGAATTATTATCTTTCTTGAGCCACGCCGAGTTTTATATCGAGAATTAGATTATGAATCCTTATGCCCTTGTATAACATCTGTAACAGAAATTAAAAATTATTTAACCTCTGAATTACCAAATGTTGACGAAAAATCCAATTTAAATGGATATATAAGAGCTATGCGAAGCTCATGTAATAAATTTCTAAATAAGTGTCCAGATAAAAAAGAATTTCGTTGTCACGCATGTCAACCTGGAACGCTTGACAACATGATTTTTACATCTGCTGTTGGCGAATTGAGAGGTGTTTTTGGCGTGATGATAGGTCAAATTGCAAAAGCATATGGTATAGACGTTGAAGATGAATTAGCAGATATTATTCCAGAATAGGAGTATGAATGGTGAAAGAAATAATTAATTGGTGTAATTCAAATAATGGATTTGCTACTATATTGCTGTCAGCCTTAACACTTTTGGTAAGCATAATTGCAATTATAGTTTCAATACATGCAGCAAGATTACCTTATAAAAAGAAACTGATAGTAAGTGGTGGCTCATTTATCAGTGTTGGGGGAATAGGACTACATATCACAGCTACGAATGTAGGAAACAGGCAAATTAAAATTTCTAACATTGGATTTCGAATAAAAAAGCATGTATATATAAATCCACATACAATACATGAAAGTCAAATCATACTTGGACAGGGCGAGGTAACAAGTCAATATTATGACATTAATGATTTTAAAAAAGCAATATATGATATGCAACTTGACGGTTCAACAAAAATTTATGCATATGTAAAAGATACCGAGGGAAAAGAATATAAGAAATATTTTTCCAGAGTATCACATGTAGCACAATTCAAGCAGTAAATCTTAACGGTTTGCTGCTTTTTTTATGCAAATTTTTAAGATTGGAGGACAACATGAAAACAGATATTTTTGAGGATATGAAAGAACATGTTGGCTGTGAAAATATTTCCGACTTGCCCTACCGCAAACGTGCGGTGTGGGAAATCATCAAGCAGCACTCGCCACTGGATTATCCAAAAGAACAGTTACAAAAGTTTTCTTATTATGTATTTGGTGTAGATTATGCTGTTATAATGGGAATACTGGAAATGAAAGGAAGTGACAGACCATGCAGGAAATGAGAATCTACCTTTTAAACAATACAAAACCTTATCATGACGAGGACGACGGTTACTCTGGCGACTGGTTCAACTGTCCTGTGGATTTTGAGGAAGTCAGAGAGAAGCTCGGTGTTGAACATGAAGAACAGATTGAGATTGCTGACTATGAGCTGCCCTTTGATATACACAGTGATATGCCCCTTTGGGAAATCAACGCCAACTGCCGCATGGTACTTGAATTGGAGGGTACGCCTATCGGCAATGAAATGAAAGCCATTCAGCAGAAATGGTTTTCCAGTTTCGAGGAATTTATCGACCACAAGGACGAGATACGCTATTATGATGTGGGTGACGGTGCGGCTCTTGCAGAATACCTTATCTGTGAGGAAAATGTTTTTGGTGAGATTCCTCACGAATTACAAAAGCATATTGATTATCATTCCTACGGAAACGAGCTGGAAATGGACGACAGATACCTTTTCACAACCAGCGGCGTATTCCGTTATCAGTAAAGGGGAGATGTAGTATCGAAGAAATGCAGGTTTATATCGCGAATCTCGGTAAATACAATGAGGGTGAGCTTGTGGGTGCATGGTTCACACCGCCCATTGATTATGACGAAATGGCGGAACGTATCGGCTTGAATGACGAATACGAGGAATATGCTATTCATGATTATGAGCTGCCCTTTGCGATTGACGAGTACACACCTATTGAGGAAGTCAACCGCCTTTGTGAAATGGTAGAAGATTTACCAGAGGATATACAGGACGAATTATCAGAACTTCTCTGCTGTTTCAGCAGCATAGAGGAATTATGCGAACACGCAGACGATATTATCCATTATCCCGATTGTGACGATATGACAGATGTTGCCTATTACTTCATAGATGAATGTCAAAGTCTGGGTGAGATACCAGACAGAATCCGCAATTACATAGACTATGAAGCCTACGGGCGAGACCTTGATTTAGAGGGGCGTTTTGTCGTCACCAATCATGGCGTGTTTGAATGTCCGTATTAACCATTACAACTGAATATCAAAACATCAGCCAGTGAAATGACACTGGTTATTTTTATGCAGCAGCTTGTGAAAACAGGCTGCTGTTTCCATGTAAAGAAAAATCTTCAAAGAAAGGAGCTGTGAAAATTGAAGAAAATCAAAAGCTATACAAGCATATGGAGCGTGGAAAAAGTCATTTACGCAATCAACGACTTTCAGCTCCCGTTCCCTCTCACATTCAGCCAGATGGCTTGGTTTGTCCTGTCGCTGTTTGTGGTGATTCTCTTTGGGGAGCTGCCGCCACTTTCCATGATTGACGGGGTGTTCCTTAAATACTTTGGAATCCCTGTAGCGTTCACTTGGTTCGTATCGCAAAAGACCTTTGACGGAAAAAAGCCTTTTGGATTCCTAAAATCCTGTGTGAGCTTTTTCCTCCGACCCAAAGTAACCTATGCCGGAAAAGCCATCAGACTGAAAAAGGAAAGATTCAATCCCGTTATTACAACAGTTAGGAGTGTGATGTATGTTCCCGATTAAGTATATAGAAAACAATCTGGTGTTCAACCATGATGGTGAGTGTTTCGCCTACTATGAGCTGACACCCTACAATTATTCGTTCCTGTCACCAGAGGAAAAATATATGGTGCATGACAACTTCCGTCAGCTAATCGCCCAGAACCGTGACGGAAAAATCCATGCCCTACAGATTGCCACAGAGGACAGCTTGCGTGCGGTACAGGAGCGTTCCAAAAAAGGAATCACAGGCAGGTTAAAAGAAATTGCCTGTAAAAAGGTAGACGAACAGACAGAAGCGTTGGTTGAAATGATTGGTGAAAATCAGATTGACTACCGTTTTTTTCTTGGCTTCAAGCTGCTGGTGAATGAGGAAGAAATCAGTTTCAAGGGTATGCGAAAATCAGCAGCTATGACCTTTACAGACTTTATCTATGAAGTCAATCACAAGCTAATGGGTGATTTTATTTCCATGAGCAATGATGAAATCAACCGTTTCCTAAAGATGGAAAAGCTCTTGGAAAGCAAAATCTCACGCCGCTTTCAGTTCCGCAGGCTGGATAAGAACGACTTCGGCTATCTCTTGGAACATATCTACGGGAATACGGGCGTTGCCTACAGTGATTACAGTTATGACCTCCCGATAAAAAAATTAAAGCGTGAAACGCTGGTGAAGCGATATGACCTTATCCGACCGACACGCTGCATGATAGAGGAAAACCAGCGATACCTAAAGATAGAGCGTGAAGATCAGACAATGTATGTTGCCTACTTCACGATTAACAATATCGTGGGTGAGCTGGACTTCCCATCTTCGGAAATCTTCTATTATCAACAGCAGCAATTCACGTTCCCTGTTTCCACTTCTATGAATGTGGAAATCGTCACTAATAAAAAGGCTTTGACGACGGTTAGGAATAAAAAGAAAGAACTGAAAGATTTAGATAACCATGCGTGGGAATCCAACAACGAAACAGGAAGTAACGTCATAGACGCTCTGGATTCGGTGAATGAGCTGGAAACGAATTTAGATCAATCCAAAGAATCCATGTATAAGCTGTCTTACGTTATCCGTGTGACTGCTGACAATCTGGAAGAATTAAAACGCCGCTGTGATGAAGTCAAGGATTTTTATGATGATTTGAATGTAAAACTGGTACGACCATTCGGAGATATGCTTGGGCTTCACGGTGAGTTTATCCCGTCCAGCAAGCGTTACATCAATGATTATATCCAGTATGTGACTTCTGACTTTCTCGCCGGACTTGGATTCGGTGCGACACAGCAGCTTGGAGAAACGGACGGTATCTATATCGGCTATAACCTTGACACAGGAAAGAACGTCTATCTGAAACCTAGCCTTGCGGCACAGGGCGTAAAAGGTTCGGTAACAAATGCTCTTGCGGCTGCTTTTCTCGGTTCGCTCGGTGGTGGGAAATCATTCTGTAACAACCTTATCATCTATTATGCGGTGCTGTTTGGAGGAAAAGCGGTCATTGTAGACCCAAAATCAGAGCGTGGCAACTGGCAGGAAACGCTACTCGACATTGCACAGGAAATCAAGATAGTTAATCTTACCAGTGAGGACAAAAACAGAGGACTTCTTGACCCGTATGTGATTATGAAGCGAACAAAGGACGCTGAAAGTCTGGCAATCGACATACTCACCTTTTTAACGGGAATCAGCAGTCGTGACGGTGAGAAGTTTCCTGTATTAAGGCGTGCAATTCGTTCTGTGACACAGAGCAAAAAAAGAGGACTGCTCCGTGTCATTGATGAATTAAGGAAAGACGGTTCTCCTGTGGCAGAGAATATCGCAGACCATATCGAGAGCATGACCGACTATGACTTTGCACACCTTTTGTTCTCGGACGGTGATGTGGAGCAGTCCATCAGTTTAGACAGGCAGCTCAACATTATACAGGTGGCAGACCTTATACTGCCGGATAAGGACACGAAGTTTGAAGAATACACCACAATGGAATTATTGTCCGTGGCTATGCTGATTGTCATTAGTACCTTTGCCCTTGATTTTATCCATTCCGACAGGAGCATTTTTAAAATGGTGGACTTGGACGAAGCATGGACGTTCCTACAGGTAGCACAGGGGAAAGCACTGTCTAACAAGCTGATTCGTGCCGGACGTTCCATGAACGCTGCTGTTTACTTCGTCACGCAAAACTCTGGTGATGTGGACGATGAAAAGATGAAGAACAATATTGGATTGAAGTTTGCTTTTAGAAGCACAGACATAAAGGAAATCAAGAATACCCTTGAATTTTTTGGCGTGGATAAGGAGGACGAGGGAAACCAGAAACGACTTAGGGATTTGGAAAATGGGCAATGCCTGTTTCAAGATTTGTACGGGCGTGTGGGCGTTATCCAGATTCACCCTGTATTCTCTGACCTGTTCCATGCCTTTGATACCAGACCGCCAGTACAGACAGAAGAAACGAGGTGAAGCCTATGAGGAAACGAAAAATCTTACGATTCTTCGGTATCGCTCTATGTATGGTTCTCGGCGTACTGGTGTTTTTATCCATCACAGGTACGGTGGCTTATGCGGCTGGACTGGTGGATAATACGGTGAGCGACAGCAACGCCTACTCTCAATATCCACTGGAAAACTACCAGCTTGATTTTTACGTTGACAGCTCTTGGGATTGGCTACCGTGGAACTGGCTTGATGGAATCGGGAAAAGTATTCAGTATGGCTTGTACGCTATCACAAACTTTGTCTGGACGGTGAGCCTGTATATCTCCAATGCGACAGGCTATGTGGTACCGGAAGCCTACAAGCTAGACTTTATCTCTGATACCGCAAGCTCTATCGGAAAGAACATTCAGACACTTGCAGGTGTCACTTCCAGCGGTTTTTCTACACAGGGATTCTATGTAGGATTCCTTTTACTTCTGATTCTGGTAATGGGTATCTATGTCGCCTATACAGGACTGTTAAAAAGGGAAACCACAAAAGCCATTCATGCAGTTATTAACTTTCTTGTGGTATTTATCCTGTCAGCGTCCTTTATTGCCTACGCTCCAAACTATATCAACAAAATCAATGACTTTTCGGCAGATATAAGCAGCTCGGCATTATCGCTCGGAACAAAAATCGTGCTGCCCGATTCCAATAGCAAAGGAAAAGACAGTGTGGATTTGATAAGAGATAGCCTGTTTTCCATACAGGTGAAACAACCGTGGCTACTTTTACAGTACGGGGAATCGGATATAAAAACGATCGGCTCTGACCGTGTGGAAAGCCTGTTATCGGCAAACCCGGACACAGACGACAGAGAGGATGTTGTGATTGAAGAAATCGAAGATAAGGACAACGCTTATTTGAGCGTCACAAAGACCATGACCCGTTTAGGTATGGTGGTGTTCCTGTTTATCTTCAATATCGGAATCTCGGCGTTTGTTTTTCTGCTTACGGGCATGATGATTTTCTCGCAGGTGTTATTTATCATCTACGCCATGTTTCTGCCGATTAGTTTTGTTTTGTCCATGATACCGACCTATGAAGGCATGGCAAAAAAGGCTCTTACGAAGCTGTTCAATACCGTTATGATGAGAGCTGGAATCACACTGATTATTACCACAGCGTTTAGTATCTCGACTATGTTTTACTCCATTTCCTCTGGCTATCCGTTTTTCATGGTGGCATTTTTACAGATAGTCACCTTTGCCGGAATCTACTTCAAGCTCGGTGACTTGATGGCAATGTTCAGTCTGCAATCTTCTGATACACAGCAAGTCAGCAGACGAATCATGCGACACCCGTATATGTTCCTTAACCGCAGGGCAAGACGCTTGGAACGTAAAATCGGAAGAACCGTTGCGGCTGGTGCTGCTGGCGGTGTCGCTGGTGCGGCAGCGGCTTCTGCTTCTACGAAAAAGGCAGGCAGTACCAAACAGACAGGTAACACGCATACCAGAGCAAATCACAATACTTCTGCTTCTAACAGTGGAGGTAACAGCAAGCCGCCAGCTCTGCCGAATTCCAAATCACAGAATCCGCTTGCATTGCCAGATAAGAAAAGTCAGACGGATTCCTCACAGACCGTACATAGTTCAAAGAGCAATACGCAGGAATCACAGTCTACCTCAAAGCGTGGAATCGTGGATAAAAAATCGGTATCGAAACAGCCTCAGTCAGAGAAACAGAATCCGCAGCGTCCGATTGTGGATAAGGCACAGGACAAGCAGGAATCAAAGGATAAGGAGCAACAAGGCAGCGGATCAGCAACAAAGATAGCTGCCCCGGTGCATGAGCGACCAGCCACAACGCCTGCTCCTGTAAAATCGGATTCACAGGCGGCAGCTTCAAAACAAGAGCAGAACGTCAAGGAGCGTCCTGTCACGGTGACAAAGGAGCAGCCACAATCAAGCAAGACAAAAGAGCCTGTGACAAAATCGCAGGAGAATGTGAGAACGCAGGTTGTCAGAGAATTCCGTCCGGCAGATAAACAGACTTCATCAGCAGTAAATAAACATTCGGGAGCTGCTACAGATGGTTCACGACAGACAATACAGAGAAAATCGCAGACAAAGACAGTTCAGAAGAAAAATATAACACAATCCACTGTGAAAAAATCTACCAGTAAGAAAGGCGGCGAGAAATGAAGCTAAGACATTTCGCTGTGTTCGGTGGGATTTTCACAGTGGTTATCTGTCTGCTCCTGTTCCTGTTTATCGTGACCGCAGATGATGAAGAAAGCGGAACTTCCAGTTTCGATTTTTCCGGATTGAACCTGTCAGCGGAAGTCTTGAAACATCAGCCTACGGTAGAAAAGTATGCAAAGGAATACGGAATTTCTGACTATGTGAACTGCCTGCTTGCGATTATGCAGGTGGAATCTGGCGGCACTGGTACAACGGACGTTATGCAAGCCAGTGAATCACTCGGTCTGCCGCTTAATTCCCTGTCTACGGAGGAATCCATCAAACAGGGGTGTAAATACTTCTCGGAGCTTTTAAAATCCGCAGAAGTGAAAGGCTGTGACGTCAACACGGTGGTACAAGCCTATAACTATGGTGGGAGCTTCATTGATTACGTTTCCATTCATGGGAAAAAGTACACCTTTGAACTGGCGGTCAGCTTCGCAAGGGATAAATCGGGCGGTGTCAAAGTCACCTATAAAAATGAGATTTCCATTAAGGAAAATGGCGGCTGGCGTTACAAGTACGGAAATATGTTCTATGTGCGACTCGTGAATCAGTACCTGGCTGTGCCTGGTTTCAGTGACGCTACCGCACAGGCGATCTTCAATGAAGCATTGAAATATCAAGGCTGGAAGTATGTGTATGGTGGCAGCAATCCCAACACTTCTTTTGACTGTTCGGGATTGGTTCAGTGGTGCTATGGAAAAGCTGGTATCAGCCTGCCCCGTACCGCACAGGCACAGTATGACGCTACGCAGCACATACCGCTGTCACAGGCAAAAGCTGGAGATTTGGTGTTTTTCCACTCAACTTATAACGCAGGAACGTATGTTACCCATGTGGGAATCTATGCAGGAAACAACAGAATGTATCACGCTGGCGACCCTATCGGATATGCAGATTTAACAAGCTCGTACTGGCAGCAACATTTGATTGGTGCTGGACGGGTGAAAACCAAATAAGAAAGGAATGGTGCTATGCTATTTAAGAAAAAGGATAAAGAATCGAAACCAAAAAAAGAGAAAAAAGTGCCTGTAATGAAAATCGGCACACATAAGAAAACCGTGATTGCCTTATGGCTGGTGCTGGTTGTAAGCGTCAGCTTTGGGGTATATAAAAATTTCACTGCTATTGATATGCACACGGTACATGAGAAAGAAGTCATTGAACAGCGTATTGTCGATACCAACAAGATAGAGAATTTCGTAAAAGCCTTTGCGAAGTCCTACTATTCTTGGAGCAACACGCAGGAATCCATTGAGAAAAGAACAGCAGCCATCAATCAATATCTGACAAAGAGCTTGCAGGATTTGAATGTTGATACCGTCCGTATGGATATACCTACAAGCTCTACGGTGACGGACGTTAAGATTTGGGAGGTTGAAGCGGCTGGAACGGACGAGTTTACCGTTGTCTACTCGGTAGAACAAACGGTAACGGAGGGAGAAACTTCTATCGGTTATACTTCCGCTTACATGGTAATGGTTCATGTAGATAGGAACGGGAATATGGTTATCACGCAGAATCCGACCATCAGTAACACACCGACAAAATCAACCTATGAACCAAAAGCAAAGGAATCAGACGGAACGGTGGACGCTGCTACTACGGAAGAAGTGACAGAGTTTTTGGAAACATTCTTCAAGCTGTACCCTACCGCAACGGAAAAGGAGCTTACCTACTATGTGTCGGGAAATGTGCTTGAACCTGTGAATTGTAATTATGTGTTTTCGGAGCTGGTAAATCCAATCTTTATACAAGATGGAGAACAGGTGAAAGTATCGGTATCAGTGAAGTATCTCGACCAGAGGACAAAGGCAACACAGATTTCACAGTTTGATTTGACACTGGAAAAAGATAGTAACTGGAAGATTGTAAAATAATGAAGATGGGGAATGGACATTATAAACCGTTCCCCTTTAATCATTTTCATTCACGTTTAATTTTTTCAACTGCTATTGCTTATTGTACTACAAAAAAATGCCATTCTTAATTTGGAAGATTAGTTCCAGAAAAATCAGAAAGAATATTGACATACAAGTGATGTGTGTATATAATGTGCATGTACAAACATCACACTAAAGGAGGAAAGATATTTGAAGATAGTAATATCTAATACATCTGAAAATCCTCTTTACCAGCAAATCAAAGACCAAATAAAAGACGCTATCTTAAGAGAGGAATTAGTGGAGGGCGACGCCCTTCCGTCTATCCGTTCCTTTGCAAATGATTTAAAAGTCAGCGTCCTAACAATACGGAGGGTATATGATGAATTGGAAAAAGAGGGATTTATTACAAGTCAAGTCGGTATCGGGACTTTTGTTTCTACAAGTAATATTGAATTATTAAGGGAGTCCAAACGGCGACTTGTAGAGAAAAAAATGCTTGATATGATACAGACAGCTAAATCACTAAATATCAGCAAAGAGGAATTAAATGCCATGATGGACATTCTATACGAGGAGGAAAACTGAATGGACAATATTTTAGAAGTATCTGGAATCAATAAAAGTTATGATGATTTTTCCTTGAAGGACATCTCGTTCTATTTACCAGAGGGATGTATCACTGGATTTGTGGGAATTAACGGGGCAGGTAAGACAACCACTCTACGAAGTATTTTAGGGCTTACCAACAATGTGTCGGGGAAAATAAATTTTTTTGGTATGGACATAAAGGGAAATGAAAGCGAAATAAAAGACCGTATCGGTATTGTGCTTGATGATGGTTGTTTTTATGATGAATTAACCATTTCAGAAATGAAAAGCGTCATAGCACCTGCCTACAAAAACTGGTGTGAACAAGATTTTATTGATTACTTAGAACGTTTCGAGCTTAACCCAAAGCAAAAAATCAATACACTGTCGAAAGGTATGCGTATGAAATATGCTTTGGCATTAGCTCTTTCACATAAAGCGGAGCTACTTATTATGGACGAACCGACAAGCGGACTTGACCCACTGGTACGAAGCCAGCTTTTGGATATATTAAAAGATTATATGAACAAAGATGGAAAAGGTGTATTTTTTTCTACGCATATTACCTCTGATTTAGACAAAATTGCAGATATGCTGATTATGATTGATAGTGGGCAGATTGTTTTTCAAGAAGAAAAAGACCAGTTGCTTGACAGCTATCGAATTATAAAAGGAAGTGCAGAGAAACTGAATTCAGATACACGAAAGATGTTTCTTTGCACAGAAGAAAGTGCATTTAATTTTACGGGAATTACAAAACAGGCTTCTGTTGTTATGGAATGTATGCAGGATGTTCTTATAGAACGACCAACGATTGAAGACATTATGCTTGCGAATGTGGAAAGGAGAAAAAAGAATGTTATTTAGCTTAGTAAAAAAAGATTTTCTAATTGTAAAGAAATATGTGGGTATTATGCTTATTGTATCCTTTTTAATTCCGCCTATTATGCTTTGGCGTACACCTGAAGCGGCTGGAGCTATGGGTTTCACACTTACTATTATTTTCAGTATTTTCATGTTGACACAATATGTTTCCTTAAAGGAACATCAATATCCGAACGCAGCTACTCTGCTTTGTGCAACGCCATATCCCCGTAGGCTGATTGTACTTTCAAAATATTTATTTTGTCTGGTTATTTATGTGGTATGCTGTTTGATTTTTGGAATTGACACACTTATTTTTCCGAAACTGGGAACGTTTGATATTAGGATGGCGGTTATCATTTTTTTTACGGTCACTGTATTTTTATCTGTTTATTTTCCTGCTTTATATAAACTGGGATATGAAAAAACAAAATTTGTCTTTGTCTTAGTTATTATGGCATCCCCTATTTTGTTTGCAGCTCTGTTTAAACCAGAAAATAAGATAAAGTTTGATTTCTTAAATACGGTTTCCACAACAATGCTCATTATTTTTGGTATTGTAATTAGTCTTATCATTTTTTCAATATCCGCTATTCTGTCAATTAAGTTTTTTGAAAAGAGCGATTTGGCATAGGAGGTATCGTATGGAACATGATGTAATTATTTTGTATTTGATAGCAGGAGTATCGTTTACTTTCGCCTTGTTTAATTGTATTTTGTTTGCCTTGAAACATGGAAAGACAATGAAAACAGATGGAATGATTGTTTCAATAAAGTCTACAAACCCGACAAACGAAAAATGGCGTAATGCAAAACTGGCAGAGGTTTCCTATCTGGTAAATGGCAAGCGGATTGTGTCAAAAAATCGCATACAGGTTTCTCTTGCCTCCGAGATAGGAACGCATATTCCTATCCGATATGACCGAAACCAGCCAGACAAAATATACAGTTATTCAGTAAAACGAATTATTATAGGATTTTTAATTGGTGTAGGTAGCATACTTATAGCTGTGTTTATGCAAATTCATTAGAGAAAGGGGATATAGGATATGCCACATTTTCCAGAATGGTTTATAGTCATTTGTGTGTTGTTCCCTATTGCCAATTTGATTTATAAGGCATGGAAAAACAGAAAGAAATAGCAAAGTGGAGGTAATGATGAAAAAAACGGAATGGATACGCTGCCCTGTTTGTGGCAACAAAACCCGTGACAGAATTAGAGAAGATACGGTTTTAAAAAATTACCCGCTCTATTGTCCGAAATGTAAACAGGAAGCCTTAATAGAAGCCAAAAATCTACAAATAATAGTAATCAAAGAGCCAGACGCACAGACGCAGAGCCGATAACACCGAGAATAGTTTTATCTTGGGTTATCGGCTTATTTTATTGGAAAGCTAAAAAGCAGAGGGTTACTCCTCCACTTCCTTAGACTTGATGATTCCGTCAACAACGCTTTCCATGATAACTAAATCTTTGTCGGACAGATTATCAAGCTGCTTTTCTAACTGTATTCTTCTGGTGCTTTTCACCAGATCAGAAGCAGGCAAGAAAAAAGCGTCTGTTGATACATTCAATAAATGAACAAGGTCATAAAATACTTGTAAACTTGGGTGCTGCCCTTTGTTTTCAATATTCGTCAAATAGCGTGGGTCAATCTCAATCATTGCTCCCACTTGTTCACGGGTAAGACCTTGTTTCATGCGAGCTTCTTTGATTGCAAGACCAAAGGCTCTAAAATCATACTTATCTTCTTTTTTACGCATATGTAATCACCTCACTACATTTTACTGTTCCTGTTGATTTTCTAACAGGTATAGAAAAACGCATAGTATGGTTTGTAAGTTCCTATCTGCGTAAAAGGAACATTAAAAAAGTGCTGCATTGCGGTAAATAAAAAAAACCGCTATTGTCAGTAGCATTTTTGCATGTTAAAAATTTTCTTTGTTTAGATGGCGGTTGACAAGCCGCCTTTTTTTCATCCCCGAAAAACAGTATATAGGTTTGGGGTTAGCGGCTTTAGGAGGTAGCCGCATTGAGAAACCTACATAATCGACAATCTTTGATATATCCGATATTGTCAAAAAAATCTTAGCCTTTAAAGCGGTACCATATACCCTTGAATATGGTTTTTCACATTACATAGCAGGAACAACTATAAAAGCACAAGAACAGCATTCATTTTATGCTCTTGTGCTTTTTTGCTACTTTAAAAAATTTTTTGATTTTTTTCTGATTCGGGTTACAAATCGCCCCTCCGTGTTGAGTGTTAGTGCGGAAAGAGGTAAAAAGCCTTTTCGCTTTAGCAACTTCAACTTGAAAGGAGGTGAGATTATGAAACCTTCTTCATTTGAGAACGCTATAAGACTTCAATTTGACTGTCTGGCTCGTAAGGTGATTGGCAGAACTGTAAAGAACTACAACAAAGAACTTGCCAGACGTGCAAAGCATGAAATATCTTTCTGTGAAATACCAGAGCTGGAATTAAACCAGTTGGGTGTATCGGACGAATACCCGATTGAATTTACTTCCTTTGATGTGTTTGGTACAGAAGTTCGTGTCTATGATGAGAAATTATGTGAAGCAATCAAAAAATTAAGCGAAAGACGACGCAATGTTGTGTTGATGTTCTATTTTCTGGAATTACCAGACGCAGAAATCGCAGAGATTTTGGATATTTCCAGAAACTCTGTTTATAGAAACAGAATGTGTTCACTAAAGCTCATTAGAGATATGTATGAGGAGGAATTATAACATGATGAAGTCTACAAAAAAGTGTCCTCTATTCTCCACAATCAGTTTAGCTGCTGATGGCGACGAAGTGGCAATAGAGAAAATATTAAATCACTATGACGCTTACATATCAAAAGCAAGTTTACGCCCGTTCTATGATGAACACGGAAATATGTATATTGTGGTCGACATGGAACTGAAAGGCAGAATCAGAGCTGCTCTTATTAAAGTAATTCTAGGTTTTGAAGTCAGAGTGAAATAAGCGAATATATACGGAGTGTTCTATCACCTCATTCCAGCTCCGTTTTACAAGTGTTCTTTGAAAAATGAATAAAGTAATCAGATACGTTTGATATACGGTGAGCCGACGGACTGGAACGCCATGACCCACGAAAGGAGGAATAAAGAAGCGAGCGACCATGCCAGTGATCCGTAAGCGACTGTTGGAAAAGTTGCTGCCATGACCTGTATATCAGAATAATGATACACCCGTATGACACGGTTCACCCATCAGAATGGGAATGGTGAAATTCCAGTGGAGCTTTCCAAAGCCATCTGATTACTTCTTATTTATAGACAAATTCTTTCATAATGTACAAGCATTTTTGCATACTTTGTAAATATATTGTAGTGAGGTGGTTCAATGGCAAATGACGCAAAGGTAGTTTGCAAGAATGTTTTTAAAAATTGTGATAGAGCGGCGTTTACAAAAGCATTTACTCTAAAATGGATAGAGTTGATAAATCAATATGAAAAAAATAAAGGAAAGGCAACTCCTGCCAGATGATAGACAAACTATCCTACAAGATGTTATAATAACATTATGTAGAGATAGTTTGTTTCGTCTTCTCTAAAAGGAGAACGAAGCATGATAGAATCAAAATCAAGAGTTGCTATTTATTGCCGCTTATCAGAGGAAGATAGAAACAAACAATCAGAAACAGACGACAGTAACAGTATTCAGAATCAAAAGTCAATGTTACTTCAATACTCATTAGAGCATGCTTGGGAAGTCTACAACATATACAGTGATGATGATTACACTGGTTCTGACAGACGACGACCAGAATTTAACAGGTTGTTGGAGGACGCAAAGAATCGTAAATTTGATATTGTCCTTTGTAAGACACAATCCAGATTTACCAGAGAACTAGAATTAGTGGAAAAATATATCCACGGTCTTTTCCCTATTTGGGGTATTCGTTTCATCAGCATTGTTGATAATGCAGATACCGCTAATAAAGGAAATAAGAAATCAAGACAGATAAATGGTCTGGTGAATGAGTGGTACTTAGAGGATATGTCAGAAAACATTAAAAGCGTTCTCACTGACAGAAGAAAGAACGGACACCATATCGGTGCTTTTGCCCTGTATGGTTACAAAAAAGACCCTGACGTAAAAGGGCATTTGATTATTGATGAAGAAGCTGCGGAAGTTGTCAGAGAAGTTTTTACACTGTTTTCACAGGGATATGGAAAGACCGCCATTGCCCGTATGCTGAATGACAGAGGAATACCAAACCCTACGGAATACAAACGACTTCATGGTTTGCGTTACAAGCAGCCTAAAACGAAAAACAGTACCCTATGGAAATATTTTGCCATATCAGATATGTTGGTGAATGAAATCTATATCGGGAATATGGTTCAAGGGAAATATGGCAGCGTTTCTTATAAGACAAAGCAAAACAAACCCAGACCAAAAGACGAGTGGTACAGAGTTAAGGGTACACATGAGCCGATTATTGACCGTGAGTTATGGGATAGGGTTCAAGCATTGGTAGCTCAAAAGGCAAAACCTTTCACAGTTGGCACAATCGGCTTATTTGCCAGAAAAGCTCGCTGTATGAATTGTGGTTATACAATGCGTTCATCAAAGAATCGTGGTAAGCATTATTTACAATGTTCTAACCGCCATGTAGCAAAGGACGCTTGTATAGGTTCTTTCATTTCAGTAGACAAATTGGAAAAAGCTGTGATTGATGAACTTAATAAGTTATCCGCAGAATATCTAGATAAAGATGAGCTTGAACAAAATGTGCAATTCAATAATGACTTGCGAGGTCAAAAAGAAGCTTTGGAAACGGAGATTGCTGCTTATCAAAAAAAGATTGCGGAATACACAAAAGGAATCCGTGAACTATATTTAGATAAGGTAAAGGGTATTCTTTCCGAACTTGATTACTTGGATTTATCTAAAGACTTCTCAACACAAAAAGAAAGGCTCGAAAAACTGGTAATTGATACGCAGAAACAGCTTGATGTTATTGAAAGAAAAATGCTGATTGGCGATAACAGACGACAGTTAATCGAGCAATATACAAATCTTGAACACTTAGACAGGGAAACGGTTGAAAAGCTGATTGATTATGTATTGGTCGGTAAGAAAGACCCTGTAACTAAGGAAGTACCTATTGAGATACATTGGAATTTCTAAAGTTCTCATATCTGGCAGCTAGTATGCCAGATGTTCGGGAACTATCTTTAAAACATTAAATGTTGTCTTTACACAATCGCACCATCCGCAGCCATATCTTCGCTTAAATCGGTGATGGGATCACCTTTGGACTGGAAAGTAGTGGCGCTCCAAGGAACACCGCCGGCAGACTGTGGCCAGAGTGCAAGCGTATGATCTACATAATATTTATCAAAACCGGATTTTTCTAATTCTTCCATTGTCATATTTTTTGTAAGTTGATAAACAATAGCACAGACGATTTCTAAGTGAGCCAGTTCTTGCGCCCATAAATGTTGTCGCTAATGAAAAAGCCCCTAAATACGCGGGATTCGGGGCTTTAAATTCAGTGTAAAAGTAGGATTATCCTTATCTCCCTTACGATTTCGCTTGGTTTTCGTGTATTCGACACTTTCCAGGAGCATTTTCAGAGCTTTGTTCCGGTCCTGGGCGGATAAGTCCCAGTAACAGGAGAGAAGCTCCTTGCAGGAAGGGATAAAGTTCTCTATGTTTGCTATTTTCTCTTTTTCATATTTCAGATCTTTTTTCAGAATTTCTATATGTGCTTCCGATTCTTTGATACGTTTCTGTAATTCGTGGGAACGTTCCAGAAAGATCTCGGTGGTGTAGACTCCCTGTTCCAACAGATCGTATAAGTTTCCATTTTGTTTTAGTAATAAATCGTGATTGTTGACAGCGGAAGAGAGAAGCTGTTCTTTTTCCGGAACTTTGTTCTCAACTTCCAGAGTCGGATCTAACTGGTATCCAGCTACCCAGTCGGATAGTGCCTGTATGAGTTCACGCTCTACCAGCTCAAGCGTTGAGCCGATGGTGGGACAGCCTCTGGTATTGCACATTAAAACGTCATATGGACATCTTCCGGAAGAGCCGTCCCTGGAAGCCGGTCTTCTCTGCATTTTCTTTCCGCAGCAGGAGCAGACCAGGATTCCGGCGAGTGGGTTTTTAATTCCATAGGATTCCGGCAGCTTATGAGAGTTTTTGGCGAGATATTCCTGCGCTTCGAGGAATACATCATGATCAATCAATCGTGGCTGCAGTCCTGGAGCAGTGAAATCATAATCACTATGAGGACGTACTTTGCTGACGGAGCCGTTCTGGACTTGCTTTACAACCTTTCTTCGCCCAATGCCGACTCGCTGATCATTAACAACGTTCCTCAAGATTCCCATAACGCTGCATTCCAGCCAGGTATCTCCGTTCCTTGGCTTGATTCCCCGGTTATCCAGATATCTGCAGATGTGGGTAATTCCGATGCGATCGGGACCGGTATAGAGCCGGAAGATAAGTTTCACGACCGGAGCTTCGTCCGGATCCGGAGCGAGAACCCATCCACGCCCATGTTCGAGCTTCACGCGTTGCCAGCCGTAGGGTGCCTGATTGAACGGCCATTTTCCTTCCTTCACGGCAGCAGTCACACCGGCGCGCATCCGGCGGCGGATTGTCTTGTATTCCCTCCGGCTCATGAAGAGTCCGAACTCAAAGTATTCTTCGTCAAATTCATTATTTGGATTATAGGTCTTTGTTGGAGTGATGATCTTCGTTCCGGAATATTGGAAAGCTCTTTGAACAATTCCCTGATCGACCGTATCACCTCTTGCCAGACGTTCCACTTCCATTACGAGTACACCTTCCCAACGTCCGGATTCTACTTCGGATAAAAGCTTCTGCATTTCCGGACGCGCGGATATAGACTCTCCGGAAACGACTTCACGGTAGATCCCGCCAATGGATAAGTTCATTCGTTTGGCAAGATCAAGTAAGATCTGCTCATGCCGTTCCAGGACATCCACGCCCATAGCTTCCAGAGAAGCATCACTTCGGGACTTCCGGAGATAGATAAGATATTCTTCATATTGCATATGTATCACCTTTCCTTAGTATATGTGCGACGTCGCACTAAAAATGAGTATAAAAATAACAGCCAGCAGAGAACTAGCGTTCTGCTTGCGATAGCTGTTCGAAGATGATACAATATGTAGGTCAAAAGTTTGGTTGATACCATCTTCGGTATTGCCTATGAAAAGCCGTTCCTGTTGGTAGCAGGGGCGGTTTTCTTATTTTGAACTATTATTCTTCCAAAAAGTACTGGCATCTTTGACGATAATAATCTTGTTCCTTTTCGAACAATGCTACCAGTTCTTTGGTCGAGTTGTTTTGACGGAATGCTTTCAATGCTTCTAAATATTCAGGACGATTGCTGTCTTCAATAATGAAAGGAGCAATATCATGACGCAAGCATTCACGGAATAAGATCAGACGCCCTGTTCGTCCGTTTCCGTCCTGGAATGGGTGGATACTTTCATAGCGTGCATGGAATTCTGCAAGGGTATCAAGAGAAACATTCTGCGCATCGTACCAGGCAAAGAGCGAATCCATTTCATCATTTACCTGACTCGGCAAAGCAGTTTTGTATATCCCAACCATATTTGCTCGTTTCTTATATTCTCCGATAGCATATCCATTAGCGCGATCTTCAAATACGCCGCTTTTTAATTCATAGTGAAACTGCTTGATCAGCTCCTGTGAGAGATCACGGTCTAAAGTTTCTAACATTTTATTAAACATCAGGAAGTGCCCGTTCATTTCTTCAACATCTTTTGCGCGATAGTAATCATCTGTCTTTGGCAAGATACCGGTGTCGAAGAGAGAAGCAGTCTGGTCTTCGGTTAAAGTGCTGCCTTCAATCTTGTTTGAATTATAAGCCATTAATCGTTGCGTCAGTCCATAAACTCCGGAACGATCACGCTTTTTATGCTCAATTTTAAAACGCTCCAATAGATATTGGATAAATAATGTCGTAGTCATAGGGACTCCTTTCTTTAAATATATAGTTATTTTCAATAAGTTTTCCTATTGTTGTATACAAAAAATTCAGATATAATACGAAAAAGAGGAGGTAATGTTATGAAAAAACAGTTTCTAAAAATTGTAGATTTATTAATTCTTATTTTTTCATTTGTCCTTCTTTTAAGTATCTTTTTTAAATTAATATCAATTGCTTTTGGAGGTAATGAAAATAACTATATTGTGTTGCTTTGGATGGTGGGACTTTGTTTTGCGGGTAAATTTACTCATCCTCTATATCTTGAGATTCTTGCACTTCGTTTGCCACTGGAACATTGGCTGCAGATGCATCATCTAAAATGATTGGCTCTACTTCTAGAGTAGAGCAACCTGAAAGTAATGCATTAACTGGATCGTTTAAAGATTCTGGATCTATTCCAGAGTCTTTAATTTTTTGCAAAAGTTCTGCTTTCTTTTCCCATACTTCCAATTCAGCCTTTTCGGCTTCAGCGTGTTTGATGCGATAGTCGTCTTTAGCAAAAAGAATACTTTTTATAATATCAATTGCGCCAGGAACTTTAAAAGTAAGGGCACTACCACCACCTAGAAATACAAGCATGCCAAAAATAAATTGCCAGTTATTTACCAAAAGGTCTTTAACGTTAACTAGTGAAAATACAATATCCCCAGGTGAATTTAAAGATACTTGGGTTGATATGCATTCTTCAGGAGCAATGGAGGATAATAATTCGGTAGTTCCGTATAAAACATTGTTAATTGAACGAGGCCCGATAGGTGTTTGCTTTTGAACATTAAGAACAAAAGACATATCATTGCCAAACATATAATAATTGTATAAAGCATTAAGTATCTGTTTTGAGTATGAATCTAAATTTGAAAGTCCGTGATAGTTTGAAATTGCCCGACATAACGAATAATTTAATTCTTCATTCTTTACTGTTCGAAGCAAAGTTATGCGTCTGCGTTTTTTATAGGGACAAGAAACATCGTTTATATCAACATCATGATTGTCAATACGATATATAACATTCTGCTCAAGCTCTAAGGTTTTCGAATCATCTTCATAATATTCACCAGCGAGGGCGAAAGTAATGTAACTGCTCTTAACACTAGGAATTACAAGTATATCATTGGTTTGAATTTCATTAATAAAAGAATAACATTTATTAATAACTGTTGAAGGACGATGAATTTCCTTAAATGTCATTAACACATCATCTTTTAATGAATCTCTATTGGACTCTGAAAAATCAGTTTTATGTGTGATATTATTCCATGCTAAAGCAACAAAACGTTTTGAAAGAAATTCATTATAAAAATAACCTTTTTTTGTACGAATCATCCAAAAATGTGTATTTTGTGGAATAATTGGAACTTCAAATTTATCTAATAAATTGAGTAATGCCAATTCGTCTGTATATGTCATACTCTAATTTCTCCTTTGTAAAATTATTATTGTTTCTTCTGTACCTTTTGTAATAATGCTTCCTGAAGAACCTGAGAGAAATTAAGCCCCATAGCGGTAGCGGACTCATTCAACCATTCAGGAATAGTCAGAGTTTTCTTAACAGCCTTTGAACTGTGCTTTTTCAGATATGCGTATAAATCGAATTCCAAAACAACGAGAAAGCCATCATCGACTTTGAGTTCACTAATATCTGTAGGCTCTGGAATTGCTTCTTTTTCATCCTGTCTGCTTGTGATTGCAAGTCCTAAGGCATCAACGGCATTCTCATAAGCCTGCTGCATATCATCACCATCAGAAAAACATTCTGGAAAATCCGGAAAAGAAATCCAAAAGCCTCCGTCTTCTTTATGGAAAATTGCTGGGTAAAATAATCTGTTCATACGTAATACCTCCGTGATGTTTATTGTGGTACAGGTAGGACTACTTTAGTCCTGCCTGCTTTAATATTGCCTGTTCCAAACCTTTTTTCAGGTCTTTTGAGTGATAAGGAACAATTACCGTCCTACCAGTTTCCGGATTCATCAATTTGACGTGAGAACCATTCTGACTGACTATGATGAAACCGTTCTTCTTAAGAAGCTTAATCATCTCTTTTGGTGTTAATGGCATCTTCTGTATCTCCTTTCCTTATCATGGCTCCATTATAACACGTATAAACACGTATGTCAATAAAAGTATGTATAAATACGTATAAAATCATATTTTCTTCAACACTGCCAGATGCGGAATAAAAAATATGATGTAATGTTCAACTGTCTTGTATTCCCCGTATTTATCCCGATAAAATTCAATGCATTCTTGCAGAGCTTCCTCTGTTACATCCAGATACTCTGCAATCTCATGGCTGGCAGTACAACCATGTTCGTATGCTCTGACCAGACCTTTGAGTCCGATCTGTTTATTATATGCCCATAATCTTGCCTGTCGCTCTTGTTTCCGGTTGGAAGAGCTATCCATGTCAATGATGTTTCCAACGGAAGTATAATAATGTCCCAATTCTTCAGCCAAAACGCAGCCTTTTTCAGTTGTTGTATCGATATCCTGTCGGATTGCAATCCGGTTTCCTTTGATTCGACCGTTGTTAAATCGCAATGGCTTTTCTTTTACTTCAAATCCAATATCACAGGCTTCATCTAAAAGTGCTTCATATGCGTTCATCATAAACACCTCCGTGATAAATATAATAAAACACCTGTTCGATAAAAAGGACTTAGAAGTCTTCGGAATCCATAATGTCATCATCTGATGTATCTGTTCCTTCTGGTATATCTATGTCGGTACGTGCTTGTGCTGCGTTTAATTCGAGCTCTTCTTCCAACTGCTGATTGCTCAAAAGATTTTCTATATATGTTACGCTTTTCTTTTTATTTAAATCAGATAGATTGCGATAGGATTGGAGTAGATTATTTTCATCTTCTGATTTAAAAGCAGATGGAATATAAGTGGTTTTATTTGTGCGTCCAAGTAGGTAATCTGTATCTACATTGAAATAATCGGCGATTAATTCCAGAGTTTCAAAATCTGGCTCACGAGCTCCACTTTCGTACATACCGATTGTACTTCGTGAAATTCCTAATTGTTTAGATAACTCGTCTTGAGTTAATCCGTGTGAAGTACGTAATGATTTTATTACTGTTTTAAATATTCCCATATCTTATTACCATCCTTATTGATTTAAAATAATATTAACACGAAACGTGATAAAAGTAAATAGAAATGTCACAAAAAGTGTTGACACGTAACGTGACAAGTGATATACTATAATCGTAGCAAGGGAACAGGGATTCACGGAAAGGAGGAAAGTAAAGTGGATGACTTGATAAGGGCAATTAAAAAAGCTGAGAAAGTGGTAGTAGCACTTACTCAGCTCGCCCTAAGCATCGGAACTCTCTTAGCCGTCATAAAGATGGTTGTAGAAAGTCTGATGTGATTGATAAGCGGGGGAAGCAATTCCCCTTGCTTATTTGATACTCTATCATAAATCCATTTGAAATACAACTATGCTTTTTAAGGAAACCATGAAACTCATTGCCAAAATTCTTGTCTTGGTAGTAATTGTTGCCGGACTTATAATTATGTTTACAAGATAAGAAGAAAGCTGTCCTATCGGCTATACGGGGAGAATGGAAGGTGAGAAAATGAATGCGAAAGATATTGGAGAACGATTGCTGAAGCTGAGAGGAGATCGATCAAGAGAAGAAGTAGCAAAAGCCGTTGGAGTTAGCACATCCGCAATGAGCATGTATGAGAATGGTGAGCGTATTCCAAGAGACGGAATCAAAATCAATTTGGCAAACTACTATGAAAAAAGTGTACAGGAAATTTTTTTTGATGAAAAATGTCACACTTAGTGACTGGATGCGCAATAATAAAAGAATAGCAAGTAACAATAAAACGTGTCGAAAAATGTATTGACAAACCTCTGAGCTGTCGCTCATCAGAAAACCTCTTATAAACTGCTATCATTTTGATGTCAGGAGGTGAAAAGATGGTGCAGACAACGATCCGTTTTCCGGAAAAGCTGTATAAGAAATTAAAGAAGGAAGCAAAGAGTAGAGGAATGTCAATGAATGCATTTGTAATCAGTATGTTATGGGATGAGCGGAAATCGAATGTAAATCATTCCCAGACAAATCATTAGATTACTTATTCGCAACAGATGAAACAGAAGCGCAACAGGAAGTGAGGTGAGAAGTGTGCTAGTGATAATAATTTGTATAGGTTGTTCAGTAATAACTTCGGCATTAATTACAAAAATTCTAGCCACCCACTATTTCAAAATAGTAGATGGCTATGTAGATGAAATGTGTGAAAAGACCAGAGAGTTCATCAATGCTTTCCTATACAAATAGAACAAAAAGTTTTGCCTAAAGAAGTTAGCTGTATAAGTCCTTTCTTGAAATAAGAAGTGGAGTTAGGATGATCAACGGAATAATCTATGGCGAACTCACTAACATTTGAATATTCAGGCGTTCTTTTTAAAGAATTATAAAAGTTATCACCGGAAATTTGTTTGTTGTAGTTAATAGAAATCAAATTTGCTCGTTCCAATGAGTCAAGCGAAAGAGAAATTTGCTCTCTTTCGAGCGATATGTTCGGAGGAATAAAAACATTGTCATATAGAATTTGATAACTATTACCTCTAATTTTAACACCCATTGAAGCAACTGGAAAAGAGCTCTGACTGGAAAGAAAAAGATCCTGTAACAACAAGGCGTCAGATGGACTTAATTGCTTCAATATTTCCGGGAACGAAGGATGTGCCAAAGAAGCGGTATCAGAGTTCATAGATCCACTGATAAGTTTTGTAAACATCTCTCTTAGGATTTCCGATGAAACGCAGTACTTTGAGTTTTCCAAAGCCTGTGCAGTTGTTTGTAGGGATGGCTCCAGCTTTTTATCATCTGGGATTTCGTCGATGGATTGGTCTAATTGTTCGCGAAATTTTTCAAGGTCGTGCGCATATTGCAGACGCTTCTTTTCAGCTTTTTGACTGATTCCGCCAAAGACGAGATACCAAATATCAGCAAAGGTTTTTCCTATATTCTGAGTAGGAGCGTCGGTTAGATTTTTAACAGCGTTATCAGCGGATTCAGGCATATCAGGAAGGTTGATTAAAGCTATATTATTCGTAGTATTCTCGGACATGAAATCATTCCTTTCATCATTTGATAGGAAAATTATACCAGAGAACCGCAACAAGTACAAACTGTACCACATAACATGAAATAAGAACACAGGAGGGCAGGAAGATGATTGTAGAAACAATGAACAACAATGGCTGCACCTGCCATATCTCCGATGATGCATACCGGGATAAAACACCGGAAGAGGTGAACCGGATTGTCCGGAGCTTTTCGGATTTCATCGTTGGAAGATTAAAGGACTTAAAAGAGAAAACCGCTTAGGCGGTTAAAGTAAGACAAGCTTTAAACAAGGTGATACAAGGTAAAACAAGCTTTTAAACAAGATCTACACAAGATCGGAAAGGGGATAGAGCATGAGGAAGAAGAGAAAAATGAGCGAAGCAACACAGAGCGCACTGCTGATCTGTCTGTCCTGTTACGCGGCAGCAGTATTGATGTTTCTCCACTGGCTCTTTATTGGATATTGATGAGAGAGCAGAGAATTAAAAGATACAAAAGAAGAAAGCAGATGGCGTACAAAGTATTCTGCTGGATTCTCGGAATCCTGGTGGCGCTGATCGGCGTGTCAGTAGTTGGATTCTGGGTGGCGATTTTTATGACATTTTGCTAGAAAGGGGTGAAAAAGTGCAGAACATGAAAGAAAAATGGCTTGGATTTGCTACAGATGAAAATGTAGTCCGGGCGCTGAAAGATATCCGGAGAGTGGCTGCGAAGCATGGCATCCGGCATGTGTCGGTGCAGATTCTGGACGGTGATGTGTATGGATATACCAATGATGCAGCAGCCGGTCCGTACAATCTGGAGATCGGAACTTCCGGATTAAGAGTCGAAGCCGGACAGGCACAGTATTTTAAAAGCATATAAAAAGAGTGCCAGAAAGGGAAGAACCCGAATCCGGCACAAAAGAAATTAGTCAATTGTATTTTAAACGAAGAAAGGAAATTAGTCAAATGGAGAATATTCCAGGATATGATTCGTGGAAGACAACACCGCCAGATGATCCTGATCCGGTTGCATTTTGCGATAATTGTGACGCGCCTTTGTATAAAGGAGATTCAATTTATATGCATATCAATGAAGAAAATCTGTGTGAAGTGTGTATGAATGATATGTACAGGAGGATATTGTAATGTGGAATATAGAAGTTGTAAGGACGTATAAGACTGTTGGTGTGTATGAGTGTGAAGATAAAGTGATCTTCGAAGTGAACAGTTTAGATGAAGCAAGTGAGATTGTTTCTATGTTTGATAAATATAGTATTGGAGAATACAGATATTCGATTAATCGAAAAAAAGAAAGTGAGGAAGAATAGATGGCACTTAAAAGCTATGAAGAGCTGATAAAGATTGATGTAAGCCAATACTGCGAAGATAGAGATGGATTTACATATCTAAACTGGGCAAAATGTATTGAGCTATTGAGGAAGAATGGTGCAACTGAAGTGTACTGGGAACCTATTCCTGATCCGCAGACTGGGAGTAGCTTAAGAAAGACCGATATTGAGTTTACGGATAAAAATGGAAATACAAACCGTTGTTATGAAACCAGAATCAAAGTTGTAATCGATGATAAAGAATACGAGATGCAGACACCGGTAATGAATGGTGCGAATCCAGTAAAAGATAATTCGATGAGTCAGCAGAGAGTATGGAATAGCATGTGCAGAGCATTTGTGAAGTGTGTGGCTATTCATACCGGCCTTGGATTTAATTTGTGGCTGAAAGAAGAATACAACAAACTGGAAGCAAAAATTCCGGGAACGGGGGAAAATCTTGCATCAGAAGCTAAAAAGAAAACACTGAAAACACAGTGCACGGCACACGGTATTGATCTGGCAGCCTGGGTGTGTGGAAACGGAAAGACAATGGACACGCTTACGGAGACAGAGTGTGCAAAGATGCTGAATGCGATTAAGAAAAAGTATGGTGATGATTAATGAACTTTACAGGAAAGCTCGAAGGTTTAAAGATGGACTATGTTACAAGAAAACAGAGTCTTTCATTGGAAGTAAATGAGGATGCAAGAGATGCATTCCAAGAGCTGAAAGATTGTGAGAAACTTGTTATTCAAATCAAGAAATATCGTAAAAAAAGAAGCCTGGATGCGAATGCATATTATTGGGTGCTGATTACAAAACTTGCCAGAAGATTGGAATTGAGCAATCCGGAAATGCACAATATGTGTCTGGAAAGATATGGACAGTTGGAAATAATGGAGAATAAAGCTGTATTCGTTACAATTCCAGATACAGAAGAGGCAGAAAATAAAGTGCGGAATGCTATGGATTATCACCTGCAGTCAACATCGCAGGTACGACAAGGAGTAGATGGGCTTCTGTATCGGACTTATCGACTGCTTCGAGGTAGTCACACATATAATTCAGAAGAAATGGCGCGACTGATATCAGGTTTGATCATTATGTGTAAGGATGCACAGATTCCGGATAGCGAAATTGCAACACCGGAAGAAAAAAGACTTCTGAAAGAAAGGTATGGTGTGGATGTCTAAAAAACTTTGGAGCGTGTTCACGGACGATATGGATCACTGCTATTTTACTGGTACACCGTACGTGCACAGACATCATATTTTTTATGGCTCCAGAAGAGAATTATCGGAGAAATATGGGTACGTCATTCCGATAGCAAGTTATTTACATGAATTTGGAATTAACTCCGTTCATGATAATCCGAATCGCGGACTGGATTTGCAATTAAAACAGATGGCACAAGAACATTTTGAAAGCCATCATGGGACAAGAGAAGACTTCATAAAGATTTTTGGAAGAAGTTGGATGTAACAAGTTAACTATAGATTCACCTGGCATTGTAACTAAGAAATGTAACGTATAAGACATGAAGTTCTTGCACAATATGTTGTATCACAGCCAGAGAGCCAGGCTCTGGCAGAAAGGAGAAGTATGACGACTCGAGAAAAAGCAGAAAGCTATTTTAATAGAATTGCGGATGGTCATAAGCATGCAATTGCCAGACCTTATGATAGAAATGTTGATAGGTCTTTAAGATCCATGATTAACAAAGCAAACAACAATGGAGATTGTATTATTAATGTAGGTGAAGGGATTTTCAGACCGATTCCTGGTGATCCGGTGGATGAAGCTGCATTTCATAAATATACAGCTCAGGATTTACATAGAGCCAGAGAAATACAATTAAAAAGACTCTGTATGATACAGACGTTTGAAGGGTGGAGAAAGTGTGCAGCATCTGTTGACCATTAATGGAAGATTAGACAACATGAATGATTATACAAGGGCGTGCCGGACGAATCAGTATAAAGGTGCCAAGATGAAACAAAAGAACGAGGCGGTTGTGATCCGGGCTATTTTAGAACAGTTAGGAAGATTGCGGATTACAAAACCAGTCATAATCAGATATCGATGGTATGAGCCAAATAAGAGAAGAGATTTGGACAATATCAGTTCTTTTGGCAGAAAGGTGATTCAGGATGCACTTGTGCAGACAAAAGTACTTCGGGACGATGGATGGAGCTATATCACAGGGTTTCAGGATGCGTTCTTTGTGGACAAAGAGCGCCCGCGTATAGAAGTAGAAATAGAAGAGGTGTAAACGTGCCAAACAGAATATTAAAAGAGTCGATCAGGACGAGCGACAGCATTAATGAGCTCAGTTGGTTCGAAGAAGTTCTGTTTTACCGGTTGATAGTAAGTTGTGATGATTATGGAAGATTTGATGGAAGGGTAGCGATTATAAAAGGGACCTGTTTTCCGCTCAAGAATGTAACGAATAAGAATATAGAAGATGCTCTCAATAAGTTGGTGTCGGTTGGCTTGGTGCGACACTACGAGGTAGAAGAAAAACCGTACCTTCAGTTACCAGCTTGGCAGTCGCATCAGAACATTCGTGCAAAGAAGAGTAGATATCCAAGTCCGGAAGAAGGGAACGATATTACATCTGACAACAGTTGCAAACATATGTATGCAGATGTAAACACAAGTAATCAAATGCAAGCAAATGTTCCCGTAATCCAATCCAATCCGAATACGAATCCGAATACAGAATCCGAATCATATACGGGCGACTCGCGCCTTGATACAGCTTTTTTTGAGTATATTTGTTTTCGGAAGCAGATCAAGAAACCGTTAACTGATCGCGCAATACAGCTTGCAGTAGGAAAATTGCGGAAAATGTCCGATGATGTGGAAGAACAGATAGCAATTATCGATCAGTCGATCATGAATGGATGGAGTGGTCTATTTCCGCTAAATCAGGACAAGGGTAATAAGAAAACAGGAAAGAAGAGTACCAGATTCAGCAATGCACATGAACGTAGTTATGACATGAAGCAATTGGAGAAAGATCTACTGGGAGTAAGAAAAGACACAGAATGATAAAAAGAGAAAAGTAAATTTCAGAAAGGAGACGGAGCTCCGGCCGGAGTAATGATGCATCGGCTCCTTTTGAGAAAATGAAAAGCGGAGTAAGTAAAGTTTATACAGACAGACCAGATTATGCGGATTTTGATTCGCCGGCAAAGTTTGAAGCAATTAAAAGCATTATCGCTAAAAGATTAAGAGAACATCCAAATGCTATATGTTCATATTCTGGCGGATCAGACAGTGACATTATGATTGACTTGATTGAGCGGACTAGATCGATATTTGGACTGCCGCCAATCAAATATGTATTTTTTAATACAGGTTTGGAAATGAAAGCAACAAAAGATCATGTGAAATATGTTGCGGAAAAGTATGAGGCGAAGATTGAGGAGAGAAGACCGAAGATTAATATTGTCCGGGCATCAAGAACATATGGAATCCCATTTGTGTCGAAGATTATGTCTGGAGGCTTGTCAGAATGGCAAAAGAAGGGTGTGCCGCTGTCTATAGCGGATGAATACGATCAGGCAGAAGATAAAGCGGCGAAGAGAAAAGAGTTAAAAGCAAGATATCCAAAATGTGAGAGCCTGATTAATTTTCTTTGTTGTTGCAATTCTGTAGGGGAACCAAGACCAAATATACAGTTGGTGATCAATTCGTCAAAATATATGCGAGACTTCATTAGCGAATATCCGCCGGACTTCATGATAAGCGCGACATGTTGTTACTATTGCAAGAAAAAGCTTGCTCATGATGTGCAAAAGGGCTATGAGATGATTATAACCGGAGAGCGTAGAGATGAAGGCGGAATGAGATCGGTACCGAGAAAAGATAATACGGCTCTTTGTTTCACGGAAACTGCAGATGGTCAGTATCGGTTGAGACCGCTCTACTATGTATCCGATAAGGATAAGGCATGGTATAAGGAGTATTACAAAATAAAATATTCGGATGCATATGAAGTATATGGATTGACCAGAACAGGATGCTGCGGATGTCCAATATCATATAAGGCAGTAGAAGATCTTGAAAAGATTCGAAAGTATGAGCCGAATGTAGTAAAGGCAGCATGGAATATCTTCGGAAAGAGTTATGAGTATCGAATGAAATAC
Organism: Dorea sp. AM13-35; assembly: GCF_003473885.1. Classification (NCBI taxonomy): domain Bacteria; kingdom Bacillati; phylum Bacillota; class Clostridia; order Lachnospirales; family Lachnospiraceae; genus Dorea; species Dorea sp. AM13-35. The sequence goes on from NZ_QUCZ01000001.1 coordinate 232,290, forward strand.
AACGAATACAAAAAGAAACGAATGGAAGAAGAAAAAAGAAAAGCTGAAAATATTGAGGGACAAATGACGATATTTGATTTTCCGGAACTGATTCCAGAGGAAGGAGAAAACGATGGCGATAATACATAATGTCCGTGGCGGGACGGTTGGCTTAAATGAAGAAGAACGGTTGATGATCGCAAGGCTACTGGTGAAGGCGGGATATACGGTTAAGATCGGATACAGGACGATTCCAGGTAATGCGAAGGGGAAGAAAGAATATATAGTTGAATACTGGGAGGAGAAAGAAAAGAAGATAGAAATGTAGAATAGTGTCGAACCTTGACAATTGAATATTGATGGTTGGAATGGTATAATTTCCGTATCAAATATACGGGGAGGAAATAGAAATTATATGTTTGAGTGCGAATTATTGAAAGCAGAGGTAATTACCTATGTCTTATCCTTGGCTTTTCAAGTAGCCGGAGCTGTTTTACTCATTATAAAATATTTGGGAAGGACAAGAGAAAGAATAATCGAAGAGTACTTCCCAGGCAGTAATGTTGCTAAGCGCGATGGAAATAATATGGCGACATTAGACAAAGAAAGGGTACAAATATGTGCTCAAAAAATTTATGATAATAGAATGGCTTTTTTGTTCATTGCGATTGGGTATATTTTATCTGTATTTGGAAGTATAAACGGGGAATGTAAAATCTACATTCTTTTGTTTGTGATAGTAAGCACAGCTGTTATCATTGGAGTAGAAAAGGGAATGTCAATAATCGTATCGAAGGTGATTTATAAAAATGATATATTGACTCCATATAGCAATCTGGAAGACAGAGTAGAGACAATAATAACGAACGAAGAAATTGATAAAATGTTTTAATTACTTACCAACCATCAATATTCGGTGGTTGGTATTTTTTTACGCATTTTTAAGGAGAAAGGAACGAATTATGAGTACATTTGAAGAAAGAATAGCGAAAGCAGTAACAGAAAAATTGAATGACGGAACAGTTGAAGAGCTTGTATCTGATGCCGTGACTAAAGCATTGAAAAGTAGTATCGAAGAACAGTTCAGATGGAATGGTGATGCAAGAAAGGTTATTGACGAGAAAGTAAAAGAAGTAATGACACCGGCAATCGAAAGAGTTAGTTTGGAGGATTATGTGGTAAAACTTGATGCAGTTCTCGCAGAAATTATCAATAGTACGAATTTAGTTGACAACAAGGAAATCTTAGGAAACTTCAAAAGCCTTATGACAGAGCCGGATAAAGATGTAATCAGTTTGGAAGATGTATTTGAGAAATATAAGGAATATGTTAGCAAGAATATTGATACATCCGAACTTGAAATTTATACAGATGATAGACCGGCGTATCAGAATGTGACAGCGGAAGTGACTGTGGATATAAGAACTAGCATGTTCGGAGGAAGATTTTGTGATTTGGTTTTTAAGTGTGAAGAGGATGAGAAACTGACAAAAGTAATCCATTTGTATGAATCAAAAAGCAATAGATTTAGTATTGTAAGATTTAAAAGTGAACTCGACATCAATTCATTAAGTCATGTGGATGAATTTGACATTTTCATAATGAGGTTAGATCGAGCGTTCTGCGATATCACAGATATTATGGATATGTACGATGATGATGTTGAGGTTGAAGCTGAACCGGAAGCATCCTGGAACTGATGAAGAAAAGGAGAAATCGTATGAAAGGGAAGAATACACTGACAGATAAGCCTTTTCGGTATGGTGGAATTTTAAAAGATTACAGTAAAGAAATCCATGAATTGAATAGACGTGAGTATAAATGTTGGTGTTGTGGACGGGATATGAAATCTCATGTTCCAGGAATCAAGGTTATGCCATACACGGCAACATTCCGATTTTCTAAAGGAAAAAATAAAGGACTCGTTGCATTCCGACCGCTCTGTAGGTCATGTGCTTACAGATACGGACGTGGAGTTGTCGAATGTGACGGAAATACATACATGGAACCGGATGAATTCAGTGAGAAGAAATGGAAAGAAGAGCACGAATTATGAAATTAACAGGAATAGCAAGAGAAGATTTAGAAATGCGATACACAGAATATCATGCTGGAAAAGCAGTGATTAAAGACAAGAACAAACTGGCAGAAGCTATGGAGAAGTTAGCAAGACTGGAAGATGCTGAGGAAAAGGACAGGCTTGGTCAGTGGATTCCATGCAGTGAGCGGTTGCCAGAACATTATGTAACGGTATTAGCTCAACACGGAAAAAGATTTTCTGACGAGCAATTCATAAGACCATTGGTATTGACAGATGAAGAAGAATGGTATGGAGATTTAGGATTATTAAATAGTGAAGTTATCGCATGGATGCCACTACCGGATCCGTATAAAGGAGCTGATAAATAATTGAAACGCAGAAGAGGCAGAGACAGAAAAGAAGTGAGACTGGATAACCAGAATCACAGAGACATGCTGGCAGAACATCCGCCGGATGAGAAAGCAAGCATAGAATTTCACAGGAAGCCGTACCAGAGCTATACGGTGACGGACTACCTGCGGAAGATAGGAGTAAATGTAAATAAGGAGGTTGTTGCCGGTGGAGCAGAGACTGGAAGAAAACAATGTCAAGAATGAGAATAACCGGAAGAAAGAATATCTGAGAGGATACAGAACCAGTAGAAGACGTATCAACCGTATTGATGATGAAATTATTGAACTGAAAGAATTAGCTGCATCGGTGAAGGCAATTGATTATTCGGGCATGCCGCATGGAAACGGAAACCAGAAGGATCTATCTGATGAGCTGGCAAGGATTGATTCGTTGGTAGAAAAACTTGGGGCAGAAAAGGAAAGTTGTGTTGAATCTTATGTTTCTATCGAAAAGCAGATTAAGGAGATAAAGAACGAGGATGAGAACGACGTGTTGTTTTACCGATATGTGAAAGGCTTAAGATTCTGGGAGATTGCAGAGAAAATGGATTATAGTGAGCAGTGGGTACATAAATTGCATGGAAGAGCGCTGGCACATTTAAAGTTGCCAACATAATTTATCTTTATTTGTGTTAGTTTATTGAAGTTTAGTATGCAAGTTTGTTATCCTTATACTGGAATTGATGAACAGATATTAAATCATTCGATTAGTTTCCCCACAACCTAATAAAACCGAGAGAGGACACTTGGTGATGCCAGGTGTCTTTTTCGTTGCGTAATGTCGAGAAATAGGATATCATTATAGATGTTTAGGTGATTTAAGGAGGGATATTTTTGAAGTGCATAACGCATTTGTTAAAAGTAAAGCCAGGGCTCTTGATAATAACGATTGTATGTTGCTGTTTTGTATTCTGTGTAGCCAAAAGAAGACAAAAAGGGAAAGATAGAAAGGAAATAGAAAAATATTTATATCAAGGAGAAACCATTAATAATATTTTAACGGGATTTTACATTCCGTTGATTTTTTTATTATTTTCAAATACCAAAAAAAATATAGAAATAGCGTTTATCTGTGGCGTATGTGTGTTTGCAATTGTAATTACGTTGCAAATTATTTTATATGGATATAAAAAAACATTGCTGTATTGGAATGACGAAAACTACACAATAAATCAGAAAGAAGGAAATAAAAAGAAATATATTGTTGTTATTGAAGAGAAAGATAATATTTAACATAGGGCACCCTTCGGGGTGCTTTTCTAATGCAAAAAAATCAGGAGGTGGGGTTATGGTAAAACGATGGGAAAACATTGAAAGAGCAGATTTTTTAGGCGTGGGAGAATATGACATACCTACAATCGAGCCGGTTGAATTTTCTGGAAATACAAAGTTTATCCCATTTAACTATGCTGCCTCCTGCAAGAAGAGAGAAGATAAAAGCATTCATTTCTTCGTGGATGATTATCAATTTACCAGATTGTGGAATGATCCAGACAGGTATATGCCTATGCTTAGAGAATATCAGTATGTACTGACGCCAGATTTCAGCGTTTACACTGATTTTCCAAAGACATTACAGATTTACAACCATTATCGGAAACACTGGATTGGAGCATATATGCAGATGCATGGAATTAATGTCATCCCGACAATCGCATGGAGTACACCGGATTCGTATGAATGGTGCTTTGACGGAGAGCCGACGCATGGGACAGTTGCGATATCCAGCGTTGGAACACAGAAAGATAAAATTGATAAAGAGTTATTCCTGAAAGGATACAAGGAGATGATCAGGCGGTTAGAGCCGGAAAGCATTATCTTTTACGGCAACGTACCGGAAGAGTGCAAAGGAAACATTATTAGAGTCAAAGCATTTCAGGAAAAATTCAGTGAGGCGAAGTGCGATGGGTGGTAGAGGATCGGCAAGCGGGAAGAGCGTAAAAGGGAAAGCATATGGAACAGAATACACCGCGCTATATACAACTGGAAATATTAAATATGTCAGATATAATGATTCAAAGTCTGCAAAGACGCCAATGGAAACTATGACGAAAGGAAGAGTGTATGTCACCGTAGACAATAGAGATAATTTGTCGGCTATAACATATTATGATAAAGCCAACAAACGAAATAAACAAATTGACCTGCAGCATTCACACAAAAATATGAAACCACATACACATCATGGATATTTACATAACGAAAAAGATAGTGCAAAAGGGGCTGCAAATTTGACAACAGAGGAAAAGCAAATGGTTGAGAGAGTTAAGAAAGCATGGTACAATAAAAAGGGCAAGTAGTATAGGGTGAGTACGCCTTGATAGAGGAGGCTCCGGTTGAAATCCGGACATTGCCAGAAGGGACTCAGCAATGAGTCTCTTTTTGTATGCAATAAATACCCAGGATCATTAGTTCAATGGTAGAACATTCGCCTCATAAGCGAAATGCCACAGGTTCGATTCCTGTATGATCCATTAAGAATAAACCAGAAGTGGAGGTGAGTCTGAGTGACTGAAAAGCAGAAAAGATTTTGTGATGAATATCTGATCGATTGTAATGCCACCCGGGCTTACAGAGAAGCATATCCTAATTGCAAGAAAAATAGTTCTGCGGATGCAGCGGCAAGAAAATTACTCGGAAATACTCGGATTCGGGAATACATCGAAAAAAGATTGGAAGAAAAAGAGGATGCTTTGGTTGCGAAGCAGGATGAAGTGCTTCAAACGCTGACCAGAGTTTTGCGCCGGCAGGAGATGGATACAGTGGTCGTTACCTGCAAAGAGCGTAGTAGCAGATATGACGAGAATGGCAAAAAGGTGATTATCGAGAAAGAAGTACCACAGCTGGTTCGGGTACCAACAAAGGTAAGTGATTTAAATAAAGCTGCAGAGCTGCTTGGAAAACGATATGCACTGTTTACGGATAAAGTCGAGACGGATGTTGATATGGATTTGAACATCACGATTGATTATGGAGATAATGACAATGAAGAAAGTTAATATTTTAGGAACGTTATATACGATATATTTTGATGCGCCAGATGAAAAACTTCCAGAGGGTTGTGATGGATGTATGGATCAGAGTATTCATCAGATTAGGATCGCGAAGTTAGAATCCAGTAGAAACTCTTTAAGGAATTTGAAAGAGTACAAGAAGAAGGTACTCAGGCATGAAATTATTCACGCGTTTCTGTACGAGTCTGGATTATGGAATAACAGTGGCGGTGCCGAAAGCTGGGGACGGAACGAGGAGATTACAGACTGGATTGCTATTCAGTCACCGAAACTTTTCAAAGCCTTTAAAGAAGCTGATTGCCTGTGAAAATAAATATTCAAGCTAATCCATGCTTTAAAGAGGTTGACCGCAGTAAAAAACGGTACATCGTGATGAAAGGTTCTGCCGGATCTGGAAAGAGCATGGACACGGCACAGAATTATATCATTCGTTTGATGAATGATCCGGGACGTAATCTTTTGTGTGTTCGAAAAGCTGATGTAACGAATAGAGATAGCACTTTTGCGGAATTGCAGAGTGCTATTTTTCGTATGTTCGGCGATCACCACAAGAAGTACTGGTATATTAACAGCTCCAACATGATCCTGGAATGTAAGAGCAATCACAATCAGATCATATTCCGAGGCGTCAATGATGAGAAGCAGAGAGAAAAGCTAAAATCAATCACGTTCAAGCGAGGAAAGCTTACGGATGTCTGGATAGAAGAAGCAACAGAGATTACGCAGTCAGATTTTGAGATCATAGACGACCGACTCAGAGGCGAGCTTCCGGAAGGGCAGTTCTATCAGATCCGGTTGACATTCAATCCGGTATCGGCGCATCACTGGATCAAGAAAGTGTTCTTTGATCGTGCCGATCCGGATGTACTGACGCATCAGTCCACCTATGAGAATAACCGTTTTATCGATGAAGCATACCACAGACGTATGCTCCGACGCAAGGAAGTAGACCCAGAAGGATACAGAGTCTATGGTCTTGGTGAGTGGGGCGAAGTTGCCGGACTGATTCTTAAGAATTATGTTGTAGAAGAATTTGACCGTTCCCCGGAAAGATTCGATTACATGGTTAATGCACAGGACTTCGGATTCAACCATGCGGATTGCATTGGCGAGGTTGGCTTTAAAGACGGAGAACTGTTTCTGTGCCGGGAATTGTATGTGTATGAAATGGATACAGACGAGATTATCAGAGAAGCAGAAGGCAAATTCAGCAAGAAGCTCCGGATGTGGTGCGACTCCGCCGAGCCGGACCGAATCAAGATGTGGCAGAAAGCCGGATACCGGGCAAGGGGTGTCAATAAAGAGACGAACAGTGTCCATGCACAGATTGATTATTTAAAACAGCACAGGATTCACATCCATCCATCCTGTGTAAATACCATAAAGGAAATTCAGCAATGGAAGTGGAAGAAGGATGAGAAGACCAATACTTATCTGGAAGAGCCAGTTCCATTTTTTGATGATGCAATGGCGATGTTGCGTTACTCCATTGAGGAAGAGCGTAAAGTACGACCAAGATTGAACCGGAATGTGAAAGGAGGCATATAGGTGTACAGCTTATATAGATTACCGGCAACGGAAGAACTGACAGACAATAAACTAACAGAGTTCATAACGAAGCACAGTGCAGAGTGTTCTTTCCGCTATCAAAGATTAAAAGATGCATATGAGACAGATTATCCGATATTCCATGAGCCGATTAAGCCGAAATGGAAGCCGGACAACCGTATTGCCGTGAATTTTGCGAAATATATGGTAGATACAATGAATGGGTTCTTTATCGGACATCCGATTAAGTTGCAGGTAGAAGATGGAAATGAGGATGTCCAGAAGTATATTGAGTTCGTGGATCAGTACAATGATCAAGACGATAACAATGCAGAACTTTCCAAGATATGCAGCATTTATGGCAGAGGGTACGAGATGTACTATGTGGACGAGCTTGGAAATATTGGTATCACGTATTTACCTCCAATGGATGCGTTTATGATTTATGATGATTCCGTTCTGCAGCGGGAGCGGTTCTTTGTCCGCCTGTATATAGATTCTGACCAGGTCTTACACGGCAGCGTATCGGATGAAACAGAAGTGCGCTGGTTTGTCATGAAAGGAAAACTTATCTGGGAAGAAGAAAGCAAGATACATGGATTCGACGGTGTACCCGCTACAGAGTATTCGGAAAATAAAGAGCGTATCGGCATCTTTGAGCCGGTGCTTACGATGATCGATGCGTACAATAAAGCAATCAGCGAAAAAGCAAATGATGTAGATTACTTTGCGGATGCTTATTTGAAAGTACTTGGTTCTAAACTGGACAATGACGATGTGAAGCATATAAGGGATGACCGGATCATTAACTTCGATGGCGATACAGAGAAGCTGATCGTGGACTTCCTGCAGAAGCCGAACGGTGATACAACGCAGGAGCATTTGATTGACCGGTTGGAGAAGCTGATATTTCAGATCAGTATGGTAGCAAATATCTCAGATGAAAATTTCGGGACAAGCTCCGGCATTGCAATGAAATATAAGTTGCAGGGAATGAGCAATCTGGAAAAGACAAAGGAGAGAAAGTTTACATCCGGCATGAACCGCAGATATCGCTTGATTTTCTCGAATCCCGTGTCTGGCATGAAGAAAGATGACTGGGTAAAGATACATCCGCATTTTACGCCGAACTTCCCGGCGAACCTGCAGGAAGAAGCAGAAATCGCAAAAAGTCTGGAAGGAATTGTCAGTCAGGAGACGCAGCTTAGTGTTCTGTCCATCGTAGATAATGCGCAGGATGAGATAGACAAAATCAATTCGGAACAGGAAGAGTTAAAGACAGATCCGATTGTATCACAGATGTTTGCCGATGGAAGTGACGGTGATGGAAGTGCCGAAGAGTAGCGATTACTGGCGAAAGCGGGAAGAAGAGAACCTGAAAGCCAGCAGGAAATCCGAAGCGGAATATGAGAAGGCGATCAATGATACATACAAATATATGCTGGATCAGATCCAGAAGGAAATCAACGGATTCTATGCGAAGTATGCAAGGGCAGAAGGAATAACCTTGTCAGAGGCAAAGCGAAAAGTATCAAAGCTTGATATCGAGGAATACGGACGAAAAGCCGCAAGGTACGTCAAAACAAAGGATTTCTCCAAGCAGGCAAATGATGAGATGCGGCTTTACAACGCGACGATGAAGATTAACCGGTTGGAACTTCTGAAAGCAAATATCGGTTTGGAGCTGGTGGCAGGGTTTGATGAACTGCAGAAATATTTTGAAGAAAAGCTCACGAATCGAACAATGGATGAGTTCAAAAGACAGTCGGGAATCTTAGGAAGAACGGTGCAGAATAATGAAAAGGCAGCACATGCGGTCGTAAATGCATCGTTCAAAAATGCCACGTATTCAGATCGTATCTGGATGTATCAAGGCATGCTCAAAGCAGAGCTGGACAGTCTTTTAAAAACAGGACTGATTCAGGGGAAGCATCCAACAGAGCTTGCAAGACATCTGCAGAAACGTTTCGGAGTCAGCGCCTATAATGCCAATCGGCTTATGGTGACAGAACTCGCAAGAGTGCAGACAGAAGCGCAAAAACAGTCGTTTATCCGGAATGGATTTGCGCAGTATACATTTCTGGCGATCGGAACAGCCTGTGAAGCGTGCCGTGCATTGGATGAGAAGCACTTCGATATCGATAAGATGATGCCAGGCGAGAACGCTCCGCCGATGCATCCGAACTGTAGATGTTCTGTGGCGGCGTATATGGACAGTGAAGAGTATGAGGAATGGATTGAGACATATAAAGAGCATGGGATGAGCTTTGAAGAGTGGAAGCAGAGAAGCCCAGTTGCAAATACAGATTCATATGAGAAAGCATTTTATACAAAGGATGATCCGATAAGGGAATATATCGGAGCGGCAGAAAAATCCCATCCGCAGGAGTTAAGAGAAATGAAAGAAGATATGGAGCGAAGCGGAGTCGATATAACAAGGCGAGCGGGTGCGATGGGATACTTTCCTGGACTTTCTGCTGGAAAAGTAGGAAATATCAATGTTGAAGAAGGCGCAAGTATAAGTGCGTGGATGCATGAATATAAACATTTCTGCGATGACCGCGCAGATGGATACTTAGGATTTAGAATATTTCAGAATCCTGCAAAGTGTGCAGACAGAGAAAGGCAAGCGTATCAAGTAGAAATTGACTTCGCAAAAGAGCTGGGGTATAATGATATTGTAAAAAGATTAGAAAAACTTCGTGATGAAGAGGTCGAGAAATATGAACAATAATTTTATCGAAAGAATTATTGAAGATGCGAAAAGTGATACACCGGGCATTGCAATGCAAGCGATACTTTCAGGCATCGATAAGAGAATAACTGACGAGCGTTTTATTAATGCTGTAAAAGGACATAAGGATGATAAAATTTGCTTATTAAACGTTCCAATGAATTACGTTGTGAGAGCGGCTCTTGATATTTTGGGAGCAGAGAAGTATAACGGGAACAATGCTTGTATTATGAATATGATAAATGAATGGAAATAAATACCACCAGTCAAAATGAGACCGGTGGTATTTCTATGTGCATTTCAGGGGGTAAAGCTATGAAAACAAATCCCAAAACACAAGAAACATGGGTAGAGGCGATAAAAAGTTGTGGACAATCATTGATTGATAATGCCGAAGAAATTGCAGGGGATTATGAGTTTGAAACGGGAGTGGATATTACTATTTCTCTTAAGCCGCAACAATCTGTAGAAATAAAGGTCGCAACAACCTATCTTCCCAAAGCAAGAGATGGGAGTGGCGTAGTGGCTCTGACAGATAATCAGTTGTTTGCAGAACAAAAGGCAGTGATCTAGCATGATCCCATTTACTTAAGAACGCGATGGAGGAAAGACAGATGAAGCAAAACGTATACGTAGGTTTGCTGGACACATGCGAAAGCAGACCAGAAGCTGAGGCTGAAAGCACACAAGCGTATGCAGACGGTGCCATTACAAACCGCCATGACGGGATTGTAAACCGACTGATCACATCCTTAGACATCCGGGAATGCACAGATGGAGCAGAAGGCTTTCGGATTAATAAAGCTTTGTGGGATACTGGAGCATCGAGTTCGTGTATCTCTGAACGAATGGCAAGAAAACTTGGCTTGCGTCCAGTCGATACGGGTGTAGGTGTCAGTACAACAGGAAAACAGGATATCACATATTACATTGTTGATATTGTTCTGACTCCTGAAATGGTCTTTAGAAATGTAAAAATTGCAGGTTTTCCTTTGGAAAATCACGATGTTGATTTTGTTATAGGAATGGATATTATTTCAAAAGGGACGTTGGTAGTAAAAAATAGCAACGGCAAGACGGTGGTTACATTTACTGCCTAGGAAAAATAGCACGCGAAAGGCGTGTTATTTTTATACTCATTTTTCAGAAGGGATGGATGCATTTGATTGAAGTAACCGTCCGCAAGGATGAAATAACGATATCCGGTCATGCAAATTATGCAGCATACGGGCAGGATATAATCTGCGCCGGAGTTACAGCTTTGGCACGAACACTGATCAAGTCCATCAAGGATTTAACCGAAGATAAAATAAAATATGAAATATCGCCCGGATGGGTTGATATACAGCATGGGAATCTGTCAGAGAAAGCAAAGACTCTGGTGGATTCCTTTTTCATTGGGATCTGCATGATTGCCAATGAGTTTCCGGATTATGTCCGGATCATGTAACTTAATGTGACCGGGATGTCGTTAAACTACAATTATTCGATATGCAACGGTCTGGGCGACAAAGAATGGAACGGGGCGAGGAAAGGACGAATTATGAAACATATGAACAATGTGTATGCCGGTTGGAGAATTCCAATGGCGAATCTACAGTTGTTTGCGGAAGGTGATGGAGACGATGGCGGAGCCGGAACAAGAAGCAACGGTGCAGATGGAACAGTAACATTTGATGACTTTTTAAAAGGGGAAGGCAATCAGGCAGAGTTTGACCGGAGAGTCCAGAAGGCAGTGAATACCGCAGTGACCAATGCGCAGGCAAAGTGGAAGGCATTGACGGATGATAAGCTGTCAGAGGCAGAGAAGCTGGCGCAGATGACCAAAGAAGAGAAAGCGGAATATAAGGCGAGCAAACTTGAAAAAGAACTGGAAGAGCTGAAACGTCAGAATGCCAGATCGGACATGGCGAAAACAGCGCGTAAAATGCTGGCAGAAGAAGAAATCAATATTCCAGATGAGCTTCTGGTAAATCTTGTTGCAGAAGATGCAGATGGCACAAAGAAAGCGGTTGAAGCATTTTCCAAGATGTACAAAGGCGCAGTACAGGCTGCTGTGAAAGAGGCTTTAAAGGGAAATCCACCAAGGACCGGAACCGGAGGAAAAGGAACAATGACAAAGGAACAGATATTAGCGGTCAAGAATCCGACAGAGAGACAGAGACTGATCGCTGAGAATCTGGAGTTATTTCAGTAAAAGGAGTGTGTAAAATATGCATGATATTAGAAAATTAGGATTACAGGTGTTTACAGCGCCGGATGGTATGACAGGTGAAGCGCAGATCCAGGTGAGGGCAAGAGAGATTGATTTTGTTACTTCTTTTGGTAAGAATCTGCAGGCATTACTGGATGTGATTGGTATTACCAGAATGATTAAGAAAGAAAATGGCTCTGCGTTAAAAACGAAGACCGTAAAAGGCGAATTGAAATCCGGAGACGTAGGAGAGGGAGAAGAGATCCCAATGTCTCAGTACAAAGTAGAGGAAACTGTGTTCGATACAATTAAGATCGAGAAGTACAGAAAGGGTGTTTCTTTGGAAGCAATCGCTGAAAAGGGATACGAGGCAGCTGTACAGGATACAGATGAAGAGTTTAAATCTGATCTGCAGAATGTAGTTACAAGCAAATTTTACACTCAGTTAAAGGCGGGATCCTTAACCGGACATGAAACAGCTTGGCAGATGGCTGTTGCTATGGCTATCGGTAAAGTAGTGGCGAAGTTCCAGGAGATGAAAAGAACAGCTACTGGTGTTGCTGTATGGGTAAATACGCTGGATGTGTATAAATACCTTGGAGCTGCTGACATCACTCTGCAGACAGCGTTTGGATTTAAGTATATGACAGATTTCCTTGGAGCAGACGTTGTGTTTATTACATCTGAGATTCCGCAGAATGTTGTAGTTGCGACACCGCTCAACAACCTTGCTGCATACTATGTTGATCCGGGAGATTCAGAGTTCGCAAGAGCCGGCCTTGCATTTACAACGGATGCGGAGACAGGCTTTATCGGATTCCATACAGAGGGCACTTACGGACGTATGATTTCTGATAACTTTGCAATCATGGGCTTACGTCTTTTCTGTGAATATCTGGATGCAATTGCTTATATTTCAGTCGGTAGCTCTGATACACAGACATTAGGAACGCTGGATGTAACATCAGAAGCCGGTTCAGGAGCAGGACTGACAAAGCTGTCTGTGAAAGAACAGTTGATGTCTCCGAGAAATAGCTGGAAATATAAGGATGCGGCATCTGCTACAAATGTAACTTGCGGAATGGATGTGAAGAACTGGACTAAATGGGATGGCGAATCTGAGATCGCGTCAACTGCCTCTCATCACATCACTCTGGTTGAATGTGATCAAAATTACAAGGCAGTCCGTTCCGGGGATGCAGTTGTGAACGTAGGCGAGTAAAGATTGGAGGGACAGGCTATGCTGGATAATCTGAAAGCATTGCTCGGTCTGCCGGAAGAAGATGTAAGCCAGGACAAAAAGCTGCAGTTGATTTTAGATGCAGCAAAGAGCCGGCTGAAACTTTTGCTTGGCGGGATCGAACCTCCTGAAGAACTGAATTATATCATTCTGGATGTCGCAATCATACGATTCAACCGGATTGGATCAGAAGGGCTTTCTTCTCATACCGTAGAGGGAGAAAGCCTTTCCTGGTCTGATAATGATTTTGCCGGATATATGGATGATATTCGTTCATATCTGGACAGCCAGAAAGAGATAACGAAAGGCAAGGTGAGGTTTCTGTGAGATATGATACACCTATTTATATGCAGACAATCAGATCCGGAGATTACAATCCGGATACCGGCGATTATGAAGACGGACACGTTGATGAGGTTGAACAGATTGCATCTGTGATGGATACCGGAGCTGAGACAATGCAGTTAGTGTACGGTGGACTGAAACAGGGAAGCCTGACAGTCCACCTGCAGAATCATTACCATGATCCGTTTGACAGGATACGGATTGGAAAGAAGATTTATACAGTTGACATGAGCAGAAGACTGCGGACGAAGCAGTCTTTTGTCGTATCGGAGGTATTGTAGTGGCAGGAGTAAGGATAGACGGCTTTGACAAGCTGGAGGCAAAGCTTAAACGGAATATGAATCTTGGAGCAGTGCGAACAGTCGTAAGAAAGAACGGCGCAGATCTGCAGACCAAAGCACAAGAGAATGCGCCAGTGGGAACTCCACAAAGTACCGGAATACCGGGATACGTGGGAGGAACATTGAAGCGAAGCGTTGAACTGGATATTACAGACGGAGGTCTGACTGCGGAAGTAGAGCCTACGGCAGATTACGCAGCTTACGTTGAATACGGCACACGATTCATGGAAGCACAGCCTTATCTGAAGCCCGCTTACGATGAGCAGAAGAAGAAATTTGTCAAAGATTTAAATGAACTGGTGAGGTGAGAGAATGGATCCGCAGCAGGAAATATTCAGCGCACTGCTGATTGCGCTGAAAGAAAAATATAAAAATACGGAGATTGGTGTGTATGACACGTTTCTCCCGCCGGAAGGTACGGCATATCCATTCGTGTACATCGGCTCAACAATGCAGTCTGATCAGGACACTAAGGGCGCGATCATCGGGAAGGTGAGTCAGACGGTCCATGTTTGGCACGACAATCCAAGGAAGCGCGGTACGGTCTCTCAGATCATGCTGAGTATAAAAGAGTTGTGCCGGAGCTTAGAACACACACGGAACTTTAGCTGGTCAGTAAAGCTTGCTGAACAGAGGATCCTTCCGGACACCACTACGAAACAGGCACTCTTGCACGGTGTGCTGGAGTTTGAATTTAGTTTTTCATGAAAGGATGATGAAAATGAGAAGGAAAGAAATGCAGGGATTGCAGGTATTTTCAGAAAGTAACACAGAGGCGGTACAGGGTAAAAAAATCATTTACTTATACCGTCTGTTAAAAGAAGCGGCAACAGAGAGTGCGAAAGGAATCGCATTTACGACAGAAAACGGACGTACCAAGTCCAAGGATGCAGATACAACTGCCACAAAAGATGGAACGATCCGTACACCGGGCGCACTGGAAGTTGAAATCACTGCGACCAGTATTCTGGCAAAAGGGGATACAACCATTGATAAGCTGGAAGAGGCGCTGGACAACGATGAACTTCTGGAGATCTGGGAAGTGAATTTGCTTGAAAAAGGAACATCTTCAGATGCAGAAAAATTCAAAGCAAAATATTTCCAGGGGTATCTTACAGAACTGGAATATACATCCAATGCAGAAGACAATGTAGAAGTTTCACTTACATTCGGATGTAACGGAAAAGGCGAAGCTGGTTATGCGACAGTTACGAAGGAACAGCAGGAGCTTGCAAATTATGTATTTGCAGATACCCAGAAGACAGGTCCGTAATATATACGAGTAATATGCATGAGTAAGATAATATACATGAGGATACACATTGCGGTATCCTCATTTTTCGCGAAAGGAGTAAGACAATGGAAGAATTAGTAATCAATGGGCAGACATATGAGTTTAAGTTTGGTATTGGCTTTTTAAGAGATATGAATAAAATGATCGCAGTTCCGGTGAAAGAAGTTCCGGGCATGAAAAAGGACGTTGGATTCAATTATTATGCGGCAGAGATGCTCGGTGGTGACGTGGAAGCACTTGTAATGATTTTGAACACAGCGAACAAGGGGCAGAATCCGCGAATCACACCGGCGGCTCTGGAAGGCTATGTGGAAGATCCGGATACAGATATCGATGAACTGTTTGACAAGGTGAAGGATTTTTTATTAGGAGCCAATGTTACGAAGAAAGCAACGAAATTCCTTGTGGAACAGGTGGAGAAGGAACTGGCGGAAGCCGAGATGCAGAATTAGAAGATTTTGGAGAAAAGTATAAGGAGATCGCATTAAACTGTTTTCGCTATCTGGGCATGAAAAGCTTCGAGGAAGTAAATAAACTGACGATTCCCGAATACAACCTGTTAATGAAATCCGTTGAACTAAGAAGAGTGGATGAAGAGTATCGGCTGCATTTACAGGCATTTCTTAACTTCAAAGCGAAGGCGAAGAAGAAAGCCGGAAAAGACAAACTGCGGCCGGTATATGCAAACTTTAAGAAATTCTTCGATTATGAAAAAGAAGTGAACCGTGTTCTCGGAAAAAATAAGACGGACAGTCGTTTTGTTGGAATCGGTAAGCTTCTGAAAAAACAGTAGGAGGTGCAATATGGCTGAAAGTTATTCAGTAAAGGCGATATTGTCTGCGAGCGACCGTGGATTTTCGTCTGCGTTCAAGAGTGCGCAAAGCAGTGCGGAACGTTTGAAAAGTACATTGACGTCCGGTCTGGGATTTGGAATCATGACCGGGATCGGTCAGAAAGCATTCTCTGCAATAACGAGTGGAATATCCGGAGTGACAGGGGAGTTAAATGAATCATCTGCGGCATGGAAGACATTTAACGGAAATATGCAGATGATCGGAAAAGGGACAAAATCCATCACGAAGACAAGAGATGAATTACAGGATTTTGCTACAAAGACAATCTATTCCGCTTCGGATATGGCAACGACCTACAGCCAGCTTGCTGCCGTTGGAACAAAGAACTGTACGAAACTGGTAAAAGGTTTCGGAGGATTAGCTGCAGCTTCTGAAAATCCGACACAGGCAATGAAGACATTAAGCCAGCAGGCAACACAGGCGGCTGCAAAGCCAACGATCCAGTGGATGGACTTTAAATTGATGCTGGAACAGACGCCGGCAGGTATTGCGGCTGTTGCTAAAGGCATGGGGAAAACGACATCACAGCTTGTGCAGGATGTGCAGGACGGAAAAGTTAAGACAGAAGATTTCTTTAATGCGATAGCAAAGGTCGGAACAAACAAGTCCTTTACCAAGCTTGCTACGTCATACAAAACTGCGGGACAGGCTATGGACGGTTTGAAAGAGACGCTTGGTGTAAAGCTGATGCCGACTTTTAATAAGACATCGGATGTTGCGATTTCCGGTATTGAAAAAGTAATTGGACGTTTGGATAAAGTAGATCCGGACGGGCTGGCAAAGAAAGTAGAATCTGCGGTATCCGTTGTATCTCCGTACTGGAAAGCATTTTCAGATGCAACTTCCAAAGCCAGAAAAGCAATCATAAATGCTGTGTCGGCTGTTGGAAAATCTTTTGGTGGACTGGCACAGAAGAAGAGCAGTCTGGATACATTTACAAGTGTGGTAAGTGGCATATCAGATGCGATTGCGCATTTTGCACAGATTGTAGCGGATCACTCAGATGAAATAGCTTCTGCAGCGCCAAAGATCCTGAAGCTTCTTTTGGCAATAAAAGGATTTAAAATCATTCAATCGCTTGTTCCGGGAGTCACTACATTTGCGAGTGCGCTTTTGAAAATAGGCGGAAAGGGAATTGCGGCATTAGCTGGTAAGTTATTCGGTGTTGCGGCAGGAGAGAAAGCTGTAGGAACGGCAAGCAAGGAGTCTTTCGGAAGCCTTGTTCAGTCTGCTACGGCATTCCTGAAAATGGGAGCCGGAATCGCACTGGTTGCAGCCGGATTTGCGTTGCTTACGCTGTCTGCGATCAATCTTGCAAAAGCTGGTCCTTTAGCTGCAGGTGTCATGCTTGGAATGGTTGTTGCAATCGGCGGGCTGCTGGTCGTTGCGAAAGAAGTTGCACCGACTTTGACTGCAGGGGCAGCCGGATTCATAGCCTTTGGTGCAGCAGTTGTTCTGGCAGGTGCAGGGATGTTATTGCTTACAACAGCAGCAACGAATCTGGCATCTGCCGGACCGGTGGCAATTGGTGTGATGGTCGGCATGGTAGCAGCGGTTGCCTTGCTTGCAGCAGGAGCAGCGGTTCTGGCGCCGGCACTTACCGTTGGAGCAGTTGGTTTTATCGCTTTTGGAGCAGCGATTGTTCTGGCGGCAACAGGTGCATTGATAGCAGGAGCAGCGCTTAAGATTGTTGTTGGTGTTCTGCCAGCAGTTGTCCAGTATGGAGCGGCAGGAGCGGTATCCATCGCAGCTCTCGGAGCAGCAATGCTTGTATTTGGTGCGGGCGCAGCGATTGCCGGAGCCGGATGTATTGTACTGGGAGCCGGGCTCGTAGTAGTTGGCGCAGGAGCAGTGGCAGCCGGAGCTGGATTGCTGGTGCTTGGAACGGCAGTTCTTGTGGCGAGTGCCGGATTTACGGTGATTGGAAATACAATCACGAAAGTCGTGGATGCAATCAGTGGCGGTCTTACAAGTGTGCTGAATGGAATTGCCAAAGTGATTAATTCGGTCGGAACATCTGCAAAGAATGCCGGACAGGGATTTAAGAGTGTGGCAAGTGGGATTAAGATGATCTCAGGGTTGTCAATCGGATCCATAGCAAAATCTCTCGGAGCAGTGTCAATCGGACTCGGAAAAATATCCAAAAAAGGAGCAGGCGTAGGACAGGCGGCAAGCGGGTTAAAAACGCTGGCGTCAGCATCTGTATCTGTAAATGCAAGTTTCGGGACGATGGGAGCAGTGGCGGCAAGTTCTTTGTCCGCTGTAAGTAAGTCCATGAGCAAGGTAGCATCTACCGCGAAATCTGCAGGTAGAAATGCGGGAAGTGGTTATGCGTCTGCGCTTCGCAGTGGTCTTAGTAAAGCTGCATCGGCAGCATCGAAGGCAGCTACAAGTGTAAATACGAGATTGCGGTCCGGGCGCTCCGGTGCATACAGTGCCGGTTCATATGTTAGTCAGGGCTTCGCAAGTGGAATGAGTTCCTGCCTTGGGCAGATCGAAGCGGCGGCATCCAGAATGGTTTCGGCTGCGGACACAGCTATCCGGGCAAAAGCGAAGATCCACAGCCCTTCCAAACTCACGAAGAAGCATGGTGGATACATGAGTTTGGGATTTGGAAACGGAATTCTGAGCAAGATCAGTGAGGCGACAAAAGCGGCTAAGAAACTCGTGAGCGAGACAATGAAAGTATTTAAAACTGCGAAGAACAAAGGAAATTATGAGTCGCTTGGTGAAAAACTCAGCGATAAGTTCAAATCGCAGATGGAGAAGAAACGGGACAGTGCACTTAAGTCTGTCAAGAATATGATCAATGCGTATGTGAAGCCACTGAAAAAGCATAATAAGAAGGCTTCCAGCAAGTATACGAAAGCCGGACGCTATCTGAACAGTGCATTTTCAAAATCATATAAAGCTGAAGTGAAGAAGCTGATCAAGGCAGCAGATTCCACATTTGATAAGCTCGGGAAGAAGTATCAGAAGAAATACGATGCAATTATCGATGCCAGAAAGTCCTTTATGGAGAACCTTGGAAATATCAGCAGTCTCTACACGGCGGATGATTATGGGAATATCGCATTGAAAGATTTTAATGTCGGCACAAAACAGATCAACGCTTATGCAAAGAATCTGGAAAAGCTGAAAAAGATTTTACCGGATGGATTGATGGAAGAAATTCTCGGACTCAGCACGGCAGAAGGTCTGGCTTATACGAATAATTTGCTTAAGATGTCTACGAAAAACCTGAAAGCTTATGGTGCAAGCTATACAAAGTTCCAGAACGCTGCAAAGAAAACAGCAACGAATTACTATGCACCGAAATTAAGTAGTCTTAAGAAGGATTTCTCTGCACAGGTGACGAAAGAAGCGAAGGCACTGAAAAAACGTATGACCACGATTGGCGCAAATGCGATGAGTGGATTTGTATCAGGAATGTCATCCAAGAAAAAGAGTCTGAGTAAGGAAAGCCGGATACTGGCAAATGAAGTGATAAAAGCATTCCGGAAGAAGCTTAAGATTCACAGTCCGTCAAGGGTGTTCGCTTCTCTGGCAACTTATACGGCAAAAGGATACATAAACCAGTTGGAGTCCATGCGGCATAAGATTGCCGATGTAGCGCAAAGCATCGTGACGATTCCGGATGTTGCATCTCCGAAGCTTGCAGGTGATTACACTGGCGATCTATCAACAGAGTATGAATATTACAGCAATGCGAAGTATACGATTGTTGTTCCGGTAGAAGTAGATGGACGTGAGGTGGCGAGAACGACTGCGCCGTATATGCAGAGCGAACTGGATTCGAGACAGAGCCGCGAGAACAGACGGCGTGGAAGGAAATAAGGAGGCAGTATGTATAGTTTTGTAGATACGACAGATTCTCAGGTGGGGCGCGATGTCCCATCTGAAGCTTTGATGATAAATGGAACCTTGATCGAGGATGAAATCCCGGAGTATCGGACACTGCATGTCTCCGGACGGGAATTGTTAGAAACGGAAGTCACTACACTGGACAGCACTGTGAATGACGGAACAAGATATCAGAGCAAAAGATATCCGGAAAGAACGATTACTGTAACGTTTCAATTGATTGCCGGAAATAATGCACGGTTTCGTGCGGCATTTAATGAACTGAATGCACTTCTGAATGTAGAAGAGGCACAATTAATCTTCATGGATGAACCCGACAAGTATTATATCGGAACAATGGAATCGGTGGATGATATCGATCCGGGGAAGAATGCCGTGACGGGTTCATTCAGTTTTAAATGTTCTGATCCATTTAAGTATTCCGTGAAAGAATACGAGGTAGAACCGACAGGTAATGCATTTGTGTTTGAATACGGCGGTACATATCGGGCATTTCCAAAGTTTGAAGTTGATTTTTACAATGATGAAAGCGGCGAAGAGAACGACAATGGAAGATGCGGTTATGTAGCTTTCTTCGATGATGAAGAACACATATTACAATTTGGCAATCCAGAGGAATTGTCGGAAGAGCAGATTGAGGTCGTTGAGCAGGAAACCAATACTTATCAGGTTCCTACAACGAAGGTGATGGTTAATCATTCATTCAAGAAATCATCCGCATGGAATACATTAAAGACGAAATATAAAAATAACAGTGGAGTGCTGTATGGAACAGTGACACAAAATGGAACGATGGGAGAGAAACATTCGCAGAATTCTACGAGCGAGGGAACGTATTATCTTACAGCATCAAGTTATGGCTCGGGTTCCGGATGGCACGGTGCTGTAACGACATATTCTCTTTCGGAATCTGCTACAGATTTCCAGATGCAGTACGCACAGAAGATGTGCGTGGATAGTACGAGTGCAGGAAAGAGGCAGAAAGGGCGTTTTCAGATGATATTATCGGATGCGTCCGGGAAAATTGTAGCGGGCATTGACATTTACAAGTCCGGTGACGGAACGAAAGGAAAGTACCGGATGATCGTGGATGGCAAGATCCGGAAAGAAGCAGAGATAGATCTGTCATTGCACAACAAGAGATTTGGAGAAAACCGGGCAGAGAATAAGAAGAAAAAAATAACAGCCATTAAGACTGCGAAGTCATCCTGCATTACAAAGAAAGGTTCAAGAATTTCATTTGACCTCGGCGGGATAAAAGCAAGCTTTACAGTAGAGAGCGTAGCAACGAAATCCGTAAGCAAGATCACGACCGGTTTCTTCCAGAAGCGCACGGCGGCAGCCATGAAATACAATGGCATGTATGAAATGAAGCTGGTAAAGAACTATAAGAAGACGGTGACGGAAACTATAGATAAGATTGTACTGGAATGGCATGATGTACAGAATAAATTCAATGCAAACGATGTCCTTTCGATTGACTGCGCAAGTGCATCCGTAAAGCTGAATGAACTGGACAGGCAGGATCTTGGAGCACTCGGCAATAGCTGGGAAGAATTTTACCTGATGCCTGGAGTGAACCAGATCGGGTTTAGCTGGTCAGAGTGGGTAGAAGAGGCATATGCGCCGACATTTAAATTGAAATACAGGGAGGTCTTTTTATGATCGTGTATTTTGCTGACCGTCATATGAACATATTAGGGAATGCAAGCACAACGCTCCCGGAAGGCTTGCTGATTGTTGGCGACGAAAAAACAGAAGAGATAGAAGCGGGCGTATCGGTTCTGGAACTGCATATTACATACGATGCGCTTACGAGAAAAGAAGCGGAAAGATGTGCTGCAGTAGGAAATTATTTACTGTACCAGAGTGGTGATGAAAAATCTTTTTATACGATCATTGAAACGGAAGCAGATACAAAAAGCAGAGAAGTTATGGTTTATGCAGAAGATGCGGGACTGGATCTGCTGAATGAAATAGCACTTCCGTACACTGCGGATAAGGCATATGAGATTGATTATTATATAAATAAATTTGCAGAAGACAGTGGTTTTGAAATTGGGCTTAATGAGGTACCAGGGACGAAGAAACTTGCTTGGAATGATGAACAGACCGTGACGGAGCGGATATTAGGTGTTGCCGGAGAGTTTGATGCGGAAATCGCCTTTTCCTTTGATGTAGAAGGAATGGCTGTAAAGCATAAGTATATTGATGTTTACCAGAAGCGGGGGCAGGATGCAGGAGTACAGCTTCATTTGGACCGTGATATCGACAGGATGGTAACAAAGAAATCAATTGCGAATCTTGCCACAGCATTGCTGCCATATGGATCCACACCAGAGGACAGCGATATTGCAATCAATCTGAGGGACTACAAGTACGATGACGGAGATTTTTACATTGATGGGAATCTTCTGAAATCCAGAACGGCATGGCAGAAGTGGAGCCGTTTTTTCGCAGACGGGCAGGGCGAAGGAGATATTGTAAAAACGTTTAATTTTGATACGGTAAGCCAGGAGCTTTTATGCAAGAAAGCGATAGAAGAACTGAAAAAGATCCGGGAACCGGAAGTGAACTATGAGATTGATGTGCTTGAACTGCCAAAGGGTACAAAAATTGGAGATACTGTAAATATTGTGGATGAATCCGGTGAAGTTTATTTTTCGGCAAGGATATTAAAAACAGAGATTTCAGAAACGGGCAGAAGCGTTAGCGTTACTATTGGAGATTATCTGATCAAAGATAACGGAATCTCGCAGCAGGTGCAGGATCTGGCAGGAAACTTTAAAAATCTGGCAGCCAATCGAACACTGTATACATGGACTGCTTACGCAGATGATGAATATGGTTCCGGCATTTCCTTGGACCCTTCTGGAAAATCATATCTCGGAACACGCGCGAATCAGACTGTGAGAGATCCGGATATTTCCAATCCAGAACTGTATAAATGGGTGAGAGTAAAAGGGGAAGAAGGAGAAGCGGCAGTATTGCTTCACATAGAATCCTCGAGGGGCAGTGTATTTAAGAATAATGCAGTGTCAACGGTATTGTCGGTTGTTATATATCACGGAAAGGAGCGGATAGAAGATGCAGAGACTCTGAGAAAGACATTTGGAAGCGGTGCATATATCCAGTGGAAATGGCAGCGCTTAGAGGAAGAGACTTATGGAATTATCTCTTCCGGTGATCCAAGAATCAGAAACGATGGATTTTCATTTGCATTATCACCAGATGATGTAGATGTAAAGGTAACTTTTTTATGTGAATTAATTGTTTAAAAACGAGGAGGATAATATTATGGCAATTAAAGCTGCAGATCAAATGACAATTTTAGATGTTACGGATGCGTATTCGGTAATGCTGACTTCGGAAGCATACACATTTATCGGAAATACCAGCGGGGCGACTCCTGGGCAGACGTGTTCTACAGAAGCAGTTGCATTCTGTGGAACAAATCAGTGTGCTTCGCTGACGGTAGTGGCAGCAGAGATTACATGCCCGACCGGAATTAGTGCTACAGTAGAAAACAGTGGTACATCCAGAGTTAAAATTACATTTAAAACAACAGCAACGATCAGTGCTGCCTGTGAGGCAACAATCCCGGTTCATGTAGACGGTATTACGGTAAATAAGAAGTTTTCGTTTGCAGTTGCGAAGACAGGTGCAACAGGCGCAGCCGGAAGAGGCATTAAGGGTGAGCCGGTGGCGGAATATGTAGGATCTGCTTCTAATACAACAGTTCCGACAAGTGGATGGTCCACAACTATTCCGCCGGTAACGCAGGGGCAGTATTTATGGACAAGAGTTACAACTACCTATACAGACAATACGACTTCTGTAAGCTATAGTGTAGCAAAGCAGGGCTCTACAGGTGCAACCGGAACAACAGGTTCCCAATGGTATTCAGGTACGGGCATTACAGGAACATCAACGACTGCGACAATTTTCTCTGGATCAGGTGTAGCAAATGCCCGGGTTAATGATATGTATCTCAATACATCTACTGGTAATACCTATAAGTGTACAGTTGCAGGTGCCGCGTCTGCTGCTAAATGGGTTTATACCGGAAACATTAAAGGTATTCAGGGTGACAAAGGAAATACTGGAGCTACAGGCAATGGTGTTTCAAAAGCAGAAATTAGTTATGCTTCATCTTCATCTAATACATCTGCACCGACCAGTGGATGGCAGTCCACACCACCATCGGTAGCGGCCGGAAACTATCTTTGGACGAAGACGGTATTTACTTATACAAATGGATCTACCTCTAATCCGCAGTATAGCGTGGCAAAACAGGGCTCCACAGGTGCGGCGGGAGCAGATGCGATCAGTTTGACAATCACTTCATCTAATGGAACAGTATTTAAAAACAATTCCGGTTCGACAGTGCTTACAGCCCATGTCTGGAAAGGCTCGGTAGAGCAGAGCATTACAGATGCAGGAGTTTGTGGATCACTTGGCTCAATCAAATGGTATAAAACGGGAAGCGACACAGCAATTGCAACAGCTAAAACACTGACAATATCGGCAGCAGATGTTGCAAATGCACAGGCATATACATGTCAGCTTGAAGATTAAGGAGTGAGAGAATGGCAATTTTAGCAAAGGCAGATATTACGATATCGAGGATTATAGACGTGAAAGCAGTTACAACATATTACTTATTGCAATCCTCAACTGCCGCCAAGCCAAACAAACCGACAGCAATCCCACCCGGTGGAAATTGGAAGACAACGGAACCCACATACGAGTCAGGATCAACAAGCACCCTATACACTGTAATTTTGACTATAATGTCCAATGATACATACAGCTATTCGGATGTATCGAAGTCCAGCAGCTACGAAGCAGCCAAGGAAGCCTGGAATAAGGCAAATCGGGCGCAGACGGCTGCTGACGCTGCGGCGAAAGTTGCAACGAATTATATACAGGGAACGGATGGTGGCTTGATTGTAGGAAATATGGAAGCGGATACATTAGGAGCAAATGTAAAGGTAGATTCTGATTCTATGGAAATTCGAAACGGAGATACGGTGCTGGCGAAGTATGCGGCAGATAAAGTGGAGCTGGGGAAGAATAGTAAAGATGCTGTGGTGGAAATGTGTGGTGGAACAACATCGATTGTATCTTCTATACAGGAAAAAGATGGAGAAAGCGTAACATTTTCAAAAATAAAGGGAGCAGATGGAGTTGAAATTGATGCAGCTTCACATCTGAATATGTCCGGACCTGTAGCAATAAATCTTGATTCTACTAATTATTACGAAAATGACAATGGAATGGATACATCAGCATCAATACTTTCCTTGATGAGCCCGGAGGTTAATGCGGAAAATGATGCAGTAACTTTTCTTGAGTATCTGACAGAATATTACGGCACATCAGGGACGGGAGTTGGTAAGCAGATACAAAACTATATAGGTGTATTGGATTCTGGAATTTTATTGAGATCGCAAATCAGTCATCAGGGAGTCATGAGTGAGAATGATAAGATTGCGCTATTATTAAATAATGCAGATGGGCGTTTGCATGTCTACTCGAATGACGTGACTATTATTTCGCATAATTCAACTGGTAATGCCATAGGTGTTGGAGTTGGAACCGGAGGAGTAAACCGAGGGCTCCATGATGAAGTAGCCAGAAAATGGCAGTTGTATTCAGATGAGACAGATCTGTACTTGGGACCGCCGACCAGAGATACCTTTAAACCATATTACACAAAAGGCGATAAAATTCCATGTGAGATCAGCACTGGTGGTTACGTTAGCGGTGGCGGTAAACAGGTTATATTTTCAGTCCCATTGTCCAAGCCGCTTGTAGGAGCATCGGCAGTAACGGCAACTACGAACAATGGTTTCCGAGGAAGACAGGGCGGTAAATATACGCACGGTTCATCTGCGAGTACGTTTGTAAAGCCAGCTTCGTATTCATGCTATGTCAGAGAGTCATGGATAGAAGTAAGGATGACGATCAACAGCACAACTAACGTCACCAATAATGATGCCATTGGCATTGCATGGTCAGGATATTTAACATTTTCATAGGAGAATTTTACATGAACACCCCAAGAGCAAGACCGTAACGGTCTTATTTTATTTGCATAATTTAAGGAAAGCAGGAATAGAAAGTGAAAGAAATCATCTTACAGACATATGGAATCGTTCTGCCGATCGTGCTTGGGTATATCGTCTGGCTTTTGAAGGAGCAGAAGAAGAGACAGCAGAAGGATGCCATAGAGCGAAATAAGCGTATCGCTGACGAGAATGAGAAACGGGATGCAAACAGTGCCGGTACGATGCTGCTTCTTCGGGTGCAGTTAAGTGCGTACCTTAAGTTCATGTGGGACAGTACGAATAATAAGCCGTCTGTCAAGATTGCAATGTCGAGTGGGAACGCATATCTCGGCAAGTTTGTGAAATACGATGATTTTACATCAAGCGAAAAAACGGGATACAGTGCCTTTATATGCGGAGGATGCGCACCAATGCCGTAGACCATAAGTCGACTTGAACCAACTTCGAAGCCAAGGTTTATCCAAGCCTTTGCGAGTTTTTGCGAGTTAGTTTAATTTCTAGCCGTATAGCTGACTATTCAGTTGACTAATTCAATTTCTTGCGATTTTTTGAACCGACTTGGACTAAATTTCAAAGCAGAGGGCAAGAAGCTCTCTGCGAATTAAAAGAAAGGATGATTAGAATGATGGAAAGAATCATGTATCTTTTGGCAAGCAATTCGTTTTTTAAAATTCTCTTGCTTGTCGTGACGTTAGACACCGTGCTCGGAGTGCTTCGAGCCATGAAAGAGCACAAGTTCAACAGCTGTGTAGGCATTGACGGAGCAATCCGAAAGGCGGCGATGCTCTTGTCGGTGTGTCTATTTATGGCGGTCGACATTATCGTCAACATTAATATGCTAAGCTTCGTAGCTGATAAATACGTGCAGATGCTCGGAATACATAAATTAGGCATCTGCGAATTTTTCTGCCTGCTATACATTTTATACGAAGCAGTCAGTGTATTGAAGAATATGACACTATGCGGGCTTCCAGTTCCGCCAAAGCTTAAGAGATGGGTTCAGAAATTCCTGGAAGATATGACGGAGGAGCTACCAGAAGAAGCTATTGATCATACGGAAGAGATTAGAGAGTCGTAAGGCTCTCTTTTTTATATACAAATTAGGAGGTAGACACATGGCAAAATACAACATACACGCAGGACACTGCCCACAGGGCAAAGGTGCTTCCGGGGCAGTAGGGTATTTGAAGGAATCCGTAGAAGATAGAAAAGTGAAAGGCGAAGTGATTCGGCTCCTGCGGGCAGCAGGGCACACGGCATACGACTGCACCTGCGATAAGAAGACGGACCAGAACGGTTGTCTTAGATATATCGTAGCGAAATGCAATGCGCACACAGTAGCGCGGGATGTCAGCATCCACTTAAATTCCGGTGGCGGTACCGGAGTGGAAGTTTTGGTTGTATCAAAAAATTCCAAAGCATACAAAGAAGCAACGCGGATTTCGGCGAAGATTGCCAGAGCATTAGGTATCCGTGACCGTGGCGTGAAGATACGTCCGGAGCTTTATGTTCTCCGGCACACGAACGCGCCGGCACTTCTGGTGGAGTGTTGTTTTGTTGACAATAAAACCGATTATCATGCATGGGATTATAAGAAATGCGCCAGAGCGATTGCGGAAGGTCTGATCGGAAAGAAGATAGAAGAGAAGCCGGCAGCGAAGAAAGCTGCGGATAAATCTTTCAAGGTAAAGACCAAACAGGCACTTAATATTTACAAGAGTCCTGGCAAAGATTACACTGGGAAGAAAGCCCCGGAATCGGTCTATACGATCACGGAAACGAAGACCGTGGAGAAGATGCCGTATGGCAGATTAAAGTCCAGCGAGGGCTGGATTAAGATATCCAGTAAATACGCAGAAACGCTGTAAAAACGCATTATAATAAGGAAGAAAAATAAGCGAGAACGTTTTTGGGCGTGTTCTTCCGTACCGATATCCGTAAGGATACCGGTGACCTCGTTGTAAGGCATTGTGTATCGCTGGGAGAGATACCGCATGGATGCACCCAGTTCACCATCAGGACCACCGAACTGGGATATGATCACCTGAGCTATCTTTGGATTTGTCTGGGTGATTTTTACCGGATGTTGCAGACGCTTTTCATAATTCCACATAGATTAACAGCCTCCTTCCTGCCATGGCCAGCTCTGCGTGCTCCACTGCCAGCGTTCACATGGAGTGGCAGTTGCAGTATCGATCGTGAGCGGCCCATAATTTCTGGAATATTCCTGAAGCGCGCGTGTGCGCTGCGTACGAAATTCCTCAAAATACTCTAATGCTTCTGCGTCATCAGGGTGTGTGTCAAGAAATAAAGTCACATCATTGACTGCAAAGCTGACGGCATTGATCCATTGTAAGAGTTCTTGACGGGATAATCTTTTATCATTATTCATCGAAGAACACCTCCTGTTCCAAGAAATGGTTTATCGAGTTCGGCAAAAATAGTACCTGCATGCAGCCCTTTTGGCGGATCGTACAGGCACTGGAATTTCTGGATGGGAACATATGCCATAGCAAGAACCTGCATGGAAATATTGGAAGTGTTATCGGAGCAGGCATGCTCATGACAGCCGGAGCCTGAAGGAACACCAAGGGAAACGTTCCGCATGGAGTTGCCGCAGCAATTAGAAGCTTGATAGCGATAATTAGGCATTTTTAGCAACCTTCCTTTTCAATTATTTGCATTATTATAATATGAAAGAAGTCAAAAAGAGGTGCAAAGACCGGAATTTTTAGTTGTTTTTAGAATCATATCTGAGTATAATGAATACGATTGGAGTGTAAATAAAATGACAAGGACAGTGAAAAGAGAAATTACAGAACAAAGGAAAAAAACAATCCCATATTTTGATTATAGTCTGGTCGCAATTCTTATATGCCTTGTATGTTTCGGGCTGGTAATGTTATACAGCACCAGTGCATACAGTTCCATGAAGATCACCGGACAGAAAAGCAGTATATTTTATTTGAAGAAACAGATAATTTTCTGTCTGGCTGGTTTTTTTGTGATGTGGTTCATCTGCCGCTTTATTGATTACCACTGGTACATTAAGCGCGCAAAACTGCTATATTGGGTATCCATAATACTGATGGCACTTGTACAAAGCCCAATCGGAAAAGGAGCCAAGGGAGCCAAGAGATGGATCATGTTACCTGGAATCGGACAGTTTCAGCCATCGGAGGTTGCAAAGATTGCGGTGATACTATTTATCCCGGTAGTGATCTGCAAGCTTGGAAAGAAGATTAATACAAAAGAAGGATTTATCCATGTAATGGTCTGGGGACTGTTATCCGCAGCATGTGTATATTTTTTGACAGATAATTTAAGTACAGCGATTATCGTAATGGGCATCAGCATTATTATGATTTTTATTGTTCACCGGAAGACAAAGATCTTCTTTGCAGCTGCAGGTGGCGGTCTTGCAGCGATACTGGTGGGCGTGAAGATCTTGGGTATGGTACTTACGACAAGTAAGAGTTTCCGGATGCGACGGGTTCTTGTATGGCTGAATCCGGAAAATTATGCATCAGAAGGCGGATACCAGATTATGCAGGCGTTATATGCGATCGGTTCCGGAGGCTTTTTTGGAAAAGGTCTTGGGAACAGCGCACAGAAGACAATCATTCCGGAAGTGCAGAATGATATGATCCTTTCTATTATATGTGAAGAACTTGGCGTGTTTGGAGCAATTCTCGTTCTGACACTGTTTGGCTTATTATTATACCGTCTGCTGTTTATTGCACAGAATGCGCCGGATTTGTATGGTTCACTGATTGTGACGGGAATATTTGCCCACATGGCTTTACAGGTATTTTTAAATGTGGGAGTTGTGACAAATCTGATTCCGACAACAGGTATTACATTACCATTTATCAGTTATGGGGGAACAGCAATTCTGTTTCTTTCTATAGAAATGGGAATTGCGCTAAGTGTTTCAAAACAAATAAAAATAGAACAATAACGGAATAAAAGTCTTTCTTTTCCGACGTGAATGTGCTATGATATTAAACGTAGTATTAAAAACTACATTTAATGGAAATAAAAAGTTTACCGGGAGGAAGACATGAGTTATAAAGTAGTTGTAGATAGTTGTGGTGAATTAACGGAAGAGATGAAACAGTCAGAGCATTTCGTGACCGCATCACTGGAGATAGAAGTAGATGGTTATCATATCATTGACGATGCAACATTTGATCAGAAGGATTTTTTGAGAAGAGTTGCAGCGGCTCCGGAGTGTCCGAAGTCCTCCTGCCCATCACCGGAACGTTATATGGAGATGTATCACTGTGATGCTGAGCATGTATATGCAGTTACATTATCGGCTGAGCTGAGTGGTTCTTACAATAGTGCAGAGTTGGGGAAGAACCTTTATAAAGAAGAATATGGAGAGAAACAGATCCATGTATTTAATTCTAAGTCTGCTTCAGTTGGAGAGACTCTAATCGCACTGAAGATTGCAGAGTGTGAAGAAAAGCAGATGAGCTTTGAAGAGATTATTAAGACAGTGGATGCTTATATAGAAGAGCAGCACACGTATTTTGTACTGGAGACATTGGAGACATTGAAAAAGAACGGAAGACTGACTGGTATTAAAGCGATGATGGCAACTGCGCTTAATATCAAGCCGGTAATGGGTTCTACACCGATTGGAAGTATCTGTCAGCTGGGTCAGGGAAGAGGCATGAAGAAAGCAATCGAGAAGATGGTTGCGCAGGTGAAGAAAGATGCGATACGACCAGAAGAGAAGATTCTTGCGATTACACACTGTAATTGCCCGGAGCGTGCTGAAGACATGAAGAAAATGGTTCAGGAACAGATGAAGGTAAAAGACATCATCGTCCTGGATACGGCAGGGATCAGCAGTATGTATGCAGCAGACGGTGGTGTGATTCTGGTTGTCTAATCCGGAAAGGTGTGATAGAATAACGGTAGTTATTCGATAAGAAGGAGACAGATACCTGATGAGTCAGACCAAAGTTGATAATTATAAAGAAGAAAAAGCAAACCGGCGAAGATTACGCCGGAAGCACAGATTATATAATCTGATGCGCAAGTGTCTGGTAGTATTTGTAGGAGTGATCTTACTTGGCTGGATTACTTATTCGGCGTATCATACTTATGAAGCGAAGCAGTCAAGACCGGAAGTAGAGATTGATTACAGTGCTTTGCAGAATTTTCAGAGCAATCTGGATAAAGCAGAAGAATAAAATAAATAATAAGAATCAAAGAGAGTTGATATTCAAAAGCGTAGGCTTGCGAGTGTCAACTCTCTTTATATGTATACGATGAGTCAAGTCACATTCTATGTTGATTTCACAAAAAACACACAAAAAAGGCTTGAAATCACTGAAAAAGTGTTTTACAATTAGTTCAAGTGGTAGAAAGTGGTGAGAAGTGGAGAAAAGTGGTGCGAAAGTGGTGGACCACTTTGAAAGAAGGTGAGTTCATTATGCTAAGGGGATTAAAAGGAGAATACAGTCATAACATAGACGCCAAAGGGCGACTGATCATTCCGGCTAAGTTCCGTGACGATTTAGGGGAGCATTTCGTCATAACAAAAGGAATGGAAAACTGCCTGTATGTATACCCGGAAGCAGAATGGATCGCTTTTGAAGAGAAACTGAACAACTTACCGACGACCACAGACAAAAAAGCCCGCGCATTTGCATATTTCTTCCAGGGAAGTGCAATTGACGGCGACCTTGACAAACAAGGCAGAACTCTTATTTCAGCCCCACTCAGAGACTTCGCCGGACTAGGAAAAGAAGTTGTATTTGTCGGCATGGGGAAGCGTGCCGAGATCTGGGATAAGGCAAAATGGGAAGCTAAGAATGCTGAGGTGGAAATGAATATTGAGGATATTGCATCCGATATGGAAGCAAGCGGGTTCAGTATCTAGAGGGAGAAGATATGGAATTCGTACACAAATCAGTATTATTGAAAGAAACAATTGATGGATTAAAGATTAAACCGGACGGCATCTATGTAGATGGAACGCTCGGTGGAGGCGGACATGCCAGTGAAGTGGCAAGACGTCTCAGTGACAAGGGGAGTATTATAGGAATAGACCAGGATGCCGCTGCAATTGAAGCAGCCGGGATCCGCTTAAAAGACTTCGGAGAGAAAGTCACAATAGTAAGAAGTAACTATTGTGATATGAAGTCACAGCTAGGTAAGTTAGGCATTGACAAGGTCGATGGGATCGTGCTCGATCTGGGCGTATCATCTTATCAGTTAGATACGGCAGAGCGGGGATTCTCTTATCGCGAAGATGCACCTCTCGATATGCGGATGGACAGACGTCAGAAGATGACAGCGAGAGACATCGTCAATGACTATGAAGAACGGGAACTTTATCGTGTGATCCGTGATTATGGCGAAGATAAGTTTGCCAAGAACATTGCAAAGCATATTGTGGCTGCGCGTCAGAAAGCACCGATTGAGACAACGGGACAACTGACAGAGATCATACGTGCATCAATCCCGATGAAGTTTCAGAAGAAGTCCGGACATCCGGCAAAAAGAACCTTCCAGGCAATTCGTATTGAATTGAACCAGGAGCTGGAAGTGCTAAAAAATTCATTGGACGCTATGATTGATTTGTTGAATCCAGGGGGTAGACTGTGCATCATTACATTCCACTCACTGGAAGACCGGATCGTGAAAAGTGCATTTCGTAAGAATGAAAATCCATGCACATGTCCAAGCGATTTTCCTGTATGTGTATGCGGGAAAATATCAAAAGGGAGTATTATCACTAGAAAACCAATCCTTCCGAGCAAGGAAGAGATGGAAGAAAACAGTCGTGCAAAGAGCGCAAAGCTTCGTATTTTTGAGCGGAGCTGACACATGAGTATGTAATAATTAAAAGTGGGAAAGGGGTGAGCGCGCATGGCATACAGACAGATGACAACAAGAAGAAGACAGAATGTACAAAGAGCGTCTTATGTTTACGGTAATGTTGTAAGACAACCGGCATACGAACCGGAAAGACGCGCGCAGGAACCCAAAAAGAAAAGGACAAGCAGACAGGTAAAGAAAAACCGCAGACAGGCTCTGCGAATGAACCGAGGATATGTTGTATTCATGGCGGTTGCAGCAATCGCCATGCTGCTTGTATGTATCAAGTATGTTAATTTACAGTCAGCAAATATGAGCCACGCAAAAAAGATTTCAGCGATGGAAGAAGAACTGGCAACTCTGAAAGAAGAGAATACGACCAGATACAATGCAATCGTGGATTCTGTGAATCTGGACGAAGTGCGTAAAAAGGCTAAGAAAGACCTTGGCATGGTAGATGCTTCCGATTCTCAGGTCGTGGAATATAAAAAACCTTCTCTGGATTATGTAAAGCAATATGAAAGCATTCCAAAGGAAGGTGCACTTACAAAAGTACAGACGAAAAAAAGTAAATAACAGGTGAAGAAATAAATGGCAAGAAGAAAGAGAAATCCTTTTAAAAGGAAATTTAATAAGGCCATGCAAAAAAAGCTAGTCATGCTCTTTATGGGATTTGTACTGGCTTTTGTTTTTCTTGCAGGCCGGATTACTTATATTAATGCATCAAATGGTGACAAATATACAAAAGTGGTGCTGGACCAGCAACAGTATGACAGCCGTACAATCCCGTTTAAACGGGGAGATATCGTAGACCGTAATGGAACCAAGATGGCGACAAGTGAACGTATTTATAATGTTATTCTGGACATGAAGGCAATGCTCAGTAAGGACGATTATATAGAACCGACCATTGAAGCGTTGAAGAAATATTTTGATATTAAGGAAGAAGATATCCGAAAACTGATGAAGACCAACCCGTCCGGGCGTTATAACGTTCTGAAAAAAGGAATCGGCTATAAAGAAGCGAAAAAATTCAACATAATGAAGAACAGTGAGAAGTATTCGAATGTACAGGGAATCTGGCTTGAGGAAGATTATGAACGGAAATATCCGTATAACTCACTGGCAAGCGATACACTTGGGTTTACCGTAGATGGAAACATAGGAAGCAATGGAATTGAAGCATCTTATAACGAAGTCCTGAATGGTACGGATGGAAGAGAATATGGCTATCAGGATACAACCTCTACTTTTGAACAGACCGTAAAAGAGCCGGTCAATGGAAAGACAGTTGTCTCTACAATTGATTTGCAGGTACAGAGTATAGTGGAGAAGCATATTCTGGAGTTTAATAAAAAACATCAGAATGAAGCAAGAAAAGGAACCGGAAGTGAGGATACGGCAGTCATTGTAATGAATCCAAATAACGGAGAGATTCTTGCGGAAGCATCTTATCCAAATTACAATCTGAATAAGCCGAGAGATCTGTCAGCATATTATACAAAAAATGAACTTGCAAAGATGACGGATAAAGAGAAGATCAAGACACTTAACGCGCTGTGGAAGAATTTTTGTGTGACAGATACTTATGAACCAGGATCAACGATCAAACCATTTACGGTTGCAACGGGACTGGAACTGGGTGTATTGACAGGAAATGAAAGTTATAACTGTACCGGTGTACTCAGAGTAGGCGGACACGATATCCACTGCAGTCACCGTAATGGACATGGAATGCAGACACTTAAGCAGACACTTGAAAATTCCTGTAACGTTGCAATGATGCGGATCGGCGCGCAGATCGGGAAAGACGAATTCAGCCGTTATCAAAAGCTGTTTGGATTTGGCACATCGACGGGCATAGATCTTCCGGGTGAGGCAAGTACAGAAGGCCTTTTGTATTCACCGGAGAAAATGGATTCTGCCAGTCTTGCAACTAATGCTTTTGGACAGAATTTCAACGTAACAATGACTCAGCTTGCAGCTTCATTCAGTTCTCTGATCAATGGCGGCAGTTATTACAGACCGCATGTTGTAAGACAGATCAAAGATGAAAATGGAAATGTGACAGAGAGCAAGGACCCGGTGCTTGTACGGAAAACGATTTCTCAGGAGACCTGCGATGTAGTGAAAGATTACATGCGCGGGGTAGTTACAAACGGAACCGGAAAGACGGCAGCCGTTAAGGGATACGATGTGGGCGGAAAGACTGGTACAGCGGAGAAACTCCCAAGAAGGAATGGAAAATATCTTGTATCTTTTATCGGATATGCACCGCAGAAAAATCCGCAGGTTGTTGTCTATGTTGTGATCAATGAACCAAACGTCAGTGACCAGGCGAATAGCGGACTGGCAACCCAGCTCTCAGCAGATATTATGAAAGAGATTCTTCCGTATCTGGGAGTGGAAAAAATCTCAGACAGCAAGAATTAACAGAATAACCTTACATAAGCAGTAATAGATTATTACAAAGCTTGTGTGAGGTTTTTTTGTTTGAAGAACAGAACATATAATAAGAAGAAAATATTTTTTGTATTCTCCTGCGCGCTCATCCTGCTTATTCTGTTATTCGGAAGACTTGCGTGGCTGATGATCTTCCGCGCAGAAGAATATCAAAAGAAAGCACAGCAGTTACATGAAAGAGAGCGCGATATTAAAGCTGCAAGAGGAGAAATCGTTGACCGGAATGGAAAAATCCTTGCAACAAACCGGACAGTCTGCACAATTTCTGTAATACACAGTCAGCTGAAAGATTCGGAAAAGGTAATTAAAATATTGACAAAAGCACTTCACATGGAAGAAGCGCAGGTGAGAAAAAAAGTGAAAAAAATATCATCTATGGAGAGGATTGCGTCAAATGTAGAGAAAAAGACGGGAGATAAGATTCGAAATCTTGGGCTGGATGGTGTTAAGGTAGACGAAGATTTTAAACGATATTATCCTTATGGAAAACTTGCATCAAAGGTTCTTGGATTTACAGGAGGGGATAATCAGGGAATCATTGGCCTGGAAGTGCAGTATGAAGATTATTTAAAAGGGATAAATGGGCAGATTTTGACAATCACAGATGCGAGAGGAATAGAACTGGACGAAGAAGCAGAAGGACGAAAAGAACCGGTAAAAGGCGACACGCTGAAAATCAGTCTGGATGCAAATCTTCAAAAATATGCAGAGCAGATGGCAGAAAAAGTCATGGAAGAAAAACAGGCGGAAAAAGTTGCAATACTGCTTATGAATCCGCAGAATGGAGAAATATTTGCAATGGTTAATGTACCGGAATTTGATCTGAATGATCCTTTTTCGCTTCCAGGTGAAGAAAAGAAAAATCTGACGCCGGAAGAAGAACAGGATGCACTTAACAGGATGTGGCGTAATGAATGTATCAGTGATACATATGAGCCGGGTTCTACATTTAAGATCATTACGGCATCGGCGTGCCTGGAAGAAGGAGTGGTAAAGCTTTCGGATCATTTTCATTGCCCGGGTTATAAAGTTGTGGAAGACCGGAAAATCCGCTGCCATAAAGTGGGAGGACACGGTGCGGAAAATTTTGTGGAAGGGATTCAGAATTCCTGTAATCCGGTATTTATTGACATCGGACTCAGACTTGGAGTAAATGATTTCTATAAATATTTCCAGAAGTTTGGACTGCTTTCACCAACCGGTGTGGATCTGCCGGGAGAAGCTGGAACAATCCTGCATAAGAAAAATCGTGTAGGACAGGTAGAACTTGCAACTATGAGTTTTGGACAGTCTTTTCAGGTTACACCGATGCAGATGGCAGCAACGGTCAGTTCTCTTATAAATGGAGGAAAGAGAATTACACCTCATTTTGGAGTAGAAGTTACAGATTCGGAGAAAAAGAAGACGGAAGTCTTTTCTTATGGAAGAAAGAAGAGAATTCTCTCAGCGAAGACTTCAGAGACCATGCAGGAACTGCTGGAAGGAGTAGTGGCAAAAGGCTCTGGGAAAAAGGCATATGTAAAAGGATATCATATTGGAGGCAAAACAGCGACTTCCCAGACTTTGCCAAGAAGTGCCGGAAAATACATTTCTTCCTTTATAGGATTAGCTCCGGCAGAAAACCCACAGGTTCTGGGCATGTGTGTGATCTATAATCCGAAAGGGATCTATTACGGGGGAACGATTGCAGCTCCGGTGATCGGAAACATTTTTCGGGAGACATTCCCGTATCTTGGCATTGAAAAAGAGTAGGAAATGAAGTATACTAGGTTCGTCGAGGACTTAACAGTCTGACAAAAAGATAAAAGAGGTGGATTATGAATTATACAGTATTTATGCCGGTATTGATTGCCTTTGCATTCAGTGCGATTCTGGGACCGATCATTATTCCGGTACTGCGAAAATTGAAGATGAATCAGACAGAGAGGGAAGATGGTGTGAAGTCCCATCTGAAGAAGGCAGGAACCCCGTCCATGGGTGGAGTGATCATCCTTTTGAGTGTGGTACTTACTTCAATCTTTTATATCAAAGATTATCCGAAGATCATCCCAATCCTGTTTGTGACAGTTGGCTTTGGTCTGATCGGTTTTCTGGATGATTATCTGAAAGTTGTGATGAAGCGTTCCGATGGTCTATATCCAAAACAGAAGATGGCGTTACAGATCGTAGTTACTGCAATCTTCGCATTTTATGTGGTAAAATTCACGGATGTATCTCTGAAAATGCTCATTCCGTTCTCCGGAGGAAAATATCTGGATATCGGATGGCTGGCAATTGTCCTGATGTTTTTCGCTGTGATCGGTACAGTAAACGGTGTCAATTTCACTGACGGTCTGGATGGACTGGCATCCAGCGTAACCGTTCTTGTTGCAACATTTTTTACGGTTGTTGCGATCGGAACGAAAAGTGGAATCGAACCTGTAACATGTGCAGTTGTTGGTGCGCTGCTTGGATTTTTATTATTTAATGTATATCCGGCAAGTGTATTTATGGGAGATACAGGATCTCTTGCCCTTGGCGGTTTTGTGGCTTCAACAGCTTATATGCTTCAGATGCCGATCTTCATCCTGATCGTAGGACTGATCTATCTGGTAGAAGTATTATCGGTTATGATCCAAGTCACATATTTTAAGAAAACTGGAGGAAAACGTATTTTTAAAATGGCGCCGATCCATCATCATTTTGAGCTGTGTGGATGGTCAGAAACGCGTGTGGTCGCAGTATTTTCAATTATTACGGCTCTGTTGTGTCTCGTAGCGCTTATGGCAATGTAGGAGGAGAAAATGGAAGTAACAGGAAAGAAAGTACTGGTATTCGGTTCCGGTATCAGCGGAATCGGAGCTGTAAAATTATTGGAAGATCATGGAGCAGAGGTTATTCTTTACGATGGAAATGACAAGTTGGATAAAGTTGCTATGAAAGAACAGCTTGGGGATGGAGTAAAAGCAGAGATTATCCTTGGTGAATTTCCGGAGAAACTGATTGATACATTAGATATTGCAGTGTTGAGCCCAGGAGTACCAACAGACCTTCCGGTTGTAAATGCAATGCGTGATAAGAAGGTTGCTGTGATCGGTGAAGTAGAGCTTGCGTATGCATTTGGAAAAGGTGATGTGCTAGCAATTACCGGTACGAACGGTAAGACGACAACAACAACGCTTCTCGGTGAGATCATGAAAGCATACAAAGAGCATACATATGTTGTAGGTAATATCGGTAATCCGTATACTGTGGCAGCAAGACAGATGGAAGAAGATGCAGTTGCAGTTGCAGAGATGAGCAGTTTCCAGCTTGAGAGCATCGTAACATTCCGTCCGAAGGTCAGCGCGATCCTTAACTTTACACCGGATCATCTGAATCGTCATCACACGATGGAAGCATATGTGAATGCAAAGAAGAATATTGCAAAGAACCAGACAGCAGAAGATTACTGTATCCTGAACTACGAGGACGAGAGAACGAGAGAGTTCGGAGAACATATAGATGCACAGGTGATCTATTTCAGCAGCAGACAGAAGTTGGAAAAAGGAATATATCTGGATAACGGGAATATGATTTATAAGAACCCGGAAGAAGTGCTTGTATGCAATGTAGATGAATTACAGCTTCTCGGTATGCACAATTATGAGAATTATATGGCGGCTGTTGCGATGGCAGCAGTATATGGTGTGCCGATGGATATTATCCGCAAAGTGATCCGTGCATTTAAAGGTGTAGAACATCGTATCGAATATGTAACAGAAAAGAACGGTGTTGTTTATTATAATGATTCCAAAGGAACCAATCCAGATGCTGCGATCAAAGGAATCCAGGCAATGAACCGCAGAACGGTGCTGCTTGGCGGAGGATATGACAAAGGCTCCGAGTTTACAGAGTGGATCAATGCATTTGATGGAAAGGTTAAGAAACTGATCCTGATTGGCGCAACGAAGGAAAAGATTGCTGCAGATGCAGAAAAATGTGGTTTCCATGATTATGTGTTTGCAGATACTTTTGAAGAGGCAGTCCTTCTTGCAGCAAAGACAGCCGAGAGTGGAGATGCAGTGCTTCTGTCACCGGCATGTGCAAGTTGGGGAATGTTCCCGAATTATGAAGTACGTGGAGATGAATTTAAAAGAATTGTAAATTCCTTATAAGGAGTGCAAAATAGTTTGACCACGTTCAAGGTAAGAGTGAAAAAATATGATCTGACACTGCTGGTTGTGCTGATGCTTTTAATTCTGGCGGGACTTGTGATCCTGTACAGTACAAGTGTCTATAATGGCGAAGTGAAGTTTCACGATGCCATGTACTATCTGAAAAAGCAATTATTTGCAACAGCACTGGGACTGGCGGTGATGTATCTGGTAGCAGGTATTGATTATCATATCTGGAAATATGCTGCTGTAGCTGGCTATGTGGGAGCGGTGGCTCTTTCCGTTTTAGTCCTTTTAGCAGGAGAAGAATACAATGGGTCCAAAAGATGGTTGTCTTTGGGCCCTTTTTCGTTTCAGCCTTCTGAATATGCCAAGGTCGCACTGATTTTATTTCTTGCATGGATGGTAAATAAAAATGCTAAGAAAATAGAGAAGATTACGATATTATTCAAGGTACTGTTCTGTATCCTGCCAATTGTAGGGCTGGTCGGAGCAAGTAATCTGAGTACAGCGATCATCATTCTTGGAATCGGAGTGATTCTTGTATTTGTGGCAAGTCCGAAATATGTACAGTTCATCTGGATGGGAGTGATCGGGACAGGATTTATGACGGTATTTCTCATGCTTGAGAGCTATCGCCTGGAGCGCCTTCTGATCTGGCGTAATCCAGAGCAGTTTGCCAAAGGATATCAGACAGTGCAGGGACTGTATGCAATCGGTTCCGGAGGACTGTTCGGCAGAGGGCTTGGCAGAGGAATCCAGAAACTTGGGTTTGTTCCGGAGGCGCAGAATGACATGATTTTTTCTATCATTTGTGAGGAATTTGGGCTGGCAGGCGCCGGCTTTTTGATTTTTTTATTTTCACTGTTATTGTGGCGCTTTTTTGTGATTGCGGTGCATGCGAAGGATCTGTTTGGTGCGCTGATCGTGTCGGGTGCGATGGCACATCTGATGATTCAGGTCATACTGAATATCGCTGTTGTCACCAATGCGATTCCAAATACAGGGATTACATTGCCGTTTGTCAGCTATGGGGGAACGTCGATCGTGTTTCTTCTTGCGGAAATGGGACTTGTGCTGAATGTGTCAACAATGGTAAGATAAAAAAAGCGAAAAAAGCTTTTAGGAGGCAGACAGATGGAAAGAGAAAGAAATGCAAGGCGCAGAAAGAACGCAAAGAAAAAGAAACATGCGCAGAGAATCTACGCACTGGTTGTTCTGATAAGCGGACTTGCGATTATTATAATGACGGTCCTGCTTTTGTTTCATATACAGAGGATTGAAGTAAAAGGAAATGAATACTGTTCGGACAGGGAAGTGGCAGAGAGCATAAAAAGTGGCAGGCTTTCTACAAATTCCCTGTATCTGGTATTACAGTATGGGGTGGGAAAAGGAAACGTGCTCCCGTGTTTTGAAAGTATGCAGGTATCTATGAAAAATCCATGGACCGTGCAGATCCGTGTAAAGGAAAAGACAATTGTTGCCGGTATGAAAGAGGGAGAACAGTATGTTTATTTTGATTCAGAAGGACTTGTTGTAGATAAAAGTGCCGTAAAAAAAATGGTGCCTCTTGTAGAAGGCATCACGTTGACTTCCAGTGGTGAGTACAAGGTATTGGAATGTGCAGATACAAAACTTTTTTCGGAAGTACTGGATGCGTGCCGGGAATTACAGAATTATAATCTGTCAGTGGACAAGATTACCTGCAGGAATGACAGGATCTATTTGCGGATCGCAAATGTAAAAGTAAATCTTGGAGAGAGCATTTCTGCAGAGAAGATTGCACAGATCCCGCCAATTATCGAAAAACTGGGCGGGCAGGAAGGAACTCTGCATTTGGAAAATTACGCTGACGGGCAGGAAACGATCACATTTGAAAAAGCAAAAAAATCAAAATAAAAATAAGAAAAATTCCGCAATTCTATTGATATTTTATACAAAAGCCTATATTATATAATATATATGGCAAGCTGTACTTTTGTATGTGTTGCTTTATGTATAACGCATCGTGCCGCAGTGCCGCAGGATCGGGGAAGATGGCACGGCGGGATACTCGAAGAGTATGGGATGTATAATATATATAATAAGGATAACAAAGGAGGAGAAACCCTTGCTAGAAATTAAGACAAATGAATCAGAAGCAGCGGCAAAGATAATTGTTGTTGGAGTAGGTGGCGGAGGAAATAACGCCGTGAACCGTATGATCGATGAACAGATTGCCGGTGTGGAATTTATAGCTATTAATACAGATAAACAGGCTTTACAGTTATGTAAGGCACCGACACTTATGCAGATTGGTGACAAGATTACAAAAGGACTTGGCGCCGGAGCAAGACCTGAGGTAGGTGAGAAAGCTGCCGAAGAGAGTGCAGAAGAGATTTCCGCAGCACTGAAAGGTGCAGACATGGTATTCGTTACTTGCGGTATGGGCGGCGGAACCGGAACAGGAGCAACTCCTGTTGTGGCAAGAATTGCAAAAGAGCAGGGTGCATTAACTGTCGGAGTTGTAACAAAGCCATTCCGTTTTGAGTCCAAGACACGTATGAGCAATGCTCTTGGCGGAATTGAAAAGTTAAAAGAGAGCGTAGATACTCTGATTGTTATCCCGAATGACAAGTTGTTAGAGATCGTTGACAGACGCACAACTATGCCGGAAGCTCTGAAGAAAGCTGACGAAGTATTGCAGCAGGGTATTCAGGGTATTACCGACCTGATCAATGTTCCTTCACTGATCAACCTGGACTTCGCAGATGTTCAGACTGTTATGACAGACAAGGGTATCGCACATATCGGTATCGGTCAGGGTCGTGGTGATGACAAAGCACTGGAAGCTGTGAAACAGGCAGTTGCCAGTCCACTTCTTGAGACAACGATCGCGGGTGCATCTCATGTTATCATTAATGTATCTGGTGATATTACGCTGATGGATGCTTCTGATGCGGCAGAATTTGTGCAGGACCTTGCAGGAGAAGAAGCAAATATTATCTTCGGTGCTATGTATGATGATTCCAGAGCTGATGAAGCAACGATTACAGTTATCGCTACCGGTCTTCACAATGTAGAAGGAAGCGCTTCTAAGTTAAAATCAAGACTGGAGAACAGAACTACGCAGGCAGGAACCGTATATAACAGAGAATACGAAAGAGAGAGAGTTGCGCAGCCGGTGAGAACACAGTCTCATATTCAGCAGCACGCTAAGTCATCCCAGAAACTGGATGCTGGCATGGCATCTGCAAAGAGCAGTGCATCCGCTTCCGGACAGCAGGTTAGAAGATCGATGGGAGGAACAGCACCGACTCTTGAGACACCGAGAACACCTACGAGCAAGGTGAAGGAACAGTCCATCAAGATTCCGGATTTCTTTAAGAAATAAGTGTTTTTGTAAACAAAATAAAGACATAAGCAACAAAGAAGCTTACATTTTTATCGATAGATGAAGATGCAGGCTTCTTTGTTTTATCGCTGTCAGTTTCCGTCGAAAGAAACTGACAAAATCACGCCAGATTCTGACAAAATTCTAAAGGGCATATCTTTATAATAATAATTGCACATGGACCAAATCGATTTAGTTTCCAAAGGAAAAAGAAGGTGGAAAATGCAGTACGAACTGTACATAGATGTATTTTTCCTGATCAATGCCATTATGGATTGGATGCTCCTTAAGATAACAGGGAAAATCCTTTCGTGTAAAGTAGGAAAAATGCGTATCCTGTGGGGAGCATTTCTTGGAGCATTTTTGACATGTATTGTCTGGAGTATTCCTGGTATTCCAGGAATTTTGAAACTGCTTTTTTTCTACACTTTTGTAAATGTTGTTATGATTCAGGCAGGACTGGGAATCAGAAGAAGCAGAGAGCTTGTGAGAGCGTTCATCGTTCTCGGAATCAGCGCAGTGCTTATGGCAGGTATTCTGTCCCTGTTTCGGCAATATATCCGTTATGGCAGCCTTTTCTTTGGATGTGTGATTGCGGGGGACTACCTGGCAGGTGGAATTCTCTGGATGTTACAGCAGTTGTTCAGAAAGAAATTCGGAACATGCAGAATCCGTCTGGAGCATGCGGGGCAGAACTATGATGGAAAAGCACTGATTGATACGGGAAACCGTCTGCGTGATCCGGTCAGTGGAGAACCGGTAAATATACTGGATCCGGAAATAGCGGAATGTCTGCTGAAAGAAGAAATTCCACAGATGCGTGAGATCGCATATCACAGTATTGGGAAAGAAAATGGTGTTATGAAAGCTTTCCGGATAGAAAGAATGATATTTCCAGAGAAGGAAAATATGGTCATAAAGAACGGATTAGTTGCGGTCAGTGAGGAAAAGATCCTATGCGAAGATTGTCGGATGATTCTGAATCCTGATATTTTTTAGGAGGAAATCATATGGTAATTAAAGTTGCAGTACCGAATCAGTTCAAATTAAAAATCATTCCGGGTATCCGTACATTTTTATTTCCGGATCATCGGGAAATCCATTATATAGGAGGATCGGAGATTCTTCCGGCACCACTTTCACCGGAGAAGGAAGAAGCGACGATCAGAAGTCTTAAGAAT
The DNA here is from genome assembly GCF_003473885.1 of Dorea sp. AM13-35. Lineage (NCBI taxonomy): Bacteria > Bacillati > Bacillota > Clostridia > Lachnospirales > Lachnospiraceae > Dorea > Dorea sp. AM13-35. The sequence continues at coordinate 276,197 of NZ_QUCZ01000001.1, forward strand.
GGAGATGCGAATGAAGCAAGAAAGCTTCTGATCGAACATAATCTTCGTCTGGTTGTGTATATAGCAAAGAAATTTGATAATACGGGAGTTGGTGTGGAAGATCTGATTTCCATCGGAACGATCGGACTGATCAAAGCGATCAATACGTTCAATCCGGAGAAAAAAATCAAGCTTGCTACATATGCATCCAGATGCATTGAAAATGAGATTTTAATGTATCTGCGCAGAAATAATAAAACAAAGATGGAAGTATCGATTGATGAGCCGTTAAATGTGGATTGGGATGGAAATGAGCTGCTGCTTTCAGATATACTTGGCACGGATGAAGATACCATTTACCGGGATATGGAGCAGGAAGCAGAAAAGAAAGTGTTGTTTGGGGCAATCAACCGGCTGAGCGCAAGGGAGCAGACGATCATACGAATGCGATTCGGATTGAATGATGCGAAAGGTGAAGAAAAAACACAGAAGGAAGTGGCGGATATTCTTGGCATATCCCAGTCTTATATTTCGAGGCTGGAAAAGAAGATCATGCAGAGACTGAAAAAAGAAATGCTGAAGTATTCTTGATGATCGTTAATGCATGTGAAAAATGCCGAAAAATGACTGATATTCAGAAAATATAGAAAAAGAAATGAAAAAGTGGTACAATAAAGAAAAAAGGGGCTGATGATATGAAGCTTATATTTATCGGTGCAGACCATGAAGTTACAGGAAGCTGCCACTTGATTGAGGCATGCGGAAAACATATTCTCGTAGACTGTGGAATGGAACAGGGACCGGATCTGTATGAGAATCAGGAAATCCCGGTAAAGGCAGGAGACATCGATTATGTGCTTCTGACACACGCACATATTGATCATTCTGGAAAGATTCCACTGTTGTGCAAGGAAGGTTTCAGAGGAGAGATCATATCTACATTTGCAACAGCAGACCTCTGCGATATCATGCTTCGTGACAGTGCACATATCCAGGAGTTTGAAGCACAGTGGAGAAACAGGAAGGCAATGCGAAGTGGCGAACCATTATATGAGCCGTTATATACGATGGAGCATGCAATGGCAGCAATCAAACTTCTGCATCCGTGTGATTATGAACAGCGGATCACACTCTGTGACGGTATTGATATCCGTTTTACAGATGTGGGGCATCTGCTTGGATCAGCAGCGATCGAAATCTGGATCACAGAAGAAGGCGAGACGAGAAAACTCGTATTTTCCGGTGACGTGGGGAATGTGAACCAGCCGATCATCAAAGACCCAAAAACAGTAAAAGAAGCAGATTATGTTGTGATCGAATCGACGTACGGTAATCGTACACATGGAGAAGATATTCCGGATTATGTAGGAGAATTTACAAGAATCCTGCGAGAAACATTTGCGAAAGGAGGAAATGTTGTAATTCCGTCTTTTGCTGTTGGGAGAACACAGGAGATCCTGTATTTTATCCGTGAGATCAAAGAGAAGAATCTGCTTCCGGAATATCCGGGATTTGAAGTATATGTAGACAGCCCTCTTGCGATAGAAGCAACGAACGTATTCCAGAAAAATGTACAGTCCTGCTTTGATGAAGATGCAATGAAACTGATACAGCAGGGAATCAACCCGCTTGTATTTCCGGGCTTACGCACAACGATTACAAGTGATGAGTCAAAACTGATCAATTTTGATGAAAAACCAAAAGTTATACTGTCAGCATCTGGTATGTGTGAAGCTGGCCGTATCAGACATCATCTGAAACACAATCTGTGGAGAAAAGAATGTACGATCTGCTTTGTAGGCTATCAGGCAGTGGGAACATTGGGAAGAAAGTTGATCGAGGGAGCACAGGTTGTAAAACTGTTCGGTGAAAATGTGGAAGTCAATGCGAAAATCGAAGTGCTGAAAGGTATCAGTGGCCATGCAGATATGAACGGACTGCTATACTGGATGAGTGGGTTTACTTCTGATATCCGGCATGTCTTTGTCGTACACGGAGAAGATCAGGTAACAGATGAATTTGCTGCTCTTATTGAGGAAAAATTTGGCTATCCGGCGTTTGCACCTTATTCCGGCGGAAGCGTAAATCTGCTGACCGGAGAGATTATAAGTGAAGGTATACGGATGCCGAAGAAAGCATCTGAGAAACCGGAGAAAATCCGGAAACATACCGCATTTGAACGTGTGGTTGCGGCTGCGAAGAGACTGCTGGAGGTCGTTTATAAGAATGAGGGACTCGCCAATAAAGAGCTTGCAAAATTAGAATCCCAGATCCAGAATCTTGCAGATAAATGGGACAGATAGAAAAGAATGTCAAGGGATAAAAGTTTTTTTATTTTATCTTAAGACCGCATAACGTGTGTAGATATGGAGATGATTTCTACTAGAAAAGAAAGTACATCTGGTAGAGGAGGATCTCGATATGACACAGGGAAAAGTAGAAATATGTGGAGTGAATACAGCAAAGCTTCCAATCCTGAGTGAAAAGGAGAAGGAAGCTTTGTTTGCGCGTATAAAAGAAGGAGATGAAGAGGCGAAAGATGCTTATATCAAAGGAAATCTAAGGCTGGTGCTGAGTGTGATCCGGCGCTTTTCTGCGAGCAGTGAAAACTCGGATGATTTATTTCAGATCGGCTGTATCGGTCTTATTAAAGCAATCAATAATTTTAATACAGAATTGGACGTAAAGTTTTCTACTTATGCAGTTCCGATGATCGTTGGAGAAATCCGTCGTTATATGCGGGATAACAATTCCATCCGTGTTAGCAGATCCCTGCGAGATACAGCGTACAAAGCGATTTACGCAAGGGAAAATTATATGAAACAGTATCAGAAAGAGCCGACCGTGCAGGAAATTGCAAAAGAAGTAGGCATATCGAAAGAAGATATTGTCTTTGCGATGGACGCAATCCAGACACCGGTAAGTCTGCAGGAGCCGGTGTATAACGATGGCGGAGATGCACTTTATGTGATGGATCAGATCAGTGACCATAAAAATAAAGAAGACAGATGGATTGAGAATCTGTCACTGGAAGCGGCAATGAACCGTTTAAATGAAAGAGAGAGGTATATCATTGATCTGCGCTTTTTTGAAGGAAAAACACAGATGGAAGTGTCGGATGAAATTGGAATTTCACAGGCACAGGTCAGCAGACTGGAAAAAAATGCACTGCGTATTATGCGGCGCTATCTTGGGGACGGAAAATGATTCCGTTCCTTTTTGATTGCAGATTGAAAGGAATTTTTAGTTGCATTTTAGAACAGGTCATACTATTATATTAATTGCATGGAGGACATAAGAAAATGAAAGCTTGTATTTTTGATTTAGATGGAACACTTACAGATACTCTGGAATCGCTTGTATATTCCGTACGCGCCACATTGAGAGAGATGGGATTGCCGGAGATTACGAAAGAGCAGTGCAGAACTTTTGTTGGAAATGGTGCCAGACGTCTGATGGAAGAATCGCTGGCAGCTGTCGGTGATGAGAATGCAGAACGGCTGGAAGAAGGAATGCAGGTTTATGGAAGAATATTTGATGAGAACTGTACATATCATGTAACACCTTACGAAGGAATTGTTAAGATGCTTGAAGCATTGAAAGACAGAGGAATCAAACTCGCCGTATTATCCAACAAACCACATGCACAGGCGGTAAAGGTTGTGCGTAAGATCTTTGGTGACGGAGTGTTTGATTACGTGTCCGGGCAGCAGGAAGGAATTAGGAGAAAACCCGCGCCGGATGGTGTATGGCATATTCTGGAGGTACTGGGTGCAGAGGCATCGGAATGTCTGTATGTGGGAGATTCTGAAGTGGATATAGAAACGGGAAAGAATGCAGGTCTTAAGACGATTAGTGTAACTTGGGGCTTCCGTTCCGAACAGGAATTAAGAGAAGCAGATCCGGAGCATATGATCGCGAAGCCGGCAGATCTTCTTGCATATGTTTAAAAGTCTATGAGAGGAAGGAGGAAAAGAGCATGTATGAGTATGATGAGGAATGTCTGAAAACATTTCTGGAGAATCAGTCACAGCTTTTTGACGAGCCGGTGGCAGAGACGCTGGAAGGAGCAGAAGCTTTTCTGGAGGAATGCATGGCAACGATCGTAGAGAATATTGATGAAGTCCGTGAATTTCTTGAAGAAGAGGGACTTGACGTTGAAGGAATGTCTTCTGAAGAACTGGAAGACGCATCTGAAGTATTCGTACTTCCGGGGGGACGTTATTTGATCGTAGAAGGATAGGAAAAGCCGCAGCTATTTGGATGCTGCGGCTTTTTCTAACGCTTCTTGTATTGCATTTATAATGATCTGGGAAGTGTAAGGATTGTCTTTGGAGTAGGAGATATTTTCTAAAGACTGTTTTTCGTAGACCTGGTCGGCAATCTCTTCGAGAGTGGGCTGTATCAGTGGGTACATGGCAGTAACAGATTCGCTTAAGTTTGTGAATCGGATTGAACTAATTTTGGAACTGTCAACGGTTACTTCCACTTCCAGATCTGTATTATTTAAAGTGAGGGAAGAAGAATAAGTTCCCGGCGTATATGTCTGGCCGGAAGTCTTTTTTTCTTCCTTTTTTGGTCCGAACATAAAGAAAAGAAGTAAAATCAGTATAAGTGCAAGAACAGCAAATACGACTGTATATATAATTTCTCTCATATGCAGTACAATTATTTTAGTTTTGGAACTCATCAGCGACCTCCTGTATATTATAGATTCTATTTGCTTTCTATAATGTATGAAAAAAAACGGAAAAATATACATGTATTTTTTCCGTGACAAATGAGTAGAGTTCCTGTAGAATGTTAAAAGAGAAAATGGAAGGTGAGAAACATATGTATATAATTGCAGGACTTGGTAATCCTACCATGCAGTATGAAGGAACCAGACATAATGCCGGGTTCGATGTCATAGATGCACTGGCAGACAAATATAATATATCCGTAGACGGGCGTAAGAACAGAGCCTATATCGGTAAAGGAATCATAGAAGGACAGAAAGTACTCCTTGTAAAACCGCAGACTTACATGAATCTGAGCGGTGAGAGCATTGGGGGGCTGGTTGATTATTTTAAAATAGATGAAGAACAGGATCTGATCGTCATTTATGATGACATCAGTCTGTCGCCGGGACAGATCCGTATCCGTAAGAAAGGAAGTGCCGGAGGACATAACGGGATCAAAAATATTATTGCCCATCTGGGAACCCAGGTATTTCCAAGGATTAAGGTCGGAGTGGGAGAGAAACCGAAAAAATATGACCTTGCCGATTATGTGCTGAGTCATTTTACAAAGGCGGAGAGGAAAGAGATGGAAGAAGGCTACCAGAAAGCAATTCAGGCTGTGGAGAAGATCCTTGCCGGTGAGATGGAAGCGGCTATGAATGAATTTAACCGTAAGGTGAAGCCTAAGGAGGCATAAAAGTATGAAGGCGCTGACAGAACCGTTACGAGAGCTGGCGGAATTTGAAGATATTTATAAAAAAAGAAAAGAAAACCCCGGGATGATACGCATTTCGGGGTGTGTTACTTCTCAGAAAACACATTTTATGTACGCACTTGGCGATGGCTCCGCTTACAGAGTCATCGCCTGTTCCGGTGAGTCAAAAGCGAGAGCTTTATATGAAGAGTATAAGATGCTTTCGGAAGATGTGTATCTGTATCCGTCAAAGGATTTTCTGTTTTATCAGGCAGATATAAGAAGTAAAGAGCTGGTGAAGCAGCGAATGGAGGTGCTGGAGGCGGTTATTCAGAAGGAGCAGGTGACGGTTGTTACGAGTTTTGATGCATTTATGGATGTGCTGCTTCCGAAAGAGACGATCCGTGAACGTGTGATTCATATAAAGAATACGGATACACTGGATCTGAAGGAACTGGAAGACCGACTGGTGAAGATTGGATATGACAGAGAAGTACAGATTGAAGGTCCCGGTCAGTTTGCCGTTCGGGGAGGGATTATTGATATTTATCCACTTACAGAGAATCTGCCTGTACGGATCGAACTGTGGGGGGATGAAGTGGATTCTGTCCGCAGTTTCGATGTGGAGACACAGCGTTCAATCGAAAATCTGACGGAAGTGTTCATTTATCCGGCAGTAGAGTATCCGACTGACGAAGAAAAAGGCGTATCGTTTCTTGATTATTTTGAAAAAGAAAAGACAATCCTGTTTCTGGATGAGCCAGTAAGACTTCTGGAAAAAGGCGAAGGCGTGGAAGAAGAGTTCGTAGAAGCGCAGAAGCGTCGTGTAGAGAATGGCTGCAAAGTTTCGGATGAAGAGATGCGGATGTATACCGTTGAAGAGTTGAAAAAAAAGATGAATGGATATGCATCTGTCGGATTTATGGCATTGGAAATGCGCGCACCGGGGCTGGAACTCCGGGAATCCTACCAGTTACAGACAAAGAGCGTTAATCCATATAACCGGAGCTTTGAACTTCTGACGCAGGATCTTAAAAGATTGAAAAGAGGAAAATACCGCGTTGTATTATTGTCCGGTTCAAGAACGCGTGCCAAACGTCTTGCCGAAGACTTAAGAGATTATGATCTGAGTAGTTATTACAGTGATGATTCGGACAGGCTTGTGAAACCGGGAGAGATTATGACAGCATACGGACATATTGCAGAAGGATATGAGTATCCGATGCTGAAATTTACAGTCATTGCAGAGAGTGATATTTTCGGAAAGGCGAAGAAAAAGAAAAAAAGAAAAATTTATGAAGGACGGAAGATCCAGAACTTTTCTGAGCTGAAGCCGGGAGATTACGTTGTACATGAGAATCACGGCCTTGGGATCTATCAGGGAATCGAAAAGATTGAGGTTGATAAGATTACCAAAGATTACATGAAAATTGCCTATGCCAAGGGCGGCAATCTTTATATTCCGGCAACACAGCTTGATCTGATCCAGAAATATGCCAGCGCGGATGCAAAGAAGCCGAAACTTAACCGTCTCGGCTCCCAGGAATGGGTGAAGACGAAGAAAAGAGTCCGCGGTGCGGTAAAGGTTATCGCCAAAGATCTGGTAGAACTGTATGCAGTAAGACAGAACCAGGAAGGTTATGTGTACGGACCGGATACGGTATGGCAGCAGGAATTTGAAGAGATGTTCCCGTTTGAAGAGACGGAAGATCAGATGCATGCGATCGAAGCAGTGAAGAAAGACATGGAGAGCAAGAAGATCATGGATCGTCTGATCTGCGGGGATGTTGGCTATGGAAAAACGGAAGTTGCCATCCGTGCGGCATTTAAAGCAGTACAGGAAGATAAGCAGGTTGTCTATCTCGTCCCGACAACTATTCTTGCACAGCAGCATTACAATACATTTGTTCAGCGTATGAAAGAATTTCCGGTGCGTGTGGATCTGATGTGCCGATTCCGTACACCGTCGCAGCAGAAAAAGACGATACAGGATCTGAAAAAAGGGCTTGTTGATATTGTCATCGGTACACACCGTGTGCTGAGCGAAGATGTGGAATTTAAAAATCTCGGATTGCTCATTATTGATGAGGAACAGCGCTTTGGTGTGCAGCATAAAGAAAAGATCAAGAAAATGAAAGAAAATGTCGATGTGCTGACGCTTACGGCGACACCGATACCAAGAACTCTGCACATGAGTCTCATCGGTATCCGTGATATGAGTGTACTGGAAGAAGCTCCGGAAGAGCGTATGCCAATCCAGACTTATGTCATGGAATATAATGATGAAATGGTACGTGAGGCGATTGAGCGTGAATGTGCCAGACAGGGACAGGTTTATTATGTATATAATCGGGTGGAAGATATTGCAGATGTGGCAGGTAGGATTCAGAAACTTGTACCGGATGTAAATGTGGCATATGCACATGGACAGATGCGGGAGCATGAACTGGAAAAGATCATGTATGATTTCATTAACGGGGAAATCGATGTGCTTGTATCTACGACAATTATTGAAACAGGACTGGATATTTCCAATGTCAATACAATGATCATCCATGATGCGGATAGACTGGGACTTTCTCAGCTCTACCAGCTTCGTGGACGTGTCGGAAGGTCGAACCGCATGGCATACGCATTTTTACTGTACAGAAGAAATAAACTTTTAAAAGAAGTAGCAGAAAAACGACTGGCGGCGATCCGGGAATTTACAGATCTGGGTTCCGGTTTTAAGATTGCCATGAGGGATCTGGAGATCCGTGGAGCGGGAAATCTGCTTGGAGCTGAACAGCATGGGCATATGGAAGCAGTCGGTTATGATCTGTACTGTAAAATGTTAAACGAAGCAGTCAAACAGTTAAAAGGTGAGATGGAGGAAGAAGATTTTACGACAACCATTGATCTGAATGTAGATGCATTTATCCCGGATTCCTATATTCCGAATGAATACCAGAAACTGGATATTTATAAAAGGATCGCGGCAATCGAATCGGACGAAGAACGGGAAGATATGGAGGAAGAACTGATCGACCGTTTTGGAGATTCGCCGAAAAAAGTTGGTACCCTTCTGGAAGTTGCTGCACTGAAAGCAAGAGCACATAAGCTTTATGTGACGACAATTGAACAGAAAGGTGACATGTATACCTTTACAATGTATGAACATGCGAAAGTACAGCCAGAGAGGATTCCGAAGCTGATCGAACTGTTCCGGGGGAGTCTTACATTCCGTGCAGAGAATTATACATTTGTATATGTTCACAAGATTCGGAATAAAAGAGAAAAACCACCGATGCCAACAGAGATTGTAGCAAAGGTTCTGGATGGTATTGCAAGAATTCTGGTACAAAACTAATAAAATCTTAATAATCATTCGGGAATAGCCGGTTGACTCATTCTGGTATGTTAAGCTATACTTAAGAGAACGATCAGAATGCAGAAGGGAAATAAGATATGAAGAAAAGAATCACAGCAGTGATACTCGCAGCAGTGCTTGCAGTCACAACGCTTACCGGATGCAGTTCATCAATGAGTGGAAAAGATGCGGCAGTAACGGTAAATGGGATTGATGTAACTGCTGATATTGCTGAATTTTATGCAAGATATATCCAGGCGGGATATGAGACTTACTATGCGGCATATATGGGAAATGATATGTGGGGATCCCGTGCTGAAAAGGGCAATAATTATGAAGATGCAGTCAAAGAACAGGTGATAGAAGATCTGGAGACGATGCTGTTATCGGAAGAGCATATGAAAGAATATAAGGTGACGCTCTCCCAGGCAGAAAAAGATGTGATTGAGAAGTCAGCCAGAGAATTTGATGAAGATAATGCGCTTCATAATAAGAATCAGGTGTCCGGTGAAAGAAAGACAGTAAAGCGCCTGCTTACACTGATGGCTGTAGAGAGTAAAGTGAAAAAAGCAGTAGAAGATAAAGCAGATGTGAAAGTCACGAATGAAGAGGCAAAACAGAAGCGGATGCAATATGTTCTGTTCCCTTATAAAGAGACGAAAGAGACCGGAAAAGGACTTGAACTTTCCGCTGCTGAGAAGAGACAGGCAAAAGCAGATGCAGAAGCTTTTCTGGAACATGCAAAAGAGAAGAAGGATTTTGAGAAAGCGGCACAGGATGCCGGGAAGATTTATAAAGAAGTGACATTTGATTCCGCATCTATAAAGCCGGACAAGAAGCTAGTGAAGGCAGCAGATGAACTTTCCAAGGGAGATCTTACTGATGTGGTTGAGACAGAAGAGGGATGTTATGTAGCAAAGCTTGTCAGCTTGAAAGACAGAAAAGCAACAGCGGATAAGAAGAAAAAATTGATTGCACAGCGAAAGAATAAGATTTATGAGCAGACGAAAGATGAATGGCTGATGGAAGCGGATATCAGCATACACAAAAGAGTATGGAGATCGATTTCTTATGCGAATCTCGGTGTGCGGATCAAGCAGAAAGAAGAGAAGCCTTATACAGAACATATGAAGACGGACGATCAGACGAATACAGATGTTGATTATTAAAAGATATCAGAGTCAAAAGATGCCATGCAAATGGTTTCGTACTTCGTACTTTTTCAGGCTTTTAACTTTGGCATCAAAAAACAGCAGGTACGGATGTATCTGCTGTTTTTATTATGGCGATGAACTAAGAACCGATCATTTTACGGTCACGGTATTTGAAAAAAGGTGACAGGTTAGTTCATATAAGTCATTAAAATATCATTGACCAGTTTGCCGTCGGCTTTGCCTTTGACTTTTGGCATCAGAACTTTCATGATCTTACCTTTGTCTTTTGCTTCAGGTGCTTCGATTCCGACTTCGGAAAGTGTCGCGTCGATGACAGCGCGGATCTCAGCTTCATCCATCATCTTTGGAGCATACTGCTCTAAAACTGCGAGACGTTTGTTGCACTCGTCAATGATCTCAGTGCGGTCGGCAGGTGTCATTTCCAGAGTTTCTTTAGTCTGTTTAATTTCTTTTAAGATAACCTGAGTTTCTTCCTCGGCGGTCAGGTCAGAACGTTTGTCAATCGCTTTATTCTTAAGAGCTGCGAGTAACATAGATAAGGTTTCCTTGCTTTCTTTATCACCGGCTTTCATAGCTTTTACCATGTCAGCGCGGACTTCATCGATTTTACTCATATTTCATTCCTCCTCTTTAAATCTGCTATCCATTATACAGAAATACGGTGAAAATATCCAGAGTTATGTAAAATCTTTCACATGATATTTTTGGCAACATTACGTTGAATCTTGTTTTTGATAATGATATACTAAATCTGGATGTACATTTGCACAGAGTCTAGAGAGGAAATACAGAAGGACAATGAGTAATAATATTTTTATGGGGGACCGCAGTCCTATTTCATTTGAAGAATATTTGCAGTTTAATGAAAATGGACGGGGCAATCTTGGGGATATGCTTCCGGTAACAGTATACCGGATGTTGGAATATTCGATCAAAGAAGAGCTTGTAAATAATTTCGGAAAAGAAAAGCAGATAGAGATTTTTCGGAAAGCAGGACGCAAATCCGGTGAATATTTTGCAAAGAATATGATGAATCTCGACCAGCCACTGGATTCATTTCTGAGTGAGTTACAGCGAAAACTGGAAGAATTTAAGATTGGTGTTTTAAGAATTGAAAGTATAGAAGAAAAGAGCGGGAAAATCATATTGACCGTATCGGAAGATGCGGACTGTTCAGGACTTCCGATTCTTGGCGAGACTGTATGTAATTATGATGAAGGATTTATTTCCGGAATTTTATCTGTATATACAGATAGGCCATATGAAGCCATTGAAGTAGACTGCTGGGCTACTGGTGACCGTGTATGCCGGTTTCATGCAAATGTAATAGAAGACGGGGAACAGACAGATGAAACATAAAGATAATTGTGAACAGTTATTTGAATATCTTCGCAGTATTTTATATGACGATAAAGTGAATGCTTTGCAGATAGATGATCTGGAACCTGCTTTTGAGAAACTTGGAAAAGGAATGCAGTATCTGGAACAGGCGGTACGAGAGATGAAAGAATATTCTGCGGCGATATCTGTGGGAAATCTTTCGGTGGAAGCGCCGCCGCGTGAGAATTTCCTGTGTAAGAATCTCAAAAATATCCATGCAAATCTGAACCATTTAAGTTGGCAGGCAAAACAGGTTGCCAAAGGAGATTATTCCCAGAGTGTTTCTTATCTGGGAGAATTTTCGGAAGCGTTTAATACAATGACAAAGCAGTTAAAAGAGCGGGAACAGTATCTGAAGCAGGAAGCAGAACGTGAGAAGACACATGCGAATATGGTAGAAAGTTACAATCAGCTTTTGATCCAGCTGATCGAGCGAAGCAAAGAAGACATTCTTGTTTTAAGTAAAGACAGACAGGAAACACTGTATTGCAGCGGGAAGAGTCTGTCAGATTCAAAACACAGAGAAATTTACGAGATCTGCCGGGAAAGACTTGCAGAAAAACTTGCAGAGGTTGAGGCGGAAGAGAATGCCTGTGAGTGTGAATGGGAGTGGGAAGAACAGGTGTCCGATCATCGCTATTATTATGTCGCTACAGGATTTATGGAGTGGCAGGGTGAGAAAGCATACGCACATATTATACGTGATATCACGGAAGAAAAGGAACGTGAGGAAAAACTGGAAGAGAAGGCATATCTGGATGCGCTTACCGGGATTGGTAACCGTAATCTTCTGGTTGGAAAGATGAAAGAATTTCTTGAAAAAAGCGAAAAATTTGTGTTCTGCTACTGTGATCTCGATCATTTAAAATATATCAATGATACTTATGGTCATGAAGAAGGAGACTGGTATCTGAATCATTTTGTCGATATAGTACAAGAACAAATCCGAAAGAAGGATCTGTTTGCAAGGATTGGTGGAGACGAATTCTGCATTGCGATTGAAGAATGTGACAAAGCATATCTGAGAGAACGGATGCAGATGATCCAGGAAGCTTTCCGCACCAGAGTAGAACGTCCATATCTGAAAGATTTCAGCTTTGGTATTATTGATTCTTTTGAATTTCCGGTGAAAGCATCGGTGCATGAGCTGATCCAGGAAGCAGATAAACGTATGTATAGCCAGAAAGAAGAACATCGAAGAGCACTGGAGCTTCATAACCGCACATAGGCGGGTATGAAGCTCCTGATATTTCTATGGCTGGGAGCTGTCAGTGGCAGTCTCGGCAGGTTTTATGAAATACAGAATATTTTTACATATTTTCCATATACTAACTGCGCAGATTATATATAGAAAATATTACAGAAATCAGGAAACTTATAAATCAAAAAGCAGTTAAAATAACTTGGGTATTGGAGGAGAATATGAAAGCCACAGGAATAGTCAGAAGGATAGATGATCTCGGGCGCGTCGTTGTTCCAAAAGAAATCCGCAGAACACTCCGCATTCGGGAAGGAGATCCGTTAGAGATATTTACAGACCGGGAAGGTGAAATCGTATTGAAGAAATATTCACCAATCGGCGAATTGAGTGCACTGGCGGGAAATTATGTGCAGAGCTTATCGCAGAGCCTGCACTGCACGGCAGCAATCTGCGATATGGATCAAATCGTTGCGGTGGCAGGTGGAGGTAAAAAAGAACTGGACGAGCAGCTTATCAGTAAAGAACTGGAAGAAATACTGTTAAAAAGGAAAAAACTGCTTGCATTTCAGGAGGATTCTTCTTATATAAATGTTGTGGATGTTGAAGAGTCTGCTTTCACCGGAGAAGCAATCGGCCCGATTTTGTGTGAAGGGGACGTGATTGGAGGTGTGCTTTTACTTGGCGAAAAGAACCGAAAGAAATTAACCGATCTGGAAATGCAGGTCGCCGTCTGCGTTGCAGATTTTCTCGGCAGACAGATGGAACAATGAGGAAGAAACAGGAATAAAAGCCCTTTTCTTTTCATACTTTTGATAAAGAGGAGGGAAGAAGATGAACAGGCTGGAAAAAAATCAGAAAATCATATGGCTGTTGAAGGCATTGCTTTTTTCCTATGTAGTAACAGGCATCAGTCTGCTGCTGTTGTCTGTTTTGTTGTACAAATTTGAATGGAATGAGCATCTTGTTTCGGCAGCAATTGTGGCAGTATATGTATTATCAACGGTTGTAGGAGGAATTGTGATCGGAAAGCTGGTCAGAACCAGACGCTTTTTCTGGGGACTCCTTCTGGGAAATTTATATTTTATTCTGCTTCTGGTCATTACGATCATACTGTATCGTTCGCTTTCCGGAAATGGGCTTAATATGCTGACGGCATGGATTCTCTGTACAGGTGGCGGCATGACAGGCGGTATGATCTCATAAAAATTACGGAAGTAAGATAACGGAATACAATAAAGGAAAAATGAGCCTCTGATATCAGATGAAAAGCATGGTATCAGAAGCTTTTTGTTATGGCGACGAGGAAAATGCGTCATGCTTACATGACAGCATTTGACGACCGCTAATCAGCGGATAAAACTCGCAAAGCATGTTTTACCGCAGCCTGTGAATTGTTCGGTGAAATATAAGGAAAAGGTTTTCAATTTGGATAAATTGTGCTAAACTAACAAAGTGGACTGTATACGCTGAAAGCATATAATTTCAGACAGTGCAGTTTATGGAGTCGGAAAGAAAGGAAAGGTTTAGCAATTATGAAAAAGGGGAAGGGTATACTGAGTCTGATCTTGACGATCGTGCTGATTGGACTTCTGGGATTTACCACTGCTGTCGGATTCGGAAAAGGTCATACCGGTTCGGCACAGAATATCAAGCTCGGACTGGATCTGGCAGGCGGTGTCAGTATTACATATAAAGTAAAAGATGACAACCCGACAGACAGCGAGATGAATGATACGATCTACAAGTTGCAGAAGCGTGTAGAACAGTACAGTACAGAAGCTTCTGTTTACCAGGAAGGTAAAGACAGAATCAACATTGAGATTCCGGGTGTTTCCAATGCAAATGAGATTCTGGATGAACTTGGACAACCGGGTTCTTTGTATTTTATTTCACAGACAGACAGCAAAGGCAAAGCCAATTATAAACTTGTCAGCTCTACAGGAGATGCTGCGAAAGATTACAAGCTTTCAAAATCTCTGGAAGAAATGCAGAAAGACGGCTCTATTGTTCTGACAGGAACAGATGTCAAATCTGCAAAAGCACAGACGACAGAGAATCCGACAACAAAAGCAAAAGAGAATATTGTATCACTGACGTTTACAAAGGCAGGAACGAAGAAGTTTGCAGATGCTACGAAGAAAGCTTACAAAGCACGCGAGAGTATCGGTATTTACTACGACGGAGCATTTGTTAGTGTGCCGAATGTACAGAATGAGATTACAGATGGTTCTGCACAGATTTCAGGAAATATGACATTTGAAGAGGCAGACGGACTTGCTTCTACGATTCGTATCGGTGGACTGAAACTGGAATTGGAAGAACTCCGTTCCCAGGTTGTGGGAGCACAGCTCGGAGAGCAGGCAGTACATACAAGTTTAGTAGCAGGTGCGATCGGACTTGCGGTTGTGTTCCTGTTTATGTTATGGGTATATTACTTGCCGGGACTTGCGTCCGGACTTGCACTTCTGATTTATACAGGATTGGTAATGGTTATCCTGAATGCATTTGACATTACACTGACGTTACCGGGAATTGCAGGTATTATCCTGAGTATCGGTATGGCGGTGGATGCCAACGTTATCATCTTCGCTCGTGTGAAAGAAGAGATGACGGCAGGCAGAGGAGTGAAGAATTCACTGAAGACCGGATTCCACAAAGCGATGTCAGCGATCGTTGACGGTAACGTAACAACACTGATTGCAGCAGCAGTTCTGTGGTTTAAGGGTTCCGGTACAGTAAAAGGATTCGCACAGACACTTGCAATAGGTATCATTGTATCGATGTTTACAGCACTTGTTATCACACGTATGATCGTATATGCGTTCTATGGTGTCGGTATCAGAAACGAAAAATTCTACTATCGTCCATGGAAGAAGGAAAGAAAGACTATTGATTTCCTTGCAAAGAAAAAGTATTTCTTTACATTCTCAATTGCTGTTATGGTAATTGGACTTGGAATCATGGGATTCCATGCATCAAAAGGAGACGGAGCATTTGCATATGGTTTGGACTTCCAGGGTGGTACAGCTACGAATGTAACATTTAATGAGGACTACTCTATCAATGATATTGATGCGAAGATCGTACCTGTTGTAGAGAAGACAACCGGTGATCACAATGTTCAGACACAGAAAGTTGCCGGAACAAAACAGATTATCATCAAGACCGTTACATTAAGCTTAAAACAGCGTGAAGCGCTGAACAAAGCGATGGTAGATAACTTTAAAGTAGATGAATCTAAGATCACTGCAGAGAATATCAGCTCTACTGTAAGCAGTGAGATGCGTCAGGATGCAGTTATTGCGGTTATTATTGCAGCCATCTGTATGCTGTTGTATATCTGGTTCCGATTCAAAGATATCCGCTTTGCAACCAGTGCCGTACTTGCATTGCTACATGATGTAATAATCGTAATCATCTTCTACGGTGTTGTAAGAATTTCTGTAGGTAATACATTTATTGCGACAGTGCTTACAATTGTTGGATATTCGATCAACGCGACGATCGTTATCTTTGACCGAATCCGTGAAGAACTGCGTGGCAGAAAGAAAGCAGCAGATCTGGATATGCTTGTAAACAAGAGCATTACACAGACTTTGACAAGAAGTATTTATACCTCTCTGACAACGTTTGTTATGGTAGCAATCCTGTTTATTCTTGGTGTTAGTTCTATTAAGGAATTTGCTGCACCGCTGATGGTAGGTGTTGCATGGGGGGCTTACTCTTCTGTATGTATTACAGGTGCACTGTGGTATGTCATGAAGATGAAAATCGGTGCAAAAGCACAGCCTGCAAAACAGACGGGAGGCAAAAAGAAGAAAAAATAATACGGTTCCGATATAAGAACATAAGCAGCCATGACCATAGATCCTATGGTTGTGGCTGTTTCCTTACTGCCATCTGACTGTCAGAAGCGGAGGGCAGTTTATAAAAAAGAGAACTAAAGGAGAAGCAGATGGAACGCTGGGTATTACTTCGCAAAGGAGCAAAGTTTGAGGAACTGAGCGAAAAATTTCATATTAGTAAACAACTGGTAAGTCTGATCAGAAATCGGAATGTCATAGGAGAGGAAGCGATGGAGAAGTATCTTCATGGAACGATTTCAGATCTGTATGATGGCATGCTGTTAAAAGATATGAACAGAGCCATTGACATATTGACAGAGAAGATTGCGGATAAGAAGAAAATACGTGTGATCGGAGATTATGATATCGATGGTGTGAATGCAACGTATATTTTACTGGAAGGACTGGAAGGACTGGGAGCAGAGGTGGATTATGATATTCCAAACCGTATGACAGATGGCTACGGTCTGAGCAATGAGCTGATCGAGCGGGCGGCAAGTGCCGGAGTCGATACGATTCTCACCTGTGACAATGGCATTGCCGCCAGGAAAGAGATCGCATATGCGAAAGAACTTGGCATGACTGTGATCGTAACAGATCATCATGAAGTGCCTTATGAAGATGAGCAAAAACAGGAAGAAAAAGATCAGACTGCGGAAATGACTTATAAAGGTAAAAGAAAATATATTCTTCCGCCGGCAGATGCAGTCATTGACCCGAAACAGCCGGACTGCAATTATCCTTATGAGGGGATCTGCGGAGCAACAGTTGCATACAAGTTGATGGAAGCATTGTATGAGGTGACAGGACATGATGTGGATGATATCGATTACCTTATAGAAAATGTTGCAATGGCAACGATTGGTGATGTGATGGATCTGGAAGATGAAAACCGGATCTTTGTGCGGGAAGGTCTTGAAATGCTAAAGCGGACTGCCAATCCGGGGATGCGTTCGCTTATGGAATGCAATGGAATTGAAAAGGAGCGGCTGAATTCCTATCATATCGGTTTTGTGATCGGACCGTGTCTCAATGCCGGAGGAAGGCTGGATACGGCAAAACGCGCACTGGAGCTTTTGCGGGCGAAGAACAAAAAAGAAGCAGATGTTCTGGCAGGAGATCTGAAGGCACTGAATGACAGCCGGAAAGATCTGACTGCGAAAGCCGTGAAAGAAGCGATTGAATATATAGAACACTCCACATTAAAAGAAGATAAAGTACTGGTAGTGTATCTGCCGGAATGTCATGAGAGTCTGGCGGGAATTGTGGCAGGAAAGATCCGGGAAAAATACTACAGGCCAGTCTTTGTTATCACGGACGCTAAAGAAGGAGCAAAAGGCTCCGGCAGATCGATTGAAGCTTATTATATGTATGAGAAACTTCATGAGTGTGAAGAACTTCTGGATAAATATGGTGGACATAAGATGGCGGCGGGACTGTCCCTTCCGGTGGAGAATATCGATAAGCTGCGCAGAAAACTGAATGAGAAATGTATGCTGAGTGAGAAGGATCTTTCGGAAAAGATAACAATTGATATGCAATTGCCATTTTCCAAGATATCGCCGAAGTTTATCGATGAGATCAAATTGCTGGAGCCATTCGGTAAAGGTAATACCAAGCCGGTATTTGCAGAAAAAAATCTGGTAATACGCAGCGCGAGGGTTCTTGGACGCAACAAAAATGTATTGAAAATGCGTCTGGAAAATGCAGAGCATGTCATATTGGATGCGGTTTATTTTGGTGAAGTAGAGAAGTTTATCGGTTACCTGGAGGAAAAATATGGAAAACAGGAAGTAACAGAGCTTCTTACAGGCGGCAGAAGCCAGATGACAATCCAGGCAACCTTTTATCCGGAAATCAACGATTATCTGGGCAGAAAAACATTGCAGATTGTAGTGATGCATTATCGGTAAATGGGATCATAGGTGAATATCTATAGAATTATTTGAAAATCATATCAAGTAATGATATACTAATTTTGTATTTTATCATGAAACGGAGAAGATGCATTATGAAACAGATAGAAGAATATGTAAGAAGTATTGAGGATTTTCCGGAAGAAGGTATCATCTTCCGTGATGTAACAAGTGTGTTACAGGACGCAGACGGACTGCATTTGGCAATTGATCTGATGCAGGAGAAGTTAAAAGAATTAGATTTTGATATCGTTGTTGGACCGGAATCCAGGGGATTTATTTTCGGTGTTCCGATTGCATATAATTTACACAAGCCATTCGTGCCAATCCGCAAAAAAGGCAAATTACCATGCGAGACCATAGGAATCAAGTATGATCTTGAATATGGAAGCGCCGAACTGGAGATGCACAGAGATGCGATTAAACCAGGGCAAAAAGTTGTGATCATTGACGATCTTATTGCAACAGGAGGAACGAATGAAGCGATGGTCAAGCTGGTCGAAGGACTTGGCGGTGTTGTAGTGAAAGCAGTATTCCTGATGGAACTGGCAGGACTCAAAGGCCGTGAGCGTCTGAAAGGATATGACGTAGAGTCTGTAATCTGCTATCCGGGCAAGTAATCCGTAATATAAGGTAGAACAGACAGATAAAGGAAAGAGAAATCAGAGGAAGGAGGCGTTAATATGTCAAAGACAACGTATGAGTCATTGGATAATAAGATTGCGGCAAGCACTCTTACCAAAGATCTTACAAAAGGGCTGGATGTTGTGGATGGTCATGGGATTAAGAAGCCGGGTGAGTATGAGAACCCGGACGAGCTGTATGACATGTTAATTGCCCGTATCCGGAAGTACCATCCGTCTACGGATGTCAGTATGATTGAAAAAGCATATGCTCTGGCGAAAGAGGCACACGGAGACCAGTGCCGTAAGTCCGGAGAACCATATATTGTGCATCCGCTCTGGGTTGCGATCATTCTGGCAAATCTGGAGATGGATAAAGAGACGATTGCAGCAGGAATGTTACATGATGTCGTAGAGGATACAAAATATACAGAAGAAGATATCAAACGTGAATTTGGAGATGAAGTAGCACTTCTTGTAGATGGAGTTACAAAACTCGGACGATTATCCTATTCTTCCGATAAACTGGAAGTACAGGCGGAGAATCTCCGTAAGATGTTTCTTGCCATGGCAAAAGACATCCGTGTTATCATTATCAAATTGGCTGACCGTCTGCATAACATGCGGACACTGCAGTTTATGACTCCTGCAAAGCAGAAGGAAAAAGCAAAAGAGACGATGGATATATATGCACCAATCGCCCAGAGACTTGGTATTTCCAAGATCAAGACTGAGCTGGATGACCTGGCACTCAAATATTCACAGCCGGAAGTCTTTTTTGATCTGGTGAATCAGATCAATGCAAGAAAAACAGAACGTGAAGAATTTGTAGATCAGATCGTTCAGGAAGTATCGACACATATGAAGAATGCCAATATCAAATGTGAAGTGAACGGACGTGTCAAGCATTTCTTCAGTATTTATAAGAAGATGGTCAATCAGGACAAGACCGTAGATCAGATCTACGATTTGTTTGCAGTCCGTATTATTGTAGATTCTGTGAAGGACTGTTATGCGGCGCTTGGTGTCATCCATGAGATGTATACACCGATTCCGGGACGTTTCAAGGATTATATTGCAATGCCAAAACCAAACATGTACCAGTCGCTACATACGACACTGATGAGTTCTGTGGGACAGCCATTTGAGATACAGATCCGTACGGTTGAGATGCATAAGACAGCAGAGTATGGTATCGCAGCACACTGGAAATATAAGGAATCCAACGATGGCAAGAAGAGTGTGGAGGCACAGGAAGAAGAGAAGTTAAGCTGGCTTCGTCAGATTCTGGAATGGCAGAGAGATATGTCAGATAACAGAGAGTTCTTGAATCTGATCAAAGGAGATCTGGATCTGTTTGCGGAAGATGTTTATTGCTTTACACCGCAGGGAGATGTCAAAAACCTTCCGAACGGATCAACACCGATTGATTTCGCTTATGCGATTCATAGTGCTGTCGGTAATAAGATGGTCGGTGCCAGAGTCAACGGTAAACTTGTAAATATAGACTATAAGATCCAGAACGGTGACCGTATTGAGATACTGACATCCCAGAACTCCAAAGGACCGAGTCGTGACTGGCTGAATATCGTTAAGAGTACACAGGCGAAGAACAAGATCAATCAATGGTTCAAGAAGGAGTTTAAAGAGAGCAATATCATAAAAGGAAAAGAGATGATCGTTGCTTACTGTAAAGCCAAATCCATCAATGTTTCCCATATTACGAATATGAAATACCAGGAGACGGTACAGAGAAAATATGGTTTCAAAGATTGGGATTCTGTGCTTGCGGCGATTGGTCATGGAGGCCTAAAAGAAGGACAGGTTGTAAATCGACTGGTAGAAGAATACAGCAAGGAACACAAGCAGGAGCTTACCGATGAGAGTGTACTGGAGAAGGTTGCGGAAGCGTCCAAGAATAAAGTGCACATTGCCAAATCCAAGAGTGGAATTGTGGTTAAGGGGATAGATGATGTTGCAGTTCGTTTTTCCAGATGCTGTAATCCGGTTCCGGGTGATGAGATTGTTGGTTTTGTTACACGTGGAAGAGGATTATCTATCCACAGGACAGACTGTATCAATATGATTCATCTGACAGAATCTGAACGTGCAAGACTGATTGATGCTGAATGGGAAAGTGACGTTACACAGGAAGCGACCGGACAGTACCTTGCAGAGATCAAGATGTATGCACATGACAGACAGGGATTTTTAATGGAGATGTCCAAGATCTTTACAGAGGCAGATGTGGATGTCAAATCTATGAATGTGCGTACAAGCAAGCAGGGAACTGCGACGATCGAGACAGGATTTATTGTTCATGGCAGAGACGAATTAGAGCATATTGTGAAGAAACTGCGCCAGATCGAGGGCGTGATCGATATTGAAAGAACGACGGGGTAAAACTGGAATGAAAATAGAAAAATTTGTAACAGGTATTATCAGCACGAATTGTTATCTTGTGATAAATGAAGAGACAAAGCATGCGGTCATTGTTGATCTGGCTGCTTTTCCGCGAGCTCTGAAGAATTATATCGAAGAAGAGAATATTACGGTGGAAGCAATTCTGCTGACACATGCACATTTTGACCATATAATGGGGATTGATGATTTTAAGAAAGTTTATGATGTTCCTGTCTATGTAGAAGAACATGATGCGGATCTTTTGACGGATGCAAGACTGAACCAGTCATTGACTTATACCAATGGTTATACATTTGCCGGAGCGAAGACTGTGAAGGACGGAGACGTTCTTACATTTGCCGGATATGATTTCCGGGTGCTCCACACACCGGGTCATACGATGGGATGTTGCTGTTACTATGTAGAATCTGAGAATGTGCTGTTCAGCGGTGATACGCTATTCCAGAATTCTGTCGGACGTACAGATTTTGAAAACAGCAGCACATCGGCGATCGTCCGTTCTGTAAGAGAAAAATTATTCCTTTTACCGGATGAGACACATGTGTACCCGGGTCATATGGGAGAGACGATGATCGGACATGAGAAAACACACAATCCATATGTGTAAGATGGATGGGAGAAAAGATGATGGAAATTATATGTTGTAACGAATCATACACGTATAATGCGTATCATATTATGAAGGCTTTTTATCCAGCCGGGAACATGGTGGCCCGGGTGGACGAAAAAGCCTCTAATTATGTAGAGGCGGTTCTCCCGGATGGAAGCAGGCTTGCCATTTCCAGAGAAAAAGAACTGACAAAGAAGGAACTTGATCGTGCATTATACAGAAAACTGAAAGAAATAACCGGACGTTCCCTTGCGTGGGGTGTCCTTACCGGAGTGCGTCCGACAAAAATCGCTATGAAAAAACTGGAGGAAGGAATGGATAAAAGCGCTTTTGTCCAGTGGTTTCAAAAAGAAAATTTGGCGAGTGAAGAGAAAACTATTCTTGCATGGGAAATCGCAAACCGGGAGAAAGAATTACTTGACAGACTGGATTATGAAAATGGATACAGTCTGTATGTCGGAATTCCATTTTGCCCAAGTGTCTGTAGCTACTGTTCCTTTAGCTCAGGCGCACTGTTTGACTGGAAAGACAGTGTGGAAGCATATTTAGATGCACTGTGCAAAGAACTTGCTTACATCGGAAAGGTATCCGTGGAGAAGAAATTAAATACGATTTATATTGGCGGAGGTACACCGACTACACTAACTGCCGGACAGTTGAAGAGACTGTTAGACTGTATCGATACATATTTTTCAAGAGAGTATCTTCTGGAATATACCGTAGAGGCTGGCAGACCGGATAGTATTACACCGGAAAAGCTACAGGTAATTGCGGAGCATGGAATCAGTAGGATTTCTATTAATCCGCAGACAATGCAGCAGAAAACGCTGGATCTGATTGGCAGAAAACATACTGTTTCACAGATCCGTGATGCATATCATACGGCAAGAAGTCTTGGATTTGACAATATTAATATGGATTTGATCGCAGGACTTCCGGGTGAGACACTTGCGGATATGGAAGATACGCTTTCACAGATTAAAGAGCTGGAACCGGACAGCCTGACAGTACATTCTCTTGCAATCAAGCGTGCTGCAAAGATGGGACGGTCTGATGAAAAACCTTCTGTCGGCCCAGATACAAAAGAGATGGTAGATGAAGCAAGACGCGTGGCAAAAGAGATGGGACTTTTGCCATATTATTTGTACCGACAGAAGAATATTGCCGGAAATTTTGAAAATGTAGGTTATGCAAAGGTTGACAAAGCCGGAATTTACAATATACTTATTATGGAAGAAAAACAATCCATTATCGCTGCAGGTGCAGGCGCATCGACGAAGATCGTATTAAAGAACCCGGTGCCGGTACAGGGCAGCAAAAAGAAAAAAGAAACAAATCTGATTCGGCTGGAGAATGTAAAAGCAATCGACGCGTATATCCAGAGGATTGATGAAATGATAGAACGAAAAGGAGAATGGCTATGGCATTAAAGAAGAAACCGGTTACCGGCATGAAGGACATCCTTCCTGCAGAGATGGAGATCCGTGATTATCTGATCGGTCTTATTAAAAAGACTTACAAGAGTTTTGGATTTACGTCAATGGAGACACCATGTGTAGAGCATATTGAAAATTTGTGCAGCAAGCAGGGCGGAGATAATGAGAAGCTGATCTTCAAGATTATGAAGAGAGGCGAGAAGTTAAAGATTGATCAGGCAAAAGAGGAAAATGATCTGGCAGACGGAGGTCTGCGTTATGATCTGACAGTTCCGCTTGCAAGATATTATGCTAACCATTCCAATGAACTTCCGGCACCTTTCAAGGCGCTGCAGATCGGTAATGTATGGAGAGCTGACCGTCCGCAGAAAGGACGTTTTCGTCAGTTTATGCAGTGTGATATTGATATTTTAGGTGAAGCATCTGCACTGGCAGAGATCGAGTTGATCCTTGCGACAACAGCAATGCTTGGCAAGCTGGATTTCAAGAATTTTACAGTTTGTATCAATGATCGTGGAATTTTAAGAGCAATGGCTGCATACAGCGGATTCAAAGAGGAAGATTACGATGAAGTTTTCATTATTTTAGATAAGATGGACAAGATCGGTGCAGAAGGTGTAGAAAATGAGCTGATCGAGATGGGCTATGCAAAAGAAAACGTAGAGACATATCTGAAACTTTTTGATGAAGTAAGCGCAGATGTAACAGGAATCCATTATCTGAAAGAAAAGTTAGGAGAATATCTGCCGGAGGAGACTGCACAGAGTATGGAACTGATCATGTCAAGTGTGGAAGAGGCAAAAGAGTGCGAATTTAATCTGAAATTTACACCTACACTGGTGCGTGGACAGTCTTATTATACAGGAACAATCTTTGAAGTAACAATGGATGACTTCGGAGGTTCCGTAGCAGGTGGCGGAAGATACGATAGGATGATCGGTAAATTTACCGGACAGGATACGCCGGCATGCGGATTCTCTATCGGATTTGAGAGAATCGTTATGCTGCTTCTGGAAAATGGCTACAAAGTTCCGGCAGCAAAAGAGAAAAAGGCATACCTTCTGGAGAAGAAGCTTCCAAAAGAAAGTATGTTAAAAGTACTTGCAATGGCGAAAAAAGACAGAGAAGAAGGAAAACAGGTACTGATCGTCAATATGAAGAAAAACAAGAAGTTCCAGAAAGAACAACTTACAGGGGAAGGCTATGCAGATATTGTAGACTGCTACGCAGACCGTCTGTAGAATATAGAGAAGAAAAGGAGAAGGATCATGGCAGAATCAATGCAGGGATTAAAAAGAACTCATAGATGTGCCGAGTTATCTGCAGCGAATGCAGGTGAAACTGTGACAATCATGGGCTGGGTACAGAAAAACCGTAACAAAGGAGGTCTCGTATTTATTGACGTCAGAGACCGTTCCGGAATCATTCAGGTTGTATGCGAAGAAGGCAAGACGGATGCAGCGCTGATCGAAAAGGCCGCGAAGCTTCGTTCGGAATATGTAGTAGCTGTTGTAGGTAAAGTGGAAAAACGTTCCGGCGCAGTTAATAAAAATCTGGCAACCGGAGAGATTGAGATCATTCCGGAAGAATTACGTGTACTTTCCGAGTCTGAGACACCACCGTTCCAGATTGAAGAAAATTCAAAGACAAAAGAAGAGATTCGTCTGAAATACAGATATCTGGATCTGAGAAGACCGGATATGCAGAGGAACCTGATGATGCGAAGCAAAGTTGCGACATTAACCCGTCAGTTTCTCGCAGAAGAAGGATTTATGGAGATTGAGACTCCGATCCTGATCAAGAGTACACCGGAAGGAGCAAGAGATTATCTTGTACCAAGCCGTGTGCATCAGGGACATTTTTATGCACTCCCGCAGTCACCACAGCTTTTCAAACAGCTTTTGATGTGTTCCGGATGTGACCGTTATTTCCAGATTGCAAAATGTTTCCGTGATGAGGACTTAAGAGCAGACCGTCAGCCGGAATTTACACAAATTGATATGGAGCTTTCTTTTGTTGACGTAGATGATGTAATTGAAGTAAATGAACGTCTTCTCGCAAAATTATTTAAAGAAGTTCTTGGTGTTGAAGTATCACTGCCGATTCAGAGAATGACATGGCAGGAAGCAATGGATCGTTTCGGTTCTGATAAGCCGGATATCCGTTTCGGAATGGAACTTCAGAACGTAACAGAAGTTGTAAAAGACTTTGATTTCGTTGTGTTTAAAAGTGCGATTGAAAATGGCGGAACTGTCCGTGGCATCAACGCCAAAGGACAGGGTAGCATGGCAAGAAAGAAAATTGACAAACTGGTTGATTTTGCAAAAGACTATGGCGCAAAAGGACTTGCATATATTGCAATCCACGAAGATGGAACTGTAAAATCCTCATTCGCCAAATTTATGACAGAAGAGCAGCAGGCTTCTTTGATCCAGGCAATGGGTGGAGAGAATGGAGACTTACTTCTGTTTGCAGCAGATAAAAATAAAGTTGTATGGGATGTTCTTGGTGCACTGCGTCTGGAACTTGCCCGTCAGATGGAATTGTTGGATAAGAATGAGTACAAATTCCTCTGGGTAACAGAGTTCCCATTACTTGAGTGGAACGATGAACAGAATCGCTTTACAGCGATGCATCATCCATTTACTATGCCGATGGAAGAAGATCTTCAGTATATTGACAGTGATCCGGGAAGAGTTCGTGCAAAGGCATATGATATTGTGCTGAACGGTAACGAGATCGGTGGAGGAAGTGTACGTATCTTCAATCAGGATATTCAGAGCAAGATGTTTGAAGTTCTCGGGTTCACACCGGAGCAGGCACAAGAGCAGTTTGGATTCCTGCTTGAAGCATTCAAATACGGAGTTCCGCCGCACGCAGGACTGGCATACGGACTGGATCGTCTTGTTATGCTTATGGCAAAGCAGGACAGCATCCGTGATGTGATCGCATTTCCGAAAGTAAAAGACGCATCTGATCTTATGACAGAAGCTCCGTCACCGGTTGATGCAAAGCAGTTAGATGAGCTGGGACTTGAAGTGGAAGAAAATGCCCAGGAACAGGAGTAGAGAGTATATGGAACATCCATCTATTGCTGATGAAACACTCAGAGAGAAGATAAAAGAAATCGAACAGATTCTTGCATTATATAAAGAAGGCAAAACAATAATAGAAATTGCCGGCTCGCTTGATTTCGCACAGTCGTATGTCCAGGACGTACTGCTGTGCGTGCAGGCTTCGGCTGAGGAAGACCCGGCAGCGATTGCAATGCTGCTGGAGGGGTAGGAGATTTTCTATGAGTATATTAAACGTGGAACATCTGACACATGGCTTTGGAGACAGAGCCATTTTCTCAGATGTTTCTTTTCGGTTATTAAAAGGTGAACATATCGGGCTGGTAGGAGCCAATGGAGAAGGAAAGTCTACATTCATGAACATTGTGACTGGAAAACTGACGCCGGATGAAGGAAAAGTAGAATGGTCGAAAAACGTACATGCAGGATATCTGGATCAGCATGCGGTGCTGAAAAAAGGCATGACAATCCGGGAAGTTCTAAAATCTGCATTTGACAGTCTTCTGCAGAAAGAAATCCGCATGAATGAGATATGCGATCTGCTTGGCACAGCAGATGATGCACAGATGGCAGAATTAATGGAAGAACTTGGAACAATTCAGGATGAGCTGACTTTGCATGATTTTTATACAATTGATGCAAAGGTAGAAGAAGTGGCAAGAGCGCTGGGACTTCTGGATCTTGGATTAGACCGTGATGTTACAGACTTAAGTGGCGGGCAGCGCACCAAAGTTCTGCTGGCAAAATTATTGCTGGAGAAACCAGACATTCTGCTTCTGGATGAGCCAACTAATTATCTCGATGAAGAACATATTGCATGGCTGAAACGCTATTTGCAGGAATATGAAAATGCATTTATACTGATCTCGCACGATATCCCATTTCTCAATGATGTGGTGAATATTATTTATCATATGGAAAATCAGGAACTGAACCGTTATGTGGGCGATTATGACCATTTTCAGGAAGTTTATGCAGTAAAGAAGGCACAGCTGGAAGCAGCATACCGCAGACAGCAGCAGGAGATTAGTGAGTTGAAAGATTTTGTGGCACGGAATAAAGCGCGTGTATCGACAAGAAATATGGCAATGTCCAGACAGAAAAAACTGGATAAAATGGATGTGATCGAGCTTGCGGCAGAAAAGCCGAAGCCGGAATTTCATTTCCGTTATGGACGCACGCCGGGAAAAATGCTTTTTGAGACAAAAGATCTTGTGATCGGTTATGATGAACCATTATCGAAAAAACTGAATTTTTCGATGGAACGGGGACAGAAAATTGCTCTTGTCGGAACGAACGGAATTG
This sequence comes from Dorea sp. AM13-35, assembly GCF_003473885.1. Classification (NCBI taxonomy): domain Bacteria; kingdom Bacillati; phylum Bacillota; class Clostridia; order Lachnospirales; family Lachnospiraceae; genus Dorea; species Dorea sp. AM13-35. Next base: position 303,929 of record NZ_QUCZ01000001.1, read on the forward strand.
GAAAGACAACACTTCTTAAAAGTATTCTCGGACTGCTTCCTTCTCTGAAAGGGGAATGTGAACTGGGAGAGAATCTGGAACTTGGATATTTTGAGCAGGAAGTAAAAGGGGAGAATAAAAATACCTGTATCGAAGAGTTATGGGAAGAATTTCCGTCTTTTACACAGTATGAAGTGCGTTCTGCGCTTGCAAAATGCGGGCTTACGACAAAGCATATCGAAAGTCAGGTCCGTGTTCTGAGTGGTGGAGAACAGGCGAAAGTCCGTCTTTGTAAACTGATCAACCGTGACACGAATTTTCTGCTTCTGGATGAGCCGACCAATCATCTGGACGTAGACGCCAAGGATGCACTGAAAAAAGCACTTCAGGAATACCGCGGAAGTATTCTTTTAATCTGTCATGAACCGGAATTTTATAAAGATGTCGTGCAGGAAGTCTGGGACATGAGCAAATGGACAACGAAGATATTTTAGGTTGACATTTACAGAGAGCAAAACTATAATTAAATATACAATTTAATGTTACAGGGAGCTGGTACAAAGCTGGCTGAGAGGAAACTATAATTTGTTTCGACCTATAACCTGATTTGGATAATGCCAACGTAGGGAAGAATTACGGAAGAGAAGAGATGCCTGCGCATCTCTTTTTATACGAAAACGTTTTTTGCGGTGGCAGAAGCGTTTTTTTTATGGAATAGGAAAATGCGCCATGCTTACATGGCAGAAAAAAGATTTTATTTACAGGAGGATGATCCAATGAGAAATTACACAACACAGATGGATGCGGCAAGAAAGGGAATTGTTACACCAGAACTGGAAAAAGTTGCAGAAAAAGAAAAGATGACAGTAGAAGAATTACAGAAACTGGTTGCTGAAGGAAAGGTAGCGATCTGTGCAAACAAGAATCATACCTGTCTGGATCCGGAAGGGGTAGGAAGTATGCTCCGTACAAAGATTAATGTCAATCTTGGCGTTTCCAGAGACTGTAAAGACTATGACATTGAGATGGAAAAGGTCATGAGTGCGGTAAATCTTGGCGCAGAGGCGATCATGGATCTGTCCAGCCACGGAAATACGCAGCCATTCCGCCGCAAACTGACAAGTGAATGTCCGGTTATGATCGGTACAGTTCCGGTATATGACAGTGTGATCCATTATCAGAGAGACCTTGCTACTTTATCAGCAAAAGATTTTGTAGATGTTATCCGTATGCATGCAGAAGACGGGGTAGATTTTGTAACGCTGCATTGCGGAATCACAAGAAAAACGATTGAGCAGATCAAAAAGCATAAGAGAAAAATGAACATTGTAAGCCGTGGTGGAAGTCTTGTATTTGCGTGGATGTGCATGACTGGAGAAGAAAACCCGTTCTACGAATATTATGATGAGATCCTGGACATCTGCGAAGAGTATGATGTTACAATTTCTCTGGGAGATGCATGCAGACCGGGATGTCTGGCAGACGCAACGGATGTATGCCAGATCGAAGAACTGGTACGCCTTGGCGAACTGACAAAGCGTGCATGGGATCACAATGTCCAGGTTATGGTAGAGGGACCGGGACATGTGCCGCTTGATCAGGTCGCAGCAAATATGCAGGTGCAGAAGAGTATTTGTATGGGAGCACCGTTCTATGTATTAGGACCTCTCGTTACAGACATCGCACCGGGATATGATCATATTACTGCCGCTATCGGTGGCGCTGTGGCTGCTATGAACGGAGCTGCATTCCTCTGTTATGTAACACCGGCAGAACATCTGGCACTTCCGAATGTTGATGATGTAAAACAGGGAATCATTGCTTCCAAGATCGCAGCACATGCGGCTGATATTGCCAAAGGTGTCAGAGGAGCAAGAGATATTGATGATAAGATGGGTGACGCGAGAAGAAAGCTTGACTGGGAAGCACAGTATGCATGCGCACTGGATCCTGATACAGCAAGAGCAATCCGTGACAGCAGAAGTCCGGAAGATGACCACAGCGATACATGCAGTATGTGTGGAAAATTCTGCGCAGTCCGCAGTATGAATAAAGCGCTGGCAGGAGAATATATTGATATTCTGTAAATATTCAGAATTATAAAAAACTGCAGCAAGGTGTCTGGTTATGGACATCTTGCTGCAGTTTTTTATATAACAAGAAATTGTATTTTCTATTATAAATAATAGCCTCCGGGACAATGCGAGCTCGATGAGGCACATTCGTCAAATACAGTGCAAGCAAAAATCTGTACTTGGGTTCACCGTATATGCAAAAAAGGAACTGCAAACTGCAATTCCTCTTCAAGAGCGACAGACGGGGTTCGAACCCGCGACCCCGACCTTGGCAAGGTCGTACTCTACCAACTGAGCCACTGTCGCATATCTTAAGTTGTTGTTCTGTGTTATGTGTTCCTCAGAACAATACATACTATACTACGTGAATTAGTTTTTGTCAACACTTTTTTAAAAAAAGTTTTTTGAATTTTCTAATTTTCGCAAATGCTTATAAAACATGCAATGATAAAAAGATGTTATTATAGAACATTTTTGACTATATCCACCAGATAATGCTATAATAAAATTGATTGTGATGTCTGTAAAGACGTCATAAAAATACAGGAAAGAATGAGGGTAGGGATATATGGCAGAATGTAAGAAAATAAAGGCAGCACTCCTCGGATTAGGAACCGTGGGCGGCGGTGTTTATAAACTGGTTCAAAGACAGAAAGAAGAAATGGTAAAAAAATCAGGAGCGAATCTTGAGATTACAAGAATCCTCGTACATAATATGAACAAACAAAGAGAAGGCGTAGATGCCTCTCTTCTGACAGATAACTGGAAAGAAATAGTAGAAGACCCGGAGATTTCTATTGTGATTGAAGTAATGGGAGGAATCGAACCGGCGAAGACGATGATTCTGGAAGCACTCTGCGCAGGGAAGAATGTAGTGACTGCGAATAAAGATCTGGTGGCAGTGCACGGAAGAGAATTACTGGATGCAGCACAGGAAAATCAGGTTGATTTCCTCTTTGAGGCGGCTGTTGCAGGCGGTATCCCGATCATTCGTCCGCTGAAACAGTGTCTTGCAGCGAATGAGATTGATGAAGTGATCGGTATCGTGAACGGAACAACAAACTACATCCTGACAAAGATGTTTGAGGATGGCATGGACTTTTCAGAAGCGCTGGCAAAAGCGACAGAGCTTGGATATGCGGAAGCAGATCCGACTGCGGATGTTGAAGGTCTGGATGCTGGAAGAAAAGTTGCAATCTTAGCTTCCATTGTATTTCATTCCAGAGTTGTATTTGACGATGTATACACAGAAGGAATTACAAAGATATCTGCGAAGGATGTCGCATATGCAAAAGAATTTGGCAGTGTGATCAAGCTTCTCGGAGTGGCACATAACAGAGAAGATGGTATTGAGGTTGCAGTTTATCCGATGATGCTGCCGAAGAATCATCCGCTTGCATCTGTCAGAGATTCCTTTAATGCGGTTTTTGTACACGGAGATGCATTAGATGATGCGATGTTTTACGGAAGAGGCGCCGGAGAGCTTCCAACAGCCAGTGCTGTTATGGGAGATGTGATCGACATTATCCGCGATATCCAGTTCTCATGTACCGGACGAATCAGCTGTACCTGCTACAAGAATACACCGGTCAAGAGTTCAGATGATGTGAAAAATAAATTCTTTGTACGCATGCAGGTAACAAACAAACCGGGCGTTCTTGCACGAATCGCCAGCATGTTCGGTGAGCACAAAGTCAGCATTTCCAAAGTGATCCAGAAGGTCATTACAGACGGAGTCGCTGAACTTGTTATCGTAACGGAAGCAGTAAAAGAGTATCATATGCAGGATGCGTTGATGCATTTAAGAGAGATGGATACGACACAGGAAATCAGCAGTGTGATTCGTGAGTATTAAAAGTCGGATATATTTATAAGAAAGCCGGGAAGTTCATGAGGAGGGAAACATAAGATGCGGGAGAGAACGACGCTTGGATTTTTGTTTAAGCAGATCAGCACAATTTACGAAAAAGAATTTAACCGCAAACTACGTACGCTGGGAATCACAGCTTCACAGTGTGCGGTGCTGGATTATTTATTTACAAGCAGAAAAGAGCATGTAACCCAGAGAGATATTGAAAAAGCGCTGAGTCTGCGTAATCCGACTGTGACAGGACTTATGAAACGACTGGATGAAAAAGGATTTATCCTTGTAGTACCGAGCAACGAAGATAAGCGTTGCAAGAACATTTACCTGACTGAGAAAGCATATGATATTCAGAGGAGGATGGAAACAGACCGGAAGAAACTGGATAAGATGCTGACACTGGGAATGAATAAAAAAGAAGTAGAAGCATTGAAAAAGATGCTGGATCGTGTACTGTATAATATAGCCGAGCCTTAGAGGCCGGCTTTTTTTATTGTTTTTCTGTAATACATGAGCTGACTTTACATAGATTTAACATAGATTTCATCTGATTTGCATGTGCATTCGCTAAAATAGCAACGATAGTAAATTGTACAGCAAAAAGGAGAGAAATCAATATGAATGAAAATATGCAGATTGTATTTGGTCTGCTGGGGGGACTTGCAATCTTTATTTATGGAATGAATATGATGAGCGAGTGTCTGCAGAAAGCAGCTGGAGAGAAGATGAAAAGTATTTTGGCATTACTGACAAAGAATCCGGTTCTCGGTGTGCTTGCCGGAGCGCTTACAACGGCAGTTCTGCAGAGCAGCAGCGCCACAACGGTCATGGCAATCGGATTTGTCAGTGCAGGACTTATGAACCTGCCACAGGCAATTTCTATTATATTTGGTGCAAATATCGGAACAACCATGACGGCACAGATTATTGCATTTAAGATCAGCGATTACATATATATCATTATTTTTGTGGGATTTATCATTGCATTTATTGCAAAATCAGAAAAAGCAAAAAGTATAGGACAGACGATATTTGCATTCGGTCTGTTATTCCTTGGAATTGAGACAATGGGAGACGTCATGAAACCGCTGGCATCCAGTCCGATGTTTACACAACTTATTGCAAGTGTAAAACATATTCCGGTTCTTGGAGTGGGAGTAGGTACATTAATGACGCTGGTCGTACAGAGTAGTAGTGCAACCATCGCAGTCTTACAGAATTTTGCAGCACAGGCAGGACCAGACGGTATGACAAGTATTCTTGGACTTACTGGTGCGATTCCGATCCTGCTTGGAGACAATATCGGAACAACGATCACGGCACTTCTTGCAAGTATAGGACAGACGAAAGATGCAAAGAGAACAGCCGTGGCGCATTGCATTTTTAATATATCAGGAAGTTTTTTATTTATATGGTTTGTGAAACCATATGCTACACTGATCCGTTTTATTTCACCAAAAGGACCGGAAGTGGAAGTGATTTCCAGACAGATTGCGAATGCGCATACTTGTTTTAATATTACAATGACACTGATCTGGGTATGCCTGATTGGAGTGATGGTGAAGATTGTTATGTTCCTGATTCCGGATGGAAGGAAGACCGAATCAGATCCGTTTGAGACATTATATCTGGATGAGAATGTGAAAAATCAGCCGGCAGCAGCGCTGCAGCTTGTCGCAAAAGAGATTTTACATCTGAGCGATCAGGTGAAAAAAGTTCTGCATGATACGGTGACTGTCGTAAAAGAAAATCAGATGCAAGGTGTAGATAAGATACAGGAGGAGAGTGCGAAAGTAACAAAGCTCACAGATAAAATCACAGATTATCTGGCAGGATTATTTTCTTCCGGACTTTTGACCGAACAGCAGGCATCCCAGACAGCGGGACTGATGTATGTGCTGGGAGATGTGGAACGAATCGGTAATTTAAGTGCCGGAATTGCATTATCTATGAAAGAAAAAGAAACAAACCAGTATAAATATTCACAGGAAGCGATGGATGAACTTGCAAAATGTCTGAAAACTCTGGAGAAGATGTTTGATTCAGCGACAAAGGCATTACGCGGTGATACAACAGTAGAGCTTGAAAAGCTGATGAAGCGCAAAGACAAGATTGTCAATTTGGATATTATGATGCGAAAATCCCATATCCAGCGTGTCAACAAAGGAAAATGTAAAGCGAGTCTGACAACACCATTTACGAATATTCTTCATTTGATTGACCGTATGGGAAACAGTTGTATCAACCTGGCTGATGCGGCTACAAATGAAGTGGCATTAAAATATTTCCTTCCCAAAGATGAGATGACAATGTAAGAATCGAGGCAGAAAGAAAATTTTATAAAGTATAAGTTATTAAGGTTCATGCAAAAATAAAGCATGGACCTTTTTGTTCCTCCTTAATGAGAAAATGGTATGAATAAGTCTCCTTGTAATTTTAATACATGTATGATAAATTAGTAAATGTAAATGATAATCAAAATCAAAATCAAACAAGAAAAGGCGGGAACTCCAAAATGCCAGTGGAAGTTGTAGCATGTATGTTAGCAGATAAAAATAGTTGGAAGAGATTACAGTTTCAGTTAATCCTGCAATGTGCCCCATTGTTCAAAGGATATAAAGTAGCCTGTATTACGAATGTCCGCAGAGAGGATATGAGAAATATGCATCTGCTTCTTAATGGAACGGGAATCTGTTACCGTGCACTTACATTTTGCAGAGACAAATACCTAGTGTTGTTATATCGCCCGGCACAGTTAAAAACATATCTGAAACAACCGGAAGTGAAGACGTTCCTTGCTGATTACGGTTATGAAGAAAACAGTCTGGAAAAAGTGCTGGAAAGACTTTCGTTAAGAGTACGGGAACATTCAAAAAATGAGATTGAATTTCCTCATGAAATCGGAATTTTCCTTAACTATCCACTGGAAGATGTCAGAGGCTTTATTGAGCATAAAGGACAGGACAGTCTCTTTTGTGGATATTGGAAAGTATATCATGATCCGGAAAAAGCAAAACTTACATTCTGGACATACGATAAGGCAAAGGACTGTGCAGTAAATGAATTTCTGGCAGGAAAGACAATTCGGGAAATTGTAGCATAAGACAAAAGACAGCAAGAAAGGGGACAAATCGATGAGTGTTGTTATTATAGGCGGAAATGAAAGAATGGAACATCAGTATAAACAGATCTGCAAGAAATATAAATGTAAGGCAAAAGTATTTACCAGAATGGCGGGCAATCTGAAGACACAGATCGGTCAGCCGGATCTGATCATTTTGTTTACTTCAACAGTGGCACATAAAATGGTACACTGTGCGTTGAAAGAAGCAGAGCGTTACAATATCCGTGTGGAGCGTACACACAGTGCAAGTGCAAATGCACTGGAAAATGTTCTCGTTGAATGTTGTGGTTAATATAATATATAGCATATAGCAGGATATCAGGAATAAAAGAGCCTGAGATGTATAGGCTTAAAAGAGGAACGCAAATTGCGACGTTTCTCTTTTTTTTATAATATTTTCATGTTAATATGAAAAAGACAGCTTGCAAGGAGGATACATTTTTATGAGTTATGCAGACAAAGTTTTTATAGATATGTGCCGTGACATCATCGACAATGGCACAGATACCAGGGGAGAAAAGGTCCGTCCGAAATGGGAGGATGGGACGCCGGCTTACACAATTAAAAGATTTGGAGTGGTGAACCGCTATGATTTGTCAAGGGAATTTCCGGCTCTGACGCTCAGGAGAACAGCGATCAAGAGCTGCACGGATGAACTTTTGTGGATCTGGCAGAAGAAATCGAATAATATCAATGACTTGCACAGTCATATCTGGGACAGTTGGGCAGATGAGAATGGCTCAATCGGCAAAGCATACGGATATCAGCTTGGCGTGAAGCATCAGTATAAAGAAGGCCTGTTTGATCAGGTTGACCGTGTGATTTATGACTTAAAAAATAATCCGTACAGCCGCAGAATTATGACAAATATATATGTACATCAGGATCTTCATGAGATGAATCTCTATCCTTGTGCATACAGTATGACATTTAATGTGACGAAGAAGGAAGGACACGATAAGCTGACATTGAATGCTGTTTTAAATCAGAGATCGAATGACGTGCTGACAGCAAATAACTGGAATGTCTGCCAGTATGCGGTGCTTGTGCATATGCTGGCACAGGTGTGTGATATGGAAGCCGGAGAACTGGTACATGTGATCGCGGATGCGCATATTTACGACAGACACGTGCCGGTAATAGAAGAACTGATCGCAAGAGAACCGCTTCCGGCACCGAAGTTCTGGCTGAATCCGAAAGTAAAAGATTTCTATGATTTTACGAGAGATGATGTAAAACTGATCGATTATGAGACGCATGAGCAGATTAAAAACATTCCGGTTGCAGTTTAAAAAAAGAAAGGGCGAGATAAGATGAAATTAATAGTTGCAGTTGATAAAAACTGGGCGATTGGAAAAAACAACCGCCTGATGTGGAGCATTCCGGCAGATATGAAATTTTTCCGTGAGACAACAAAGGGGAATATTGTTATTATGGGACGGAAAACACTGGAAAGTTTTCCACAGAGCCAGCCACTTAAAAACCGTGTGAATATTGTAATCAGCAAGAATCCGGATTACAAAGTAAAAGACGCGGTTGTTGTACACAGTGTAGAAGAAGCACTGGAAGAAGCGAAGAAGTACGAGGGAGAGACATTCGTAATCGGTGGGGAGAGCATTTACCGTGCGATGTTAAAGTACTGCGATACAGCACTGGTTACAAAGATTGATCATGCGTATGATGCAGATACTTATTTTCCGAGTTTGGATGAAGATCCAGAGTGGAAGATGACAAAGATCAGTGAAGAACAGACATGTTTTGATCTGGAGTATTATTTTACGGTATATGAGAGGATTTAAAAAGAAAGATGAGAATACTGAGTATTACGGCACAGAAGCCAAACAGTACCGGTAGTGGCGTGTTTTTGACAGAACTTGTAAAGGAATTGGCAGCAAAAGGACATGAACAAGCAGTAGTTGCCGGTGTTTATAAAGAAGATAAGACAGAAGTTCCGGAAAATACAAAAGTATATCCGGTTATTTTCAAGTCAGAGGAGCTGCCGTTTCCGATTGCGGGAATGTCGGATGAGATGCCTTATGAAAGCACGAGATATTGTGATATGACAGAAGAAATGGCAGGGCAGTTTGCAAATGTTTTCCTGACGAAGATCAGGCAGGCAGTAAAGGAATTTCAGCCGGATCTGATCTTAAGTCATCATCTGTATCTGCTTACAGCACTGGTGCGGGAACATTTTCCGGAACTTCCGGTATATGGTTTCTGTCATAATACAGATCTCAGACAATTGCAGAAAAATGTGTTAAAACAGGAGTATATCAAAGCGCAGATTGCGAAGCTAAACCGGATTTTTGCTTTGCATGAAGAGCAGAAGACGCAGATCTGCCAGATGTTTCATGTAACAGCAGAACAGGTGGAAGTATCTGGAATGGGCTATAACAGTCATATTTTCCGTGATCTTCATATCCGGAAGGTTCCCGGAAAGACGAAGATTGTGTTTGCTGGGAAAATCTCAGAGAAGAAAGGCGTAGAGAGTCTGATCCGAAGTCTTGCTTATCTTCCGTATGAAGCAGATAAACTGGAAGTATATCTGGCTGGCGGCGCAGGAAATGAGACAGAGTATGCAAGAATCTGCAGACTGGCAGAGAAGGCACCATATCCGGTTCATTTTCTTGGAAAACTGGAGCAGATGGAGCTGGCAAAAGTATATAATACATGCGATATCTTTGCACTACCATCTTTTTCGGAAGGATTGCCGCTTACAGTGATCGAAGCACTTGCCTGTGGCGACCGTGTTGTGATGTCGGATCTTCCGGGAATCCGCGAATGGCTGGATACATATGCGCCGGGAGCGGATATCCGATATGTAGAACTTCCACGGATGAACCGCGTGGATGAAGCAGTTAGAGAAGAACTTCCGGCTTATGAGAAACGCATTGCAGAATCATTGCAGGAAAGTGTAGAGGAAAATTGTACCAGACCGGCTGATGTAAGCCGAATCTCCTGGGGAAAAATTGCAGAGAAAGTTCTGGTATAGTGCCATACAGCTTGATGAATATTGTTCTTTGCAGTTAAAAATATATCAGTTGACAGAAGATATTCAGAAAGTTATAATTGTATTACTTATTTGAATGAGTGAAACAATAGATAGATTTTATAAATAATTGTGAAAATGCTATGACAGGGAGGAGTACATAATTTACAGATCCACAGAGAGAAGATGGCTGGTGTGAATCTTCGTGAAGTGATTATGGAAGTAGCCCCCGAGCAGTGAATTGAAAGCGAAAGCAAGTAGGCTTCAACGCAGTCCCAGCGTTAGATGGGAACGATATCGGATGTAGGAGTCCTGTATCGGCAGAGTGCAGAGACAAAAGTTTCTGAATTTAGGTGGTAACACGGATGAGTAATTCGCCCTAAGCATAGAGCTTAGGGTTTTTTTAATGCCAAGGAGGTTGTGCAGATGAAAAAAATCAGTGGAAACAAATTATTAGTAAAGGCTTTGAAGGAAGAGGGCGTAGACACATTATTCGGCTATCCGGGAGCCTGCACGATTGATATCAGTGATGAGTTATACAAACAGGATTATACGAAAGTGATCCTGCCAAGACAGGAAGTTGCGCTTGTGCATGAAGCAGATGCATATGCAAGATCTACAGGAAAAGTTGGGGTGTGCCTTGTAACAAGCGGACCGGGTGCGACAAACCTGGTGACAGGAATCGCGACTGCTTATTATGACAGCGTACCACTTGTATGTTTTACCGGACAGGTATCCAGACATCTTATTGGAAATGATGCATTTCAGGAAGTCGATATTGTCGGTATTACGAGAAGTATTACAAAATACGGAGTAACTGTACGTAGAAGAGAAGATCTCGGACGTATTTTAAAAGAAGCATTTTATATTGCGAGAACCGGAAGACCGGGACCGGTATTAATTGACCTTCCAAAAGATGTTATGGGAGAGCTGGGAGATGCAGAGTATCCAGAAGAAGTAAATATCCGTGGATACAAACCGAATACACATGTACATATCGGACAGTTAAAACGTGCACTGAAAATGCTCGGAAAGGCAAAGAGACCGCTGTTTCTTGCCGGAGGAGGTGTTAATGTTGCTCATGCACAGAAGGCATTTACAGAACTTGTGGAATGCACACATGTGCCGGTAGTAACAACGGTTATGGGAAGAGGAGCAATTCCAACAAATCACCCACTTTATATTGGAAATCTTGGTATGCATGGTGCTTATGCGTCCAATATGTCAGTAAATGAATGTGATCTGCTGTTCTCTATCGGAACAAGATTCAATGACCGCATCACAGGTAAGTTACATTCTTTTGCACCAAAAGCGCAGATTGTTCATATCGATATTGATACAGCTGCCATTTCAAAAAATGTACAGGTCGATGTTCCAATCGTAGCGGACGCAAAAGAAGCAATCGATAAAATGTTAGAGTACGTGACAGAGTGTGACACAGAAAAATGGCGTGCACAGGTTGAAACATGGAAAGAAGAACATCCGATGAAGATGAAGAGAAAGCCGATCATGACACCACAGGATGTAATCGATACGATCAACAAGGTATTTGATGCAGCAATTATCGTAACGGATGTTGGACAACATCAGATGTTTACAGCGCAGTTTATAGAAATTACACATAAGAAACAATTACTGATGTCCGGTGGACTTGGAACGATGGGATACGGACTTCCAGGTGCGATCGGAGCCAAGATCGGTAATCCGGATACACCGGTTATCTCTATTTCCGGTGATGGTGGTATGCAGATGAATATTCAAGAACTTGCAACGGCGGTGCTGGAAGAACTTCCGATCATTTCCTGTATTTTCAATAATAATAATCTGGGAATGGTTCGTCAGTGGCAGAAATTATTCTATGGAAAACGTTACTCCATGACCTGCCTGCGAGCGGGAGCAGCATGCAGGGGAAAATGCGGTGAAGTTCCATGCCCGGAATATACACCGAATTTCCTGAAACTTGCAGAATCCTATGGAGCGAAGGGAATCCATGTTTCAAAAGTGGAAGAGATTGAACCGGCATTCAGAGAAGCAATGCAGAGTAAAAAGACGCCATATATCATTGAATTTGATATTGATCCGGAGGATCTTGTATATCCGATGATCCAGCCGGGCGGTACATTAGAAGATATGATCATGGATTGTTAAGCAGGAAGGAGAATGATTATGAGTGGAAATAAAATGAAAAAACGCTGGATTTCTTTATATGTAGAAAATCAAGTCGGTGTCCTGTCTAAAATCTCAGGGCTGTTTTCGGGAAAATCTTACAATCTGGACAGTCTGACTGTTGGAACAACGGAAGATCCGACTGTATCACGAATGACGATCGCGACCGTCAGCGACGATGAAACATTTGAACAGATTAAAAAACAGTTAAACCGTCTGGTAGAAGTAATTAAAGTCATTGATTTTACGGATGTATTTGTCAGAATGAAGGAAATTCTCTATGTAAAAGTACAGAAATGTACACCGGAAGATAAGGTAGAACTGTTCCAGATTGCAGAAACATTTAAAGCAAAAGTTATTGATTATGGTAAAGACAGTCTGCTTCTTGAATTTGTACAGACAGCGACAAAGAATGATGCAGTAATCAAACTTATGAAAGAAGAGTACAAGAGTATTGAAGTTGTCCGTGGAGGAAGTGTCGGTATTGAATCGATTAGCATGATGGAGCGATAAATAATTTTGTGAAAATTGTACACATAAAAAACAGAGTGCACTCTTGAATTTTTATATAGACAGTATTATAATACTTGCATACAATGATGTTGGGACAAAAGCCTCAACTATGATGCCTGCGGATTGTTTCGTGTTAAGTGGTATCATAAATATATTTAATTGTAAAAGGACGGAGGAATAGAAAATGGAGAAAAAAGATATCGATTGGAGTAATCTTGGATTTGGCTATGTAAAGACAGATAAGAGATTCGTATCAAATTATAAAGACGGATCATGGGATGAAGGTGTATTAACGGAAGATGATAAGGTTGTCATCAGTGAATGCGCCGGAGTACTGCAGTATGCACAGACATGTTTTGAAGGCCTGAAAGCATATACGACAGAAGATGGACACATTGTAATGTTCCGCCCGGACTTAAATGCAAAGAGACTTGCTGATTCTGCAGCAAGACTGGAAATGCCGGTATTCCCGGAAGATAAATTTGTACAGGCTGTACATGATGTTGTAAAAGCAAATGCAGCTTATGTACCACCATACGGATCAGGAGCTACTTTGTATGTACGTCCGTATATGTTTGGTTCTAACGCTGTTATCGGTGTAAAACCGGCAGATGAGTATCAGTTCCGTGTATTTACTACACCAGTTGGACCATACTTCAAAGGCGGAGCAAAACCAATCACAATCAGGGTTAGTGATTTTGATCGTGCAGCACCGCATGGAACAGGACATGTAAAAGCCGGACTTAACTATGCAATGAGCTTACATGCAATCGTAGATGCACACGCACAGGGATACGATGAAAACATGTATTTGGATGCAGCTACAAGAACAAAGGTTGAAGAGACTGGTGGAGCTAACTTTATTTTTGTAACAAAAGATAAGAAAGTAGTAACACCGAAATCAAGCACAATTCTTCCTTCTATTACAAGACGTTCTTTGATGTATGTCGCAGAACATTATCTTGGATTGGAAGTAGAAGAAAGAGAAGTATATCTGGATGAAGTAAAAGACTTCGCAGAATGTGGACTTTGCGGAACAGCAGCAGTTATCTCTCCAGTAGGCAAGATCGTAGATCATGGTAAAGAAATTTGCTTCCCAAGCGGAATGGAAGAGATGGGTGAGATCACAAAGAAACTATACGATACATTAACTGGAATCCAGATGGGACACATCGAAGCTCCGGAAGGATGGATCCATACAGTTTGCTAATTACACATCAGTTAGTAAGTTTTAAAAGACTTTATGTGGCGGGGATTTATTCCCCGTCCTTTTTATATGATAGAATTGTGGGAGACGTATATATCCTAAAAGCAGGAGAGACAATTATCATGCCTGCAAAGAAACCACACGCTGTATACGGAGAAGAGAGATTTAAAATGCTTCTGAATGTTGTGTTTTAAAATGCATATAGTCGTTTGAAAATAAAATTACAATATCAAGATTTAAAATCTGTATTTATAGAAAGTATATCTGTAAATACAGATTTTTTTGGCGACTAGAAAAATTGGTTTAGTATCCTGAAAAAGTCTGCCGGTGTCATGTTTTATAGGTGAATAAACAGTGTATAACAGTTGACAACAGTTATATACTGTTATATACTGTTTACAAAGAAGGAGGGCGAAAGATGTATCTGATTATTAATCACTCATCCATGCAGCCGATTTATGAACAGATTGTAGAACAGATTAAAGAGAAGATTATAAATGGAGAATTTTCGGAAGAGATGATGCTTCCGTCTGTCCGTACAATGGCGAAAGATTTAAAAATCAGTGCGCTCACTGTAAAAAAAGCCTATGACGCATTAACAGAGGAAGGATTTGTTGTGACGGTACATGGAAAGGGAAGTTTTGTAGCATGTGCCAATCAGAATATGCTGCTGGAGGAAAAGAAAAAAGAAGTTGAGGCAGAACTGGAAGCGGCAATCCATAAAGGAAGAAGCTGCGGATTGACAGATCATGACTTGACGGAATTATTTGAAATTGTATTGGAGGGTTAGAGATGGGGAAAGATGTGATGATAAAACTAAATCATGTACAGAAGAAATATCCGAATTTTTCGATGGATTGCTCTCTGACAGTATATCCTGGAATGATTACGGGACTGATCGGAGCGAATGGAGAAGGAAAAAGTACGACATTTAAACTTATTCTCGGGCTGATTGGAAAAGAAGCAGGAGAGATGGAAGTGCTGGGGAAAAAACGAGAGTGCAGTAATGATGGAAAACAGCCAGAAAAAGAAATATTACAGCAGACAGGAGTCGTGTTAGCGGAAACCGGTTTTGGAAGTTATTTTACAATTCATGATATTATCCCATTTCTGGAAGACTTATATCCGGAATTTGAAAAGGATAAATTTCTACAGTATTGCGAAGAATATAAACTTCCAATGAATAAGAAAATAAAGGAATTTTCAACAGGAATGAAACGAAAATTACAGATATTTGCAGCAATTACACATAAAGCGAAGTTATTACTTTTGGATGAACCGACCAGCGGGCTGGATGTGGTGGCGAGAGAACAGATGCTGACACTGTTGCGGGAATATATGGAGACGGAAGGACGGGCGATTCTGATCAGTTCGCATTTATCAGGAGATCTGGAAACATTTTGTGATGATATTTATCTGATTCAAAAAGGGACAATTACATTTCATGAAGAAATGGATCGGCTATTAGATGCATATGGATTATTAAAAGTATCAGATGAGGTATATAAAAAAATGGATAAGTCACATATTATCTGCCGGAAAAAAGAAAATTTCGGATGGAGCTGTCTGACAGATCAGAAGGCATATTATCAGATGCATAATCCGGAAATTGTAATAGAAAAAGGAAGCGTGGACGAATTAATCCTTTTGATGGCAGGAGGAGAGAGAATATGAAAGCATTACTCATGAAAGATTTAAGAACTTTAAAAAATGAGAGAAGATTGTGGGTTAGTATCATCGGTGTAAGTGTTTTATTTGGTGTTTTGTTTCAAAACTGGTATTTTATGATGGGATATATCATGTTTGGGTTATCTATGATTGCCCGGACAATGTATCAATACGATGTGGCGGACCAGGGAATTGTTTATCTTATGACACTGCCTATTACAAGAAAGGAATATGTGAAGGAAAAGTATCTGCTGAGTCTTATGAGTATATGTATTGGTGGTATTTTAAGTATGATTCTTACTAAAATCGGGATGCTCTTTACACCGGATCAGGCAGATAGTAATCAGGAAATTTTTAGTGCGTTTCTTGGAATATTGGCAGTTGCATTAGTTCTTCAGGCAATTATATTTCCGGTAGAACTGAAATATGATGTATCAAAATCAAGAATTATTATTTTGCTGCTTGTAATGGGGATTATTATTCTTTTTACAGCATTTGATATGTTAATAGGCGCAATACTGGTAGCATTTATTACCATCTTTGTAGATGCATTTGGAGGTATATTTATACAACATTTTTTAGGTACTGTGTTACTATCTGCAGTTGTGGTGGGAATGATTTATTTCTCTTCTTATCGGAAATCAGTTAAAATTATGGGGCAGAAAGAGTTCTGATCAGAAGTTTTCTAAATATTTCAGAATTTACGAAAACCCTTGCAACAGCAAGGGTTTTATGCTATCCTATTAAGGTCGCAAAAAACACGCATATATTTGTCCAAGATGGTGCCGGCCTGATACAGGAGGTTTCAAAGACTTACATATATGCGGAAGTAAAGAACCAAATGGAGGAAAGAAACATGAGCGTTATTTCAATGAAACAGCTTTTAGAAGCAGGTGTTCACTTTGGACATCAGACAAGAAGATGGAACCCTAAAATGGCTCCGTACATTTACACAGAGAGAAACGGTATCTACATCATCGACTTACAGAAATCTGTAGGAAAAGTTGATGAGGCTTACCAGGCAGTAGCAGATATCGCAGCAGAAGGTGGAAACATTCTGTTCGTTGGAACAAAGAAACAGGCTCAGGATGCTATCAAAGTAGAAGCAGAGCGTTGTGGAATGTTCTATGTTAACGAGAGATGGCTTGGAGGAATGCTTACAAACTTCAAGACAATTAAGAGCAGAATCGCTCGTCTGAAAGATATCGAGAGAATGTCTGAAGATGGAACATTTGACGTATTACCGAAAAAAGAAGTTATCCAGCTTAAGAAAGAATGGGAGAAACTTGAGAAGAACCTTGGCGGAATCAAAGAAATGAAGACTATTCCGGATGCAATCTTCGTAGTAGATCCTAAGAAAGAAAGAATCTGTGTTCAGGAAGCACATACACTTGGTATTCCGCTTATCGGAATCGCTGATACAAACTGTGATCCGGAAGAGTTAGATTATGTAATTCCGGGTAACGATGATGCTATCCGTGCAGTAAAACTGATCGTTTCCAAGATGGCAGACGCTGTTGTAGAAGCTAATCAGGGAGCAGCTGATGCTGATGAAGTATACGAGGAAGTTGCTGAAGAAGCAGAGGCAGTAGAAGAGTAGGATTCATTCTTTTTAATGATGGAGGATAAAAAAATGGCAGTTACAGCTAAGATGGTAAAAGAATTAAGAGAGATGACTGGTGCAGGAATGATGGACTGCAAAAAAGCTCTTAATGAAACAGATGGAAACATGGACGAGGCAGTAGAATATCTGAGAAAGAATGGCGAAGCTAAGGCTGTTAAAAAAGCCGGACGTATCGCAGCAGAAGGTATTGTTATGGCTGATGTCAAAGATGATAAGACTGCAGCAATCGTAGAAGTTAACTCAGAGACAGACTTCGTTGCTAAGAATGCAGAATTCCAGGGATTTGTTAAAGCTGTTGTTAATCAGGCAATCGCTTCTGAGTCCAAAGATATGGAAGCATTTATGGCAGAAACTTGGAACGAAGATGCTTCTAAGACTGTACAGGATGCTCTGACAGAGAAGATTTCTGTTATCGGAGAGAAACTGAACATCAGAAGATTTGAGAAAGTTGTTACTGACGGATGTGTAGTATCTTATATTCACGGTGGCGGACGTATCGGTGTTCTTGTTGAAGCAGATACAGATGTTATCAATGACGAGATCAAAACTTGTCTGAAGAACGTAGCTATGCAGGTAGCAGCTATGTCTCCAAAATATACTTCCCGTGATGAAGTAGATCAGTCCTTCTTAGACCATGAGAAAGAGATTCTTCTTGCTCAGGCTAAACAGGAGAATCCGAATAAACCGGATAACATCATCGAAAAGATGATCATCGGACGTCTCAACAAAGAGATGAAAGAGATTTGTCTGTTAGACCAGGCATACGTTCAGGATAGCGACCTTACTGTAGCTAAATACGTAGAGAAGGTTGGAAAAGAGAACGGAGCTAACTTAAGCGTGAAGAGATTTGTTCGTTTTGAAACAGGTGAAGGCCTTGAGAAGAAGAACGAAGACTTCGCAGCAGAAGTTGCAGCTCAGATGGGTAAATAATCTGATATTTGCTGCTCTTTAATAAGATCCATAAAACCCTTGAAAATCCAGTGTTTTCAAGGGTTTTTCTTATGCCGGAAAGGAAATCATATGGCAAGATTAATTTCTATTGTAAAAGAGTCATGACCAAAGAGTGATAATTAAATCATATAGACAGGGTATGGCAACAGCAGGTTGCTTTTCGGAACATGAATTTATCTATATGATATGCTTATGGAGGTGATGACTATGGAAACAAAAAATATTATTTTGAAACTTCGTACAGAAAGAGGAATGTCACAATACGAGCTGGCGGATAAAATTATGGTAACAAGGCAGGCGGTATCACGCTGGGAAAATGGAGATACCGTTCCGAATACTGATACCCTTAAGCTCTTATCGAAAGAATTTGATGTCTCGATCAATACGCTTTTGGGAGAACCCAGAAAGCTGATCTGTCAGTGCTGCGGCATGCCTATTGATGATGATTCCATATTGGGACGTGATAAGGATGGCGCATTAAATGAGGAGTATTGTAAATGGTGCTATGCAGATGGAACATACACATATAATGATATGGATGAATTGATTGATGTGTGTGTAAAGAATATGGTAAATGAAAACTTTACCGAAGAACAAGCACGTTCTTATCTGAAAGAAATGCTTCCAAAGTTAGATTACTGGAAAAGATATGATGAGCTTAGTGACAATGGGCAGTTTGAAGAGTTTAAAAAGCAATTGATAAATGAAATTAATGATCTGCATATAGACGGACTTCCAAGGGTAGACAAACTAAATGCACTTGTGGGGAAATATGTGAATCTGGAATATACTCTGCCTAATGGTCAAAAAGTGAAATTCCTTAATGATCAGAAAACCTATCTGGGGAATCAACTGGAGTCTGAATTTGGAGGAGACAGGTGCTTCGGTATTCTGGCAGGTATGGATTTTATTCTCGTATGTACATATGAGAAGGATGGTAAAAATCCGGAGCTGTTGATTTATAAAAAGAGATAATATAAGCAAAAAGAAAATCTTGACAATCATAATATTGTAGAGTGCGTATACTCACTCCGGTAAGCTTGCTCACTTCATGCACTGTCATCATTAATATTTTCTCCTATCTAACTTTGTGTTCTAAGCATAAACTATTACGTAACGTCGGAGTCAATACTTTTTTACAATTATATATGCACCTAAAGCTATGAATCTATACGACTGACAAGTTATTTAGCTAAAGTCAGAAGAATAAGAGAAATGCAAAAGAATTTGGCAGGTAGTACGGGATACGAAAATGTGGTATGATTATGGGCAGGATATCAGAAGAATCTGGAGTTGAATAGATTGTGAAGAAAGAAGAAATTTTTGAATATGTGCAGAAACAGTACGGCACAGTTCCGGAATATTTATGGAGTAAATCGCCAGACAGTGCTGTACTTCGTCATAAAAATGGAAAATGGTATGCTGTACTCATGACAGTTGAGAAATCTAAGTTGGGATTAGAGGGAAATGATCTGGTTGACATCATGGACGTAAAGTGCGATCCGGAAATGACCAGTATGATTATTCAGACTTACGGTTTTTTACCAGGATACCATATGAATAAACAGCACTGGATTACGATTTTACTGGATGGTTCAGTCAGTGAAGCAAAGACATTAGACTTTTTGGATATGAGCTATGACCTAATTGATGGAACAGGCAGAAAGGAAGAAAAATGAGAACAGCGATAGTATACGCATCTGTGCATCACGGAAATACAGAAAAATTAGTAAAGAGGATAGCAGAAGAATGTCAGGTGGATTTGATTGATGCTGTGAAACAGCCAGATGCAGATCTGAGCAGTTATGATATAATTGGGTTTGCATCAGGAATCTATTTTTCAAAGTTTCATCAGTCGATATTGGGATTTGCAGAGAAGAATCTACCGGATGACAAAAAGATATTTCTGATCTGTACTTATGGTGGGAATGCGAATTATAAATCCATAGAGCAGATTTTAGACAAGAAGCATTCTAAAGTGATAGGAAAATTCGGGTGCAAGGGTTATGACACATTTGGTCCATTTAAACTGGTGGGTGGTATTGCCAAAGGGCATCCAGATGAAGAAGATATAAAAAATGCAGTTAAGTTTGCAAGAGGACTATAAATAGTTAAGCAAAAAAAACCGGGGAACAGTCCTCGGTTTTCTGATATTTGTGGTTCAGTCTTCAATTTGAAAAAAGTAACATGAACATTATGTATTGCATCAGCTTCGAAATGATCCGGTTTATGACTATGGGACCGATTTGTATTACTCCGGAATTAAAAAGACAAGGGTATGGGAAAAGTGGATTTACGATGATGTGGAAGAGTGAAGAGAATTAGAAAAGACAGCGGAATATAATAAGTACAATCTAGGGTGTCAGATGGAGGCGCCGGCAGGAGTTGCGTATGTTGTGGCGAGAAAAGAAGGGTGATAAATCGTATTTGCAATACAGCAGAAGATAATATTATAATAGCATATAAAGATGCCAGGGGCAAAAGCCTAAAACGGTATGGAATCTTTTGACCCTAACATCATACAAGTAAAAATATACGCTGGGAGGAAATAATATAATGCTGGTTGCGACTGCAATTGAAAAAATGATTGATTTTTATAAGGGAAACAGACACGATATCAATCACTTTCTTAAAGTCTGGTCGTTCGCAAAGACGATCGGAGAAAAGGAAGGACTGGATGAGGATACACAGAAGATTCTGGAATTAACGGCTGTTGTACATGATATTGCATGTCCGTTGTGCCGAGAAAAATACGGTAATGCAAATGGCAAAATGCAGGAGAAAGAAAGCGCGCCACTGGTAGACGCATTTTTTGCTGAATTGCCGGTTGAGAAGCAGAAGGTAGAACGAATCAGATGGCTGGTTGAGCATCATCATACATATACAGATGTAAAGAGCGCGGATCATCAGATCCTGCTGGAGGCGGATTTTCTGGTGAATGCCGATGAAAGCGGATATTCTGAGGAAGTAATTGAAAATACGTGCAAAAATATTTTCCGTACTTCAACGGGAACGCATTTGTTAAAGAGCATGTATTAAATCAGGGGTGTGCAATTTTTGACAAAATATATTTCATTCGGGAGAAGAACAGGAAGATCGTCTATCCTGCCGTTTTCGTATTATAAACAGCATTGTGAAGAAAGGAAAACTATGAAAGAGAATGTAATCGAAGTCAGCCATTTACATAAAGCATTTGGTAAAGTTAAAGCAGTCCGGGATTTAAGCTTCCGGGTGAAAAGGGGAGAATTGTTTGCATTTCTTGGTGTAAACGGAGCAGGAAAAAGTACAACGATTTCCATCTTGTGCGGGCAGCTATCTAAGGATGCCGGAGAAGTAAGAATTAACGGGGCAGACCAGACGCATGCCGGGCAGGACACAAGGTATCTGCTGGGAGTGGTATTTCAGGACAGTGTGTTAGATAAACCGCTGACTGTCCGGGAGAATTTGAAAAGCCGGGCAGCACTATATGGAATTACAGGTAAAGCTTTTGAAAACAGATTGCAGGAGTTAGAGAAACTGTTAGGATTTGCAGATTATACAGACCGTGCAGTTGGTAAGCTTTCCGGCGGACAGAGACGAAGAATAGATATTGCGAGAGCACTTTTGCACCGCCCGGAAATACTCATCCTTGATGAACCGACAACCGGACTGGATCCGCAGACGCGTAAGACATTATGGAATGTTATAGAAAACCTGCGGAAAAAAGAAAAGATGACCGTGTTCCTGACAACACATTATATGGAAGAAGCTGCAAGTGCGGATTATGTAGTGATTCTGGACAGTGGAAGTATTGTTTCGGAAGGAACACCGCATGATCTGAAAAATCAGTATGCGGATGATGTGGTAGCACTTTATGGAGTAACAGAAGAACAGGTGCAGCTTCTTGGAAAACAGTATAGAATAATCCGGGACGGTTATCAGATCATGGTGCGGTCTACAAAAGAGGCGACAGAGCTGATCGTGGCACATCCGGAACTGTTCCAGGATTATGAAGTGATAAAAGGCGGTATGGATGATGTATTTCTGGAAGTTACCGGAAAGAGACTGGGAGGGGATGAAGTATGAAAACATTACAGGCATTGATAAACCGTAACCGAAAATTATTTTTCCGGGACAGAGGAATGTTATTTTCTTCGCTCATTACACCAGTTATATTGATTGTGCTTTATGCTACGTTCCTTGCAAAAGTATATAAAGACTCATTTACGTCTTACCTGCCGAAGATCCTGCATGTATCTGAAAAACTGATCGATGGTGCGGTGGCGTCCCAGCTTGGTGCGGCGCTTCTTGCTGTCAGCTGTGTAACAGTTACGTTTTGCGTGAATCTTACGATGGTGCAGGATAAAGCAAGTGGCGCAAGAAAAGATTTTGATGTGTCACCGGTAAAAAGACCGGTTCTCTATCTGGGATATTTCTGCGCAACTGTGTTCAATTCCCTAATGGTAAATGTACTGGCATTGGTTCTGTGTCTTTTTTATATAAGGAAAATGGGTTGGTACTTATCAGCAACAGATCTTGCGTGGATGGTTCTGGATGTACTTCTTCTGGTATTGTTTGGAGCAGTGTTATCTAGCATTATCTGTTATCCGTTAAAGACACAGGGGCAGATGTCAGCAGTCGGAACAATTGTCAGCGCAGGATATGGTTTTATCTGTGGTGCGTATATGCCGGTGTCCAATTTCGGAGACGGATTACAGAAATTTTTATCTTACCTTCCGGGTACGTATGGAACATCTCTGCTGAAAAATCATATGTTAAGAGGCGTGTTTGCACAGATGAAAGAGGATGGATTTCCAAAACAGAGTGTCACAGAGATTGCAAAAAGTCTAGACTGCCGTCCGATGTTCGGAGGCGAAGTTGTTTCTACGCAGGAGATGATTGCTGTTATGGCAGCGAGCATTCTGATATTGGGAGCGGTTTATTTGGTGGTGACAGCTATTTTTATAAAAAGGAATACCGTCAAATCTTAGGAATCGACAAAAGAGCTGACGATAGTGTAAATATTGACAAAAAATGGAATAATCTGACTAAAATAAAAATATAATTAAATAGAATGAGATATAGACACAATAATAAGAATCGTATATAATTACAGTACTTTACAAAAAGCAGCTTGAAAGACTGCCACGATAAATGAAGCTCTGCTTTAGCAGATTTCATGATCCACACCAGAGAAAGAATAAGCTGGAAAGGAGTGGAGCAATGAAAAGGCAGTTTTTTGGAAGAAGCAGATGTAAGAATACGATCAGAAGAGTTCTGACGATCATGCTGATGATGGCACTGGTCTGGGGAATGTTATCTTCTGGTATGGCAGTACAGGCGGAAGAACAGACATCAGAGGGTACACTTTCAGGAGTGACATCTCAAAGCGAGGGTACGATGGCAGATGCGTCCAGTATTGCCAATTGGAAAAAAGCACTGACGGATGGAGACGGGAACTATTTGATAGAAAATACCGGTAAGATCTGGTCAGACAAAACAGTTACAACAGAAAATCTGGAAATAGAAAACGGAGGAAAGAAGATCACGGTATCAAATGACGGATCTGATTTCCTCGTTGCATTATCTGCACTTTCTTCTATGTCCAACAGGAAAACAGTTTCGGATAAGCCGTTAGATATCGTGCTGACACTGGATGTATCCGGATCTATGAGCGATAATCTGAATGGAAGCACTTCTAAACTTTCTGCGCTGAAAACAGCGGTAAATGATTTCATTGATAAAACAGATGCAGTCAATAAAAATATCACGGATGCATCAAAAAAACATAAGATTGCAATTGTAAAATATGCAGGAAATAAATCCGATAAAATTGGAAATACCACATATACTTCCAATGGTTATAAGTATAATCATACGCAGATTCTCAGCAATCTGACGGATGATGCATCTGTATTGAAAGCGGATGTAAATGCACTGAATGCCAGCGGATGTACGGCAGCGGATTATGGAATGGAATATACAAAAAAGATCATAGATCAGATAGAACGGAAAAAATCGCAGAAGATCGTCATCCTGTTTACGGACGGAGAACCGAATCATTTTAGCGGATTTGACGGATACGTTGCAAATCGGGCGATTTCTTATGCGAAAGATCTGAAAAAGGATGGAACAAGGATCTACACGATTGGTGTATTCGATTCGGCAGATCCGTCAGATACGCGAAATTCATTTAATGCATATATGCACGGCGTTTCCAGTAACTATCCGGATGCACAGAGTTATCAGAACCTCGGCAACAGAGCAAAAGACAGCCAGTATTACAAGGCGGCATCCAATGTGGCGGAACTGAATAAGATTTTCGATGAAATCGCGCAGGATATCAGCCAGTCAACAAGTGGTGTACCAACAGAGTTAGGAGAGGCAGACGGCAGTAAAGACGGTTATGTTATATTTACAGATCGGCTTGGGGATTATATGAAAGTGGATCGCTTTGCAAATATTGTCTGTGCAGGAAAAACATTTGATCTGAAAGAGAAGACAACCAGCGGAAATAAGGATGTCTATCATTTCTCCGGCACGGTTTCGGCGAATGCTTTATATGAAAATGCCAGTCTTGATGACCTGATCATTCAGGTAGAAAAATCAAATGATTTAAAAACGGGAGATCTTGTCACAGTGAAGATTCCGGCATCGCTGCTGCCACTTTTGAATTTCAAGGTGAACGAAGTGAACGGAAAAGAGAACGTGACAGTGGAAGAAGCATCACCAATCTCCATCTGTTATGGTGTAAGCCTGAAAGATGGTGTGGAAGAGAAAATGGCAGTTCCGGATGAGAATATGCAGTCTTATCTGGCTGAAAACCAGAAGGATGGAATTGTATCATTTTACAGCAATGTTTATACGAAAGGAGAAGATAACGGAGACACAACGTGCATATTTACACCGGCATCTGAAAATCCGTATTACCGGCAGGCGAAGAATGAGACTGAAACAAAGCAGGAAAATGTGACAGAAACCGCAAAAAATGTCTGGAGTTCAAAGAGGACAAGTGGAGATGCCTCTGAGATAAAAGAAGAACTCGGTAATAACGGAAAGTTACAGGTTGTGTGTCCGGGAGCGCTTCTGATCAGCAAATGTGCGGAAGTGGCAGAAGGATTTACAGGACCGGAAAAAGCCGGTGAAACGGAATTCCATTTTAAAATCCAGATTCCATCTGCAACGAATCAGACATTCCAGGTGCAGAAATATCAGAATGGACAGAAGTCTGGCAATCTGATATCACTTACATTTGCAAATGGAAAAGCAGACATTGTCTTAAAAGACGGAGAATCTCTCTGCATTTACGGATTGGAAGCAAATGCGGCATACAGCATCGAGGAAGTGAATCTGCCGGGAGGATATACGCTGGATGAAAAATCAGGAGAAAATGGAAAAATTAATGCAGGAAAAACGATGGAAGCAGTATTTCATAATGTTTACAGGGCAGATCCGGCAGAACTTGCAAACGGAATTTTCTGCGTACAGAAGCAGTTCCCGAACTGGGAAGCATTTCAGGGACTGTCTTTTGATATTGTGCTGAGCAGTGACCAGAAAAATGCGCCGTTCCCGGAAGGAGCGCAGGTGACAGAAAAAGACGGTGTCCGGTGCATGACAAAAAATGTAACAAATGCACAGAACATTGGGTTCGGAACAATTAAATTTACAAGACCGGGTACATTTAAGTATCAGATCCGGGAACAGATACCGGCAGAAAATAATCGTGCCGGTGGTGTGAAATATTCGCAGGCACTCTATGAAGTTGTTGTGAAAGTGACAGATGACGGAAAGGGGAATCTGCATGCGGAATTAACGATGTGGCAGAAAAAGGATGATAAAGGCGCGGAATTAAATCTTGCAGTTGCAGATCAGATTGCAAGGATTCAGAATGACTATGAGACCGATGCGGTGACACTTCAGGGCGCAGCAAATCTGAAAGTGAAAAAGGAACTTATCGGACGGGACTGGATGTCGGATGATGCGTTTACATTTGCAATCGGATGGGATAAAGACAATCCAGATGCAGCAAAAGATGTAAAGCTTCCGGAAGCGATTACTGTAAAAAATGGTGTGGAAGCGCATTTTGGTGATATCGTATTTAAAGAGCCGGGAGTTTATAAACTGGTTATAAAAGAAAGAACAGGAAGTCTTCCGGGTGTTACTTATGCAGACGGAAATGTAAAAGTGACAGTGGTCGTGACTGATAATCTGGATGGGACACTGACTGCAAAAGCACTTCCTTCCGGATATCAGACAGAAGGAAACGGCGTGTCGATTACAGGAGACCGTGTGATGACATTTACGAACCGGTACGAAGTAAAACCGGTGCAAACATCTGTTCATGGAAAGAAAGTGCTGGAGGGCAGAGACTTAAGAGCAGATGATACGTTCCATTTCCGGATCAAGGCAGAAAATGATGCGCCACTTCCGGGTGAAACGGTTGTAACAAACGATGTAGACGGAAAGTTCCATTTCCAGATGTCTTATGTGAAGGCAGGGATTTATAAATATACGATTCAAGAAGTGGAGGACACGGAGCATCCGATTCCGGGTATCCGTTATGATAAAGTTAAATACGAAGTGACAGTAAAAGTAACGGATGATGGAAAAGGAGCATTAAAGGCAGAAGTTATTTATCCGGACGGAAATCCATTGAAGATTATGAACCGCTACAAAGCAGATCCGGTTGTTCCGGCTGATTTTAAAACCGGTATACGCGGCACAAAGCAGGTACAGTCAAGTGAAAATAATATGTTTACAATGAAAGGCGGAGAATTTACATTTGTACTGGAAACTGCTGAAAATAATCCAGAGTCAGATCCGGTGAAAGCATTGTCAGAGGCTGCACGCACAGTGAAAAATGATGCAGACGGACAGTTCCGTTTTGAAAATACTATGCGGTACACAGAAAGTGGAACATATGTGTATACAATCCGTGAAAAGCAGGAAAATGCAAACGGAATCAGCTATGACGGAGTTCCGGTAACGGTAATCGTGACGGTAAAAGACAATCTGAACGGCAAATTGGAAGCAACGGTAACTTATGAAAAAGGACAGAAAAAAGCGGATAGCATTTTATTTACGAACAAATACAACCCGGACAAAGTACTTGTTACTTTACAGGGAATGAAAGAACTGACAGGCAGGACACTGGAAGAAGGAACGTTTCAGTTCAGGCTGAAATCAATCAGCGAAGATATTCCGGAAGAAGTGCAGGAAGAGTTGCAAAATGATACAGGAAAAGCAGTGGCAGAAAATGTAGACGAAACCGTTACAAATAGCCAGGGTGGAAGTTTTCATTTTGGAGAGCTTACCTATACACATCCGGGAACGTACATTTATCAGGTATCTGAAGTTCAGGGGGATAAGGAAGGGTACACGTACGATTCCCATGTTGCAACTGTGAAAGTTGTCGTTACAGATCAGGACGGCATATTACAGGCAGAAGTCTATACGGACGGACAGAAAGGAAAGTATCCAGAATTCCACAACCAGTACGCGCCGAATCCGGTAACACTGGAAGGAAAGAATATCATTCACGCTAAAAAAACGTTGCATGGACGGGATATGAAGAGTGGAGAATTTTTGTTTGAGCTATTAAATGAAGATGGAACAGTTGTTGCAAAAACCAGGAACCAGGCAGACGGAAATGTCATATTCCCTGCAATGACTTATGAAAAAGCAGGAATTTACCGCTATACAATGAGAGAAACAAAAGGAACTTCCGGTGGCGTTACGTATGATGAGACTGTTTATGGGGTGACAGTGGAGGTTACGGATGCCGGAGGATATCTGAAAGCAGAGACATCGTATGCATATGCTGGAGATGCTGTGAATATTCCGACGTTTTCCAATCAGTATCAGGCAGTGCCGGTAGAAGTGGTTCCGGGCGCTGTGAAAGTGCTGAAAGGCAGATTGCTCGCAGAAGGAGAATTTACGTTTGAATTAAAAGACGTAAATGGCGCGGTTATGCAGACGGTGAAAAATGATGCGTCCGGAAGAGTGACATTTGATAAATTAACATTTAACCGTGTGGGCACGTATATTTATACAGTAAATGAGAAGCATGAGCAGGCGAAAGGTATTACCTATGACACTTCTGTATACACGTACAAAATAACGGTGACGGATAATGAGCAGGGCGCTTATCAGGCGAAGGTCGAGACAACGCCGGACGAAGTGTTATTTACAAATGTGTACACGAAGCCGCAGGAACCACAAAATCCACAGAAACCGACTAACCCGCAGAAACCAAACCAGCCACAGAAGCCGGTAAAAACAGTTACAATCCTGCCGAAGACCGGTGATCCGGCGCAGACAGGACTGTTGATCGGAATTATGGCAGGGGCAGCAGGACTTGCTGGCGTCTGTGTAATTCGGAAGAGAAAAAGTGTGAGATAAAAGGTTTCCGGTAGCAAAAATATCTATATTATAAAAGGATGACAAGAGCTTTGACGCAGGCGATAAAACCGCAGGTGTCATAGCTCTTGTTGTATGATTGTTCCTGATATGTCATTCCAGAAAAGAAGTTTCTTTCATATACGGTATCCAGGAATCATGTTATAATAAAAATATGTAGAAAAATTGTATGGAGGAGAGACAGATGGAAAAAAGCACAAGAGCAGAATTTTCATATGTGATATTTTTTTTGGCAATTTTGTGCGGATATGTCTTTCGCCTGCTCCCACGGAATATTTTACTCCCAGGGGATGTCTTTATGGGATTGGATGTATTACGTTCTGCAATTTACATGGAACTGGTTCTGTACTGGATTTCATCTGTGAAAAAAAGGATCTTGTACAGTGCAGTTCGGAAATATTTGTTGATGATCGGTTACCTTCTTATTTTCTGGTTGTTTATACGTACAATAAAGTATCTTTTCCTGGGAAATATGGATTTCCTGAAAAGTCTGTGCTGGTATGGATTTTATATACCGATGTTATTTATACCATTATTTGCACTATATCTGGCAGTCTGCCTTGGACAGCCAGAGCATTACAGGTTACCAAAGTATTTGTATAGTCTTGTTTTCCCGGCAGTTGTGCTCTGTCTTCTTGTTTTGACGAATCATATCCATCAGTGTGTGTTTCGCTTTGAAAATGGGGTGCCTTCCAGTGATGGAAATTATTATTACGGATGGGGATACAAAATGATTCTTGCGTGGCTCAGTATGGAAGTTTTGATCTTTTTTGTATTGTTGTTTATAAAAAGTCATGTGCCCGGAAGAAAAAAACGAATCTGGTTGCCAATGATTCCGTTGGGCGTGGGGATTCTATATGTAGGATTGTACCTTTCCGGAATTTCGTTTCTTCGGACTTATGCAGGAGATCTGACGGTGATGATGATTCTTGTGATCCTTGCTATCTGTGAAGGATGTATAAAAAGCGGTCTGATCCCGTCAAATACAGGATATGAAGAACTGTTTGAAGCAACTACAATCGGAGCACAGATTCTGAATCAGAATAAGGAAGTTTGTTTTGCATCTGGAAATGCAAAACAAATATCAGAAAATGTACTGGAAGAGGCAAAAAATAGACCGATTGATCTTGGGGAAGAACAATTGCTTCTTGCACCGGTCAGAGGAGGAGCGGTTGTATGGTGTGAAGATGTAACAGATATCAGATGTGTATTAAAACAATTAGAAGCAAATGCGGAACAACTGGAATCCAGCCGCAGTCTTTTGCAGGCGGAAGTGGATTTAAAGAAAAAACAAAGCAAACTGGATGAGCAGATGCAGTTTTGTAATAAAATTACAGAGTATACAAAAGATCAGATCGATCAGATTAAATACTGGCTCGAAAACAGTAAAAATGAGAAACAGAAATGGGAAAATCTGAAAAAAATCTGTGTACTTGCCGCCTATGTGAAACGGATGAGTAATTTAATATTACTTTGTGAAGAATCTGATTTTTTGCCGGCAAAAGAATTGGAGTATTGCTTGAGGGAGTCGGTGGAAAATCTGAAAGTATGCAAAATAGCAGTATCTTTATCCGGAAAATGTGAAGGAGTTTTGAAAAAACAAGATTTGATCGCATTATATGAAACATATGAAAAGCTGATGGAACAGATCCTTGGTGATGTGGATGCAGTGCTGTTACATTTACAGTCGGCAAATAGGCAGGCGGTATTAAAATTGAATATAGCGGGAAATACCAGATGCCTGTCTCATGTAAGAGATATTGCAGTGGCAGGGAATATACAAATCAGGAAAAGAATACAGAATGAGGAATGTCAGGTACAACTGTATGCCGGAAAGGAGATAGGAAAAAATGAGCGCAATGATATGTAGTTTATTGTTTCTTTGTTTCTTTTTACAGGCAAATGCATTTTTGAAAGAAAAGAGCAGACGAGAAGTCAGAACAGGTCTTTTAGTCAGCAGTTTACTGAATCTGGGATTGTTAATTATATTTGCGGCAGGGGTACAGAAGCTGGCAGATAAAAGCACCACTTCAGCGATAGAAAATGTGGTACTTGGAATTCCGAAAATATACATATTTCTCTATATTGCTATGGCAAGTGTAGTGGCAGGAAAGGTTTATTACCGGCAAATTTGCAGAAGCAAAACGGAAATAACGAATAATACAATACGTGAAGCTGCAGATACGTTACCAATGGGACTATGCTTTTATGATACAAATGGTCAGATTCAGCTTATAAATAAGAGAATGAATCAATTGGGACATAAATTGCGTGGAAAAGCAATTGTAAACGGTGAAGATTTCTGGGAGTTTTTAGAAGAAGGAAGTTTGGTGCCAGGATGTAAGCGCCTGTCCAGGAAGAGTCCAATGATTTTTCAAATGGCGGATCAAACAGTCTGGCAATTTGACCGGGAAGAAATCTATGTGAGAAAAAAGAAAATGATACAGGTGACAGCTTCAGAAAGAACGATGCTATATCAATTACTGAAGAGGCAGGAAGAAGAAAATGAAGAACTGAAAAGTATCAACAAAAGACTGAAAGTGTATGCACAGAGGGTAGAAGAACTTACGCGTGCGCGTCAAAGACTTGATACAAAAGTCCGGATTCATGATACGTTCGGACAAATACTTATGGAAACCAGATATTTTCTTTCAAGCAAAACTGTAAAAGATAAAACGGATGAATTATTAAAAAAATGGCATCATATCATTTCGCTTTTACAGCAAGAGACAAAGGAAGAGCAAGAGGATGCCTTGTATTATTTGAAAAATGCAGCAGCATCCGCAGGAATAAAACTTAAAGTAACAGGAAAAATCCCAGATGACAGAAGTATTCAGGAATTGTTTCTGGCAGCGGGGGCGGAAGCTTTGACAAATGCTGTTCGCCATGGAAAGGCGGACAATTTGTGGATTGAGACAGGAACCGAAAAGGGAGAAATATATTTTATTTGTTCAAATGATGGAGTGATTCCACAGAAAAAAATTACAGAGGGCGGAGGGTTGTCAACGCTTCGTCAGAAAACAGAACTGGCAGGCGGGTCTATGAAAATTACAGCTGAAAATGTATTTTCCTTGAAAATACGGCTGCCAAAAGCAGGGGAAGGAAGAGAGAATGATACATGTATTGATTGTGGAAGACGATCCAATGGCAAGAAAATTGTTTGAGATTATTTTGCAGGAAAGTGACAGATATATAGTTACAGCGGCAATTGAGAGTGCATCTCTTGCAGAATTTTACTGTATGACGAGCACGGTGGATCTGATTTTAATGGATGTCTGTACAGCGCTACGCTCGAGTGGATTGGAAGCGGCAGCAAAAATTAAAAAGATTTATCCAAAGAAGAAAATTATTATTGTGACAAGTCAGCCGGAGTGTGATTTCGTGGAGCGTGCAAGAAAAAGTGGAGTAGAAAGTTTCTGGTATAAAGATCCTTCGGCAGAACATTTGCTGGATGTCATGGATCGGACGATGAGAGGAGAATCTGTTTATCCGGATAAACTGCCTGTATTGCAGATCGGACTTGCAACAAGCGAAGAATTTACGGCAAGAGAGCTGGAAGTACTGCGGGAACTGACCAGCGGAGATACGGATGATGAAATTGCAAAAAGATTACATATCTCAATACATACAGTAAAAAAATATGTAAAAACACTGCTACAGAAAACTGGTTTTACAACGCGGACACAGCTTGCGGTAATGGCAAGAGAAAGCGGAATTGTGATACGGGGATTTTAGAAAGGGAAAAAATATAAAAACATACTCTTTTGAGGGATGTTATACATTTTTTCTTCTGTTAAACTGAAACTAGAATTAGAGATCTTATGTACAAATTCAAGGAAAAGGAGGAGATAAATATGAAAGAAAACGAAGATATTTTGCGAGCGTGCTTGTAATGCTTCTGACATTGCTTCCGGAAGCAAAGGAAGTTTTAAAAAATGTGTTCTTTAAGTTAGGGATAACTGGAAAGGAAAGCGTATGGATAAAAAAATATGGAGATGTATAAGAAAAAACTTTTTGGCGGTTGCAATGGTAGCAATTTTTATATTTTCCGGAGTACAGGGATGTAGAGTAGAGGCGGCAGCGAAACCAAAGCTCAATAAAAAAAGTGTTATGTTGTACGTGGCGCAGAGCAAAAAGTTGAAAGTGAATCATACAAAGGCAAAAGTAAAATGGTCGAGCAGTAATAAAAAAATTGCAAAAGTCAGTAAAAAAGGTACAGTAAAAGCAGTTAAGCCGGGAAAATGTACAATTTATGCAAAAGTAAAGGGCAAAAAGTTAAAGTGTAAGGTGGAAGTTGTTTCCAAACAGCAATATTATGGAAGAAATTTATATATGCTTGTGAGACAAAAAGGAGCAAAAGGTTCATCGGATGTCAGACGCATATCAATGAAAATAAAACAGTATGACGTAGAAAATTATCGTACAGTTATAATAAGTGCGTATCCGAAAAAATGGCAGATGCAATTTGTGTTTAAGGAGGATCTGGAAGAACCGGATGAATTAACGAGAGTGGATATAAAACTGGATGTTTCAAAAGATAAGGCCGGACAATTAAAATATGTATATGAAGACGGTTACAGTGACATTATTACCCGCATACAGGGCAAGGTTGAGAAAAACTGTGATGAAAACAAAAAAGGTCTGGACTTAACGTATTATGAAATTATTAGAGAAGAAGAAGATCCTGACAAAGGAGTGCCGGGAGAGTGGGCATGGCCAAAGACATCCGAAAGTGTAAAAAATGCATTTAGCTATTATGACGATTTGTTAAAAAAATATGGATATTCCATGAAAAAAATTGGGTTTATGAATCGACTTTAAGTGGCTACGAAGAGTTTTTCGTGCTTGTGTGGAAAAGAACAGGGAGCAGTATCGTTTATCAGGACGAACTGCTCCCTGTGTGTTGTTTTATTTTATGGAATAATTTCATTCATGTTTCACTTCCATTGGAAATAAAGAATATAAAAAGCAGATTTCACAAAATATTCAGAAAAAATTAAGTGCATTTTCCGGTATATCTTCTATAATAGTAAGAAGAAAGACAAGAATGGAGGACTTAAGATGGACATAGAATTAGAAAACGAGATTCAGAAAAGGTTACACAAATATCATAAGAAGATGTGGGCTTCGTATGGAGCCATTGCAATAGATATTTTGTTTCTGATTTACATGGTGATTTTCAAACTGGATCTGGATATATGTTCCTGGTCATTTGGAATATTTGGAACTTTCCTGATATATGTGGCTGTTTTTGCAGCATATGCCGCAATTGCTGTTCTGGCATGTCTGTTGGAAGCATTTGGGAAACTGGAAATAGAGAAGATTTTATTTGAGGAATGTGATCCGTTTTTATATGAGGCATGTGCAATGCGTATAAAGCAGCCATTTTTCAAAGATCGTGTGAATTGTAATCTTGCAGTCGCAAGGTACTATCAGGGAAATATAGATGCAGCATATGATACGCTGATGGCGATTAATCCAGAAAAATTAAAAAGAGAATTCGCACTGAATTATTATCTGTTATTATCCATGATCTATTTTCAGAGAGACATGGGACAGCAAGTTCCGGAGCTGGAACAGGCATGTCGCAGAAAACTTTCTAAAAATAAAAAAGGACAGGCTCTTTTTGCACATTTGTGTGCATGCAATAATTTCCGGAGGGCAATGGCAAATAAGGACTATGATGCAGCGTTCGGATTTATGCAGGATGCAGCGACTGCACCAAATCGTCTTTTTTATAAGTTGCATCAGGTTGCATACAGCTACGATGCAGCGTTGTTGTACAGAGCAGCAGGTGAAAAGGCAAGCACCGGATGGAATCTGGATTATATAGCAAAAGAAGGAAATAAGCTTTTTGTTGTACAAAAAGCAGAAGAAATGCGATAGTTATTCCTTTTTTGAAATTCCTATGTTATAATTACAACAAGTATGTGAAAACATAAAAAGAGAAAAGATAAGGAGTTTGAAAACCGATGAAAAGAGTATTATTAAAACTCAGCGGGGAAGCACTCGCAGGAGATAAAAAAACCGGATTTGATGAAGCTACATGTGTAGGCGTTGCAAAGCAGGTTAAGAAACTGGTAGACGATGGCATCCAGGTTGCAATCGTAACCGGAGGCGGTAATTTCTGGAGAGGAAGAACCAGTGAGACGATTGACCGTGTGAAAGCTGACCAGATCGGTATGCTTGCAACGGTTATGAACTGTATTTATGTATCTGATATTTTCCGTTATGTCGGAATGGAGACAGAGATTTTCACACCATTTGTATGTGGTGCATTTACATCACTATTTTCCAAAGATGCAGCAGTAGAAGCACTCAATGAAGGAAAGGTTGTATTCTTTGCAGGCGGTACAGGACATCCGTATTTCTCAACAGATACAGGAGCTGTTCTCCGTGCGATCGAGATCGAGGCAGATGCAATGCTTCTGGCAAAAGCAATTGATGGAATTTATGACAGCGATCCGAAGGTGAATCCGGATGCGAAGAAGTATGATGAGATTTCGATTCAGGAGATCATCGATAAGAAGCTGATGGCAGTTGACCTGACAGCATCTATCATGTGCCTGGAAAATAAGATGCCGATGCTAGTATTCGGACTGAATGAGGAGAACAGTATCGTTGAGACGATGACAGGAACATTTACAGGTACAAAAGTAACTGTATAATAATAGGAGGAAATATTTATGAACGAGAAATTAAAAGCATATGAAGAGAAGATGACCAAGACAATGGGTAATCTGGATGGAGAGCTCGGAGCAATCCGTGCAGGACGTGCCAATCCAAATGTTTTGAATAAAATCATGGTAGATTATTATGGAACACCGACACCAATCCAGCAGGTTGCAAACGTATCTGTACCGGAGCCGCGTATGATCCAGATCCAGCCATGGGAGAAGTCGATGGTAAAAGTAATCGAAAAAGCGATCATGACTTCTGATCTTGGAATCAATCCGACAAACGATGGAACATGTATCCGTCTGGTATTCCCGGAACTGACCGAGGAA
Source organism: Dorea sp. AM13-35 (assembly GCF_003473885.1). NCBI lineage: Bacteria > Bacillati > Bacillota > Clostridia > Lachnospirales > Lachnospiraceae > Dorea > Dorea sp. AM13-35. The sequence continues at coordinate 339,494 of NZ_QUCZ01000001.1, forward strand.
CGAAGAAAAGAACTGGTAAAGGATGTTAAGAAAAAAGGAGAGGCAGCAAAGGTTGCAATCCGTAATATTCGTCGTGACGGAAATGATGCATTCAAGAAACTGAAAGGTTCTGATGTATCTGAAGATGAGATTAAGGATATGGAAGATGATCTTCAGAAACTGACAGACAAATATGTCAAAGAAGTTGACAAAGCAGTTGAAGCAAAATCAAAAGAAGTAATGACGGTTTAATAAATGAGGGGACAGAAGCCAAAGAGATTTTGGTAACTGTCCCCCATTCGTGGGAGGAGAAACCAGATGAATGTACCGCAGCATATTGCGATTATTTTGGATGGAAACGGACGTTGGGCGAAAGCAAAAGGAATGCCACGTAATTATGGGCATGTACAGGGAAGCAAGAATGTTGAGAAAATCTGTGAAGAAGCATGGAAAATGGGGATCAAATATCTGACTGTATATGCGTTTTCGACAGAGAACTGGAACCGTCCGGCAGATGAAGTGAACGCGTTGATGAAGCTGTTGCGCAGTTATATGAAGACCTGCCTGAAAACAGCAGCGAAAAATGATATGAAAGTCCGTGTAATCGGTGATAAGACCAGACTGGATGATGACATCCGAAATCGTATAGAGGAACTGGAAGAAGCTACAAAGGATAACGGTGGACTGAATTTCCAGATTGCATTGAATTACGGAAGCAGAGATGAGATTATGCGTGCAGTCCGCAGAATTTCCGCAGACTGTGCAGAAGGTAAATTAAAGCCGGGAGAGATTTCAGAAGAAGTTATTTCAGGCTATCTGGATACACATGGAATCCCGGATCCGGATCTTCTGATCCGTACAAGTGGGGAACTCAGATTATCCAATTATCTGCTCTGGCAGCTTGCATATACGGAATTTTATTTTACAGATGTTCCGTGGCCGGATTTTTCAAAAGCAGAACTGGAAAAGGCGATTGAGCAATATAATAGAAGAGACCGCCGCTACGGAGGCGTGAAGGAGGAACAGAAAAAAGATGTTTAAAACAAGACTTTTAAGTGGAATTGTTCTGGTGATCATCCTGATCGCTACAGTTGGATGCGGAGGAGAAGTACTCTTTGGCGTACTTGGCGTAATCAGTCTGATCGGTATGACAGAATTGTATAAGGTAGTGGGTGTGCAGAAGAAACCAATTGCATTTGCCGGTTATCTGGTAGCAGTAGCTTATTATGCACTTCTGTATACGAATCAGTTAAATCGTTTGCCGCTACTGATCATGGGATTTATGATCGTATTGATGGCAGTTTATGTATTTTCGTATCCTGCATTTGTAGCAGATCAGGTTGCAACAGTATTTTTTGGAGTATTTTATGTGGCAATGATGATGTCTTATGTATATCAGACAAGAATGTTAGAGGATGGTGGCATTGTAGTATGGCTCATTTTCCTGAGTTCCTGGGGATGTGATACCTGTGCGTATTGCGTCGGCATGCTGATCGGTAAACATAAGATGGCGCCGAAGTTAAGCCCGAAGAAGTCGGTAGAAGGTGGAATCGGAGGAATTGTAGGTGCAGCGTTGCTTGGCGCGATATTTGCAGCTGCAATGAATCATTTTGCCGGAGCACAGGCAAATGTGTTGCATTATGCAATCATCTGCGGAGCCGGAGGAGCGATTTCCCAGATTGGAGATCTGGCAGCTTCTGCCATTAAGAGAAATCATGATATTAAAGATTATGGTACGCTGATTCCGGGACACGGCGGTATTCTGGATCGTTTTGACAGTGTTCTTTTTACAGCACCGGTCATTTATTTCCTGACAACATTTCTCGCCGGCAATCTGTAAAATAAAACAGTGGTTATAGGATTAAAGAGAGGGATTTTATGAAGAAAATAGCAATTCTTGGTTCCACCGGATCGATTGGAACACAGACACTCGAAGTAGTCAGAGAAAATAAAGATATTGAAGTGCTTGGGCTTGCAGCCGGTAAGAATATCGAACTGCTGGAACAACAGATCCGGGAGTTTCATCCGGTGTGTGTTGCTGTATGGAGCGAAGGCAAAGCAGAAGAGTTAAAAGTAAAAATTGCAGATACAGATACAAGAGTTGTAACAGGAATGGAGGGGCTTATTGAGATCGCAACGCTTGAAAAGGCAGAGATTCTTGTGACGGCAATTGTAGGAATGATCGGACTGCGTCCGACGATCGCAGCGATACAGGCAGGAAAAGACATTGCGCTTGCCAACAAAGAGACGATGGTAACAGCCGGACATCTGATCATGCCGATGGCAAAGGAATATAATGTCCGTATTTTACCGGTAGACAGTGAACACAGTGCTATTTTCCAGTCTCTTCAGGGAAATAAAGGCAATCCGATCCACAAGATACTTCTGACGGCATCCGGCGGTCCATTCCGCGGAAAAAAAGAAGAAGATCTTCTGAATATCCGTGTGGAAGATGCATTGAAACATCCAAATTGGTCGATGGGACAGAAAATTACCATTGATTCTTCTACAATGGTAAACAAAGGACTGGAAGTGATTGAGGCGAAATGGCTGTTTGATGTAAATGTGGATCAGATCCAGGTTGTTGTACAGCCACAGAGTGTCATCCATTCCATGGTTGAATATGAAGACGGAGCCGTAATGGCGCAGCTTGGGACACCGGATATGAAACTGCCGATTCAGTATGCGCTTTATTATCCAGAGCGTAGATATCTGCCGGGTGACAGACTGGATTTCTGGGAAATGGGAAAACTGGATTTTGAAAAGCCGGATATGGAGACGTTTTATGGTCTAAAACTCGCATATAAGGCAGGAAGAGAAGGCGGAAGTCTTCCGACCGTGCTCAATGCGGCAAATGAGCTGGCGGTAAGCAAGTTCCTGAAACGTGAAGTCAAATATCTGGAAATTATGGAAATCATCGAAGACTGTATGAATGCACATAAGAATATAGCGAATCCGTCACTGGAACAGATTCTCCAGACCGAAGCAGAGACGTATGAACGAATCGAAAGCAGGAGGTAATAATTAGATTGAGTAATATAGTAGGTATTATATTTGCAATACTGGTCTTCAGTTTTATTGTAATTTTTCATGAACTGGGACATTTCACACTGGCAAAAAAAAATGGAATTGATGTGGAAGAGTTTGCAATCGGAATGGGACCGAATCTTGTTTCAAAAGAGTATAAGGGAACAAGATATTGTCTGAAACTTTTTCCAATTGGCGGCTTGTGCATGATGGGAGAAGATGACGAAGCGTCAGATGCACCGGGAAACTTTAATAATAAATCTGTGTGGGCGAGAATTTCTGTTATTGCAGCAGGACCGGTTTTTAATTTTATTCTTGCATTTATCGCATCAATAGTATTGATTATGATGGTAGGATATGACGCTCCGGTAGCGGCTTCTGTGGAACAGGGGTATCCAGCTGCTGCGGCAGGCATTCGGGCAGGAGATAAGATTGTAAAAATCGGAGATAAAAAGATTCACATTTTTCGTGAAGTTACTTCTTACAATCAGTTTCATCAGGGAGAGGCTGCCAAAGTTACCTATGAGCGAAATGGGAAAACCTATACTGTAAAGCTGACTCCGAAGATGGATAAGAAGCTGGGATATTATCGTTATGGAATCACTGGGGCCGGTAATACAAAAGCTTCTTTTGCAGAGAGTCTCCAGTATGGTGTTTATGAAGTGAAATATTGGATCTGTTCGACGGTAGACAGCCTGAAAATGTTAGTTATGAGAAAGATAGGAATGGATCAGTTATCCGGACCGGTCGGAATTGTAAATGTTGTAGCAGATGCATACCAACAGACGAAGAGCTATGGAGCGATTGTTGTAATTGAACAGTTTCTCTATATCGGAATTTTATTATCGGCAAACCTGGGAGTTATGAATTTGCTGCCACTTCCGGCACTGGACGGAGGAAGACTGGTGTTTCTCTTTGTAGAAGCAATCCGGAGAAAGAGGATTCCACCGGAGAAAGAAGGCTATGTGCATGGACTGGGATTCGTGCTTTTGATGCTTTTGATGGTGTTTGTATTGTTTAATGATGTAAAGAGAATATTCTTCTAGGATTATACGGTATTAGCAGAACGTCACAGACGGAAGGTAGTGCTTATTATCCCGGATGATAAAAGAAAGCTGTCCGGAACAATATCATGAAGTGAAAATGATATTGCTCCCGGACAGCTTTTTGAAAATATAATTATGTTAATTCAGCAATTCTGGAGACTCCGACATAGATTTCAGAAATTTTATACCATGTTTTATAATCTACAACTCCGGTTTGGGGTAAATTAAAAATGGACTGGAATTTCCGAACTGAGTTTTCCGTAGCTGTGCCGTAAATTCCATCGGCATCTACTTTCGGAAGCGCAGGATAGGCACCGGCAATCACATTGAGTTGTTCCTGCATCTGACGTACTTTGTCACCGGAAGAACCAACACTAAGATCGTACCCCGGCCATGATGCCGGAACACCGGAAATTGCTTCAGCAGTATTGATATACATGTCATCTCCATAATAATAGCGGAGAATTTCGATTGGTGTGTAACCCTGATCTCCAAGTGATTTAGATCCCCACTGTGTCATCCAATTCGGGCACTGTACCTGACGCCCATCACAGTATTGCGTGAGGATCGGCTGTTTGACATTTGGTCTGGAGAGGTAGTCGGCAAACAGCTCATCGACTACGACAGAGATGGAATCGAAAATATTCCGGTTCGGAATCCATTTGTGATCGAAAGCCGTAGAGGAAGTAATCGTAAAGTCATAGCCCTGATTGCGGTACCACTCTGTGTAGACACGGTTCAGGGTAAAAGACATGATGGCAAGCACATTTGCACGGATCGTGGCGGCAGGCCAGGTCGCATAGATTTCACTGGAAGCAACATTTTTGATGTAATCTTTATATTTTACATAGTAGTTTTTAGCGGTGGAATCTCTCGGACTTCCATCATGGACAACGATATATTCAGGAACAACAACCCGGCTTAAAACAATTTCCCCGGATTCCTGAACAGGTTTTATTTCTTCTTCCGGAATTTTTGCCGGATACTCTCCATATAGAGTATGAGCAGGAATAACATAGACGGAATCATTGTTTTCAGCGCCAAGGGGTGCAAGCGCAAGATTTTGCAGAGAGAGCGTCGCTGCAAGAACTTCTGCACCGGCAACACTGATTGGTGCATATCCTTCGGCTTCTATGCGGAGTGTGTATTCAGAGTAAGGCTGTTCGTCAAAGGCGGGATCAAGACTGTATTCCAGGGGCGGTGCATCTAATGTAAGAGATTCTGTTTGACCGGAAGAATCAGTCATCAGTTCTTCCAGAGTACTGTCTGGTATACCGGTGTAAGAGATGGATACTTTAGCATTTGCAACCGGGGCGGCAGTGAGAGAGGAAGTAAGGCTGACTTTCAGACTGCCTTTTGCAGAATTGTCCGGCAAAGACGTATTTATACGGTCGTTTTCTGGCATGGGATCATACCTCAAAATACTTTGTCATGTATAATGTATGCAGATAAGAAAAAGAATATGAATATTTTTACGGGAATGAGGTTGAAATTAAAAAAAATATGTAGTATAATTTTTACAATTTGTGGAGACGAAGGCGTCTGAACAAGTGTCATAACAGAGCAGTTGTGCATACGCAGACTGCTTTTTTTATGGAGGCGACAAGCCGGGGAATGCGTTTGCTTAAAACTCTGGCGGAAAAAGATACCTTGGAAACCCACGGATACAATAGGATAATCAGGAAGGGAATAGGTGGATATATGAAAGCATTTCTTATATTAGAAGACGGAACCGTCTTTACCGGAACCAGCATAGGCTCTAAAAAAGATATGATCAGCGAGATTGTGTTTAATACTTCAATGACAGGATATTTGGAAGTATTAACTGACCCTTCTTATGCGGGACAGGCAGTCGTTATGACATACCCATTGATCGGCAACTATGGAATTACACCGGATATGGAATCGAAGAAAGCCTGGCCAAAAGGTTATATCGTCAGAGAACTTTCCAGAGTACCGAGCAATTTCAGATGTGAAGGAACAATTCAGGATTTTCTTGAAAAGCAGGACATTCCGGGAATTGCAGGAATTGACACGCGTGCGCTGACGAAGATTCTTCGTGAGAAAGGTACGATGAACGGTATGATCACAACGAATGAGAATTACGATCTGGATGAGATCCTTCCGAAGTTAAAAGAATATGTAGTCGGAGACGTTGTATCAGAAGTAACCTGTGATAAATCTTATATCTTGGAAGGTGATGGACCAAAAGTTGCATTGATGGATTTTGGTGCCAAGAATAACATTGCCCGTTCTTTAAATAAGCGTGGATGTGAAGTGACCATTTATCCGGCACATACATCTGCACAAGAAATCATTGATTCTAAACCGGATGGTATCATGCTCTCAAATGGACCTGGAGATCCGGAAACCTGTGTTTCTATTATTAAAGAAGTGAAGAAGTTATATGACAGTGATATCCCGATCTTTGCAATCTGTCTGGGACATCAGCTTATGGCACTCGCAAATGGTGGAAAGACATATAAGTTAAAATATGGACACAGAGGTGGGAATCACCCGGTAAAAGATTTAAGTAATAACCGTGTGTACATTTCTTCTCAGAACCATGGATATGCAGTAGATGCTTCTACATTGGATTCATCAATCGCAACAGAAGCATTTGTAAATGTCAATGACGGAACCAATGAAGGTCTGTCTTATGTCGGAAAGAATATCTTTACCGTACAGTTTCATCCGGAAGCTTGCCCGGGACCACAGGACTCAGGATATTTATTTGACAGATTCATGGATATGATGAAGGAGGTACAGTAATGCCAAGAATTAAAGATATCAAAAAAGTATTAGTAATCGGTTCCGGTCCGATTGTAATCGGACAGGCGGCAGAGTTCGATTATGCCGGTACCCAGGCATGCCGTTCACTGAAAGAAGAAGGGCTTGAAGTTGTTCTTCTGAACTCTAACCCGGCAACGATTATGACAGATAAAGATATTGCTGACCGTGTATATATTGAACCACTTACCGTTGAAGTTGTAGAACAGCTCATTTTAAAGGAAAAACCGGACAGTGTACTTCCTACGCTTGGTGGACAGGCAGCACTGAACCTTGCCATGGAGATGGAAGAGAATGGTTTCTTAAGAGAGCATAACGTACGCCTGATCGGTACTACTTCCCAGACGATCAAGAAAGCAGAGGACCGTCTGGAATTTAAAGAGACGATGGAGAAGATCGGCGAGCCATGTGCAGCTTCTCTCGTTGTTGAGAATGTGGAAGATGGTATTGCATTTGCGGAGAAGATCGGATACCCGGTTGTACTTCGTCCGGCTTACACACTTGGTGGAAGCGGCGGTGGTATCGCCCACGACCGAACACAGTTAGTTGAGATTCTGGAAAATGGTCTCAGACTTTCCCGTGTCGGACAGGTACTGGTAGAGCGTTGTATTGCTGGATGGAAAGAGATTGAGTATGAAGTGATGCGTGACGGCAATGGAAACTGCATTACTGTATGTAATATGGAAAATATTGATCCGGTTGGTGTGCATACCGGTGACAGTATTGTAGTTGCACCTTCCCAGACACTGGGTGATAAGGAGTACCAGATGTTGCGAACTTCCGCGCTGAACATTATCAGCGAGCTGAATATTACCGGAGGATGTAACGTACAGTATGCGTTGAATCCTGACACATTTGAGTACTGTGTTATCGAGGTAAATCCGCGTGTAAGCCGTTCTTCTGCACTGGCTTCCAAAGCAACCGGATATCCAATTGCGAAAGTTGCTGCAAAGATCGCACTTGGATATACACTGGATGAGATTAAGAATGCAGTTACGAAGAAGACCTATGCAAGTTTCGAGCCAATGCTTGACTATTGCGTTGTAAAGATCCCGAGACTTCCATTTGATAAATTTATCAGTGCAAAACGTACACTGACAACACAGATGAAAGCAACCGGAGAAGTTATGAGTATCTGTGATAACTTTGAAGGTGCACTTATGAAAGCAATCCGTTCTCTGGAGCAGCATGTAGACAGCCTGATGTCTTACGATTTTTCATATCTGAAAGGTGAGGAGCTGTTAGAAGAGTTAAAAGTTGTAGATGACAGAAGAATCTGGAAGATTGCAGAAGCGATCCGCCAGGGAATCAGCTATGATGAGATTCATGCAATCACAAAGATTGACAAATGGTTTATTGACAAGATTGCAATTCTTGTTGAGATGGAACAGAAGCTGCAGAATGAAACATTGAATGCAGAGACATTAAAAGAAGCAAAACGTATGGAATTTCCAGATTCTGTTATTGCAAAATTAACAGGCAATACAGAGCGCCAGATTCACGATATGCGCCATGAATATGGAATTACGGCAGCATATAAGATGGTTGATACGTGTGCGGCTGAGTTCGCGGCAGAAACGCCGTACTATTATTCTGTATTTGGCAGCGAGAACGAAGTTGAAGAGACGAATGACAAGAAGAAAGTACTTGTTCTTGGATCAGGTCCGATCCGTATCGGACAGGGAATTGAGTTCGATTTCTGTTCTGTGCATTGTACATGGGCATTTGCAAAAGAAGACTATGAGACAATCATTGTAAATAATAACCCGGAGACAGTAAGTACAGACTTTGACATTGCAGATAAATTGTATTTTGAACCGCTGACACCGGAAGATGTAGAGAGTATTGTTGATCTTGAAAAACCGGACGGAGCAGTTGTACAGTTTGGTGGACAGACAGCGATCAAGCTGACAGAGTCGCTTATGAAAATGGGTGTTCCAATCCTTGGAACTTCTGCCGAGAATGTAGATGCAGCGGAAGACCGTGAGCTGTTTGATGAGATTCTGGAAGAGTGTAAGATTCCAAGACCAACAGGTGGTACTGTATTTACAGCAGAAGAAGCAAAAGAAGTTGCAAACAGACTGGGGTATCCGGTACTTGTGAGACCTTCTTATGTACTTGGCGGACAGGGAATGCAGATTGCGATCAACGACCATGATATTGATGAATTTATCGGCATCATCAACCGGATTGCACAGGATCATCCAATTCTTGTAGATAAATATCTGCAGGGTAAAGAGATTGAGGTCGATGCAGTATGCGATGGCGAAGATATCCTGATCCCAGGAATCATGGAACATATTGAGCGTGCAGGAATCCATTCCGGAGACAGTATTTCCGTATATCCGGCACAGAGCATTTCCGAGAAGACGAAGCAGACGATCGCAGAATATACAAGAAGACTTGCAAAATCACTGCACGTTATCGGACTGATCAATATCCAGTTTATTGTATGTGGTGAAGAAGTGTACGTCATTGAGGTAAACCCTCGTTCCAGCCGTACGGTTCCATATATCAGTAAAGTAACCGGTATCCCAATCGTTCCGCTTGCAACAAAAGTCATCATCGGAGCAAAGATCAAAGATCTCGGATACACACCAGGATTACAGCCGGAAGCAGATTATTTTGCTGTTAAGATGCCGGTATTCTCCTTCGAGAAAATACGTGGTGCAGATATCAGCTTAGGACCTGAGATGAAATCTACCGGAGAGTGTCTGGGAATTGCGAAGACATTTGACGAAGCATTGTATAAGGCATTTATCGGAGCCGGAATCCGTCTGCCGAAGCATAAGAATATGATCATGACTGTTCGTGATGAAGATAAGGAAGAAGCAATCGATATCGGACGCAGATTCGAGAAACTTGGATATAAGATCTTTGCAACGAGAGGAACTGCGGATATCCTGAAAGAAGCAGGAGTGAAAGCAAATGCAGTAAATAAGATCGAGCAGGAATCTCCGAACCTGATGGATCTTATCTTGGGACATAAGATCGACCTTGTTATCGATACACCGCATCAGGGAGCAGAACATTCTAGAGATGGTTTTGTGATCCGTAGAAATGCGATTGAGACAGGTGTGAATGTATTGACAGCGATTGATACAGCAAAAGCGCTTGTATCCAGTCTGGAGAATACAGATATTAAGAAACTGACATTGATCGATATTGCCACAATTTAAAGATGTCAAGATAAAACCTGCTACAGGATTCTGTAGCAGGTTTTTTACATATTAGGAATGTTGTCCTATTTGATTTTTCTATTCTTCGAGTAATATTTGACAGAACAGCCAGATTATGATATGATACCAGACGTTGTGCGTAACATTTTTGTAATATTTGTAATAAAATTGAAATGAATGAGTATGATTTATGTAAAGAAAATGGTTTGGCACATATAGGAGGGTATTATATTTATGAATTGTCATAGCATCCGGAGGAAGTTGCCAGTGGCAGGTTCTGCAGGTAAGGGAAGTAAAAAGATTGTATTATTCTTAGCGGCTTTGATATGTACCGTGTGTATGACTGGATTTACAGCGAAAGCGGCATCGGTGGAGGGAAACGTCAGACATTCCAGATCGATTGCAGTTCAGACGAGGGAGACAATACGAGTACAAAAGATCAGATTAAAGCAGGCAGTATTGGAAAAAGAGCAGGAAATCAGACGACAGAAAATCCGTGCAAAAAGAGAAGCAAGAAAAAAACAGGAACAAAAGAAACTGAAAAAACAGCAGGAGCTGTTAGCAGCGCTTATATTCTGTGAAGCGGGAAATCAGCCGTATAAAGGACAGGTTGCTGTGGGAGCGGTTGTTTTAAACCGGATAAAAAGCAAAACTTATCCGGATTCTATGAAGGAAGTTATCTATCAGCGCGGACAGTTCGGACCGGCAGGCAGCGGATGGCTGAATCGTGTTTTGCAGAATAAAAGTTATACCAAAACCGCCTGGAAAGCAGCAGCGGATGCATTAAAAGGAAAAGATCCGATAAATGGATGTCTGTATTTTAATCAGGGAGGCTCCGGAAAGAAGATCGGTGATCATTATTTCCACTAAGAGATAGAGCAAAAAAGTCTTATTTCTGGAATTGACAACTTCCGGACAAGGTATTAGGATGTAAGAGCAGAGGCGGGACGTTTCTGCTCATTTTGTTATGGCGACGAGGAAAATGCACCATGCTTGCATGGCTGCATTTGACGACCGCTAATCAGAGCGGGATGGCTACCATAGTCTCGGCAGGTGGGGAAAAAGATGTATAAGATTTTAATTGTAGAAGACGACCAGACGATTGCACAGACAGTGGCAATGCATTTGGAAAAATGGAATTACAAAACAAAAACGACAGAAGATTTGAAAAATGTATTGCAGGAATTTCTGGCTTTTGAACCGGAACTTGTGATCCTGGATATTATGCTTCCGTTTTTTAATGGCTTTTACTGGTGCCAGAAGATTCGTGAAGTGTCGAAAGTACCGATTGTTTTTCTTTCTTCAGCAAATGACAATATGAACATTGTCATGGCGATGAATATGGGTGCGGACGAGTTTATTGAAAAGCCATTTGATCTGACAGTTCTGACTGCAAAAGTACAGGCACTGCTTAGAAGAACCTATTCTTTTGGCGGAACGACAAATGCTATAGAATATAAAGGTGCTCTTTTGAATCTGAATGATGCAGTGCTGACTTATCAGGAGCAGAGAGTCGAGCTGACAAAAAATGAATTTAGAATTTTACAGATATTACTTGAAAATGCGGGAAAGATTGTTTCAAGAGATACGATCATGGAACGACTCTGGGAAAATGATTCGTTTGTGGACGATAATACACTTACAGTTAATGTGACAAGACTTCGTAAAAAACTGGAAAGTATCGGAATGACAGATGTGATCCGTACGAAAAAAGGAATTGGATATTTGGTGGAACTATGAAAATCTTAAGAGCATATATAAAAGAACATCGGACGCAGATCTGTATGTATCTGGGTGCGTATGGAATCTTTTTCGTTATATTTGATCTGTATCATATCGATCTGGCATGTGTGGAATATGCATTTCTACTGTCAGGTGTGTGGAGCCTGCTTTATGCGGTTCTTGGATTTGTAAGATACAGAAGAACGCACAGAGAACTGCAGAATGTTATAAAAGGTGAGAAAGAGCAGATTCTGGAATTTGCAGAAGGAACCACACTTCTGGAACAGGATTATCAGAAACTGGTACAGAAATTATATACGCAGATCAATGAGACTGAGTCGGAACAGGCAATAGAGCGGCAGGACATGCTGGATTATTACAGTATGTGGGCGCATCAGATCAAGACTCCGATCGCAGCGATGAATCTCCTGCTTCAGACAGAAAAAGAGGAGCATCCGGTTCTGGTAAGAGAACTGGAGATGGAATTATTTAAAATCCAGCAGTATGTAGAAATGGTCTTAACTTATCTGCGTATGGAAGATATGTCAGCGGATCTGTCCTTTGCAGTCTGTGATCTTGATACGGTTATCCGCCAAGTAGTGCGCAAGTATTCCAAGATGTTTATTTTAAAGAAAATCACACTGGTATATGAGCCGATTCAGGAAACAGTATTAACCGATGAAAAATGGCTGTCGTTTGTTCTGGAGCAGCTGCTTTCCAATGCTTTGAAATATACAGAAAACGGAAGTGTGCATATTTATAAAAAAGGTCAGATACTTGTTGTGGAAGATACTGGGATCGGTATTCGTGAAGAAGATCTGCCACGGATTTTTGAACGCGGATTTACCGGCTATAATGGCAGAAATGATAAGAAATCGACAGGCATCGGACTTTATTTATGCAAATCGGTAATGGATAAGCTTCAGCATGGATTGTGGCTGGAATCGGAAGCGGGGAAAGGAACAAGAGCCTGCATGGATTTGTCCAGAGAAAAATTACCGGTTGAATAGATACAAAAGAGAATCTGGAAGTAAAATGAGATATCTTACAAAAATGTAAGAAACAGGAAGGAAAATGTAACCTGAATCGATGGCTGTACATTTTCCTTTTTTCTATAATCATAGATGTAAAACAGATGATATGGAAAGGGTGAAACAAATGGCATTATTAGAAGTAAGAAATGTAAAAAAAGTATATACGACCAGATTTGGAGGCAACCAGGTAGAGGCGCTGCGAAACGTTAATTTTTCAGTTGAACCGGGAGAATATGTAGCAGTTATGGGAGAGTCCGGTTCCGGAAAATCAACACTTTTAAATATTCTGGCAGCACTTGACAGACCTACAAAAGGAAAGGTGTATTTGAAAGGACGCAACCTTTCCGGGATAAAAGAGAAAGAAATGGCAGCTTTCCGAAGACAGAATCTCGGATTTGTATTTCAGGATTTTCATCTTCTGGATACATTTTCGTTAAGAGACAACATATTTCTTCCACTTGTATTGTCTGGAATGAAATATGGGAAAATGGAAGAGCGGCTGCAGCCGGTTGCAAAGCAGCTTGAGATCACGCAGCTTCTGGACAAATATCCATATGAGGTATCAGGAGGACAGAAACAGCGTGCGGCAGTTGCCAGAGCGCTGGTTACCAAACCACAGCTCCTTCTCGCGGACGAACCGACAGGAGCGCTGGACTCTCGGGCTTCCAAAGCACTGCTTGATCTCTTTACCGGTATCAATGAGGACGGACAGACGATCGTCATGGTTACACATAGTGTGCGTGCGGCAAGCACAGCGAAAAGAGTGCTTTTCATCAAGGACGGAGAGGTGTTTCATCAGTTATATCGTGGAAATCTGAGCGAAGATGAGATGTATCAGAAGATTTCAGACACCTTAAGCGTTCTTGCAACGGGAGGTGAGCACATTGGCTAGAAACATTTATGCAAAACTTGCCGTCACAAACCTGAAAAATAACCGGAAGACTTACATGCCATATATATTGACCTCTATGTTGATGGTTATGATGTTCTATATGTTTGATGCACTGACAAAAAGCAAAGACCTGCGAATGGAAACGCTGCGGCTCTGCCTGCAGTACGCAACAGGCGTGATGGTTATTTTTTCTATGATTTTTCTCTTTTATACAAACAGTTTTCTGATGAAACAGCGAAAAAATGAAATTGGTGTTTACAATGTTCTCGGAATGGGAAAACGGCATATTGCGAAAATGATGGCAGTAGAGACGGTGATCATTGCAGGAGTCAGCATGATCGGAGGATTGATCCTTGGAATTATATTCGGAAAAATGATGTATCTGATCCTGCTTAAAATCCTGCACAGCGGAGTGGAAATGAAGTTTGCGGTCAGCATGGCGGCAATAAAAGACTGTCTCGTTTTATTTCTGATCATTTTCATGCTTACGTTTATTTACAACCTTCTGCAGGTGCAGCTTGCGAATCCGATGGAACTTCTGCGTGGAAGCAGTCAGGGAGAGAAAGAGCCGAAGACGAGATGGCTGCTCGCCCTTGTCGGAGTCCTGGCACTGGGAAGCGGATACTATATCGCCCTGACTACAAAAGAGCCGTTAAAAGCTTTATTAACTTTTTTTCTGGCGGTGGTTCTTGTCATCATCGGTACTTATGCGCTGTTTACAGCAGGTAGTATTGCGCTTTTGAAGATTTTAAAGAAAAACAAAAAATATTATTACAGACAGGGACATTTTACAACCATATCAGGGATGATCTACCGGATGAAACAGAATGCAGTCGGGCTTGCAAATATCTGTATTTTAAGTACGATGGTGCTTGTAATGATATCTACAACAACATCACTGTATGCAGGAATGGAGGACGTTTTACATACACGTTTCCCGAAAGCAGTGGCAGTAACAAATTATCAGACTAGCAGAGAATCCAGAAATCAATTGCAGGAAGCCCTTGAAAAAGAATGTGATCGTCTGCATTTACAGAGACAATCACAGATTTCTTACCGATGCGGTCAGCTTATGGCATCACAGAAAGACGAACAGTTTGAAATAAATGCGGATGCATATAATTCATCAAAAATCTGCTATCTGACTTTGCTTCCGCTGGAAGATTATAATCACATGGAAGGAAAAACAGAAACATTAAATGAAAACGAAATTCTGTTGTACTGTCCGGATGGAAAATATAATTATTATGATCTGAAAATTGCAAAAGAGAATTTTCATGTGAAAAAACAGATCAGGAAATTGAAAGCAGAGGTGGAGAAAACACAGTCGGTATATGGTAATTATTATATTGTTTTCAAAAACACAGATGCGATTTTAAAAATTTTGCAGATGCAGAATTATTCTGGGCAGAATGTACCGGAAGCTTTTAAGAAAAATCAGCAGATGCTCCGCTATTATACAGCATTTGACCTGAATGGAAAGAATGCAGAAAATGCAAAGATACTGGGAAAATTACAAAAAGGGCTAAACAAAGTTCCTTATACAGAAATGGAAAGCAGAGAGACGAGCAGGGAGAGTTTCTATGGTCTCTATGGCGGATTGTTCTTCATTGGAATTTATTTGGGAATCCTGTTCCTGATCGCAACGGTGCTGATCATTTATTATAAACAGATATCCGAAGGCTTTGAAGACAGAAAACGATTTCAGATTATGCAGAATGTCGGAATGAGTAAGCGCGAAGTGCGTCATTCCATCAGAAGCCAGATCTTAAGTGTATTTTTCCTGCCGCTTTTTATGGCAATTCTGCATGTAATTGTGGCATTTCCGATCATGGTAAAACTTCTGCGTGTACTGAATTTAAGTAACAGAGCTCTGTTTGCGGGATGTACGGTTACAACAATTGGTGTGTTTGCAGTATTTTATGCAATCGTATACAGCCTTACTGCAAAAGAATATTACAGGATCGTAAATTAAATTGTGAAAAGGAGCAGTATTTTGATAAAAAGTGGATTGACGGATCGGCTCTGCGGTTGTATCTTGTTTTTATAGAGTTTTGAGAAAACTGTTTTCATAGCAGGTACAGAGGCAATCGTAAGAAGGAGGCAGAACGAAAATGACAAGAGAAGGCGAAAGAGAGATCGTAAAAGTTGAAAAACCAAGTGGTGGAGAAGGATATATTTTGAAGGAGGCACTGCTTGGTGCAGAGGAACTTGGTGCGCACTGTAAGATGTTCAGTAAAGTGACACTGCCGCCACATTCTGAGCTCGGGCACCATGAACATCATGGAGAGACGGAAACGTATTATATTTTGTCAGGTGAAGGAATTTACGAAGATAATGGCACGAAGATTCCGGCAAAACCGGGAGATGTATTCTTCTGTAAGGACGGAGACGGACACGGGATCCGCAACGACGGGGAAGAAGATGTTGTATTTGCAGCATTAATTCTGAAAAAATAAGGGAGTTATTTCCCGGACGCTATAACAGCGATAAAATGCGCTCTGCGAATTTTATCGCTGATTAGCTGTCGTCAAATGCTGCCATGCAAGCAGGGCGCATTTTCCTTGTCGCCATAACAAATAAAAAAGTCAGCTTCCGGTTTGGGAAAGCTGACTTTTTTGTGTTGCCATAGCATCCAGAGGAAGCTGCCGATGGCAAGTTCTGCAGGTATACGATGAGCCAGGTACAGATTTATGCTTACACAATGAACTGCATTTATACGCCTGTAACATAGGAGATGACATGCAGACATTCGTCTTTTAACTTCGTATTGTCAAGATCCATATTCGCTCGTTTCTGCTCCAGCTTGTATTTGCAGTAGCTGACAATAATCTCATTTACCATATCCATATTATCTGCAGTCACCTTATCTGTTTCATTCAGGACAGTTTTGAGCAGGTTGCTGCTTCGTTCCTCAATATTCTTGCCGTAATACATGTTGTGGATATCGTCCGTATATTCGTTACGTTCTTCCGGATAGAGTTCATAATAATGGTTCATATAAGGCGTCAGGTCGTCGCTTCGCTTTCCGTAGAAGAAATTAAAGAACAGATTTGGCCACTTGAAAACCGTTGTCAGGAAATAATCCCAGATCTTAATGAAAGTCTCACCGGATGTAGTAGCTGTCTTGCTCAAAAGACTGAGAGAGTGACTGTATTTCTGAAAAAATTTCATGGAAGCGAGGAGCAGAAGTTCATCCAGGTCTTTAAAATAAAGATAAATGGTTGAGTTGTGGAATCCGGCTTTTTCTGCAATCTTTCGAATCGAAATATGTTCAATCCCTAATTCAGCGATCATCTCTGTCGCAGCATTGATGAAAGTGATGGTATTCTGTTTCTTCTGTAATTCCTTACTGTTATTCGCATTTAAAGACATCTGAAAATGCCTCCTTTCTGTGGTACATATAGAAAGTACTTAATCTACTATATCGGTAGTTTATTTGTATGTCAAGGTGAAAATACATAGAAACAATTTATAGAAAATCATAATAAATATAGACTTTTTATAGGAAAGGTGTTGGTGGCAATCGCGCTTATCACTGTTATTCTTGTAAGAAATAACAGAAAAATATTGTGTATGCAAGAAAAGATGCTCCGGGTATTTTCTTTAGAAAATCTTTAGAAAGCTATCCGGCGGCTCTTAAGAAAAGATCTTTATACTTTGAATCAGAAAATGTGATATGATACAAAAGTTAAAAGAAAATGTATCTACATATTTTTTTGAATACCACATAGTGCGGAAGTGTCCGCAGGTATCGGGGGCGGGGTTATCCCGACATGATATTTAAGAGAGAAGCAGGGAGAAAGAAAATGGAAATGAATCACGTACTTGTAGTTGAAGATGATAAGGAGATCCGTCAGGGAATTGAGATCTATCTGAAAAGCCAGGGATACGAAGTGTACCAGGCAGAAGATGGAATCGAAGGTCTGGAGGTGATAGAAAAAGAAGAAATCCATCTCGCGATCGTAGATATTATGATGCCGCGCATGGATGGAATTACAATGACGGTAAAATTAAGAGAAAAATATGACTTCCCGGTTATCTTCTTATCCGCAAAATCAGAAGAAGTAGACAAGATCATGGGACTAAATATGGGAGCGGATGATTATGTGACAAAACCATTTACACCGATGGAACTGTTGGCTAGAGTTAATTCCCAGCTTCGCAGATACCGGAATTTTATGGGCAGATTAAAGGAAAAAGAAGAAAAGGAACATATTTATACAATCGGTGGACTGGAACTGAATGAGGACCGCAAAGCAGTGAGCGTAGACGGGGAAGACGTGAAAGTGACACCGACAGAGTATAAGATTCTTCTGCTGTTAATGAAACATCCAGGCAGAGTATTTTCCGCTGATGAAATCTATGAATGGGTATGGGAAGAAGAGGCGGTGAATACAGACACTATTATGGTGCATGTGAGAAATATTCGGGAGAAAATAGAAATTAACCCGAAAGAACCAAAATATTTGAAGGTGGTGTGGGGAGTTGGATACAAAATTGAAAAACAGGCATAAACTGGCGTGCATACTAATCTTTTTTACGATACTGATACCGGCTGCGATGGTTGTCGGAAGATATCAGCTCTATCAGAGAGAGGCCGCGGCAAACGTAGAAAAGGAAAAAAGAAGCCACGAGTCATCTGAAGATTTTATGATGCCATTCGTTCAGAATGGATATATTATGTATACAAATGAAAACGGAACGGAAAAAGAACGCACGAAGTTACGGGATATGCTGGATCAGGATGCATACTGGGAATGGCTTACAAATTACAAAATGCTCTATCCATATATTGATTACGAAATGGAAAATGAAAAAGGTGAGGTCATAGCAAGAAGTTCTGTCAGTACAGGTGAACAGGCGATGGAAGATGATATGACGAAATATGCATTTTCATTTACTATCCAGTATGATAAAAATGGAAAACCAATGGCGCAGATTTTATCCGGAAGTAACAAAAGCAAACAGCTTCTTGCGCTCAGGCGGGCATTGAACGATGTAAGTACACAGCCGGATGAGGCGTTTCTTTATGAAGATGATGAAGCAGATACGCAGACAGACGGAAAAACAAATACGATATTAAAGAATCCGGAGAATTGCACATTCCGTTATGGAATTACAGAGAAAAATCTGAAAGCTTATTTAAAAGACAGCACGGAAATGGATTTCAGTGAACAGGATGAAGTACCGGATTCAGCAGACAGGATGATCTATGCACTGCTTGCTGCAGTTGCGCTTCTTGCATGTGTTTATCCGTCAGTGAAGAGCTTTCAGACCGGAGAAGAACGGATTTTCCAGGTTCCTGTGGAAGTAGCTGTGCCTGCATTCATTGTGTTGCTTACGTGTGCGCCGTCGCTTGTCCGGGCACGTGTTACAGACGGTTTGCAGTCAGAAGGCACGGAAACGCTTTTGTGGGCGGCAGTATTTGCTGTGGATTACTGGATTGTGACGAATCTCAGACATATCTGGACCTGTGGAGTCAGAGGATATATAAAAGAATATTCACTGTGCTGCAGGAAACGGCAGACGATAAAGAATATTTCCGGAAAAATCTGCGGCACCGTGAAAAGTGCTGGCAGAAAAACCCTCTATATGCTGGAAAAGATTGATTTTAGAGACAGAGGACAGCGTTATATGTTAAAGGTTGTTCTTATTAATTCCATATTATTAGTGCCTTGTTTTATAGTCGGACAAGGAGATATGTTGTGGTTTCTTCTGTGTGATGCAGTCCTTTTATTTGTTGTATTAAATATCTGGTATCGCAGAATGAGACGCAGATACATGCAGCTTTTGAATGCAGCAGAAGCAATCGCAGACGGCAATCTAGATGCAGAAATAGGTACGGATTTAAGGATGTTCCAGCCGATCGGTGACGCGCTAGGAACGATTCAGAGCGGATTTAAAAAGGCAGTGGATGAAGAAGTGAAGAGCCAGCGGATGAAGACAGAGCTGATCACCAATGTTTCGCATGATCTGAAGACACCGCTCACGGCGATCATTACTTATGTGGATCTTTTGAAAAATGAAAAAGATGAAGAAAAACAGAAAGAGTACATTGAGATTCTGGAACGAAAATCACTGCGACTGAAAGTACTGATCGAAGATTTGTTTGAAGTGAGCAAAGCGAACAGCCAGGCTGTCAAACTGAACCTGCTGGATCTGGATATGGTAAATCTGTTTAAGCAGGTAAAATTGGAACTGGATGAACAGATCCGGAAATCCGGTGTGGAGTTCCGTTGCGATTTTCCGGAAGAAAGGCTGATCGTACATCTGGACAGCCAGAAAACATACCGGATCTTTGAAAACCTGCTTGTTAATATTACAAAATATGCGATGCCGCATACGAGAGCCTATATTTCCATTCGTGAAGAAGATGGAGAAGCGGTTGTGTATATGAAGAATGTTTCCAGAGAAGAACTGCATGTAAAACCAGAAGAACTGACCGAACGGTTTGTGCGGGGAGATGAATCCCGAAAAACCGAAGGTTCCGGACTGGGACTTGCCATTGTAAGCAGTTTTACAGAATTGCAGAAAGGACATCTGGATATTGAAACAGAAGCAGATCTTTTCAAAATAACATTGAGATTTCCACTTGTCTCCCATTGACAAATGCCGATAATTCGCATATAGTATATTCTATATGAAAAGACGATGAACGAAAAGAGTAGCGATACTTGCAACTGTCAGAGAGAAACCGTCACCGGCTGAAAGCGGTTTTCAGAAAAGAGCATCGTGAAGTGCATTCGGGAGTTGATCCGGCGAGCGTAGTCTGATGCGTTCAGATAAGATGGGTAGCCGGGTACGGAATTACACACGTTACGTGTACTTAAGCAGAAGAAGATTTTCCTTAAGCGGGGGACATTTCAGCAGGAAGGTCTGATTCTGGAAGAAGAGTGGAACCGCGATATATACGCCTCTTGCGAAAGCAAGAGGCGTTTTTTATAATGAAGGAGCGATAGATATGGGAGTTATTTCTTACGTAAAAGAGGAGATTCAGGTTGTTCGTGAACGGGATCCTGCGATCAAATCCAATATGGAAGTTTTTTTATATTCCAGTTTCAAGGCAATTTTACATTACAGAATTGCACATAAATTATATTTAAAGAAACATTATTTTCTGGCAAGATGGGTGTCACAGCGTGCCGTGCGCAAAACCGGTATTGAGATCCATCCGGGAGCTACGATCGGCAAAGGACTTTTTATCGACCACGGAAGCGGTGTGATCATCGGAGAGACAGCAGAGCTTGGTGATAATATTACACTGTATCAGGGTGTCACCCTGGGTGGAACAGGTAAGGAACAGGGAAAGCGGCATCCGACACTTAAAGATAATGTCATGGTAAGTGCCGGCGCAAAAGTACTTGGTTCCTTCACCATCGGAGAAAATTCCAAGATTGGCGCCGGAGCGGTTGTATTAAAAGAAGTACCGCCGAACTGTACAGTTGTCGGTGTGCCGGGAAGAATTGTGAAGATGGATGACCAGAAGATTCCGCGTATGGATCTAGATCAGGTACATTTACCAGATCCGATCAGCGCAGATATCCAGAACCTGCAGGAAGAAAATCTCCGCATGAGAGAAGAGATCCGTGCAATGGAGAAGAATATGAAATGCCTGCGTAAAGATAAGAAGGAACTGATCAAAGAAATAGAAAAAATGGAATTCATAGAAAGTTCCAGAGAAGAATAAGAAAAGAGAGGAAGAGACAAAGATGAAACTGTATAACACACTGTCAAAACAAAAAGAAGAATTTACCCCGCTGGAAGAAGGCAAAGTTAAGATGTATGTCTGCGGACCAACGGTTTATAATTTTATCCATATCGGAAATGCAAGACCGATGATTGTATTTGATACGGTCAGACGTTATTTTGAGTACAAAGGATACGATGTTAATTATGTATCCAACTTCACAGATGTAGATGATAAAATCATTAAGAAAGCTAATGAAGAAGGCGTTTCGTCCGATGAGATTTCCAAACGCTATATTGCAGAGTGTAAGAAAGATATGGATGGAATGAACATCGAGCCGGCAACAAAGAATCCGCTTGCAACAGAAGAGATCAGCGGAATGATCGAGATGATCCAGACACTGATCGACAAAGGCTATGCTTATGAGAAAAACGGAACGGTATATTACAGCACAAGAAAATTCAAAGACTATGGAAAGCTTTCCCATAAAAATCTGGATGATTTAAGATCCGGTGAGAGATCACTCCTTGTAAGCGGCGAAGATGAAAAAGAAGATCCGTTGGATTTCGTTCTCTGGAAACCGAAAAAAGAAGGAGAACCTTTCTGGAAAGCACCGTGGAGCGAGGGACGTCCGGGATGGCACATTGAGTGCTCAGAGATGTCTAAAAAATATCTGGGTGAGCAGATCGATATTCACGCCGGTGGAGAAGATCTTGTATTTCCACATCATGAGAATGAAATCGCACAGAGTGAAGCTGCCAACGGAAAAGAATTCGCTAAATACTGGATGCACAATGCATTTTTAAATATCGATAATCGCAAGATGAGCAAGTCATTAGGAAACTTCCGCACTGTCCGTGAGATCAGTGAACAGTATGATCTGCAGGTGCTTCGCTTCTTTATGTTAAGCGCACATTACAGAAGTCCGCTGAACTTCAGCGCAGATCTTATGGAAGCATCCAAGAATGGTCTGGAGCGTATTGTCAATGCGGCAGATAATCTGAAATTCTTAAAGAAAAATGCTGCAGATGAAAAGATGACAGAGGAAGAGAACAAGTTATTTACACAGACAGATGCATTTGTTGCTGATTTTGAGAGGGCAATGGAAGATGATTTCAATACAGCAGATGCAATCGCAGCAGTATTTGACCTTGTTAAATTTGCAAACAGTAATACAGACAGTGAGAGCTCAGCAGAATACCTTGGCAAACTCTTTGAGCTTCTGGTAAAATTAACAGATGTACTTGGACTGCTCGTTGACAAGAAGGAAGACATCTTGGATGAAGATATTGAAAAACTGATCGAAGAGCGTCAGGCAGCAAGAAAAGCGAAAGATTTCGCAAGAGCAGACGCAATCCGTGACGAGTTATTAGAAAAAGGTATCGTTTTAAAAGATACAAGAGAAGGAGTACAATGGAAAAGAGCATAAACTGGGAGTTTGACTCCTGCATGCAGGAAACGTTCCGGTTAAAAGAGGTGGATATAAGAGAATATTCACCTCTTACTCTGGCGTATATCGGTGACAGTATTTACGATCTGATCATGAAGACGTTAGTTGTAAACCAGGGCAACAAACCGGTACAGAAACTGCACAAAGAAACCAGTACCTATGTGCAGGCAAAAGCACAGTCTAAAATGATGCGTGTTCTGCAGGAAGAACTGACAGAAGAAGAGCACAGCATTTACAAAAGGGGACGGAATTCCAAGAGTGTATCACCTGCGAAGAACCAGTCTGTGACCGATTACAGACGTGCGACCGGTTTTGAAGCAGTGATGGGATATCTGTATCTGAAAAAGGATTACGCAAGAATGATGGAACTGGTGAAAATGGGACTTAAGAGCCTTGAAGAGGAACAATAAGGAGTCGGACATGAGCGAAGATTATAATAAGAAAACAAACGAAAATAAAATCGAGGGAAGAAATGCGGTTCTGGAAGCATTTCGTTCCGGAAAACCGGTTGACAAATTATTTGTTCTGGACGGCTGCCAGGACGGACCGGTGCGCACGATCATAAGAGAAGCAAGGAAACACGACACGATCATTCAGTTTGTAGAAAAAGAGCGTCTGCATCAGCTTTCTGAGACGGGAAGACATCAGGGTGTGATTGCTTATACTGCATCGTATGAATACGCAGAAGTAGAGGATATGTTAGCGCTTGCAAAAGAGCGTGGAGAAGATCCTTTCCTTGTTCTTCTGGATGGAATTGAAGATCCGCACAATCTTGGCGCGATCATCCGTACGGCAAATCTTGCCGGTGCACACGGAGTGATCATCCCGAAGAGAAGAGCAGTCGGATTGACAGCAACCGTGGCAAAAACATCTGCCGGTGCACTGAACTATACACCGGTAGCAAAAGTTACAAATCTGGTAAAGACAATGGAAGAACTGAAAAAAGAAGGTCTTTGGTTTGTCTGTGCCGATATGGGCGGCGAGAAGATGTATGATCTTAATCTGAAAGGACCGATCGGACTGGTGATCGGAAACGAAGGCGAGGGAGTCAGCCGCCTCGTAAAAGAAACCTGCGATTATGTAGCAAGCATTCCGATGCACGGTGATATCGATTCACTGAACGCGTCTGTGGCAGCCGGTGTCCTTGCTTATGAGATCGTAAGACAGAGAATGTCATAAGAATCAAAAGGAATGGAAGCGCATGAAATATGAGAAGATGACAGATGAACTGCTGATTGAGAAGCTGCGCGGCGGTGAGAAAGAGATCATTGATTTTCTTATGGAAAAATACAAAAATCTTGTCCGCAAAGAAGCCAATGCAATGTATCTTCTCGGCGGTGAGACAGATGACCTGATTCAGGAAGGGATGATCGGTCTGTTTAAGGCTGTTCGTGACTATGCACCGGATCAGAATTCATCCTTTTACAGTTTCGCAAAATTATGTATTACAAGACAGTTGTATTCAGCAATAACGGCATCCAGAAGAAAAAAACACAGCCCGTTAAATTCTTACATTTCTCTGTATGAGACCGGTGCGGATGACCAGAATCCATTGATCGAAACAGTAGAAGCGGAAGGTCAGAACAATCCGGAAGAGCTGCTTATCAGCCAGGAATATGCGACTCTTATTGAGAGCCGTCTGGAAGAAGCACTCAGTGATCTGGAAAGCAGAGTATTGTATCTGCACCTTCGGGGAACAGACTATAAGACGATTGCAAAGCTTCTGGATAAGAGCCCGAAAACGATTGATAATGCACTGCAGCGCATCAAAAATAAGACCGAAAAAATCTTAAAGAGTGACGAAAAATCATATTGACAAATA
This sequence comes from Dorea sp. AM13-35, assembly GCF_003473885.1. Taxonomy (NCBI): domain Bacteria; kingdom Bacillati; phylum Bacillota; class Clostridia; order Lachnospirales; family Lachnospiraceae; genus Dorea; species Dorea sp. AM13-35. The sequence goes on from NZ_QUCZ01000001.1 coordinate 364,125, forward strand.
TAGCGTATGTGTTGTATAGTATTAACGTTGCATAGCACATATGCGTGCTGCCTTGGCTCAGTCGGTAGAGCGTCGCCTTGGTAAGGCGGAGGTCGGCGGTTCGATTCCGCTAGGCAGCTTGTACAAAAGATAAAGACCTCTGGAAGTCATGACTTTCAGAGGTTTTCTTTTGTTTTAAACCTTGTTCGTCCATATGTTTTATGGTAAGATAAGGGGCAGAATAATCACTAGGAGGAAGAACATGGGAGAAGAGACAGTTTCTAAGAATTTTATAGAACAAGAGATAGATAAAGATCTGAAAGAGGGCGTTTACCAGGAAGTATGTACCCGTTTTCCACCGGAACCGAACGGATACCTTCACATCGGACACGCTAAATCCATCATTTTAAATTCCGGTCTGGCAAAGGAGTATGGAGGAACATTCCACCTTCGTTTTGACGATACGAACCCGATGAAAGAGGACATGGAATTTGTAGAGTCCATCAAAGAAGATGTAAAGTGGTTAGGTGCTGACTGGGGAGACCATCTCTATTTCGCATCCGATTATTTTGATACAATGTATGAATGCGCGATCAAGCTGATTAAAAAAGGCAAAGCATATGTCTGCGACCTGAGTGCGGAAGAGATCCGTGAATACCGTGGAACGTTGACAGAACCGGGAAAGAATAGCCCGTACAGAGATCGCTCCGTAGAAGAGAACTTACAGTTATTTGAAGAGATGCGTGCAGGTAAGATTGAAGACGGAAAACGTGTTCTCCGTGCGAAGATCGATATGACATCACCGAATATCAACATGCGTGATCCGGTTATTTACCGTGTGGCACATATGACACACCACAATACAGGAGATAAGTGGTGCATTTATCCGATGTATGATTTTGCACACCCGATCGAAGATGCGATTGAGAAGATCACACACTCTATCTGCACACTGGAGTTTGAAGATCACAGGCCGTTATATGACTGGGTTGTAAAGGAATGTGAATTTGATCCGGCACCGAGACAGATCGAATTTTCCAAATTATACCTGACAAATGTTGTAACGGGAAAACGTTACATCAAGAAGCTTGTTATGGATGGAATCGTAGATGGATGGGATGACCCGAGACTTGTTTCTATTGCAGCTCTGCGCAGACGTGGATTTACCCCGGAATCTATCCGTAAGTTCGTAGAATTATGTGGCGTTTCCAAATCCCAGAGCTCTGTAGATTATGCAATGCTTGAGTACTGCATCCGTGAAGATCTGAAGATGAAGAAACCACGTATGATGGCAGTGTTAGATCCGATCAAATTAGTAATCGACAACTATCCGGAAGGAGAAGTAGAATATCTGGATGTTGAGAATAATCTGGAGAATCCGGAGCTTGGCATGCGTAAAGTTCCATTCGGAAGAGAATTATATATTGAGCGTAACGATTTTATGATCGAGCCTCCGAAGAAATATTTCCGTTTGTTCCCTGGTAATGAAGTACGCCTGATGCATGCATATTTTGTGACTTGTACAAGTTATGAGACAGATGAGGATGGCAATGTAACAGTTGTACATGCAACTTATGATCCGGAGACGAAGTGTGGAACCGGATTTACAGGACGAAAAGTGAAAGGAACGATCCACTGGGTATATGCACCTCTTGCGAAACAGGCAGAGATCCGTCTCTATGAGAATCTGATCGATGAAGAGAAGGGTGTATATAACAAAGAAGATGGTTCTCTTAATTTAAATCCGAACTCACTGGAGATCCGCAAGGGATGTTATGTAGAGGACAGCTTCGCTGAGGCAGGTCCGTCTGACAGTTTTCAGTTTGTAAGAAATGGTTACTTCTGCGTAGATTCCAAAGATTCTACACCGGAGCAGCTCGTATTTAACCGGATTGTTTCACTGAAGAGTTCGTTTAAACTTCCAAAATAAAGGATATGAATGAATTAACGATTGATCTAAAAACACACAGTAAGGTTCCGCTTTATGAGCAGATCTACGAACATATTAAAACAGAGATCCGCAGAGGGAAGCTCTCCTATGGGGAGAAGCTTCCTTCTACGAGAGCGCTGTCCAGACATCTGGAAGTCAGCCGCAGCACGATTGAACTAGCCTATGAACAGTTATTGTCCGAAGGTTATCTGGAATCAGAACCGTGCCGCGGTTATTTTGTAGCACAGATTGAAGAATTGTATCAGTTGTCGGCAGAAAAGCCTGCAGTTGTGGAAGAAAAACAAGAAAAACAAGAAAAATATCGGTTTGATTTTACACCAAATGGTGTAGATCTTAAGAGTTTTCCTTATAATGTCTGGAGAAAGCTTTCCAAAGATATATTGATTGATGATCGGACAGAATTATTCCGAAGCGGGGATTCGCAGGGAGAATATGGATTCCGCAATGCAATCTGTAATTACCTGTATCAGGCGCGGGGAGTGCATTGTACGCCGGAGCAAATTCTGATCGGAGCCGGAAGTGATTATATTCTGATGTTGTTAAGTATCATTTTGGGAAAGAATCACCGGATTGCTTTTGAAGATCCGACTTATAAACAGGCATACCACGTACTTTCCGGTCTGGGATACGAGACAGTGCCTGCTCCGGTAGATAAAAATGGTCTGCGTGTGGATGCTTTGAAAATGGAAAATGCTGATATTGCTTATGTAACGCCGTCTCATCAGTATCCGACAGGGATTGTCATGCCGTTGAAACGCCGTCTAGAATTATTGCGATGGGCAAATGAAAAGGAAGGACGTTTCATTATTGAAGATGATTATGACAGTGAGTTCCGGTATAAAGGGAAACCGATTCCGGCATTACAGGGATATGATTCCGATGAGAAAGTTATTTATCTGGGAACATTTTCAAAGTCGATCGCACCGGCGATCCGACTGAGCTATATGGTTCTGCCGGTACCGCTTCTAAAAAAATACAGGGAAAATTACCGGTTCATTAATTCTACCGTATCGAAGGTGGATCAACTGATCGTGCAGAAATTCATTGAAGAAGGATATTATGAGCGCCATCTGAACAAGACGCGAGCGTTATATAAGAACCGGCATGACGTGCTGATTGAGGCATTAAAGCCACTGCTTGGCAGATGCAGGATCTCCGGGGAACATGCAGGTGTGCATCTGCTACTTAATTTCAAGGATGGTACATCAGAAGAATTTTTGATCCGGAAGGCAAAGGAAGCCGGCGTCCGTGTGTATGGAATGTCCCAGTACCGTATCGAAACTACAGAAGAGCCGGCGACAATTCTTCTTGGATATGCGAATATGTCTGAAGAAGATATCAAAGAAGCAGTAAACCTTCTGAACCAGTGCTGGACAGAGTTATAAAAAGCTTCAGCGGCTGTCGGTTACTGCCATGGCAGAAATGAACAAGATGTGAGCATATAGAGCACAGGCATAAAATAAAGGGCGTTATACAAATTTAGAATTTGTGTAATGCCCTTTTGCTCATTTAACAAAATCTGTGTTTATTATTAAATGAATGCTGATTTGAAAATTTATTCCTGTTCTTCCTTATCCGGATCAGTATTTTCTGTTTCAGTTCCTTCGCTGGAAGTGTCAGCGTTTTCTGTTATATCAGCTTCAGTACTGTTATCAGAGGAGTTATCCTCATCAGAGTCAGCATCTTCTTCGCTGTCAGTCTTTGGTGTAAGTGGTACATAACCTCTGTCAGAGACCGGCTTCAGATCATTGTCCAGATCAAAGCCTTCATTTTCAAAGATATCGTCGAGATCATCGTCAAAATCGTCCTCGTCGTCAGCTTTTGTCTTCTTAAAGTAATAGAAAATACCTGCGGCAGCACTGCCGATCGCAGCGAGTCCGAATAAACGTTTCCATAATTTATTCATAAGTAAATACTCCTTTCGTCGTGTTGTTCTAATAGATGTATTGTAATACTTTTCAGAAGAAAAAGAAAGGGATAGACTTATAAAAATACTATAAAACTTGACAAAATTGTGATACACTGTAAAATATATTTTTTGGAGAAAGTGTAGTAAAAGAGGAGATTGGTAGTTAGTTTATGAAGAAACATGAACCAAAAAAAACAGCAAAAAAAGGATTGTTTCGTATTGTTTTTAGTCGTTCCGGTATTATGCTCCTGTTGATTCTCATGCAGATCGGAGTCTTTACGATAACTACATCCCGGCTGCAGGCATATTCGACAGCAATCAGCGGAATCATGCTTTGCATGCGAGTTATAGTAATCATTTACGTAATCAATTCGGAGGGCAATCCGGCATTTAAGATGACATGGATTTTGTGCATTATCACGTTTCCGGTTGTAGGAACGCTGTTTTATATTTATGTGAAGCTGCAGGTGGGGACACGCTTTCTGAAGCACAGACTTAATACACTCAAAACAGAGATGTCCCAGTATATGGTGCAGGATAAAGATACAGTAGATGCACTATGGGCAAGCCGATCAGCGAATGCAAGGTTGTCGCATTATCTTTCAAACCAGCTGAACTTTCCGACATATCGGAATACGCAGGTCCGTTATTTCCCATTGGGGGAAGACAAATTTCGTTGCCTGCTTGCGGAGCTTAAGAAAGCACGAAAATTTATTTTTATGGAATATTTTATTGTCGAAGAAGGATACATGTTGGATCAGATTCTGGAGATATTGATCCAGAAAGTAAGAGAAGGTGTGGAAGTTCGTTTTATGTATGACGGAATGTGTGCGATTTCCATGCTTCCGTATGATTATCCGGAGAAATTAAAACACTATGGAATCCAGTGTAAAATGGCAAATGCAGTAAAGCCGTTCCTGTCTACAACACAGAATAACAGAGATCACCGGAAAATCTGTGTTATAGACGGAAAAACAGCATTTACAGGAGGAATCAACATTGGAGATGAGTACATTAACCGGAAAGAACGGTTCGGCCATTGGAAAGATACAGCAATCATGTTAAAAGGGGATGCGGTACAGAGCTTTACAATGATGTTTCTGGAGATGTGGAACGTAGATGAGCGATATTCAGAAAACTATCATCGCTATCTGACACCAAAACGCCGGGAATTGCACCGGGAATACGGCTATATAATTCCTTATGCAGACAGTCCGTATGATGATGAAAATGTAGGCGAAGAGGTTTATTTCCATATTCTGAACCATGCGAGAAAATATGTACATATTATGACCCCGTATCTGATATTGGATAACGAGATGATCACGACGTTGACGCGTGTGGCAAAAAGTGGCGTGGAGGTCAGTATCATCATGCCACATATTCCGGATAAGTGGTATGCTTTTGCTGTGGCCAAGACATATTACAAAGAGCTGATAGAAGGCGGCGTCCGGATTTATGAATACGAGCCGGGGTTTGTTCATGCAAAGGTATTTGTGGCAGACGATGATACGGCAAGTGTAGGTACGATCAATCTGGATTACCGGAGTCTGTATCTGCATTTTGAATGCGGAGCCTTTATTTACAATAATTCAGAAATTGACAGAATTGAACGTGATTTTCAGGAAACACTGGAGAAATGTCATAAAGTGACGCTGATGGAAGTAAAGAATCGGTCACTGCTGACCAAGATTGTCGGACAGGTATTAAAACTTGTAGCGCCGCTTATGTAAAAATAGAAAAAAACATGGAAAAACAGTGAAAATGTACAAAATTTGTTTTACAGAAACACGGAAATATAGTATAATAACGAATGGTGTCTTAGGACACCCGAATGAAGAATGATATGTGATAATAACACAGGAGGAATTGATATGGTTAAAGCAGTCGTAGGTGCTAACTGGGGAGACGAAGGTAAAGGAAAGATTACAGATATGCTTGCTGAGGAAGCTGACATTATCGTACGTTTCCAGGGTGGAGCCAATGCAGGACATACAATCGTTAATAATTATGGAAAATTTGCCCTTCATACATTACCGTCAGGGGTATTTTATGATCATACAACAAGTATCATCGGAAATGGTGTTGCGTTAGATATTCCGGTACTTTTCAAGGAAGTACAGTCTATCGTTGACAGAAATGTTCCGATGCCGAAGATTCTTGTATCTGACAGAGCGCAGATGGTAATGTCTTACCACAAAGATTTTGATGCATATGAAGAAGAGAGACTCGGAGGCAAGTCTTTCGGATCTACAAAGTCCGGAATTGCACCGTTCTATTCAGATAAGTATGCAAAGATCGGTTTCCAGGTAAGCGAGTTATTTGATGATGAATTATTAAAAGAAAAAGTAGTAAGAGTTGCAGAGCAGAAGAATGTTCTTCTGAAGCATCTGTATCACAAACCGCTGATCAATCCGGATGATCTCTATGAAGAGCTGATGGAGTACAAAGCAAAAGTTGAGCCGTTTGTATGTGATACATCCCTGTTCCTGCACAATGCATTAAAAGAAGGAAAGAACATTCTGTTAGAAGGACAGTTAGGTTCTCTGAAGGATCCGGATCACGGAATTTATCCAATGGTTACTTCTTCTTCCACACTGGCTGGATACGGAGCAATCGGAGCAGGTATTCCACCGTATGAGATCCAGAAGATCGTGACAGTATGCAAAGCATACTCCAGTGCAGTTGGAGCAGGTGCATTTGTAAGTGAGATCTTCGGAGAAGAAGCAGACGAGTTAAGACGCCGCGGCGGAGACGGTGGCGAGTTCGGAGCAACAACCGGACGTCCGAGACGTATGGGATGGTTTGACTGTGTAGCTTCCAAATATGGATGCCGTATGCAGGGAACAACAGATGTTGCATTTACAGTATTGGATGTCCTTGGATACCTGGAAGAGATTCCGGTATGCGTAGGATATGAGATTGACGGTGAAGTTACAACAGACTTCCCGCCGACACATCTTCTTGAGAAAGCAAAACCGGTATTTAAGAGACTGCCGGGATGGAACAGTGATATCCGTGGAATCAAGAAATATGAAGACCTTCCGGAAAACTGCCGTAAGTATATCGAGTTCGTAGAAGAGCAGATTGGTTATCCGATCACAATGGTATCAAACGGACCTGGAAGAGAAGACATTATTTATCGTAATAAATAATTAAGATTCTTAATACCTCTTAAGAAAAGTGTTATTTTATCTTTAGAAATCTGCCACAGGATGTACACATTCTGCTGATAAGATGATTTTACCGCTAAGAATTACGTCATATACAGAGCAATCTGTGAATATAATAGTAAGGCGGGAGTAAGAATGACCGAGAAGGAGGTATACTTATGAATCAGAAAACTACTTCAGAATATCAGGAAGTGATATCGATGGAAGAGTATTTAGACAAGAGAAAAAGACAGAAAAAGAATGCCCCTGAGAACAGTAGCAAGATGGAAACTACCATTCCTGTGAATGTTGCATGGGCGTTCGCCGAGATGTATATATAAGAGAAATGAACTAGAAACATAAGAAGGAGTAACATAGATATGAGTCGTACATTATTAGAACAGTGGAAAGACATCGCTTATGATGAGACTGCTGACAGAGGACAGCTTCAGAACTTCTGGGGAAGCTATTTCCAGATTGAGAAGGAGATTTATGAAAAGCTTCTTTCTAATCCGGATGAAGAAGTCAGAGGAACTGTAAAAGAGCTGGCTGAGAGATATGGACAGGATGTCATGACAATGGTAGGATTTCTGGATGGTATTGACGAGAGTCTGGTTGTGCCAAACCCAATCGATACAATGGACGAAGATACCGTTGTGAATCTTGTGTTTGACAAGGAAAAACTTTACAAAAACATGGTTGCAGCGAGAGCCGACTGGCTGTATGAACTTCCACAGTGGAAAGAGATTTTTTCTGAGTCTGAACTGAAAAAGTTATACAAAGAGCAGAAAGAGTCTACAACAATCCGCAAAGGCAAGAAGATCGGACGTAACGATCCGTGCCCGTGCGGTTCAGGAAAGAAGTATAAGAAATGTTGTGGAAAATAATATTGCTAATGCTCGCAGTTTTGTGCCTGGTCTATTATGGAGTGATTCGACTGGCAACCGGGCGATGGAATTCAACATTTGCAAGAGTCTGGCCAGTAGCAGGAATCCTGTTACTGGCTTTTTCCTATCTGGAATGGAGAGGACGTCTGCCACATGTAATGATGCTGGCAATATTGGCAATCTGTGTATTGATCATACTGACCTGTATACCGATTTTGTATACGATGTTTGTTAAAGAAAATGATGCATGCGACTATCTGATCATATTGGGTGCGCATGTGAATGGCAGGGTACCAAGTGATTCACTGGAACGCAGAATCAGAAAAGCGGAGCAATATCTGAAATCACATCCGATGACTAAAGTCATCGTCTCCGGAGGTCAGGGAAAGGGCGAAGATATTACAGAAGCAGAAGCGATGGAGATTTATCTGTGGGAGCATGGCATTGAGAAAGAACGGATTTTAAAGGAAACGGCATCGACAACGACGAGAGAGAATTTAAGATTTTCCAAAGCATTATTTACACCGGAGATCGTAAAGGTTGGAATTGTGACAAATAATTTCCATTTACACAGGTCATGTGCTCTTGCAAATAGACTCGGATATCCACATGTGTATCCGATTTCTGCCGGATGTAAAGGAAGTCTCTTTTTGAATTATATGATGCGTGAGGTTCCGGCGATGTGGAAGTTCTGGCTTGACAAAGAAAAAGACAGTGATATAATATAAAGCGTGTATGAAAGACATATGCCAAATGCGTAGATGAGACGAGTAAGTTGGGAAAGGAATAGCAGAGAGAGAAGTCACCGGCTGCAAGCTTCTTATTTTGGAACCTTCTGAAGACTACCTCGGAGTGGCTGTAAAACAGCCCGGTGATTCCGTTATCATCATGAATGAAGTGGTTTCGATCAGAGATATTTTTAATATACAAGTATGATCGTTTCAAACAGGGTGGAACCGCGAGAGAACTCGTCCCTTACAGTGATTGCTGTAAGGGATTTTTTTAATAATAGAAAACCGCATTTCCTATTATTTTAAAAGCCTCCGGCAGGATGTGTACTCGCACATTCTATTTAACCCCTTACCAGCGAATAAAAAGCGAAATAATAAAATAAAAGGAGAGAAAACATTATGAAAATCACATTAAAAGATGGATCTGTTATGGAATTTGAACAGGAAATGTCCGTTCTTGATGTTGCAAAATCAATTAGCGAAGGTCTTGCAAGAGTAGCAACATCTGCAAAAGTAGACGGAGATATTGTAGATCTTCGTACTGTACTTGACAAAGACTGCGAATTGGAAATTCTTACTTTTGATTCAGAAGACGGAAATGGTGCATTTAATCATACAGCAGCACATATTATGGCACAAGCTGTAAAACGGCTGTATCCGGAGACAAAACTGGCAATCGGACCTTCTATTGCTAACGGTTTTTACTATGATCTGGATCGTGAAACTGCATTTACAGCAGAAGATCTTGAAAAAATCGAGAAAGAAATGAAAAAAATCGTAAAAGAAGCACTTCCTCTGGAAAGATTTACAAAATCAAGAGAAGAGGCAATTGCATTTTTCAAAGAAAAGGAGGAACCATATAAAGTAGAACTGATTAAAGACCTTCCGGAAGGAGCAGAGATCAGCTTTTACAAACAGGGAGAATTTACAGATCTCTGTGCAGGGCCACATCTGATGTCTACCAAGACAGTAAAAGCATTTAAGCTGACAAGCCTTGCAGGTGCTTACTGGCGTGGAGATGAGAAGAATAAGATGCTGACAAGAATCTATGGTGTTGCTTATCCGAAGAAAGCACAGTTAGATGAATACCTGCATATGATGGAAGAAGCGAAGAAACGTGACCATAGAAAACTCGGAAAAGAGCTCGGACTTTTTATGATGTGTGAAGAAGGACCTGGATTCCCGTTCTTCCTTCCAAAGGGAATGGTATTAAAGAATACACTGCTCGATTACTGGAGAGAACTGCATAAACGCTGTGGTTATCAGGAAGTTTCCACACCGATCATCTTAAGCAGACATCTGTGGGAGACATCTGGACACTGGGATCACTATAAAGAAAATATGTATACAACCGTGATCGATGATGAAGACTTTGCAATAAAACCAATGAACTGTCCGGGTGGAATGCTTGTTTATAAAGCAGAGCCTCGTTCTTATAAAGATCTTCCGCTCCGTGTCGGTGAACTTGGACTGGTACACCGTCATGAAAAATCCGGTCAGCTTCACGGACTGATGCGTGTACGCTGCTTTACACAGGATGATGCGCACATCTTTATGATGCCGGAACAGATCCGTGATGAGATCAAAGGTGTTGCAGCACTGATCGACGAAGTATACAGCCTGTTCGGATTCAAATATCATGTAGAGTTATCTACCCGTCCGGACAACAGTATGGGAAGCGATGAAGATTGGGAACTTGCAACGGAAGGTTTAAGAGGAGCATTAGACGATCTTGGACTGGATTATGTTGTAAATGAAGGGGATGGAGCATTCTATGGACCGAAGATTGATTTCCATTTGACAGATTCTATCGGAAGAACATGGCAGTGCGGAACGATCCAGCTTGATATGCAGCTTCCACAGAGATTCGAATTAGAATATACAGGAGCTGACGGAGAGAAACATCGTCCGATCATGATCCACAGAGTTGCATTTGGTTCTATCGAAAGATTTATTGGTATCTTGATCGAGCATTTTGCAGGAGCATTCCCGACATGGCTTGCACCGGTACAGGTTAAAGTACTTCCGATTTCCGATAAATACATGGATTATGCACAGAAAGTACAGGATACATTATACAATGCAGGTATCCGCTCAGAAATTGATTCCAGAGCAGAGAAGATTGGATACAAGATCCGTGAAGCACAGATGCAGAAAATTCCATACATGCTTGTTGTGGGAGCAAAAGAGGAAGAAGCAGGTGTGGTATCTGTAAGAAGTCGTTTTGCAGGTGACGAAGGACAGAAAGATCTGACAGCATTTATGGATGCTTTGAAAGAAGAGATCGATACAAAAACAATCCGCGAAGTCGAAAAAGAAGATTAAAACTTTTATGATATCAAACGGTTAAAAATTTTATTTCCGGATATACTAACTTTGATCTGGTAACAGGATAGAAAAGGAGGGTATAATATGCCGGAATTAAAGTGTACCGTACAGACATGTAAGCACAATCAGAATTATAACTGTGATCTTGACAAGATCACAGTGGGCGGAGACGCCGCAGTTGCACCGAAGGACACTTGTTGCGACAGTTTTGAAGAACGTAAAGACGGATATTCAAACAGCACAGGAAAACAGGCATCGCCGGTCAGCCAGGTAGACTGCCAGGCAACAGAATGTAAATATAATAACAACTGTTCCTGTCAGGCTGGTAAGATCAGCGTGGAAGGTGGAAACGCCTGCACATGTGGGCAGACAGAATGTGCAACATTTGATTGCAGCTGCAGATAAGAAAAATAAGCGTGCCTCTCATAGCACAATGGAAACTCCCGGAGATCTCGCTCCGGGAGTTTTCTTTTGTGCCGCTGATTGCTTACTGTTACGCCTTTATAGTTGACGCATAAAAGATCGGAGAGTATAATTATTTTATGTGCATTTGTGCAAAGAAGAGGAATAATTATATGAGTGAAAATGAAAAGAAAGAACGGGAAACATATTACAATTCAAAACCAAGACTTGGCGGAAATGGTCCTTCGAAAATCAGACAGCAGTTTAACAGAGGAATGACATATTTTCTTGTGATAGCGGCATCGCTTGCATTTTATTTTGCACTGTTGCGTTTCCGGCATATTTTTAACGTGCTGTGGAAGGTATACGACGTATTGAAACCGATTATTTATGGAGCCGTGATCGCATATCTGCTGAACCCAATCGTCAAAAGAGTAGACAAGAGGCTGATCCCTGTATTAGAGAAAAAGGTTACAAAACCGGGAAGAGCACAGAATATTTCCAGATCTGTCGGTGTGTTTACATCGCTGATTATATTGGGCGCATTGATATCTGCTTTATGCAACCTACTGATACCGGAATTATATGTTAGTATCCGTGATATGATCTATACATTACCGGGACAGCTCAACCATATGGTGTCATCACTGAATAATATCAAAATGGATGATTCTACAACCGGTTCCATTGTAAAGACAGCGATTGAGCAGGGAACAACAATGCTTCAGAACTGGCTGCGCAACGACCTTCTTGGAAAGGTCAATGAACTGATGTCGAATCTGACAGTCGGAGTGCTCAATTTTCTTGGTGAAGTTGTGAACTTCCTGATCGGAGTGATTGTATCCATCTACATTTTATTCAGTAAGGAACTGTTTGCAAAACAGTGCAAGAAGATTGTTTATGCAGTATTGCCAATAAGACATGCTAATCTGCTCCTGCATCTGACAACGAAAAGTAATGAGATATTTGGTGGATTTATTATTGGAAAGATCATTGATTCTGCAATTATTGGAGTACTGTGTTTCTTTGGATTGTCAATTTTAAATATGCCATATACGTTATTAGTAAGTGTGATCGTCGGTGTGACGAATGTCATCCCGTTCTTTGGACCGTACATTGGAGCTGTTCCGAGTGCAATCCTGATCATGCTGGATAGTCCGATAAAAGGACTGTATTTCCTGATATTTATACTGGTATTGCAACAGTTTGACGGTAATATATTAGGACCGAAGATCCTTGGAAATTCCACAGGATTGTCTGCATTCTGGGTAATCGTTGCAATTCTTCTCGGGGGAGGTTTGTTCGGATTCCCGGGTATGCTTATGGGAGTGCCGACATTTGCTGTGATCTATTACATTGTTCAGATGCTTGTAAGCAGCAAGCTGGAACAAAAAATGCTTCCTAAAAATACGGAAGCTTACGATCAGTACAGTTATGTAGACAATGCAGGACAGTATGTACATTCTTCACAGGAGCATGTGCATGCGACGCAGGAATATAAGTATCCGGAACATTCCGCAGTACATATGGAGCATTTTGGTCATATGGAAACCTTTGATGCAAAAATTAGACCAAAGAAAAAGGATGATCAGGAAGAGAATCATAAAAAAGATAACAAATAAAGGGGAATTTAATTATGCCGATTCGTGTGCAGAATGATCTCCCGGTAAAGGAGATCTTAGAGAGTGAAAACATATTTGTAATGGATGAACACCGTGCGATGCATCAGGATATCCGTCCGATCAAGATCGGACTTCTGAATCTGATGCCGCTTAAGGAGGATACGGAGCTTCAGATCCTCCGGTCGCTGTCCAACACACCGTTGCAGGTGGATGTAACGTTTGTTATGGTATCCAGTCATGAAGCAAAGAATACACCGACCAGTCATTTAAACCAGTTTTATAATCGTTTTGGCGAGATTCGGGATGAGAGATTTGACGGATTTATCATTACGGGAGCTCCTGTAGAGCAGATCCCATTTGAGGAAGTAGATTATTGGGAAGAATTAAAGCAGATCATGGAATGGACAAAGACGCATGTTACCTCAACACTGCATCTGTGCTGGGGTGCGCAGGCAGGTATGTATTATCATTTCGGAATTGATAAGAAGCCGTTGCCGGAGAAAGCTTTTGGATTATTCTGGCATAAAGTACTCAACCGTAAGATTCCACTTGTCCGTGGATTTGATGACTGTTTCCTTGCACCACATTCCAGACATACAGAAGTGCCGATGGATGCAGTAAGGGATGACGAGCGAATTACTGTGCTTGCTGAGTCCGATGAAGTTGGACTTTTCCTTGCTATGGCAAATGACGGCAGACAGATTTTCGTAATGGGACATCCGGAATATGACCGGGTAACTCTGGATGGCGAATACAAACGTGATCTTTCCAAAGGCCTGGAGATTGCAATGCCGAAGAATTATTATCCGGATGATGATCCGGATAAGACACCGCTCCTTAAGTGGAGAGCGACTGCGAATAACCTGTATACAAACTGGTTGAATTATTACGTATATCAGGCAACGCCGTACGATATGATCGGAACACCGGATTTTCGTTGATTTTACGGGGATTACGAGTATCCTATATATCACATAATTTATTATAATTTAGTATGATTTGTTACGAAAATGGTGTAGAAAAGGTGTACAAAAATAGAAAAATTGTTAAAAAATGGGAATGCCAATTAAGGCATTCCTTTTTTAATGCAAAAATAATATAAACAGATGTTTTACATTGATGAATACAACATATATGATGTATTATGCGTAATATAAAAGAAGAAAGGAGAATATGTAATTATGATACTACATGATTATGAAACTTCTTCTGGAAGGAATGTAATTAAAGAATATATTGATTCTTTGACAATCCCTGAAATGGTTGATGGATATAGTGTCAGAGAAAAAATGGAGAATGGAGAATTCGAGAAACTGAATATTAAAAGATGGGAGAAAAAATATACGAAGTATATTTTTACAAACACAATCGCATATTTTATATTATCCCAGACGGTGACAATATTTATTTATTACATGCATGCAGAAAGCAAAAAAACAAAACGGAAAAGGGAGATTCAAAAATAATAAAAAAGAGAGCAAAAGAATTGGGAAAGGCATTGGGAAAGAAATTTATATAAAAATATAGAAAAAGAGGAGTGAAAGATATGCCATTCATACAAGCAAATATAAAAAAAGAAATTGAAGAAAAAAGAAAGGATGACAGTGAATTTAGAGAAGCATGGGATGAATCTCGTGCGGAGTATGAATTAATAGAAAAAATGATTATGCTGAGAAAGGAAGAAAATATAACACAAAAAGAATTAGCAAAATTATCCGGTAAAAGACAACAGACAATTTCAAAGATAGAACGCAAGGAAACAGTTCCTACTATAACGGCATTTAATAATTTATTAAATGCATTAGGATATGAGTTAAAGATTGTAAAAAAGCAGTAATTTGATTAATATATTGGGAGATATATTATGTTATGAACACCGGATTTTCGGTAGAAAAAGGAGAAGAAAAATGAAAAGATCAAAAAGAAAAGTCGTACAAAGCTGCCTGCTTGTCATGCTCTCTGCATTGGTTGTGGGAGGTCTTGCATCTGGACGAACTTGCATAACTGCGTCGGCAGATTCAGCAAAAAAGGTCGTTCTTGTGCAAGGACAGAAAAAACAACTTAAGATTCATCCGAATTGTTAAGAACTCAAAATCATCTTATAAATATAAGGTGAAAAGTTTAAAATATAATATAAACGTCTAAGAAGAAAACATACATAAGTAGTTAAAAAGAACCAGCGCATGATTTCATGTGCTGGTTCTTTTATGAGGGGCAAATATCTGAACAAAAATGATAATGTCACTTAGGAATGAGCGCGTTCCCCGGCAAGCTGTCTTACGTCCGGGATAGCGATCAGAGCCGGATATAAGATTGCGGAAATGACCAGTCCTCCGATACCCTGGATGATGTTGGCAGGAACACTTGCAAGTGCACCAGATACACCATAAAGGAAAATCTCGCAGAGGCAGTAGCCGCCGGCAACAAGTACAATATCAGCAACTCCGCCAAGGATAACGGCTGTAAATCTTGTCTTGGAAGAATGTCCAAGTTTCTGGTAAATCAGTCCTGCTACAAGAGCAACCAGACCTTTGATCACAAATGTAATCGGTACATAGATAAAATATCCGCCAATCAAATCAGCCATTGCAGAACCGATACCGCCGGCAAGGAGTCCGTATACCGGACCAAGGATCACACCGGAGAGAATCACAACTGCATCACCCGGATGGATATATCCGCCGGTTCCAGGAGTAGGAATGTGAATCGACATGGTTGCTACACACGATAAAGCAGCAAATAAAGCTGTCATAACAATTTTTTTCAGATTTGAATTCATAACTATCAGACCTCATTTCTTTTGTTTTGTTGTAGAAACTTTACAACGAAACTGGATTGAAATAAAGAACCAGTTATTGCAAAAATAACCATGCCAGTTTGGAGAGCGATAATATTTATCAGTTTGGAAACCCTTGTTTTACAGACTGACATTGACAGGAAATAAAACTACTTTGGCTGTCTTCTTTTTTCTTAAATTGTAGTCATATATGGAATATTTAAAACATATAATATACAAAAAATACTTGCATGCAAATTCCAAATATGGTAGTATAATTTTGTCAATTGGTTTAATGAATACAAGTTGTGCGAAAATTAGACTCCAAGGATGGAATTTCCCCGGAGTCTTTTTGTTATGGCAAAGAGGAAAATACACGCACTTATGCAAGTGCATCCTCGAACGCTAATCAGCGGATAAAACATACCAGTGTGTATTGACGAATACATGCAAGGACAACTTATTTGAAAAAAGATTTTCTAAAAATATTAGATAAAATGCCGAATTGTTCGATAATTATATAACAATTATTGATGTGTTCAATAAGTTCGGTTAAAATGTATTCAATAACTAAATAACCGGTATAGAAAGTACATGTACAGTAACTTAAGGACAGAGAATTCATGAAAAGGGGGCACATTATGTTAGAAGCAATTAATTCTGTCGTTACCGCAATTAATGGTGTTGTATGGGGCTGGCCGATGATCATACTCTTGTTTGGAACTCATCTTTATATGACTTTCCGGACAGGATTCATCCAGTGGAAGTCCGTAACAAAAGGAATCAAGTTATCTGTAACAAAGGATCCGGAAGCAGAAGGAGAAGTATCACAGTTTGGTGCGCTTACGACTGCTCTGGCGGCAACAATCGGAACTGGTAATATTATAGGTGTAGGAACAGCAATCGCTCTTGGTGGACCGGGGGCAGTTCTCTGGATCTGGCTTACCGGCGTTTTTGGAATCGCAACAAAATATGCAGAGTCACTGATCGCGGTGAAGTATCGTGTAAAGACAGACGATGGACGTATGCAGGGTGGTGCTATGTATGCGTTGGAGCGTGGATTGAATATGAAGTGGTTAGGTCTTCTGTTTGCTATTTTCGGAGGATTTGCTTCATTCGGTATCGGATGTGCAACGCAGGTGAACGCAATTGCAACAGTCTGCTATACAAACTTCCACATTCCAAGATGGCTGGTAGGTGTGGTAGTTGCAATATTAACAGCAATTGTTATTTTCGGTGGAATCAAAGCGATTGCAAATGTATGTGAGAAGCTTGTTCCATTTATGGCAATTTTCTATGTACTGGGATGTATCGTGATTCTCTGTATGAATTATGATTACATAATTCCAGCACTTGGAGTCATATGTCGGCTTGCATTTACACCAGGCGCAGCAGCAGGTGGTCTGGTAGGAAGCGGAATTATGATGGCACTCCGGTTTGGTGTAGCAAGAGGGCTTTTCTCCAATGAATCCGGTCTTGGATCTGCGCCGATCGCAGCAGCGGCAGCACAGACAAGGAATCCGGTCCGTCAGGCTCTGGTATCTTCTACAGGAACATTCTGGGATACTGTTGTTGTATGTGCAATGACAGGTCTTGTACTTGTAACAACAATTATGAAGAACCCATCGATTAATGCAGATGAGATCCCGGATGGTGGTGTCTTGACATCTCTTGCATTTGGTCAGATTCCGGTTCTTGGACCGATCATTCTGACACTTGGTATTATTTCATTTGCATATTCTACTGTTCTTGGATGGGCATATTACGGAGAACGCTGTGTAGAATATTTTGCCGGCAAAAAAGTATTATTACTGTATCGTTGCCTGTATGTGGCAGTTGCAGTTATCGCACCGGTTGTAGCGCTGGATCTTGTATGGCTGATCGCAGATACATTGAATGCGCTGATGGCGATACCAAACCTTGTGGCAGTATTGTTGTTGTCAAATGTTATCGTCAGTGAAACGAAGAAATACATCAACGATCTCGACGCAAAAGATGACACACCAATTCCGGTTATTAAAGATTAGTTAAAAATTTGAGTTACAAAATTAATCAAAGTTGTTCTTGACAAATATACTTTAATGAAGTAAAGTAGTGATTGTAGATAAGCAAAACCGTTGAGAAAGAGTAGTAGATTATCTGATGACATTACAGAGAGCGATGGGTGGTGGAACATCGTATGGAATGGATAATTGAATGGCCTTTCGAGGGCAGTCTGAAATCTTTGAGAGTAGGGCTTGTCGGGAACCGAACCCGTTATCAATCAGGAGTGTATGTTAGTACATGAGAAAAGTGGACGATTCGTCAAGTTGAGTGGTACCGCGATAATATTTCAGAATAATATTACCGTCTCAAACCGATAGGTTTGAGGCGGTTTTCTTATTTTATAAGACTTCCTTATCTGTCAGTCGGTCCCGATCATTTTTCTCTCCTAACAGGAAACAAAAATCAATAAACACAGAAAAAGGAGAAAAAGACAATGAAAAAAAGAGTATTAGCAGCAGTATTAGCAACAATGATGGCAGCAACGATGATGGCAGGATGTGGAAAGTCAGAGACAAAGAGTGAAGCAAAGAAAGATAGTTACACAATCGGTATTGAACAGTTCGCAGAGCACGGTTCACTGGACAACTGCCGGGAAGGTTTCTTAAAAGGACTGGAAGACGAAGGAATCAAAGAAGGCAAGAATCTGAAAGTTAAGTATAAGAATGCAGCCGCAGATATGGGAACTGCCGGACAGATTTCGGACAGTTTTGTTTCAGATAAAGTGGACCTGATCTGTGCGATCGCAACACCAAGTGCACAGAGTGCATACAATGCAGCAATGGACAAAGACATTCCGGTTATTTATACAGCCGTTACCGATCCGGTAAGTGCTGAACTTGCAGACAAAGATGGCGAAGCCGTAGGAAATACAACCGGAACATCTGACAAACTTCCGATAAAAGAACAGCTGGAAATGATCCGTAAGATGTTACCGGATGCAAAAAAGATCGGAATCATGTATACAACGAGTGAAGCAAATTCTGTATCTGCGATCAAAGAATATGAAAGCCTTGTAAAAGATTATGGATTTACACTTGTGAAGAAAGGAATCTCAACAACAGCAGATGTTTCACTTGCTGCAGATGATCTGTTAAGCAAAGTGGACTGCATCACAAACCTGACAGACAACACGGTCGTATCTTCCCTGCCGACAATTCTTGACAAAGCAAATGCAAAGAAGATCCCGGTATTCGGAAGTGAGATCGAACAGGTTAAGATCGGATGCCTTGCAGCAGAAGGACTGGATTACATTGCACTTGGAGAGCAGACAGGTAAGATGGCAGCACAGGTATTAAAAGGTGAAAAGAAAGCAGAAGAAATGAACTATGAAACCATTAAAAAACCTGGTTTCTATGTAAATAAAAAAGTAGCTTCTAATCTTGGAATCAAAGTTCCGGATGAACTATCCAAGAGTGCAGTAGAGAGTTTTGACGAGATCACAGCAAGCAAAAAGACAGATAAATAAGAAGAATTAAGAAAGTAATGTTTTGGGAGGAAGTTTCATGGATTTTATCGTAACGATTTTAGAACAGGGGCTGATATATGCAATATTGGCACTGGGTGTATATATTACTTATAAGATACTGGATTTTCCGGATCTGACGGTAGATGGAAGTTTCCCTCTGGGAGCAGCTGTAACGGCTGCTCTCATTACAAGAGGGATGAATCCTTATCTGACACTGCCGGTTTCCTTTTTGGCAGGAGTGCTGGCAGGTGTATGCACCGGACTGATTCATGTGAAATGTAAAGTAAGAGATCTGCTGTCCGGAATTATTATGATGACGGCACTGTGGACTGTAAATCTTTACATTGCAGGTACAGCGAATGTACCGCTTTTTTCTCAGGACAGTATTTTTAAAAATGATTTTCTGACAGGAATTGTACCGGAGAGTATGAAAAGTTATGTGACGCTGATCGTCGTACTCATCCTTGCGGTTGTATGCAAGATCATTCTGGATTTTTATATGAATACAAAGTCCGGATACCTGCTCCGGGCAGTCGGAGATAACGAGACAGTCGTAACTGCACTTGCAAAAGATCAGGGCAATGTGAAAATATTAGGACTTGCAATTGCAAATGGACTTGTATCTCTGGCAGGATGTGTATTTGCACAGGAAGAGCGTGTGTTTGAAATCTCCATGGGAACAGGTGCGATCGTTATCGGACTTGCGAGCGTAATCATCGGAACAAGTATTTTCAAGAAAATCTCGTATGTAAAGACGACAACAGCGGTCATTATCGGTTCGATCATTTACAAAGCATGTGTGGCGGTTGCAATCCGTAACTTTGAACCGCAGGCAATGAAGCTGATCACAGCAGTATTATTCCTGATCATTTTGGTCATCAGTATGGAAAGAAAGACGAAGGTGAAATAGATGTTAGAATTAAAAGGAATTCACAAATATTATAATCCGGGAACAGTCAATGAGATGTGTCTGTTTGATGATTTTGGACTTCAGATTGGAAAAGGTGAATTTGTATCCGTAGTTGGAAGCAACGGCTCCGGCAAGACATCTATGCTGAATCTGATCTGTGGCAGTATTTCACCGGAAAAAGGCAGTATTCTGATGGATGGAAAGGATATTACAAAAGAAAAAGAATATAAAAGAAATCTCCGGATTGGAAGAGTATACCAGAATCCAGCGATGGGAACCTGTCCTTCCATGACGATCCTTGAAAATATGGCACTTGCCGACAACAAAGGAAAAATGTATGGACTTTTGCGGGGAACAAATAAGAACCGCATTTCTTATTACAGAGAACAGTTATCCAGACTGAATCTCGGACTGGAAGATAAGATGAGTGTGAAAGTCGGTGTATTGTCCGGTGGTCAGAGACAGGCGATGGCACTTCTGATGTCAACGATGACACCGATTGATTATCTGATCCTCGATGAGCATACGGCAGCGTTAGATCCAAAGACGGCAGACCTTATCATGGAACTGACCGATCAAATCGTAAAGGAGAAAAATCTTACAACGATTATGGTAACACATAATCTCCGTTATGCAGTAGAGTATGGGAATCGGCTTCTTATGATGCATCAGGGAAAAATTGTTTTAGATAAGAAGAAAGAGGAAAAAGAAGCAACCTCTATTGATGATATTCTTACAATGTTTAATGAAATCAGTATTGAATGTGGGAACTAAATAATGGTATGCTATATGATAGTTGATCAAAATAAGGAGAATTATGATATGGCTAAGAGAATTGCACAGTTTGAAAAAGTAAGTTTTGTACAGTTTAAAGAAGGATACAAAGATGCATTCGGAGATGTTTCGGATGAAGAAATCCGGGGAATTTATGAAAAAATAAAACTTCCAAGACGAGCAACAGCAGGTTCGGCAGGATATGATTTCTTCATGCCTGTGACGAAGACATTAAAAGTGCAGGAGACATTAAAAGTTCCGACAGGAATTCGTGTGAAGATGGATGAAAACTGGGTACTGAAATGCTATCCGAGAAGTGGTCTTGGATTCAAATACCGTCTGCAGCTTAATAATACAGTTGGAATTATTGACAGCGATTATTATGGCTCCGATAATGAGGGACATATTTTCGCAAAGCTGACAAATGACGGAAAAGAAGGGAAAGAAGTCGAATTAAAAGAAGGTACCGGATTTATGCAGGGAATTTTCGTTGAATATGGAATTACCGTCGATGATGATGTAGAAGAAGTACGCAACGGAGGATTCGGAAGCACCACAAAGAGTGAATAAGATAAAAGAAAAAGGACATCCTAACTGTCAGTAAGACAGTGGAGGGTGAACATATATGAAAGACGGGAAAAAGATTACCGCTTCAAGAGAAGAAAGCACATCCTATATGAATCAGACTCTCCCGATGAGGGAGAGCTTTGACCTGATTCAGCGCGATCTGATGATCGGCGAAAGGATGGCTTCTTTTTATTTTATCAATGGTCTGAATAAAGACGATGATATGTTAAAGCTGATGGATGCACTTTTAAAGATCAAAAAAGAAGATATGCCGGCAGGGATTCTGCAATTTATGGAAATGGCGATTCCCTATACGGAAGTAGAGCTAATAGAAGATTTTGACCAGGTGTTAAAAAATCTGTTTTCTGGTGTTACCTGTCTTTTTGTGGATGGCTATGAGGGGGCAATCGCAATCGATTGCCGTACTTATCCAGCAAGAAGTGTGGAAGAGCCGGATAAAGATAAATCACTTCGTGGTTCCAGAGATGGTTTTGTCGAGACTGTTGTCAGCAATACGGCAATGATAAGACGAAGGATAAGGAGCGAGCATCTTGTAATGGAGATGCAGGAGGTTGGCGACAGTTCGCGCACAGATATTGCCATCTGCTATATGAAAGACCGGGTGAACAAGGAGATTCTCTGCGATTTAAGACAGAAAGTCCTTTCAATCCGAACCGATGATCTCAGAATGAACCAACAGAGTCTTGCAGAATGTCTGATGAAGAGAAAGTGGTACAATCCATTTCCGAAATTTAAGTTTACAGAACGACCGGATACGGCTGCGGCATGTCTTTTTGAAGGAAAAGTGGTTCTGCTGGTAGATAATTCTCCATCAGCGATGATCTTGCCGACATCGATCCTGGACGTCATAGAGGAAGCAAATGATTATTATTTTCCAACACTTACAAGAGTGTATCTGAAATCAGCGAGAGGGCTGATTAGCTTTTTGACGATTTTTTTAACACCGGTGTTTCTTCTGCTTATGCAGAATTTGAACTGGCTCCCGAAAATGTTTGCGTTTGTGGCAGTAAAAGATATGATAAATATTCCGCTTATTTTCCAATTGTTGATTCTGGAGATTGCAATTGACGGATTAAGACTTGCAGCTCTTAATACACCGAGTATGTTAAGCACACCGCTCAGTGTGATCGCAGGTCTTGTGATGGGAGAATTTTCTGTAAAGTCCGGCTGGTTTAACAGTGAGGTAATGTTATACATGGCTTTTGTGGCTGTCGCTAATTACACCCAGCCGAATTTTGAACTTGGCTATGCACTCAAATTTATGCGGCTTCAATTGCTTATATTGACTGCTCTCTTTAACTGGATCGGTTTTCTGATCGGATGTATCGTTGTGGTGTGTAGTATCTGTTTTAATAAGACATTGTCCGGGTGGAGTTATCTGCATATACGGTTAAACTGATACGCCGGAAAATGTGAACAAACCGTAATAATTTTGGTGTAATTTTGGTGTAAGTTGGTGTAGTATTATGTTTTGCATATCCTGTTTCCAGGTGGTATAATGTAGCCAACCTAAGAAATAGGAGGATTTGAAAGATGAGTGAATATGTAATTTCTGTCAACAGTACAGTTGACTTACCAAAGGAATGGCTTGAGAAGAGAGCTGTTCCGGTGATTCCGTTAAAATATACGATAGATAAGGAAACTTATGATGATATGTCAGGTCTTACGTCAAAGGAATTTTTCCAAAAGTTAAGAGAAGGAAAGATGGCTGTGACGACACAGGTAAACCCGGAGCAGGCAAAAGAAGGTCTGGAGAAGATTGTAAGAGAGGGAAAAGATATCCTTCATCTGGCATTTTCTTCCGGACTCAGCGGTACATATAACAGTATGCGGATTGCGGCAGAAGAGCTGAAAGAAGAATATCCGGAGCGTAAGATCATCGTGATTGACACGTTGTGTGCTTGTATGGGAGAAGGACTTCTTCTGTATTATGCACTGAAACATAAGAAGGAAGGCATGTCCGTTGAAGAACTTGCAGACTGGGTAGAGCAGAATAAATTACATGTCTGCCACAATGTCACAGTAGATGACCTGCATCATCTGCAGAGAGGCGGGCGTGTGTCAAAGACAGCGGCAGTTCTCGGAACAATGGTACAGATTAAGCCGATCATCCATGTAGATGACGAAGGTAAGCTGCAGGTGATCGGTAAAGAGAGAGGAAGAAAACGTTCTATCCAGAAGATTGTAGATATGTCTGTAGAGCGTTCAAAAGGATGGGATAATGAGATTATCATGATCACACATGGAGACTGCCCGGAAGATGCAGAATATCTGGCAAAAGTTGTCCGTGAGAAGATGGGAGTGGAGAATATTCTTATCAATAATATCGGAACCGTGATTGGAAGCCATACCGGTCCGGGTGTACTGGCGGTATTCCATATGGGTGGAAAGAGATAGGCAAAGAAGCCTGCTCAGATCTTGCCAGACAGTCTATGGATGGAAAGATTCAAAAGGCAGTCAGTCAATGGCGATTTTTACGAGCTTCTGGTAATCAAATAAACAGCGGACAGGATTTTAGAAAATATTAACTGAAATCCTGTCCGTTTTATCTTGGGAAGAAAGTCCCAAATTATCATATTCTGCTGTTGGTGTATAATGTATTCCTGTAGTTGCAATATACTTCTTACAGAGTAAAGATTCCTAATGCACTTGCTACGGAACTTAAGAGGATCAGCACAAGGAAGATCGGAGCGATCCATTTGATCATAACTGCAAATAATTTTTCGCCTTTAAACGTTCCATCTGTCACTTTTACTTCGTCTGCGATCGTAGATGGCTTAATTACAAAACCGATAAAGATACAGGTGAAGAATGCTACGATCGGCATTAGTACGCTGTTGCTGACAAAGTCCATAATATCAAGTACAGACATTCCCATCCAGGAAATGAAACTGAGTGGACCGAATCCGAGAGAAGACGGAACACCCATAACAAGTGCCAGAATTGTTACAAACACACAGGTTCCTTTTCTTGTCCAGCCAAGTTTATCTCTTAAGATTGATACAATCGTCTCCATCAGTGAAATTGCGGAAGTAAGCGCCGCAAAGAACACAAGCAGGAAAAATACTGTTCCGACAACATTGCCAAATTTCATATTGCCAAATACTTTTGGAAGTGTAATGAACATTAGCCCCGGACCTGCCTGCAGTGCAGAACTGTCACCACCGGAAAATGAGAATACTGCTGGGATAATCATAAGACCTGCAAGGAAAGCAACACCGGTATCGAATATTTCAATCTGTCGTACAGAACTTTCCAGATGATTTTCTTTCTTCATATAGGAACCATATGTGATCATAATACCCATGGCAAGTGACATGGAATAAAAGAGCTGTCCCATAGCTGCAAGGATTGTCTTCGCGGATACGTCAGCCATATGTGGTTTCAGATAGTAAGAAAGTCCGTCCATGGCACCGTCGATCGTCAGTCCATATAAGGCAACGAACAGAGTTAGAAGAACGAGGATCGGCATCATGAATTTGCTGACCTTTTCGATACCCTGCTCTACACCAAAACCAACGATAACTGCTGTAACTGCAATAAACAAGAAAAACCATCCGATCGGTTCGAATGTTCCGCCAATGAAATCTGTAAAATAACTGTCGCCCGCTGCTGCGTGACCGGAACCAGTGACAAATACGAAAAAGTATTTGACAACCCATCCACCGATAACGGAATAATACGGGAAAATAATGATCGGCACTGCTGATGCCAGAATACCGAGAAACTTGAATCTTTTATCAAGTATAGTGAAAGCACCAATGGCGCTGAGTCCTGTCTTACGTCCGATTGCGATCTCTGCGGTCATCAGTGTAAAACCAAATGTGACTGCCAAGATCAGGTAAATAAATAAAAACGTTCCTCCACCATATTTTGCAGCGAGGTAGGGGAATCGCCAGATGTTACCGAGTCCTACCGCAGATCCGGCGGCTGCCAGTACGAAACCGAGCTTGCCGGAAAAACTACTTCTTTTTTGCATGTTAAAACCTCCTCTAATGATAAGCATTCCTTATAGATGTATTGTGTTATATTATGACACGAAAAACTTGTATTTTCAAGAAAAAATCATGCGAAATACACAATTTGAAGGATGAAAATATAACTCAACTGACAGTGTGGTGAGAAAAATAAGAAATTATGTTATGATATGGGCAGTGAATCAGAGAGGAGTACAGAATATGATTGATGTACGGAAGACGGGAAAATTTATAGCACAGTGCAGACATGAAAAAAATCTGACACAGAAAGAATTAGGAGACAGACTGAATGTAACAGACCGTGCAGTTTCCAAATGGGAAAACGGAAGGTCCTTTCCAGATGTGAATCTGATCGAGGAGATTTGCAGAGAGCTGGATATCGAAGTAAGTGAACTGTTGGCCGGGAAAAAGATAGAACCGGAGCATTATAAAGAAGAGACCGAAAAGATGCTTATGGGAACAGTAAGAGAAAATACGATGCACAGGTTTCAGCTGATTATTTATCTGTTGATGACTTTACCATATGTATTAATATTATTGCCGATATTATGGGGGGATCCGGTATGGATGTTGAATGTACTGTTCTGGCCAGAAGGAAATGTATTGCTACTAAAAGGACGAAGCATATTGTTGATTGGTCTTATTATAGTGTTCATGTGGTGTGGTTCCTATCTGGAACGTTACCTGCCGGAAAAAAATCTCAGACATTCCAGCAAGAAAGTAGAACTGTTTTATGCAACTATGGGAGCTGCATGGATGATCTGTAGTGTTGGCGCAGGTGCTGTAATAAATGGAATTAAAGCAGGTGGTATAGAAGGAATTGCAGCGGCAGGTATTGGAACAGTGATAACGGTTAGATGCAGTATCATTTATTTCAAGAGAGCGATAGAAACAGCAAGAGCAAACAAAGAAAAGTATGAAGAGGAGAACCCGGAGGAAAAATAGATTTTACTCATATTTTATGTAAGCATTTATTATATTAGTAGTAACTACATAAAATTGGTGGATGCCGGATGAAACAGATTATAAAAAGAGGGATAGTGTTTTTGCTAGCGGTTGTTATGATGACCTGCCAGAGCAGTATCTTAAGTCTGGCGGAAGAAGAAAGGGAAACTACAGAAAATACAGATAATGAAGAAAAAGAGCAGAAGGAGACAGAGGATACAAAAGAAATGGTATCGGCTCCGTCTGCTCTTTTAATGGAAGTATCGACTGGGAAAGTTTTGTATGAAAAGAATGCAGATGAGAAACGCCCGCCTGCAAGCGTAACGAAGATTATGACACTTCTGCTTGTATTTGACGCACTGGATGCTGGAAAAATAAAACTGGAAGATCCGGTGACCGTTTCTGAGTATGCTGCATCTATGGGTGGTTCCCAGGTATTTCTTGAACCGGGAGAGACACAGAGCGTTAAGACGATGATCAAATGTATTGCTGTGGCAAGCGCCAATGATGCGGCAGTGGCAATGGCAGAACATGTCGGAGGCAGTGAGAAAGTGTTTGTCGGACAGATGAATAAGCGAGCAGAAGAGCTGGGAATGATGCATACACATTTTAAGAACTGTAACGGTCTGGATACAGACGGACATGAGACAACAGCAAGAGATATTGCAAAAATGTCGAGAGAGATGCTGCGTAAACACCCTCAGATTGAAAAGTATTGCAAAATCTGGATGGAAGACATTACACACGAGACGAAAAAAGGAAAGACAACATTCGGACTTAGCAATACGAATAAACTGATCAGGCATTATGCATATGCAACCGGACTGAAAACAGGTTCTACCGGAAAAGCAAAATTCTGCATTTCTGCGACTGCAAAAAAAGACGATGTAGAACTGATCGCAGTGATCATGGCGGCAGATGACAGTAAGAAGCGGATGAAAGATGCCATTTCTCTTCTGGAATATGGATTCGGCTCATGCAAAGTATACCGGGAGAAAGAAAATCTGAAATTAAAAGAGATAAAACTGATACGCGGCAAAAAAGATATGTTTAAAATTATGACGGAAAAAAGGTTTTCCTATGTCCTGTCACAGGGAGAAGATATATCCAAAATCAAGCGTTCTCTTCATATAAAGAAGAATCTGCATGCACCGGTGAAGAAAGGTGACAAAGTGGGAACAATAGAATATACACTGGATGGAAAGTCGATTGGAACTGTTCCGGTTGTATCGAAAGAAAGTATCGGCAGACAGAGATTATTTGATGTTATCCGGGAGTTTGCGTCTTCTTTTCTGTTTGCAAAGTCCTGACATTAATTATATACTGTTACTGAATGAAATGAAGGAGAACATATATGCTGAAAGACAAAAGATATTTTTTATTTGACATAGACGGAACATTGGCAGTGGACGAGACTTTATATGACGGAACAAAAGAACTGCTGGATTATATAGAGGAAATTGGAGGAAAATCCTTTTATATCACAAATAATTCTGTGAAAAGCAGAAAAGATTATATAGAAAAATTTGCCCGCTGGGGGATCCGGGCGGAGGCATCCCAGTTTATGACAGCATCTTATGCAACCTGTGAGTATTTGAAAGCGCACTATGCCGGAAAAAAGCTTTTCGTTCTCGGTACACCATCTTTCAGAAAAGAAGTAGAAGAATGTGGATTGTTTGTAACAGAGCAGGTAGAGCCGGATGTTGCCTGTGTTGTGGCAGGATTTGACCGGACGCTTCATTATGGAAAAATCGAGACAGCCTGTGAATTGCTTCTTCGCACGGAAGTGGATTATATCGGTACAAATCCAGATTACCGTTGTCCGACAGCGTTCGGCTTTGTGCCGGATTGTGGTGGAATCTGTGAAATGTTAAAAGTGACGGTTGACCGGACGCCTTATTATGTCGGGAAACCGAATCCGGAGATTGTACGGATGTGTATGGAACAGGTGAATGCCAGGCCGGAAGAAGTGCTGGTAGTCGGAGACCGTTTGTATACGGATATTGCCTGTGGCATCAATGCCGGAGTGCAGACGGCACTCGTCTATACAGGGGAAGCAAAGCCGGAAGACTTAAAAGAGACAGAATATATGCCGGATTATGCATTCGCAGATATTCGTACACTGTTGCAGGCATTTAAGAGGGCAAAAGGAGAGTAAGCCGTGCAGATCATAGCAGAAATTATTCTCGTTCTGGCTATTCTTGCCGGAATCGAGATTTACAGAGAAGTACATTGTTTTAAGAGAACCGATTATGCGATCGTATCTGAAAAACTGAATATTCCGGAAGGGAAAGAAAAGAAAATTGTATTTTTAAGTGATCTTCATAATCAGCAATACGGACAGAATAATGAGAACCTTGTAAAAGCGATCCGTGAGTCTGATCCGGATTTTATCTGGATTGGCGGTGATATGTTGATCGGAAAAGAAGATACCGATTATACGCCGGCGCTTTCTTTTGTAAAAGAAATAACCGGGATCTGCCCGGTTTATTGTGCGAGTGGTAACCACGAGCAGCGTATGAAAGAGAACCCGGAAGATTATCAATATTCTTATGTGGAATACAAAGAAGTATTGGAGGCTTACGGAGTACATTTTCTGGAAAATGAAACAGTGCGTTTTGCGGAGTATAATATCACACTTCGCGGGCTGGAGATTCCGTTAGCCTGTTATCGGCGTTTCCGGAAAGGTACGCTTACTGTGGAAGAAATAATCGAACGGATCGGACAGCCAGATGAGACAACGTACGAGGTATTGCTTGCACATAATCCAACTTATATGGAGACATATCAGAAGTGGGGGGCGGATCTTGTGCTGTCCGGACATCTGCATGGAGGTGTGGTGAGAATACCGGGAATCTTAGGGGTTATTTCTCCGGCATTTGAACTATTTCCGAAATATTCAGGTGATCTGTACCGGGATGGCGACAAAATCAGTGTTGTAAGCAAAGGTCTTGGAACGCATACATTTCATATCCGTCTGTGGAATCCGGCGGAATTTATCGTATTGCATTTGAAAACTTGTAATTAACAGGAAAATTCTGTATAATAAATAAGTTACGGTATATGAAAATAATGTGAGGATGAGAAATGGGAATTCCGGTAAAACTACAGGTGTTTGAAGGTCCGTTGGATCTGCTTTTACATTTAATAGACAAAAATAAAATAGATATTTATGATATTCCAATCGTAGAGATCACAAACCAGTACATGGACTACATCAAAGCCATGGAACGGGAAGATCTGAATATTATGAGTGAGTTCCTCGTTATGGCGGCTACGCTTCTGGATATTAAGTGCCGGATGCTACTTCCAAAAGAAGTGACGGAAGACGGGGAAGAGGAAGATCCGAGACAGGAATTAGTAGAACAGTTACTGGAATATAAGATGTATAAATTCATGTCCTATGAGTTGAAGGACAGAGAGACAGATTCGGAAGGAATCCTGTACAAGGAAGCAACTATTCCGGAAGAAGTCATGGAATATGTGGAGCCGGTCGATCTGGACAAGCTATTAGGAGATCTTACGCTGGCAAAACTGAACCGTATTTTCAAAGATGTCATGAGACGTCAGGTGGACAAAGTCGATCCGGTGCGGAGCAAATTCGGTAAAATCGAAAAAGAAGAAGTGACGCTGACAGACAAGCTTGGCTATGTTTATGAGTATGCAAAGGAACACAGAAACTTTAGTTTCCGGAGTCTTCTGACAAAGCAAAGTTCAAAAACACAGGTTGTGGTAACATTTCTTGCGATTTTGCAGATGATGAAGGAAGGACAGATCAGTATCAGTCAGGAACAGCCGTTTGATGACATTCTGATCACTTCGCATGTAGGAGAAGAAAGGTATGGAGACAGTGGAGATCAATAGATTAGAAAGCGCAATAGAAGCAATTTTATTTACAATGGGAGACTCTGTGGAACTTGGCAAGATTGCATCTGCCATTGAACACGATGAAGAGACAACAAGAAAGATCGTCCATCAGATGATGGATAAATACCAGGCAGAAGACCGTGGAATCCAGATCGTAGAACTGGAGGATTCTTTCCAGTTATGTACGAAAAAGCAAAATTATGATTATCTGATCCGTATCGCCAAACAGCCGAGACGGTATGTGCTTACAGATGTCCTGCTGGAAACGTTGTCGATTATTGCGTACAAACAGCCGGTGACGAAGCTGGAGGTTGAAAAGATCAGAGGTGTGAAGTCGGATCATGCAGTGAATAAACTGGTGGAATATAACCTTGCCTGTGAAGTGGGAAGGCTGGATGCGCCGGGTAAACCGATTTTGTTTGGAACGACAGAAGAATTTCTGCGCAGATTCAGTATCCAGTCTGTAGATGATCTTCCGGTTCTGAATCCGGAACAGGTGGAGCATTTCAAATCAGAAGCGGAAGAAGAAGTGCAGCTAAAATTAGATGTATAGATTCTGGACTGTCTGCATACATTTAGGATAGTAATGTATGGGCGGTGCAATATGAAAAATAGAAGAAACAGAGCATGTATTTTGCTTATCGTTTTTCTTGTGAGTTGGTGGAGCCGGAAACCGGTTGCAGTTAAAGCAGAGGGAGAACAGTTTGCAGAACAGTTATACGCCCGGTCGGCAGTCCTGATGGATGCAGATAGTGGGCGTATTTTATTTGAAAAAGAAGGAAATGCGGTGCGCCCGATGGCAAGCACAACGAAGATTATGACGTGTATTCTGGCACTGGAAGAAGGAAAAACAGACAGTGAAGTAAAAGTATCAGAAAAGGCATGCCGACAGCCACAGGTCCGTCTCGGCGTGCGGAAAGGAGAAAATTACAGACTGAAAGATCTGTTATATTCGCTGATGCTGGAGTCCCATAACGACAGTGCAGTGCTGGTTGCGGAAAACGTTGCCGGGAGTGTACAGGAATTTGCTGTGGAAATGAATAAAAAAGCGAAAGAGATTGGATGCAAAGATACACACTTTGTGACACCGAACGGTCTGGATGGAACAGATGAAAAAGGTGCACATCGGACGACAGCAGAAGATCTTGCACGGATTTTCCGATATTGCATCACAGAATCGCCAAAACGAGAACAGTTTCTTGAGATTACACGAAAGGAGATGTATTCGTTCCAGAACATCGAGCAGACAAGGACATTTTCCTGCCGGAATCATAATGCGTTTTTGAAAATGATGGATGGGGCACTAAGCGGAAAAACGGGATTTACAGCGAAAGCAGGATACTGCTATATCGGAGCGTTAAAAAGTGATAACCGGACATTTATTGTGGTACTTCTTGCCTGCGGGTGGCCAGGGAACCGTTCTTATAAATGGAAAGATACGAGAAAACTGATGGAGTATGGACTGAAAAATTATCAAAAGGCAGAGTTTCCGGATGAAGAAGGAATCCAGGTATATATAAAGGATGCTGTAAATAAAGGAAATCCATACCAGAAAGGGGAACATCTGACGGCACATATCCAGAAAGAAACAGAGAAAATCCTGATGAGAAAAGATGAAAAATTGGAAGTAAAAAAGAAGATTCCGAAGAATCTGCATGCGCCGGTGAAAAAGGGAGAACAGATTGGTGAAGTACAGTATTTCCTTAACGGAAAAGCCGTGTGTGCCTGCCCGGTTATTGCAGATGAAACGGTAGAAGCCCGTTCACCGGGAGGATGTCTTGCGTTTGTTATGAAAAAGCTGTTTTTGTCACCATAGCATTAGGATGGAGCAATCAGTGGCAGGTTTTGCAGGTAAAAGGATTTCATATGGGACGGTTGCGCTTGTGCAAAGAAAAAAGTATAATGTTTTACATATGACAAAAGACGAAAACGAGGAATAAAAACATGGCAATTGAAAAAGTAAAAGCATATTTTAAGAATTATGGGATGGAAGACAGAGTCATGGAGAAAGATAGTTCCAGTGCAACGGTGGAAGAGGCAGCAGATGTATTAGGCTGCGAGCCGGGAAGAATCGCTAAGACACTGTCTTTTCATCTGGATGAAAAAGTAATCTTGATCGTAACGGCAGGAGATAAGAAGATTGACAATAAGAAATACCGTACAGAGTTTGGAAGCAAAGCGCATATGCTGAAATTCGAGGAAGTAGAACTGCTGGTAGGTCATGCGGTCGGCGGCGTATGTCCGTTTGCTGTCAATGAAGGCGTAGAGGTATATCTGGATGAATCACTCAAAGCTTATAAAACGGTCTATCCGGCAGCAGGAAGCGGCAACAGCATGATCCAACTTACGATTCCGGAACTGGAGCGATACGGACAGTGTAAGAAATGGATCGACGTGTGTAAATAAAGTGTGGCGATATCAGAAATTCTCTTTGACTTGTTCCGGAGAGTATGCTAGAGTAAAAATGTATTTAAGCATGCTGAATATATAAATACATTCTGTAATTCAACATCGGCACTTCGCCGGATTATTTCACAGAGAGAGACGAAAGTATATTGACAAAACAGAACAAGTGTACTACTATTGTAAACAGAAAAACGAACATGCGTTCGTCACGAGAGAAGGAGATAACTTTTATGGCAGGTAATGATACAAAGAATGAGAATAAGAAGAAGGCATTAGATGCAGCCATTGCAAAGCTGGAGAAGGATTTCGGTAAAGGTACGGTTATGAAGCTGGGAGATCCGGCAGCACAGGTTGCAGTTGAGACAATTCCGACAGGATCTCTGAGTCTGGATATCGCGCTCGGTATGGGCGGTGTGCCGAAGGGACGAATTGTAGAAATTTACGGACCGGAGTCCAGTGGTAAGACAACGGTTGCGCTTCATATGATTTCAGAAGTGCAGAAGCAGGGCGGTATTGCCGGTTTTATCGATGCAGAGCATGCGCTGGATCCGGTATATGCAAAGAATATCGGTGTAGATATTGATGAGCTTTATATCTCACAGCCGGACAGTGGAGACCAGGCGCTGGAGATTGCGGAGACGATGGTGCGCTCCGGAGCTATGGATATTATTGTTATTGATTCGGTAGCGGCTCTTGTACCGCGACAGGAGATCGAAGGAGATATGGGAGATTCACACGTTGGTCTGCAGGCAAGACTGATGTCTCAGGCGTTGCGTAAACTGACGCCTGTAATCAGCAAGTCCAATTGCGTCGTGATCTTTATTAACCAGCTGCGTGAAAAAGTCGGTGTTATGTTTGGCAATCCGGAGACAACTACCGGCGGACGTGCACTGAAGTTCTACGCATCTGTCCGTATGGATGTCAGAAGAATTGAGACATTGAAGCAGAGTGGTGAGATGATCGGTAACCGTACAAGAGTGAAGATTGTGAAGAATAAGATTGCGCCTCCGTTTAAGGAAGCAGAATTTGATATTATGTTTGGTAAGGGAATCTCCAAAGAAGGAGACATCCTTGATCTCGCAGTAAACCTTGGACTGGTAAGCAAGAGTGGATCCTGGTTTGCGTATAATGGTGATAAGATCGGGCAGGGACGTGAGAATGCCAAGAACTATCTGACAGAACACCCGGATATCATGGAGGAACTGGATCACAAGATCCGCAAGCACTATGCATTTGAAGACGGTGAAGAGGAAGAAGAACAGACAGAGACTCCAAAGAAAGCTGAGAAAGAGTAATGACAGTCACCAGAGTGGAACCACTGACAAAGACAAAGTTCCGCATCTATATAGATGAACATCCGGCATTTGTTCTCTATCAGGGAGAGGTTAAGCGGTATCATTTGGCAGAGAGCCGGGAGATAACAGAAGACATATATCAGAAGATCCGGAGTGAGATTGTACTGAAACGTGCAAAGCTTCGAGCCATGCATTTACTGACAGATATGGGGAGAACGGAGGAGCAACTCCGTACGAAGCTTAAGCGTGGAGGCTATCCGGATGATATCGTGAAGGAAGTAATTGCTTATGTGAAGTCTTTCGGCTATATCAATGATGCGGCTTATGCCCGCAGCTTTATCGACAGCAGGAAGGATAAAAAGAGCAAGAGAGAGATTTATGCGGCGCTGGCAGAGAAGGGAATCGCAAGAGATGAGATTGACGAGGCGATGGAAGAGTGTTACGGGCATGAAGATGCCAGACATGCGATCATGACGCTTCTTGCAAAGAAGCATTATGACCCGGAGACGGCGGATCATGTGCAAACCCGCAAAATACTGGGCTATCTGACGAGAAAAGGATTCCGCTATGAAGACATACGTCAAGTAATACAAGTTTCTGAGGGGAGCGCTTGACATCTTTGGTAAAACAGTATAAAATTTAAGTGTTGTATTTGTACGTTGTATTTTTACAATAAAAATTAAATAAGGAGGTGCTCCTGTGCCGGACGGAATTATGATTGCTGTTACAGTAGTGCTTGTCATAGCAGGTGTAATCATCAGTCATTTTGTTACAGTTTCGAATCTGCGTAAGAATGCAGAATCGAAGATCGGAAATGCAGAATCAAAGGCGCGTGAGATCATTGATGATGCAGTGAAGACGGCTGAGGCAAAGAAAAAGGAGTCTCTCTTGGAAATTAAAGAAGAGTCTATCAAGAACAAGAATGAACTTGAAAAAGAGACAAAGGAACGCAGAGCTGAATTACAGCGTTATGAGAAGCGTGTACTTTCCAAGGAAGAGACTTTGGACAAGAAAGCAGATGCTATAGAAAAGCGTGAAGCAGGATTTGCAGCAAAGGAAGAACAGCTCAGACAGCGTGAAACTAAAGTAGACGAGCTGAGTAAGCAAAGGGTACAGGAACTAGAAAGAATCTCAGGACTTACCTCCGAACAAGCAAAAGAATATTTGTTGAAAACTGTTGAAGAAGATGTGAAACATGACACTGCCAAGATGGTAAAAGAACTGGAAGCCCAGGCAAAGGAAGAAGCGGACAAGAAAGCAAAGGAATATGTAGTAACTGCTATTCAGCGCTGTGCCGCGGATCATGTTGCTGAGACTACGATTTCCGTAGTACAGCTTCCAAGTGATGAGATGAAGGGCAGAATTATTGGTAGAGAGGGACGTAATATTCGTACACTGGAGACGATGACAGGTGTTGAACTGATTATTGATGATACACCGGAAGCAGTTGTCTTATCCGGATTTGATCCAATAAGAAGAGAAGTTGCACGTATTGCACTTGAAAAATTAATTGTTGACGGACGTATTCATCCGGCAAGAATTGAGGAGATGGTGGAAAAGGCACAGAAAGAAGTCGATACGATGATTCGTGAAGAAGGAGAAGCAGCAGCGTTAGAAGTCGGTGTTCACGGAATCCATCCGGAACTGATCAAGCTTCTTGGACGTATGAAGTTCAGAACAAGTTATGGTCAGAATGCGCTGAAACATTCTATGGAAGTTGCACAGTTATCCGGACTTCTTGCAGGGGAAATCGGACTGGATGTCCGTACTGCTAAGAGAGCAGGACTTCTGCACGACATCGGTAAATCTATAGATCATGATGTAGAAGGATCGCATATTCAGATTGGTGTGGATCTTTGTAGAAAATACAAAGAGTCTGCAACGGTTATTAATGCTGTCGAAGCACATCATGGAGATGTAGAACCGGAAACTCTGATTGCATGTGTTGTACAGGCTGCAGATACGATTTCTGCTGCAAGACCGGGTGCGAGAAGAGAAACATTAGAAACATATACAAACAGGTTAAAACAATTAGAAGATATCACCAACCAGTTCAAGGGTGTTGATAAATCTTTTGCAATTCAAGCAGGTAGAGAGATTCGTGTTATGGTAGTTCCAGAACAAGTATCTGATGCAGATATGGTATTAATGGCCAGAGATATAGCAAAGCAGATTGAGTTTGAACTCGAATATCCTGGACAGATCAAAGTCAATGTAATCCGTGAATCACGTGTTACAGACTATGCCAAGTAGAAGATAAAATATAGGCAGAATCGGTGAATATCGGTTCTGCCTTTTGTTATGGCAAGGAGGTAAATTATGAGCAACGAAGTAAAGAGAGTAAGCAGAGAACTGGCTTATACAGGAACAGTTCTAAAAATATACAAAGACCGTATGGAATTTTCGAATGGCAATCATGAAGACTGGGATTTTATTCACCATGACGGAGCGGCTGCCGTAATTCCGGTTATGGATGACGGCAAGATTCTGATGGTCACACAGTACCGTAATGCACTGGAGCGGGATACACTGGAAATCCCGGCAGGAAAGCTGGATGCACCAGGAGAGCCTGGAATCGAATGCGCAAGAAGAGAACTGGAAGAAGAGACCGGCTACAGGGCGGAGAATATAGAGTGGCTTATGGATCTGCGTACAACGGTCGCATTTTGTGATGAAAAGGTAGAGATTTTTCTAGCAAGGGATCTCAAACCTGCGAAACAGCATTTGGATGAGAATGAATTTATCCAGGTGAAAGCATATACATTGGAGGAGTTAAGGGAGATGATCTTTACCGGCAAGATTGAAGATTCCAAGACAATCGCATCAATTTTGGCATACGAATCCAAATACTGTCATTAAA
Organism: Dorea sp. AM13-35; assembly: GCF_003473885.1. Lineage (NCBI taxonomy): Bacteria > Bacillati > Bacillota > Clostridia > Lachnospirales > Lachnospiraceae > Dorea > Dorea sp. AM13-35. Next base: position 400,995 of record NZ_QUCZ01000001.1, read on the forward strand.
TGTATTTATTTTAGATAAGCCTCTTGAAAAACACTGTCATTAGTAAGAAGAATCCTGACATATAATAAATTATCTTTAGGTCGGGAGGCGTGGCAATGCGTGAACATACAAAAATCTGGGTAGCAGTATATGCAGTGGGAGTGATGGCAGGAATCCTGTATGCGAATTTGATTGCGCAGGAGTCCATCATGCAGATGGGAATATTTGCAGAAAAACATTTAACAGAGAGCGTGAAAGTGTGCGTACCTGGACTGGAATATATATGGTATATTGTGCGTATGCGCCTGTTACCACTTTGCATTCTTACGCTTGCAGGGGCAACAAGATGGAAAAAGACAAGTGCGGTACTGTTTTTTCTATGGACAGGTTTTCTGGCAGGCGTATTGTTCTGCGCAGCAGTTTTACAACTTGGAATAAAAGGAATATTTATCTGCGTGCTGGCACTGTTGCCACATATGCCTTTCTATGTCGCGGCATATGTGGCAATATTGATCTATTTACTGAATTATCCTGTTGTAAGCCGCTGGAATATAAATAAGACAACTGGTGTGTTAATTCTGTTTGCTATCGGTATTTTCCTGGAATGCTATGTGAGCCCAGCTGTTCTTCGGTTCGCACTGAATCTGTAATGATAATGCAGATAAATGAAACAGAAACAAAACATAAATATCTGGCTTAACAGTAGTCCGGTCAGGTATCCTCGGATTCCGTATGCCGGGATGCTGAGATAGATACTTGCAATACGGATGAGTATTGTAAACATATTGATGAAAAGGGATATGCCAGCTTTACCGATTCCGTTTAAAATACTGATAAATGTTGTATTCGTATACAGAAATGGACAGATCCATGCGAGTGTAAAAATGTATCTGGATGCTAAAGGACTGTGAAAGAGACATACTCCTATAAAAGAGCTTGAAAGCAGAAGCAGGATACAACATGTGCTTCCGAGCAAAATGCACGTAGTTGTCACTTTACGTATCAGACGACGTAATTTTCGGATATTGTTTTCTGCTTCAATCTGTGCAACAGATGGCAGGATCATTGTTGCAAGAGATCCGGTCAGCGCACTTGGAAACAGGACACACGGAAGTGCCATTCCGGTCAGTACACCGTAGATACGAAGAGATTCATTCCGATCCAGACCGTAATATTGTAGATTCCATGGAATGGAGAATGCCTCCAGACATTGCAGCAGTGTAAGCATGATCCGGCTTACGGTAAGCGGAATTGAAAAACGAAGCAGTGAAAGAAATGCCTTTAAATTATCCAGACAGCACAGCCTTCGGAGAAAAAGGATGTCTGTTGATTTGCGGGATGATAATGTCTCGGAATATGAATTTAAACTGTGGAGACAATACCATGCTGCGGCAGCTTCGCCTGCGATCATTCCAAGTACTGCAACGGAGACAGAAAAATGCTGCCCGTGTCGGATGCCAAAAGAATAGACTGCATATACAGAAAGAATTCGGACAGACTGTTCCAGAAGTTGAGACCAGGCGGGAATTTTAGCCTGTTTCATACCGAAATAATAGCCGAGGATACAGCAGTGGATGGCAGCAAAAGGAAAACAGTAAGAGAGCAGGAGCAGCAGGGATTTGCATGCCGGTTCTTTCAACAGCGTACATGCGATGTCATGTGCATAGTGCTGCGTAAAAAGCATAAGAATCACCGAGAGAAAAACAGTATAAATCATAGAAGTAAAAAGAAGCAGGTCTGTTTCTTTTTTTTTCCCTTTAGCAACGTAACCGGCAACATGTCGGGAAAGCGCAGTCTGGATTCCGGCGCATGTTATGGCAATTCCCAGTGTATAGACCGGGAAAATGAGCTGATACAGCCCGACATTTGCTTCGCCGAAGATGTGACTTAAATACATACGGTAGAAAAAACCGAGGAATCGTGATATAAAAGCGGCAAGGGTCAGAACAAAGGTTCCTTTCAGGATGATGTGTTTCTCTGTCATAAACAGACTCCTTTCGGTCGGAAAACCGCTGAAAATATTATTATATTATATTTGAATGAAGTCCTTGACAGAACTTTAAGAGGGTGCTATTCTACAAAAGGAAAAATCCTAGTAATTTAGTGGGAATTGAATTGGTAGGAATTAAAGAAGGTGATGAGATGAAGCTCTCCACGAAAGGCAGATATGGCTTAAGGGCAATGATAGATCTTGCCAGATACAGTGAAGAGGAACCGGTTTCTATTGGAAGTATTGCAATGAGACAGGGAATTTCCGAACGGTATCTGGAGCAGCTCGTGGCTAAGATGAAGAAAGCAGGTCTGGTGAAGAGTATCCGGGGAGCCTCCGGCGGGTATGTACTGGCAAAAGATTCCAGTGAGATTTCAGTGGGAGATATTTTGCGGGCACTCGAAGGAAGTCTGGAACCGGTCAAATGTGCAGCTTTTTTTTCAGAAGAAGGATGTATGGCTTCTGAAGGCTGTGTAACCAAATATGTCTGGCAGAGGATCAACGACAGCATCAATCATGCAGTTGATGAGATGATGTTAGATGAACTGGTAAAAGAAAGCAAAGAAATGAATCCACACGGTGTATATGATCATACGAAGTGTACTCATTCAGAATAGAAAATGGAGGAATTTATCATGGGTAAACTGTTATATCTTGATAACGCAGCAACAACAAAAACAGCACCGGAAGTCGTAGATGCAATGCTTCCTTATTTTACAGAGCATTATGGAAATCCTTCCAGCGTTTACAGCTTTTCGTCCGGTAATAAAGAAATGATCAGCAAACAGAGAGAAGCAATTGCTGATACACTTGGAGCCAGTGCAAATGAAATTTATTTCACAGCAGGTGGTTCAGAATCTGACAACTGGGCGTTGAAAGCAACAGCAGAAGCATATGCAGGGAAAGGCAATCACATTATTACAACAAAGATCGAGCATCATGCGATCCTTCACACTGCACAGTATCTGGAAAAAAGAGGATTTGAAGTTACTTATGTAGATGTAGATGAAGACGGAAAAGTAAAACTGGATGAATTAAAAGCAGCAATCCGTCCGACAACCATCCTGATTTCTGTTATGTTTGCAAATAACGAGATCGGAACGATCCAGCCGATCAAAGAAATCGGTGAGATTGCCAAAGAGCACGGTATTTTATTTCATACAGATGCAGTACAGGCATATGGACAGCTTCCAATTAATGTAGACGAGTGTCATATTGACATGCTCAGTGCAAGTGGACATAAATTTAACGGACCGAAAGGAATCGGTTTTCTTTATATCCGTAAAGGTGTGAAGATCCGTTCATTCGTTCATGGTGGAGCACAGGAGAGAAAACGTCGTGCAGGTACAGAAAATGTTCCGGGAATTGTCGGAATCGGAACAGCTGCAAAACGTGCTGCGAATACAAGAGAAGAGAGAGTGGCAAAAGAGATCGAGGTCAGAGATTATCTGATTGATCGTGTATTGAAAGAAATTCCATACTGCCGTCTAAATGGACACAGAACTGACAGACTTCCAAACAATGCCAACTTCAGTTTCCAGTTTGTAGAAGGAGAATCTCTTCTGATCATGCTGGATATGAAAGGAATCTGTGCATCCAGCGGATCTGCATGTACATCCGGATCTCTTGATCCTTCCCATGTACTACTTGCAATCGGACTGCCTCATGAAATCGCACATGGCTCTTTGAGACTGACGATCAACGAAGAGATCACAAAAGAAGACATTGATTACGTTGTGGATAATCTGAAAGAGATCGTGGCACACTTAAGAAATATGTCACCATTATATGAAGATTTTGTAAAGAAACAGAAATAAATAACAAAACACAGACAAGATATAAGATACAGGAGGAATTTAATATGTATTCAGAAAAAGTAATGGATCATTTTCAGCATCCGAGAAATGTCGGAGAGATAGAGAACGCCAGCGGAGTAGGAACAGTTGGTAATGCAAAATGTGGAGATATCATGAGAATTTATCTTGATATCGATGAGAACCAGATCGTGCGTGATGTCAAATTCAAGACATTTGGATGCGGAGCTGCTGTAGCAACAAGCAGTATGGCGACAGAACTAGTTAAAGGAAAGTCAATCCAGGAAGCAATGGAGGTAACAAATAAAGCCGTAATGGAAGCGCTGGACGGACTTCCGCCGGTAAAAGTACACTGCTCACTTCTTGCAGAAGAAGCAATTCATGCAGCACTCTGGGACTATGCAACAAAAAATGGTATTACGATCGAAGGATTAGAGAAACCAAAGTCTGATATTCACGAAGGTGAAGAGGACGAAGAAGAGGAATATTAAAGCCGGGAGACAAACATGGAAAAAAGCATGGATAAAAAGAAGGTAGTTGTAGGCATGTCAGGAGGAGTTGACTCCTCCGTGGCTGCCTGGCTTTTAAAAAAACAGGGATACGATGTAGTAGGGGTAACGATGCAGATCTGGCAGGATGAAGATGAATTTGTCCAGGAAGAGAATGGCGGATGCTGCGGTTTAAGCGCCGTAGACGATGCCAGACGCGTAGCAGCAGCAATCGGTATCCCTTATTATGTTATGAATTTCAAGGAAGAATTCAAAGAACATGTCATTGATTATTTTGTAAATGAATATAAAAACGGAAGGACACCGAATCCGTGTATTGCCTGTAATCGATATGTAAAATGGGAATCTCTCCTGAAGAGAAGCCTGGATATCGGAGCAGATTATATCGCGACCGGTCACTATGCGAAGATCGAACAGCTTCCAAACGGACGCTATGCGCTTCATACATCTGCAACCGGAGCAAAAGACCAGACTTATGCACTCTATAATCTGACGCAGGACCAACTTGCGAGAACACTTATGCCAGTCGGGGAATATACGAAAGACCAGATCCGTGAGCTTGCATCGGAAGTCGCACTTCAGGTGGCGCACAAACCAGACAGTCAGGATATCTGTTTTGTTCCGGATGGAGATTATGCTTCTTATATAGAAGAGTATACCGGAGAGAAGATACAGCCGGGCAATTTCGTGACAAGTGATGGAACTGTTGTAGGCAGACATAAAGGAATCATCCATTATACAGTAGGACAGAGAAAAGGTCTCGGACTTTCTCTCGGATATCCGGTATTTGTCCTTGAGATCAGACCGGAGACGAATGAAGTAGTAGTTGGTTCCAATGAAGAGTCCATGTCGCGTTATGTCCGTGCCAATGCGGTTAATTTCATGTCTGTGGAGAACCTTAAAGAACCGAAACGCGTCTGGGCGAAGATCCGTTATAATCACAGAGGCGCCTGGTGCATGGTAGAGAAAACAGGGGAAGATGAGATCCTCTGTACATTTGAAGAACCGCAGAGAGCAATTACGCCGGGACAGGCAGTTGTCCTCTATGACCAGGATTATGTGCTTGGCGGTGGAACGATCATCGGAGACCGCTAGAGAATACGAAACAGTAAATGAAAAACAGTGACAGGAGGAAATGCGATGATGCGGGCAGATGTGCATATGCATACGAATTTTTCACATGATTCAAAGTCCGCACCGGAGGAGATGATCCTTGGTGCGATAGCCAAAGGGCTTCAGGCAGTCTGTTTTACGGATCACCACGACAAAGATGATTTTGCATGGGGACCGGAAGAAGTGTTTGAGCCGGAAGAATATTTTAAAGTAATGCCGCCGCTGCGGGACAAATACAAAGATAAGATTGATGTACGGATCGGTGTAGAAATCGGACTTCAGCCTTATCTGGAACCGTTTTACCGAGAATTTGTAAAAAAATATCCATTTGATTTTGTGATTGGATCCGTACATTCCACACATAAACTGGATATCGCACACGGAGAGATCTTTGATGGAAAAACAGATGAAGAAGTTTACCGGGAAGTTCTGGAAGAGATGCTGGAAGATGTCCGTATTTATGAAGATTATGATGTGCTCGGACATCTGGATTATATGATCCGTTATGGAAAAGATAAAGAACAGGCATATTCGTATCTGAAATATGCAGAGCTGATCGATGAGATTCTGAAAAATATCATTGCAAAAGGCAAAGGACTTGAACTCAATATGGCAGGATTAAAATATGGACTTCCATATGCACACCCACACCCGGATGTATTAAAAAGATACCGGGAGTTAGGTGGAGAGATCATCACAGTCGGTGCAGACGGACACTGTCCGGAGCATATTGCATGGGATTTTGACAAGGCAAATGGCATTTTGCGGGCATGCGGTTTTACATATTATACAGAATTTAAGCAAAGAAAGCCTGTTTTTAAGCAACTTTCATAAAAATATAGAAGACACTTGAACTTTTGTACCAGATTTAGTACAATTAAGCCAGTTGGGAGTGCTTTAAAATGTTAAAGCGTTCACAATAAAGTACAGTTAGAATAAACTTTAGGAGGAATTGATCATGGCAGTAAAAGTAGCGATTAATGGTTTTGGACGTATTGGACGTCTGGCATTCAGACAGATGTTTGGAGCAGAGGGATATGAAGTAGTTGCAATCAACGACTTAACATCTCCTAAGATGCTTGCTCACCTGTTAAAATATGATTCATCACAGGGAAAATATGCACTGGCTGATACAGTAGAAGCTACAGAAGATTCCATCATTGTTGACGGAAAAGAAATCAAAATTTATGCAAAGGCTAACGCTGAGGAACTTCCTTGGGGAGAAATCGGAGTAGACGTTGTCCTTGAGTGTACAGGTTTCTACACATCTAAAGAGAAAGCATCTGCACACATCAAAGCAGGAGCAAGAAAAGTTGTTATTTCCGCACCGGCAGGAAACGATCTTCCTACAATCGTATACAATGTAAACCATACAGAACTGAAACCGGAAGACACAGTTATTTCCGCAGCTTCTTGTACAACAAACTGCTTAGCTCCAATGGCTAAAGCATTGAACGACCTTGCATCTATCAAATCTGGTATCATGTGCACAATCCATGCTTACACAGGAGATCAGATGACACTTGACGGACCGCAGAGAAAAGGTGATTTAAGAAGATCCCGTGCTGCTGCAGTTAATATCGTACCTAACAGCACAGGTGCTGCAAAAGCAATCGGTCTTGTTATTCCAGAATTAAATGGAAAATTAATCGGATCTGCTCAGCGTGTTCCAACACCTACAGGATCTACAACAATTCTTACAGCAGTTGTTGACGGAACAGTTACAGTTGACGAAGTAAATGCAGCTATGAAAGCAGCTTCTACAGAGTCTTTCGGATATAACACAGATGAGATCGTTTCAAGCGACATCGTAGGAATGAGATATGGTTCTTTATTTGATGCTACTCAGACAATGGTTCTGCCATTAGACAACGGAACAACAGAAGTTCAGGTTGTATCTTGGTATGACAATGAGAATTCTTACACAAGCCAGATGGTAAGAACAATCAAATACTTCTCTGAATTAGCTTAATTATGACTCAAAAAAGGGTCCGGTCTTATTGGACCGGGCCTCTTTTTTTGAATATTAGGAGGTAAACGATATGCTTAACAAAAAATCAGTTGATGACATCAACGTAAAAGGAAAAAAGGTACTCGTAAGATGCGATTTTAACGTACCGCTTATCGATGGTAAGATCACAGATGAGAATCGTCTTGTAGCAGCTCTTCCAACAATCAAGAAGCTGATTGCAGACGGAGGTAAGGTTATTCTTTGTTCTCACCTTGGAAAGCCGAAGGGAGAGCCAGTACCGGAGCTGTCTCTGGCACCGGTTGCAGTACGCTTATCAGAACTGCTCGGACAGGAAGTTAAATTTGCAGCAGACAGAGAAGTCGTAGGCGAGAATGCAAAAGCAGCAGTAGCTGCAATGAAAGACGGAGATGTTATTCTTCTTGAGAATACCCGTTACAGAGCAGAAGAGACAAAGAACGGGGATGCATTCAGCAAAGAACTCGCTTCTCTTTGCGATGTATTTGTAAATGATGCATTTGGTACAGCACATCGTGCGCACTGTTCCAATGTGGGTGTTACAAAATATGTGGATACAGCAGTTGTAGGATATCTTATGCAGAAAGAGATCGATTTCCTCGGAAATGCAGTAAACAATCCGACAAGACCGTTTGTTGCGATCCTTGGAGGAGCCAAAGTATCCAGCAAGATTTCTGTAATCAACAACCTGCTTGACAAAGTTGACACACTGATCATTGGTGGTGGAATGTCTTATACATTTGCAAAAGCAGAAGGTGGTACAGTTGGTAAGTCCCTTCTGGAAGAAGATTACTGCCAGTATGCACTGGACATGAAAAAGAAAGCAGAAGAAAAAGGTGTAAAACTTCTTCTTCCTGTAGATAACGTAATCGCAGATGATTTCTCTAACGATGCAAATATCAAAGTTGTAAAACGTGGCGAGATTCCGGACGGATGGGAAGGACTTGACATCGGACCAGAAACGATCAAGATTTTCTGTGATGCAGTAAAAGACGCAAAGACAGTTGTATGGAACGGACCAATGGGATGTTTCGAGATGCCGAACTTTGCAAAAGGAACAGAAGCAGTAGCAAAAGCGCTTGCTGATACAGAAGCTACTACAATTATCGGCGGCGGCGATTCTGCAGCAGCTGTTAACCAGCTTGGATACGGTGATAAGATGACTCATATCTCTACTGGTGGCGGTGCATCCTTAGAGTTCCTGGAAGGAAAGGAACTGCCGGGTGTTGCAGCTGCAAATGATAAGTAAAGACTTACAAATATAAAATTAGGGAGAGATAAAAATGGCTAGAAAGAAAATTGTAGCAGGAAACTGGAAAATGAACAAAACTCCAAGTGAAGCAGTTGCTTTGGTTGAAGAATTAAAACCATTAGTTGCTAACGAAGAAGTAGATGTTGTATTCTGCGTACCTGCAATTGATATCATTCCGGTTGTAGAAGCATGTAAAGGAAGCAACATTGAAGTCGGAGCAGAGAATATGTATTTTGAAGAAAGCGGAGCTTACACAGGAGAAATCTCTCCGGCAATGCTCACAGACGCTGGTGTTAAATATGTTGTTCTCGGCCACTCTGAGAGAAGAGAATATTTCGCAGAGACAAATGAGACTGTTAATAAAAAAGTCCTCAAAGCATTTGAACATGGTCTTACACCGATCATGTGTTGTGGAGAGACGCTTGAGCAGAGAGAACAGGGTGTAACAATGGATTTCATTCGCCAGCAGGTTAAAGTCGGATTCCAGAATGTTACAGCAGATCAGGCTAAGACAGCAGTTATCGCTTATGAGCCAATCTGGGCAATCGGAACAGGTAAGACAGCTACAACAGAGCAGGCTGAAGAAGTATGCGCAGGAATCCGTGCATGCATCGCTGAAGTATATGACGAGGCAACAGCAGAAGCAATCCGCATCCAGTATGGTGGATCTGTAAATGCAGGAAATGCTGCTGAATTATTTGCACAGGCAGATATCGACGGTGGTCTTGTCGGTGGAGCTTCCCTGAAAGCTGACTTTGGCAAGATTGTAAATTACAAATAATAAGTATTTTGACTGCTTCGATTTCTGTATGCAGGAATCGAAGCAGTTTTTAATTGCAAAAAACGAGAAAGGAGATACAATATTTTATGAGTAAAAAACCAACAGTTTTAATGATTTTGGATGGTTATGGATTAAATGAGAATACAAACGGTAATGCAGTCGCGCAGGCAGCCACACCGGTTATGGATAAATTAATGGCAGAATATCCTTTTGTAAAAGGAAATGCAAGCGGAATGGCAGTAGGTCTTCCGGATGGACAGATGGGTAACTCAGAAGTCGGACATCTGAATATGGGAGCCGGAAGAATCGTATATCAGGATCTGACAAAGATCACAAAAGCAATCCAGGATGGAGACTTCTTTGAAAATAAAGCGCTTCTTGCTGCGTGCGAGAATGTGAAGAATAATGGCAGCGCACTGCATCTTTTCGGACTGGTATCTGATGGTGGAGTACACAGTCATAATTCACATATTTACGGACTTCTGGAACTGGCAAAGAGACAGGGCATCGAGAAAGTATATGTACACTGCTTCCTGGATGGACGTGACACACCACCGGCATCCGGTAAAGAATATGTAGAAGAACTGGAAGCTAAGATGAAAGAAATCGGTGTAGGTAAAGTTGCATCGGTTATGGGACGTTACTATGCTATGGATCGTGATAACCGCTGGGATCGTGTCGAGAAAGCATACCGTGCACTTGTCTGCGGTGAAGGCGAGCAGGCAGTAAGCGGACCGGAAGGAATCAAGGCTTCTTACGACAAAGATACAACAGATGAATTTGTTCTGCCGACCGTTGTTGTTGAAGACGGGAAACCGGTTGCAACGATTAAAAATGATGATTCTGTTATTTTCTTTAACTTCCGTCCGGATCGTGCAAGAGAGATCACAAGAACTTTCTGTGATGACGCATTTGACGGATTTGAGAGAGGCGACAGAGTAAAAACAACATTTGTATGCTTTACAGAATATGATGTTACGATCGAAAATAAACTGGTTGCATTTGTCAAAGAAGAGATTACAAATACATTCGGTGAGTATCTGGCTGCACACGGTCTGAAACAGGCACGTATTGCAGAGACAGAGAAATATGCACATGTAACATTCTTTTTCAATGGCGGAGTGGAAGAACCGAATGAGGGCGAAGACAGAATTCTCGTTAAATCTCCAAAAGTAGCAACTTATGATCTGAAACCGGAGATGAGTGCATACGAAGTATGCGACAAATTAACAACTGCGATCAAATCTGATAAGTATGATGTTATCATCATCAACTTTGCAAATCCGGATATGGTAGGACATACCGGAGTACAGGAAGCTGCGATTAAGGCAGTGGAAGCAGTTGATGAGTGTGTTGGCAAGGCGGTGGAAGCTTTGAAAGAAGTTAACGGACAGATGTTCATCTGTGCTGATCACGGAAATGCAGAACAGCTCATTGATTATGAGACAGGAGAACCATTTACCGCCCACACAACAAACCCGGTACCGTTTATCCTTGTAAATGCTGATCCGGCTTACAAATTAAGAGAAGGTGGATGCCTGGCTGATATCGCTCCAACACTGATCGAATTAATGGGTATGGAGCAGCCAAAAGAGATGAATGGCGCTTCTTTACTGGTGAAATAATGAACCGTGATACATGTAAATACATTGCAATTCTGACAATGGTTTGCAATCATATTGCCCGGATGTTCTTGACACCGGGCAATTTTTTATATGAGAGCTTAAGCGACATCGGATATTTTGCAGCAATGACCATGTGCTATTTTCTTGTGGAAGGGTATTATTACACGAGAAGCCGGAAAAATTATGCAGGAAGATTACTTGTTTTTGCAGTCCTTTCGCAGATTCCATATAGTATGGCGTTTCGGGATGGACAGTTAAATATGCTGTTTACATTGCTTTTATGCCTGGCGGTTCCGGAGCTTATAGAACGCCCGATGGCAGAGTGGGAACACAGGATTTCTCTGGTTCTGATTTTTGCAACCAGTTTCTTTTGTTGTTGGAAATTAATTGCGCCACTTGGCGTGTATTTATTTGTCCGTTATCGTGGTAGGAAAAAAGAGCTTGCAAAGAGTTATGTGATCGTGATAATTTTATTTATGATTTTAAATTTCAGTACCTATATAAGTGCGCATGGAATTTTTAAAGCGGCATGCCTCGCCTGCGGAAACGGACTTGGAATCGCCTTGTCCGGGATTATACTTTTGTGCTATTATAATGGAAATCAGATGACAAAGTTCAGAAAGTGGAACCGGTGGTTTTTCTATATATTTTATCCGGTGCATTTGCTGATTCTATGTCTGATTCGCTATATGATAAAATAAATCAGGGGGAAGAAGCTCATGGAATATAACACATTTTTATTTGACCTGGACGGGACATTAATTGATTCGTCAGAAGGGATTATCAATTCAGTTATTTATGCGTTGAAGAAATTCGGAATCGAGGAGACGGAACGTGAGAAACTGTATGCGTTTATCGGACCGCCGCTTACGGAATCTTTTACAAAATATTATGGATTTTCTGAAGAAGAAAGCTGGAAAGCGGTTGACGCTTACCGCGAGTATTATCAGGACAAAGGCATTTTTGAGTGTAAGCTGTATGATAGGATACCTGATGTGCTGAAAGCCGTTAAACAAGCAGGAAAAAAAGCTCTGGTGGTAACTTCCAAACCGGAAGTATATGCAAAACAGATTATGGATCATTTCTCGCTTACGCCGTATTTCACATACGTTGCCGGAATGGAACTGGATGGTGGCAGAGGGACGAAGGCGGAAGTGATAGAATATGCTTTTCGTGAAAATGGCATTACAGATCTGAAAAATGTGCTTATGATCGGAGACAGAGAATATGATGTTATCGGCGCGCATAAGATTGGAATAGACTGTCTTGGCATTTTATATGGATTCGGAGACAAAGAAGAATTTGCACAGGCAGGAGCCGATTATGTAGAGGCAGATGTTGCGGATATACTGAAATATGTATGATGCCGTAATTTCTGGTGTAATTGGAAATAAAAAATGACACAGAGAATAAATTAAAAGTAATTTTTCTCTGTGTCGTTTTTATATTGAAACTTTATTACTGATTTAAATTCTTATTAGCCGTAGACAGCATCAGTTTGATACGGTTCAGCTGGTTTACTTCACTGGCGCCCGGATCAAAGTCGATAGCGACAATGTTGGACTGTGGGTAGCGTCTGCGCAGTTCCTTGATAACGCCTTTTCCTACGACGTGGTTTGGCAGGCAGGCAAACGGCTGTGTACACACAATGTTCGGTGCGTCACTGTGGATCAACTCTAACATCTCGCCGGTCAGGAACCAGCCTTCACCGGTCTGGTTTCCGAGAGATACGATCTTGGAAGCCATCTTGCCAAGATTTTCGATCTTAGCCGGTGGATCGAAGTGTTTACTTGCTTTGAATGCCTCTGTTGCCGGTGCACGAAACCACTCCAGTGCCTTGATACCAAGATTGCCGAGTGTGGCTTTGGATTTCTTAAATCCAAGTTTTTCTACCTTGAAGTTCTGGTTATAGAAGCAATAAAGCAGGAAGTCCAGAAGATCCGGAACAACAGCTTCGGCACCTTCACTTTCCAGAAGTTCTACAAGATAGTTGTTTGCCGCCGGAAGGAATTTGACAAGAATTTCTCCAACAACACCGACACGCGGTTTCTTAATATCCAACAGTTTAATGTTGTTGTCAAAGTCTTCGATGATCTCACGGCACAGTTTCTTGAATTTGCGTCTGGACGGATATCCGGAAGATAAAAAGTCAATGCAGACTTTCTTCCATTTCTCATGCATGGCATTTACAGCACCTTTTTCGGCTTCGTAAGGGCGAAGTCTGTAAGTACATTTCATGAAAATATCTCCAAATATAGCCGCATATACGCCACGGAGTGCGAGAGAAGGTGTAATCTTAAATCCAGGGTTGCCTTCCAGTCCGCTTAAGTTGATGGAAATTACCGGAATATGTGCATAACCGGCTTTCTTAAGGGCACGGCGGATAAATCCGATATAGTTCGAAGCACGGCATCCACCACCGGTCTGGCTGATGATCACAGCAATCTTTTCAGTATCGTATTTGCCGGAAAGAATTGCCTCCATGATCTGTCCGACAACCATCAGAGATGGGTAACATGCATCATTATTTACATATTTAAGTCCTACGTCAACAGCCTGTTTGTTGTCATTCGGAAGTACTTCGATGTTATATCCGGAAGCACGGAATGCAGGCTCCAGAAGTTCAAAGTGGATTGGTGACATCTGCGGGCAGAGGATCGTATAGTCTTTACGCATTTCCTTTGTGAAGGAAACTTTCTTGATCGCGGAAGACTGGATATGTCTTTCGTCTTTTCTCTGTTCTCTGACACGGATCGCAGCCAGCAGAGAGCGGACACGGATACGTGCAGCACCTAAGTTATTTACTTCGTCAATCTTCAGAGAAGTATAAATCTTATCTGAATTTGTAAGGATCTCAGCAACCTGATCTGTCGTAACAGCATCTAGTCCACAGCCGAAAGAGTTAAGTTGGATGAGATCCAGATTATCTACTGTCTTCACATAGTTTGCGGCTGCATAAAGGCGGGAGTGATACATCCACTGATCCATAACATTTAATGGACGCTCGACAGGATTCAGATGAGAAATCGAATCTTCTGTCAGAACTGCAATGTTATAGGAGTTGATCAGTTCCGGGATACCGTGGTTGACTTCTGGATCAATGTGATATGGACGTCCTGCAAGGACAATGCCGCGGTTGCCGGTCTCTTTAAGAAATTTAATTGTCTCTTCGCCTTTTCTGCGCATATCTTCACGACATGCTTTTAATTCTTCCCATGCTGCATGTACAGCAGTGTCGATCTCAGCTCCGGAAATATCAAATCTTTCGCAGAGTTCTTCTTTTAAACGATAGCGGATCGTCTCTTCGCTTTGCAGGGAGAGGAACGGATGAATGAAATTCACTTCGCCCTGGACGATCGCATCAATATTATTCTTAATATTCTCCGGGTAGGAGGTTACGATCGGACAGTTATAGTGGTTATTTGCTTCTTCAAACTCATTGCGCTCATAAGGAATACTTGGATAGAAAATATTCTGTACGCCCTGGTTGATCAGCCACTGTACATGTCCGTGCGCAAGTTTCGCCGGATAACATTCGGATTCACTCGGTATGGACTCAATTCCCAGTTCATAAATCTTACGTGTAGAAGCAGGAGAGAGCACAACGGAAAATCCTAATGTATTGAAAAATGTAAACCAGAACGGATAGTTCTCATACATATTCAGTACACGTGGGATACCGATCGTACCGCGTTTTGCATCCTCGGCTTTTAATGGTTCATAATTAAAATAACGTTCTAATTTGTAAGCAAAAAGGTTTGGAAGGTTATTTTTTGATTTTTCTTTGCCCAGTCCTTTTTCACAGCGGTTTCCTGTAATAAATCTGCGTCCGCCGCTGAAATGATTGATCGTCAGACGGCAGTTATTTGTACATCCTCGACATTTAGTCATTGTTGTAGAGTATTCTAGCGCTTCAATGTCCTCAATGGAAAGCATCGTAGTACCTTCACAGTCAACATAACGTTCTCTGGCAATGAGGGCAGCTCCGAATGCTCCCATGATACCGGCAATATCCGGACGTACGGCTTTGCAGTTTGCGATTTTCTCAAAACTTCTGAGAACGGCATTGTTATAGAAAGTTCCTCCCTGCACAACAATATGCTCACCGAGCTCGGATGCGTCGGAAACTTTGATTACTTTAAACAATGCGTTTTTGATAACGGAATAAGCAAGACCGGCAGAAATATCGGAAACTTCTGCGCCCTCTTTCTGCGCCTGTTTTACTTTGGAATTCATAAATACCGTACAGCGGGTTCCGAGGTCGATCGGATTTCTTGCAAATAATGCTTCCTGTGCAAAATCTTCTACACTGTAGTTCAATGATTTTGCAAATGTCTCGATGAAAGAACCGCATCCGGAAGAGCATGCTTCATTGAGCTGTACACTGTCAACTGTATGGTTCTTGATCTTAATACATTTCATATCCTGACCACCGATGTCAAGGATACAGTCTACATCCGGCTCAAAAAAGGATGCAGCATAGTAGTGGGAAACTGTCTCTACTTCTCCCTCGTCCAGCAGAAGAGCAGCTTTGATCAGCGCTTCGCCATATCCGGTCGAGCAGGAGTGAACAATCTCAACACCTTCCGGCAGTTTACTGTAAATATCCTTGATCGCACGGATTGTTGTACCAAGCGGATCTCCTTCGTTATTATGATAGAAAGAATAAAGCAGTGTGCCGTCTTCGCCGACAAGAGCAGCCTTTGTAGTTGTTGAACCGGCATCGATTCCCAGGAATGCTTTTCCTTTATAAGAGGCAAGGTCGCCCATCGGTACCTGGTCTTTGTCGTGACGTTCTTTAAATTCTTTGAAATCCTGTTCCGTTGCAAATAATGGTTCCATACGTTCTACTTCAAATTCCATCTGGATCTTGCCTTCCAGACGCTTTTGCATCTCCTGTAAGGAAACGTGCAGGTCTTTTTTTGAATTCAGTGCAGAACCAATCGCTGCAAATAAATGTGAATGGTGAGGAGCAATCGTATGCTCATCATCCAGTTTTAAAGTACGGATAAATGCTTCCTTTAACTCGGAAAGGAAGTGTAACGGTCCACCTAAGAAGGCAACGTGACCACGAATCGGCTTTCCGCAGGCAAGACCACTGATGGTCTGGTTGACAACAGCCTGAAAAATAGAAGCAGCCAGGTCTTCTTTGGAGGCTCCTTCGTTAATAAGTGGCTGGATATCCGATTTGGCAAATACACCGCATCTCGCGGCAATCGTGTAAAGCGCCTGATAATTCTTT
Source organism: Dorea sp. AM13-35 (assembly GCF_003473885.1). NCBI lineage: Bacteria > Bacillati > Bacillota > Clostridia > Lachnospirales > Lachnospiraceae > Dorea > Dorea sp. AM13-35. The sequence continues at coordinate 417,287 of NZ_QUCZ01000001.1, forward strand.
GCATATTCATTAAGACCAGAAGCATCTGTCTGTAACAGAGAAGCCATCTGATCAATGAAAGAACCGGTACCACCGGCGCAGACACCGTTCATACGCTGCTCTACATTGCCGCCTTCAAAATAAATAATCTTAGCATCTTCTCCGCCAAGCTCAATCGCAACGTCTGTCTGTGGTGCGTAATCCTGTAATGCTGTAGATACGGCAATAACTTCCTGGACGAACGGCACTTTCAGATGTTTGGCAAGTGTCAGTCCGCCGGAACCGGTAATGACCGGGGATGCGTAAACAGGTCCGACTTTATAAATGGCACGTCCTAACAGATCGGACAGTGTCTCCTGGATATTAGCAAAATGTCTCTCATAATCAGAAAAGACTACTTCATTATCAGAATCTAACAAAGCAATCTTCACGGTAGTAGAACCAATATCGATCCCCAGTGTGTATACTTCGTTTTGGCTCATAATATGTACTCCTTATCTAGTTAAATATATGTATTCTTTCTTATTAAATGCATGTAAGCTTAATAGACTGTAACATTATACGACAAAAAAATCAAAAAGACAATTAACAAATGTTATAGAATTGTAAAAAAGCTGTGAAACTTATATGACAGAATTGACAAACATTTTTGAAGCCGTTAGAATGAGAGTCATGATAAGAAAAAGGAGTATAGAAGATTAGATTATGAACTGGTTAGATAAATTAGAGAGAAAGTTTGGCAGGTATGCCATTGACAATCTGATGCTTTACATAGTAATATTGTATGGTTTCGGGTTTATACTTGACATGGTGAATCCAACATTTTATTCTACATGGCTGAGCCTGGATGCTCCGGCAATCTTACATGGTCAGGTGTGGAGAGTTATTACATTTATTATTGATCCGCCGAGTACAAGCCTTATCTGGGTGGCATTTGCATTAATGCTGTATTATTTTATTGGAAAGCAGCTTGAAGCAGCATGGGGAGCGTTCCGATTTAATGTATATTTCTTTGCGGGAGTACTGTTCCATGTGATTGCAGCGATCCTTGTCTATCTGATTACGGGTATTTCCATGCATCTTGATACAGCGTATCTGAATATGTCGTTGTTTTTTGTATTCGCATTTCTGTATCCGGACGTACAGTTCCTGGTATGGTTTGTCATTCCGGTAAAAGCAAAATGGCTTGCATGGCTTGACGGTGCATTTTTCCTTTACGGGATTGCACAGGCGTTTATTCCAAGTTATGGCATTTATTATAAAGCAAATGCGCTTGCTGCATTTGTGTCGATTCTTAACTTCCTGCTGTTTTTCTTGAGTTCAAGAAAGACAAGAGCATACAGCCCGAAGCAGATGAAACGCAAGAGAGATTTTCAGAAGAATGTAAGACAGGCGCGTTCGACACAGAATTCGTATGCGACAGGTGGTGCAAAGCACAGATGTGCAGTATGCGGGCGGACCGAATTAGATGATCCGAATCTTGAATTTCGGTATTGTTCAAAATGCCACGGCAACTATGAATATTGCCAGGAGCATTTGTTCACACATATACATGTTCAGTAAATGAACAATAGTAAATTTAGTAAATGAAGTAAATGGGAAAGGATGAAGAGGTTTATTATGAAGAAAACAAAGATTGTATGCACAATGGGACCAAATACAAATAACGAAGATACAATGCGTGCACTTGTACGCAATGGAATGGATATTGCAAGATTTAATTTTTCACACGGAGATCATGAAGAGCAGAAGTTCCGTATGGATATGCTGAAGAGAATCCGTGAAGAAGAAGGCAAGCCGATCGCAATCCTCCTGGATACAAAGGGACCGGAGATCCGTACCGGTGTTCTGAAAGACGGTAAGAAAGTACATTTAAAAGAAGGCGAGACATTTACTCTGACAACAACAGAATGTGTTGGAGATGAGACAAAGACTTACATCACATACGAAGGACTTGTCAATGACGTGCAGATCGGAAGTACAATTTTGATCGATGACGGACTGATCGAACTGAAAGTTAAAGACAAAGGAAATGATGAGATTGTCTGTAAAGTCATCAACGGTGGTGAGCTTGGTGAGAAGAAGGGAGTCAACGTGCCGAATGTACCGGTCAGACTTCCGGCTATTACAGAAAAAGACAGAGACGATATCAAATTCGGTGTAGAACAGGGTGTTGATTTTATCGCAGCTTCTTTTGTAAGAAATGCAGAGTGTATTTTGGAAATCAAAGCAGTATTGAAGCAGTGCAATGCACCTTATATTCCAATCATTGCAAAGATTGAGAACGCAGAAGGAATTAAGAATATTGATGAGATCATCCGCTGCGCAGATGGAATCATGGTTGCCCGTGGAGATCTTGGTGTAGAGATTCCGGCAGAAGAAGTTCCGTATTTACAGAAATTGATGATCCAGAAATGTAATGATAATTTTAAACCGGTTATTACTGCAACACAGATGCTGGATTCCATGATTCGTAACCCACGTCCGACAAGAGCGGAAGTGACAGATGTTGCCAATGCTGTATATGATGGAACAGATGCAGTAATGTTATCCGGTGAGACTGCACAGGGTAAATATCCGGTTGAGGCATTGCAGATGATGGTCCATATTGTAGAAAGCACAGAAGAGCATCTGGAATACGATTCTATTCTGAGAAAAGCTGAAGAACACCGTATGAAGAGTGCATCCAGCGCATTAGGACATGCAACCGTTACAACAGCAACGAACTTAAGAGCGAAATGCATTATTACTCCGACTGTATCCGGAGCAACTGCAAGAGTGGTATCCAAGTTCAAACCAAAGACAAATATTATCGGTGTAAGCCCGAACGAGGCAACTCTCCGCAGAATGCAGATTTACTGGGGTGTACAGCCACTGAAATCTATTGAAGTAACGACAACAGAAGATATCTGTACAGGGGCGATTGATCTTGTATGCGCAAAACAGCTTGCAGAGACAGGAGATATCGTAATCCTGACAGCAGGAATCCCTTCTCCAAATGTTGGAGCACAGAAGAGCGGATTCAGTAATATGATGCGTATTGCAATTATTGATTAAGATTATATTCTATTCTATATGTGAACAAGTGGGAAATTGCAGTTAAGCAAAGCGTGAAGCAATCTGCAAGTATTCAGATAACAAATATTTAGAAGTAGAAGTGAAAAAGGATAAACGAATGACGGTAACCAGAGTAACCGACATCGTTTATCCTTTTTTGATAAAATTTTCCAGTAGTATCCGTTGACATACGATAAAATATGCTATATAGTGTTCCCGTGGAGAACTACTAAAGAATAAAGGTGGAGTTATGGAACATACATCATTTGTTGAAAGATTAATGGATTTTGGACTGACCAGACAGGAGGCCGGTATTTACGAGTGCTTGCTCAGAGAAGGCAAAACAACCGGATATGAAGTCGCGAAACAGCTTGGAATTTCCCGGTCGAATGCTTACAATTCGCTGGCGAGCATGACAGAGAAGGGTGCGGCATATCTAGTTGAAGAAGGTACAACTAAGAAATATGTTCCGGTTGTGCTGGATGAGTTTTGCAAGAACCGTATCCGGCATATGGAAGAGAACAAGAAGTGGCTGTGCAAGCACAGACCGCTGGAGAAGGAGCATGTCGAAGGATATATTACGATCGAAGGTTCGGAAAATGTGCTGGATAAGATGCGTAACCTGCTGGAAGATGCCAGAGAACGGGTGTACGTATCCTGTACACGTAACTATCTGCTCCTATTTGTAAAAGAGTTAGAAGAGCTGATTGATGCGAAGAGAAAAGTTGTGATCGTTACGGATCAGCCGGTCAACTACGAAGGGGCAAAGGTTTATATCGGTGAACAGCGAGGCACATCAATCGGTGTGATCACAGATTCTAAGTATGTACTGACCGGAGAATATGGGGAAGGCAGTATGAATACATGCCTCTATTCCGGACAGAAGAACTTTGTTGAGTTATATAAACGTACACTGGCGAATGAAATAGAATTACTTGCAATGAAGAAGGAGAATGAGAAGCGATGAAAAAAATACCATTTGTAACAAAAGAACAGCTTGATGAGATTGTAAAAGAATATCCGACTCCATTTCATCTTTATGATGAAAAAGGGATCCGCGAGAATGCAAAAGCATTAAAAGAAGCATTTTCATGGAACCAAGGATACAAAGAATATTTTGCTGTAAAGGCAACTCCGAACCCATTCCTGATTAATATTCTGAGAGAATATGGATGTGGATGCGACTGTTCCTCTTATACAGAGTTGATGCTATCAGAGGCAATCGGAGCAAGAGGAAATGACATCATGTTTTCGTCCAATGATACACCGGCAGAAGAGTTCAAAAAAGCAGAAGAATTAGGTGCGATCATCAACCTGGATGATATTACACATATTGATTTTCTTGAGAAAGCAATCGGACATATTCCGGAGACGATCAGCTGCCGATACAATCCGGGCGGACTTTTCAAAATCAGTAATGACATCATGGACAATCCGGGAGATTCCAAGTATGGAATGACAACGGAGCAGATTTTCGAGGCATTTAAGATTTTGAAAGCAAAAGGTGCGAAAGAATTCGGTATTCATGCATTCCTGGCAAGTAATACCGTTACGAATGAATATTATCCGATGCTTGCGAAAGTTCTTTTTGAAGTGGCTGTCAAATTACAGAAAGAAACAGGCGTTCATATTAAATTTATTAACTTATCCGGTGGTGTCGGTATCCCTTACAACCCGGATCAGGAGCCAAATGACATCCGTGTGATCGGAGAAGGCGTAAGACGTGTGTATGAAGAAGTGCTGACACCGGCAGGAATGGGAGATGTTGAGATTTACACAGAGCTTGGACGTTTCATGATGGGACCGTACGGCTGTCTTGTTACAAAAGCAATCCATGAGAAACATACATACAAAGAATACATTGGTGTAGATGCATGTGCTGTAAACTTAATGCGTCCGGCAATGTACGGTGCTTATCATCATATTACAGTTATGGGCAAAGAGAACAAACCATGCAACTGCAAATATGATGTCACAGGCTCTCTCTGTGAAAATAATGATAAATTTGCAATCGACCGTATGCTCCCGAAGATCGATATTGGAGACCTGCTTGTAATCCATGATACCGGCGCACACGGATTTGCAATGGGATACAATTACAATGGCAAATTAAAATCAGCAGAAGTGTTACTGAAAGAAGACGGCACAGCACAGCTCATTCGACGCGCTGAGACACCAAAGGACTATTTTGCGACATTTGACTGTTTTGATATCGGAAAAAAACTGGTAAAATAAACGGATACATATTGAAAACTTCCATCCTGTAAGGTATCGTAAAGACAGGCTATAAGCGATAGCTTACGGGAAAATGGAGGAAAAAGATATGAGTAGAAAGATGGTTCTTAAAAAATATGGAAGTATTTTCATTGTCTGCATACTGCTTGTGGGACTCCTGTCCGGCTGCGGGATGCGTGAAAAAGACGCAAAAGCCTATGTGACGGCAACACTGGATGCCAGTTATAAAGGGAAGTTCAAGGAATACAAGAAGCAGACAGATGCTACGGAGAAAGAAGTAAAGAACTTATATCAGGAAAATATTGATACGATGATGCAGAGCAGTGGTCTGGACAGTATAGGTGCTTCCGAAAAGATGACAGAGAAGTTCCGCCTGCTGTTTCAGGACATTTTAAAAGCCGCGAATTACAAAGTGCAGAGCGCCGAAAAAACAGACGAGGGGTTCTCGGTGAAAGTAAAAGTGAAACCGCTTAAGTGCTTCTCAGGATTACAGGACGAGCTGACGAAGAAGCTGGAAGCGAAGATGAAGACGTTAAAGAAGATTCCGTCAGACGATAAGCTCAATGAGCTGATGCTGCAGGAAATGTATGATCTCATGGCTGATAAGCTTAAAAATCCGGAGTATGGGAAAGCGGAAGTTCGTAAAGTCCAGATCGAGAAGGACGATGATGGCGTGTATTCCATCCGGGAGAAAGATCTGACTTCGCTGGATGCGGCAATGTTCCCGATGTAGATAAGAAAGGCGGTGGGGATTATGCCATTACAAAAAGAGCATGGTTACACAATTCATGATATTTATGCGCTTCCGGAAGGAAAACGAAGTATATGCAGCTCCATTTGCAGTGTTCCTGAACGAAGATGATACGACTTATGTGGAACCGGATATATCCGTAATATGTGATCCGGATAAACTGGATGATAAGGGATGTAATGGAGCGCCGGACTGGATCGTTGAAGTTGTTTCGCATTCCTTTGGCATGCAGGAGAATTTCATGCAGTATTCTTTTGATGAGATGATACTGGTAGGAATTTATCCGGGATTTGAGATTCGGATAGCGGATTTATTGAAATGATTTGAAATAGTGGAATATGCAAAAACAAGAAGCCTTTATGTAAAGAAAAAGCAGTAATGACAAAAAATCATTACTGCTTTCTTAATACCTGCGGATAGTGGGACTTGAACCCACACGAAGTCACCCTCGCAAGATTTTGAGTCTTGTGCGTCTGCCATTCCGCCATATCCGCATACTTGTTACTCAAAGCAACAAAATTATGATAATGTATTTTGAAACGAATGTCAAGAAAATTCTTTATAAAAATAGAAAAGAGGCTTATAATAATAACGGCAAACGAGAAAAGACAGGGTGGAGGAAAGAAACAGATGAAAATTCGTTTTATTGAGCCGGGCAATCGCCCGTATAAACCCACAATTTTAAATTATTTCGTATATGACCGCTATATCCGCACACCGTCGGTGGGCTTAAATACACTTGCGACGATTGTGAAGCGGGAGTATCCGGATACTTATATGTACAGTGAGTCGATTTCTAAGATTCCGATGAAGGATCTTCAGGATGCGAATATTATATTTATCAGCATTTTTACTTATGCGGCGGTTCGCGGGTATCAGATCGCAACATATTTGAAGGAGCATACGAATGCAACCATTGTGATGGGTGGGTTACATGCATCCATGAATGTGAAAGAAGCAGTGAATTATTGCGACTATGTGATGCTGGGTGAAGGTGATGAGACGATTCTTCCACTTATAAAAATGATACAGGAGAAAAAGAAACCGGATACGGCTGGATACGCCTGGCTGGAAGAGGGAAAATTTTACAGCACAGGAAAGCCGGTTCCGCCGGAAAATATCGATGTGATTCCGGACAGAAGTCTGATTCATAATTATAAGAAGATGACAAAACATATGACGATTTGGCCGCAGGTACATGCCTCTAGAGGATGTCCGCATAACTGCGACTACTGTGCGCTTGTGAAACATTTTGGCAGATGTGTCAGAAAACGTACACCGGAAAATATTATAGAAGATATTAAATATTCCATTGATTTTTTTGAAAAAGGAAATCACAGAATTGTGCAGGATTTGTGGATCACGGATGATAATTTCTTTGCTGACCAGAAATGGGCAATGGAAGTCCTGCATGCGATCATAGACAGCGGAATCAAATATCGTTTTAATATCCAGGCAAGATATGAAGTGGGTTTCGATGATGAGATGTTAGAGCTGTTAAAGAAAGCTGGATTTTTTGAGCTAGATATGGGTATCGAGTTTATTGATGATGCATCTTTTGAAACTTATCACAAAAAGAGTACAAGAAAAGAGATTGAAAAATCTATCCGCAATATCCAGAAACATGGACTGAGCGTGCGTGGATTATTTATTCTTGGGTCGGACAATCAGAAAAAGGGTTGTGGAAAAGAACTGGCGGATTTCGTGATCCGCAATCATATTCAGGGCGTACTGATCCAGAGCATGTATTTTGTACCGGGGACACCGGCATATGAGGCAAATAAAGACCGTCTGATACATAGAAACTGGGCAAAATATAATGGAAATACGGTACATTATCCAAAGCAGATGACACCGTACGAACTTCAGCTTGAACAGATAGATGCCAGCAGACGGATTTATTCCGTGAGACGGCTGATCGGAGCATGGCTTAAAGAAGACTGGATGCATAAAGTTTTATTTACAGGAGAATTTTTCTGGCATATGAGTACCCAGTATGATCTGAAAAAAGAATTGAAAAATCTGCCAAAAGAGAATATGATAGAAAAAGTGAATAAAAATGCAATGGAGGTACTGCATAATGCGTGAAATTGATGTAGCAAAAATTACAGAAGTTGTAGAAAAATTATGCATTCAGGCGAACCAGTTTCTTCCGGAAGATGTGAAAGGTGCAATCGAGAAGTGCCGTGCATGTGAAGACTGGGAGATTGCGCAAGGCGTGTTAGACAATATTATAGAGAATTATGAGATTGCAGGTGCACAGGAAGTACCGATCTGTCAGGATACCGGTATGGCATGTGTCTTCCTTGAAATCGGACAGGATGTACACCTGACAGGCGGTGATCTTACAGAAGCGGTAAATGAAGGCGTAAGAAGAGGATATGACAAGGGTTATCTGCGCAAATCTGTTGTGAAAGATCCTGTGCGCAGAGGAAATACCGGAGATAATACACCGGCAATGCTCTACACGGAGATCGTTCCTGGAGAACAGGTGAAGATCACAGTAGGCCCGAAGGGATTTGGCAGTGAAAATATGAGCCAGATCCGTATGTTCAAGCCATCTGCAGGACTGCAGGGCATCAAAGATTTTATTCTGGAAGTCGTTGAGACAGCAGGACCGAATCCATGTCCGCCAATGGTGATCGGTGTCGGAATCGGAGGTACGTTTGACAAAGCGGCACTTCTTGCGAAGAAAGCGCTGATGCGTCCGGTAGATTCCAAAAATTCGGATCCATACTATGCAGATTTGGAAGAAGAGATGCTTGAAAAGGTCAATGAGCTTGGAATCGGACCACAGGGATTTGGCGGTCGTACGACAGCAATCGGGCTGAATATCGAGACATTGCCAACGCATATCGCAGGTATGCCTTGTGCAGTCAATATCAACTGCCATGTGACCAGACATAAAACGGAGGTGATCTAAAATGGAAAAACATATCACACTTCCTTTGACAGAGGAACTTGCAAAAACATTACATGCCGGAGATACCGTGTATCTGACCGGAACCATTTATACATCAAGAGACGCAGGACACAAGCGGATGTGTGAGGCGCTTGCAAGAGGAGAAGAACTTCCATTTGATCCCAAAAACGCAACGATCTACTATGTCGGACCGACACCCGCAAAACCGGGACATGTGATCGGTTCTGCGGGACCGACAACAAGCGGTCGTATGGATGCGTATGCGCCGACGATGATGTCTGTAGGTGCAAGAGGCATGATTGGAAAAGGTGCCAGACTTCCGGAAGTTGTTGAAGCAATGAAGAAATACAGCGGTGTGTATTTTGGAGCAATCGGAGGCGCCGGAGCACTTCTTGCAAAATGTATCAAAAAAGCAGAATTGATCGCTTATGAAGATCTTGGGGCGGAAGCGCTCCGCAGATTATATGTAGAAGAGATGCCGTTAGTTGTCGTGATAGACAGCGAGGGAAACAACCTTTACGAAGAGGGAAGAGCGGCATATTTACAGAAAAAAGAGAAATAAAGGATGTGAAAGTAAGTTCATGCTACAGTTAAAAAGACAGGTTTCAGAGTCTTATTTCATAGGACTTCTTCTTGCGATTGCAGGAGGCTATCTGGATGTCTATACATATATAAGCCGGGGCGGCGTATTTGCCAATGCACAGACGGGAAATATCGTCCTTCTCGGGATTCATATTGCACAGCAGAATTTTGAAAAAATAACAACGTATACTTTACCGATCCTTGCGTTTATGGTCGGAGTTATGATTACGGAAATTGTAAAACTGAATTTCCGCTACAGCACAAAGATCCACTGGCGTCAGATCGTTATCGCACTGGAGATTCTTGTACTGCTGGCAGTTTCTTTTGTCCCGGAAGGCATTTGCAATGATCTGGTCAATACGGCAGTTTCTTTCGTCTGCTCTATGCAGGTAGAGAGTTTCAGGGCTTTTGGCGGAGGAAAGAAATACGCAACAACGATGTGTACCGGAAACTTAAGGACAGCTACCGAGAATCTTTTTTATTCCGGTGTGCACAGAGACCGGAAAGTACGCAATAACAGTCTTCAGTATTACGGAATTATTGCAGCATTTATCTTCGGCGCAGTTATCAGTACAAAATTGACGACGGGGGTTGGCACAAAATCTGTATATACCGTGTGTATCCTGCTTTTTGTTGTATTTGTCCTGATGTTTATCCAGGCTGAGGAAGAAGAGAAAGAAGAAAAAGAAAAGCACTTTTAAAATCAAAGGATTTGGTGTATAGTATTAAGGTAGCGAAAAAATACATGGAGTGTTGTTTTTATGAGCGAGAAAATAGTTCTGATCGACGGACACAGTATATTGAACAGGGCATTCTATGGGCTTCCGGATCTGACAAATTCAGAGGGGCTTCATACGAATGCCATTTATGGTTTTCTGACGATCATGTTTAAAATATTAGAAGAAGAGAAGCCGGAGTATCTGACGGTGGCCTTTGATGTGCATGCACCGACGTTCCGTCACAAGATGTACGATGCGTACAAAGGAACGCGTAAGCCTATGGCAGAGGAACTGCGTCAGCAGGTTCCGGTGATCAAAGAAGTGTTAAAGGCGATGGGAGTGCGCATTATCGAGCAGCCGGGACTGGAGGCAGATGACCTGCTTGGAACGCTGTCGAGAAGAGCAGAAGAACAGGGCATGGAAGTATCTGTGATTTCCGGTGACAGAGATCTTCTGCAGCTTGCGACAGAGCATGTGAAGATTCGAATCCCGAAGACGAAGCAGGGACGCACCGAAGTGGAAGATTATTATGCGGCAGATGTAAAAGAACGCTATCAGGTGAATCCGGTTGAATTTATCGACCTGAAAGCGCTGATGGGTGACACTGCCGATAATATTCCGGGAGTTCCAAGCATCGGTGAGAAGACAGCGACGAAGATCATTACCGAATATCATTCTATTGAGAATGCACATGAGCATGTGGAAGAGCTGAAGCCACCACGAGCATCCAAGGCGTTAAATGAACACTGGGATCTAGCAGTATTAAGTAAGACTCTGGCGACGATTGAAGTACATGCGGATGTGGAATATGATTTTGAAGAAGCAAAACTGGGTAATCTCTATACGGAAGAGGCTTATGCATATTTCCAGAGATTACAGTTTAAGAACCTGTTATCCCGTTTTGATGTACAGCCAGAAGCGCCATCGATTGAAGAGACTTTCTGTGCGATCAAGACAAAGAAGGAAGCAGAAACATATCTGAAGAAGCTTGAGGAAGCAAAAGTTGTTGGCGCGGCTGTTTACAAAGATACAGAAAATGTATTGCCATTATTTGCCATGCAGGCAGCTCTTGGAGGAGTTGCATTCTGTGCATCACAGGAAAAGACAGCGTTAATTCTTACAGGTGGAGAGATTTCCGCAGAATGGTTATTAGAGCAAGTCTCGCAGATTCAGCAGAAAGCCGGACAATTTGTTGTATTTGATCTGAAAAATGTCATAGCTGAACTGCCGATAGAAAACAGGGCGAATTGTTTTGATGCGACAGTTGCGGCGTATCTTCTGAATCCACTGAAAAGCGATTATATGTATGAAGATGTCGCAAGAGAACAGCTCGGACTTATGATTGATGAGAAAGCAGACGGGAGAACGAAAGCCTGCTATGAAGCATATACAGCATTTGCGGCGAAAGAACCGCTGGAGAATCGTTTAAAAGATACAAAGAGCTGGGAGCTTTTTGAAAACATTGAGATGCCACTTGTATTTACCTTATATGAGATGGAACAAAATGGTGTGAAAGTGGAAGCAGAAGCGCTGAAAGCTTACGGAGATCAGCTTGTCGGTAAGATTACTGAGCTGGAAAAAGATATCTACGAGCTTGCGGGAGAAGAGTTCAACATCAATTCACCGAAGCAGCTTGGAGTAATTCTGTTTGAAAAAATGGAACTTCCGGGCGGAAGAAAGACAAAGACCGGATATTCAACTGCGGCGGATGTGCTGGACAAGCTGGCACCGGATTATCCGGTCGTATCAAAAGTACTGGAATACCGACAGCTTACGAAGCTTAAGTCTACGTATGCAGACGGGCTGGCGGGGTACATTCAGGAAGATGGAAGGATCCATGGAAAGTTTCATCAAACAGTGACGGCAACCGGGCGTTTGAGCAGTGCGGAACCAAACCTGCAGAATATACCGGTCAGAGTGGAACTTGGCAGAATGATTCGTAAAGTATTTGTGCCGGAAGAAGGATATGTATTTGTAGATGCTGATTATTCGCAGATTGAACTGCGTGTGCTTGCACACTGCTCGCAGGATGAGCAGCTGATCCAGGCATACAGGGAGGAAGCAGATATTCACAGAATTACCGCATCACAGGTATTTCACATTCCGTTCGATGAAGTGACACCGTTGCAGAGAAGAAATGCAAAAGCAGTAAACTTTGGTATTGTATATGGAATCAGTTCCTTTGGCCTCAGCCAGGATCTGAGCATTACGAGAAAAGAAGCGGCGAAATACATCGAAGATTATTTCCGGACATATCCGGGAATCAAAAAGTTTCTGGATGATACAGTCGCACATGCAAAAGAGAACGGATATGTAGTAACATTGTTTGGCAGACGGCGTCCGGTTCCGGAATTATCATCGAGCAATTTCATGCAGCGCTCATTTGGAGAACGTGTGGCGATGAATGCACCGATCCAGGGAACAGCGGCAGATATTATGAAGATTGCCATGATCGGTGTGGGACGCAGACTGAAAGAAGAGCATTTAAAATCAAGACTTGTGCTTCAGGTACACGATGAACTTTTGATCGAAGCGTACGAACCGGAAGTTGAAGAAGTGAAGAAAATCCTGGAAGAAGAGATGGAACATGCGGCTGACCTCCGGGTACCGCTTGAGATAGATATGCATACTGGAACGAATTGGTACGAAGCAAAATAAGAGGTGAAAAGACATGAAGATAATAGGATTAACAGGTGGCGTTGGTTCCGGGAAAACACAGATTCTGGAATATCTGAATGACAAATATGGTGCAACCATCTGTCAGGCTGACAAAGTCGCAAAGCATTTACAGAAAAAAGGAACAGAATGTTATGATCAGATTGTTGCTTATTTCGGAGAAGACATCCTGGATGAGAAGAAAGAGCTGGACCGTGAGAAAATTGCGGATATCGTATTTACAGACAAAGCCAAATTAGAAGCACTCAATGCAATTGTGCATCCGGCTGTAAAGGAAGAGATTAAGAAAAAAATCCGTCATGAAGAGCGGAAGAATACGAATCTGTTTATTCTGGAATCTGCACTTCTGATCGAAGATCATTATGAAGAGGTCTATGACGAACTCTGGTATGTATATGTGAAGACAGAGGTTCGTAAGAACCGTCTGTTTTATTCCAGAGGATACAAGGAATCCAAGATTGATGATATCATGGCTTCCCAGCTTACAAAAGAGCAGTTTATGAAGGAATGTGACAGAGTTATTGACAATAATGGTGTTTTCGCCGAGACAATGATCCAGATCGATCAGATCGTAAAGAATCTGTAACAGTTAAAAGACAGCATGACGGTACATAATAGAAAAAATAACATTGTAAAGAACAGGTGGAAATAACAGATGAGATTATGCAGCATTGCCAGTGGAAGCAGCGGAAACTGTATTTACATAGGAGATGATACTACGCATCTTCTGGTAGACACTGGAATCAGCAAGAAGAGAATTGAAGAAGGCTTGAAAGAGCTGGAGATCAAAGGAGATGAACTATGGGGGATTCTCATTACACATGAACATGTCGATCATATTCAGGGACTGGGTGTATTCAGCAGAAAATATGCAGTTCCTGTTTATGCAACTCATGGAACGATTGAAGGAATCAAAGCCAATAAAAATATTGGCAGGCTTCCGGAAGGTCTTCTGCATGAGGTGCAGGTAGATCAGACATTTCGTCTGGGAGATATGGACATCCGTCCTTTTGCAATTTCCCATGATGCAAATGAACCGTCCGGTTACCGGATTGAGAATGGCAGTAAGTCTGCTGCAGTTGCAACAGACCTTGGAATATATGATGACTATACCATTGAGAACCTTAAAAATCTGAATGGCATTGTACTGGAGGCGAACCACGACATACATATGCTAGAAGTCGGTCCATATCCTTATCCTCTGAAAAGAAGAGTTATGGGCGACAAAGGACATTTATCAAATGAATTGTCAGGGCGCCTTCTTTGTGATATACTGCATGATGATATGTCCGCAGTTGTACTCGGACATCTGAGCAAGGAAAATAATTATGAAAGTCTTGCTTATGAAACTGTGAAACTGGAAGTTACGATGGGAGACAATCCGTACAAGGGAGAAGAACTTCCGATCACAGTTGCAAAAAGAACATCCGTTTCTAACATTATTCAGCTGTAGGAAGAGATGAACAGGCTTTGAAGGAGGACTCGCATATGAAGAAATGTATCATTACAGTAGTTGGAAAAGACAATGTCGGAATTATCGCAAAAGTAACGGCTTATATTGCCGGTGCGAATATACATGTGTCTGCTCCGTTGGGTTAGATATGATCGCAATACCTGGAAAGACAAAAGCAACAACCATTTCCGGGATCATTGCCGATGAGATGGCAATCGGAATGGTGAACCAGAAGACGACAGCGGTTCGTCTCATTCCGGTTATTGGAAAAGATGTAGGAGATGTGGCGCAGTTCGGTGGGTTGTTAGGCTATGCACCGATCATGCCGGTAAACGAATACGACTGCAGTTCATTTGTGAACAGGAAAGGACGTATTCCGGCACCGATCCACAGCTTTAAAAATTAGTGAGGTATAGGTAATGGGAAAAATAGCAATTGTAACAGACAGCAACAGTGGTATTACACAGGAAGAAGCAAAGGAACTGGGAATCCGTGTTGTGCCGATGCCATTTTATATCAATGGGGAACTGTATTACGAAGATATTACACTGACACAGGATGAATTTTATGAAAAACTGGAAACCGGTGCGGATATTTCAACATCTCAACCGTCACCGGGAGATGTTATGGAACTGTGGGAAGAACTGCTAGAGGAGTATGATGAAGTCATTCATATTCCGATGTCCAGCGGACTGAGCAGTTCCTGCGAGAACGCGATCATGCTCGCCAGAGAATTTGAAGGAAAAGTACATGTTGTGGATAACCAGCGTATTTCCGTAACACAACGCCAATCTGTGGAAGACGCCATGATGATGCGCGATAAAGGAATGTCCGGTGAAGAGATCGTCGATGTTCTGATGCGTGAAAAGCTGGAATCCAGCATTTATATTACAGTTGATACTTTGAAATATTTGAAAAAAGGTGGAAGAATCACACCTGCTGCCGCAGCAATCGGAACGGTACTGAATCTGAAACCGGTACTCCAGATCCAAGGCGAGAAACTGGATGCATTTGCAAAAGTGCGCGGATGGAAGGCTGCAAAAAAGACAATGCTGGATGCAATTGACAAGGATATTCATTCCCGTTTCGCAGGAGAAAAGGTTCATCTGGAAGCTGCATATACATGCTCAGAAGAAGAAAAAGACAAATGGATCGCGGAGTTACAGGTGAGATTTCCTGATTATGAGATTCGCACAGAAAAATTATCTCTGAGCGTGGCATGTCATATCGGTCCTGGAGCAATGGCGGTTGCCTGCAGTAAATATATAGAAGTATAGGTAGCTGGGACAATCAAGACTGGACGACAATATGTGCCATTCGCGGATACTTGGTGGCACATATGAATGGAATAAAGCAATAAAAAGACGATCGCAGTAAAGTGATCGTCTTTCTTTTGCTTTATTCAATTATCTGTGATCGTCAGCTGAAACATCTAAAGAATACCAGCTACTAGTGATTTTTTTGGAAATTATTCGAATAATGAAGTTCGCCATCATTTGTAATAAAAATGGCGTCAACATTATCTAACTGGTTTACCATATTCAGTGCGCGGTCATATCCCATCATCAGACAGATGGTACTCAGCGCATCTGCTGTTAGTGATGAATCTGTGATAACAGATACACTGTACAGATCTGTCTTGCATGGCTTTCCGGTTGAAGGCGAGAGCACGTGATGATAAATCTTTCCGTTCTTTTCAAAATATCGTTCGTAAATGCCACTGGTGACAACAGACTGGTCATCAATCTTTACAGAAGCGATCGCTTCGCCGTTTTTTCCAAATGGCTTCTGGATGCCGATGTGATAATCCGAACCATCCGGCTTGGTACCAATCGTCTGTACATTGCCGCCGAGATTAATCGTCGCGTGTTTCACGCCTTTCTTTTTCAGATAGTCTTTTACGCGGTCTGCAATATAACCTTTGGCGATTCCTCCGAGGTCAATTTTCGCATGTTTGTCTGCCAGCGTAACAGCATTGCCATTTATTATTACATCGTGATAATTGACGTGGGAAAGCTTTTTGTCGATTTTTGCGGAAGATGGTACCTTTTTCTTGCCGGAACGGAAATCCCACAGCCGGGAAACAGAACCGATGGTAATATCAAATTCACTTTTCGAGAACTTTCCATAATAAAGCCCTTTTTTGATCAGACTGATCGTATCGTCCGAAACGGTAACAGCTTTTCCTTTTGCATGATTAATCTTATATACATCGCCTTTTTTGTTGTCCGGTGAGAACATAGCGTCGTATTTCTTACATAATGTTTCGCAGCCCTTGATGACAGAAGTATTGGCAGAATCCAGGATCTGCACCTTAATTGTGGTGTCAAATAATGTGTCACTGTAAGTTAGCCCGCGTTTTCCGGAAAGTCCGGAACAACCGGTCAGAAGAAGTGAAACACACATGGCTGCTGCCGTGATTTTTTTTAGTTTCATAATACACCTCCAGGTCGGCAGTCATAATCTTAAGTTATTATACCATGAAAAATAAGATATGCAATCGAACATGTGATTGCAGTGTTTGATTTCTTGTGTTAGAATGTAACGCAGAGAGGAACGGTGTATATGAAAGAAAAGATGCATTTGAAGAAAAAAGACTGGGTTTTAATTGCGATTATCATTGTTGTAGCGGGTCTTGCCTTCTTTCTCCATAACCTTCTTGGCGCCAAAGGTGCGAATTGCGTTGTGGTGAAAGTAGACGGGAAGATTGAGGGAACCTATTCTCTTGGAGAGGATCAGGAGATTTCCATCAATGGTGGAACGAATACACTTGTGATCAAAAATAACAGAGCGAAGATGAAAGAGGCAGACTGCCCGGATCAACTCTGCGTGAACCAGAAAGCAATTTCAAAAAACAATGAGAGCATTATCTGTCTTCCGAATAAAGTAGTTGTTGAAGTTGAGAGCAGTGAGAACAGTGAATTTGATGCTGTATCAAATTAAGGTATTGTATCAGGAAGGAAGATAAGGAGTACGTGAAGAGCAGAGTAGCATATTTTGGAGTGTTTACGGCATTGGCATTGATTTTTAGTTATGTAGAGACATTGATTCCGGTCAACCTCGGGATTCCCGGTGTGAAACTTGGACTTGCGAATCTGATCATTGTTGTTGCCTTATATAAGATGCGCCTTTCAGAGGCGTATCTTCTTTCTGTCGTGCGTGTATTGCTGGCAGGATTTATTTTTGGAAATTATTTCAGTATTATATACAGCCTTGCCGGAGGACTTTTAAGTCTGACTGTAATGGCGCTTCTTAAGAAGTGGGGAGGATTCAGCTTGCAGGGAATCAGTATTGCAGGCGGCGTCTTCCACAATATCGGACAGCTTATTGTTGCGGCTGTTGTGGTAGAGACATTCAGCGTTACTTATTATTTCCCGGTACTTCTGGTAGCAGGGCTGCTTACCGGACTTGTGATCGGCATTGTTGCGGAGATGATGCTTAAGAGGCTTGTGAATATACAGTTTTAGGTAAATGGAGGAACAGATGATTCAATATATCAGAGGTGAACTTGCGGTTGTGGAAGCAGATCGCGTGATCGTAGATGTCGGTGGCGTCGGCTATGGTATTTTCATGCCGGTAGAGTCGATCAGCCAGCTGCCGCCGGTCGGCAATGAGGTGCGTATTTATACTTATCTTAATGTAAAAGAAGACGCGATGCAGTTATTTGGATTCCTGACAAGAGATGATCTGCAGGTATTCAAGTTGTTGATCGGTGTGAACGGGATCGGACCAAAAGGCGGTCAGGCAGTACTGTCTGTATTAAGCCCGGATGATCTGCGTTTTGCAGTATTATCCGGTGATGTGAAAGCAATCTGCGCGGCACCGGGAATCGGCAAGAAGACAGCAGAAAAGGTCATTTTAGAGCTTAAGGACAAGCTAAGCCTTGAGGATGCGTTAGAGCATACGATGACCGGAGACGCCGGGGATATTTCTTGCGGCGATCCGTCCGGAGTCCAGAGCGAAGCTGTTCAGGCGCTGACAGCGCTTGGCTACAGCAGTACAGAGGCTTTAAGAGCTGTGAAGAAAATAGAAATAACAGAAGCAATGGATGTCGAAGCTGTATTAAAACAGGCTTTGAAACAGATGCTGTAAAGGATCGATAAAGATGAGCAGAAGAATCATAACAACAGAGAATCTGGAAGAAGATGCGAAGATCGAGAACAATCTCCGCCCGCAGCTTCTGGACGATTATATCGGACAGGCAAAGGCGAAGGAGATGTTGAATGTATATATCCGTGCGGCGAGAGAGCGAGGAGATGCACTGGATCATGTCCTGTTTTATGGCCCGCCGGGACTTGGAAAGACAACACTTGCCGGGATCATTGCCAATGAGATGGGCGTGAATATTAAGATCACATCCGGACCGGCAATTGAAAAACCGGGTGAGATGGCAGCAATTTTAAATAATCTGCAGGAGAAGGATGTTCTTTTTGTAGATGAGATCCATCGGCTGAATCGGCAGGTAGAAGAAGTACTTTATCCTGCGATGGAAGATTATGCGATTGATATCATGATCGGAAAGGGCGCAACTGCAAGATCTATTCGGTTGGATCTTCCAAAATTCACACTGGTAGGTGCAACGACGAGAGCAGGTATGCTGACAGCGCCGCTCCGGGACCGTTTCGGAGTTGTACACCGGATGGAATATTATACAACTGAGGAACTGATGACGATCATCAAGCGTTCAGCGAGAGTACTGGAAGTAGGAATCGATGAAGCGGGCGCTCTGGCGCTGGCGAGACGTTCCAGAGGAACACCGAGACTGGCAAACCGTCTGTTAAAGCGTGTGCGGGATTTTGCACAGGTAAAGTATGACGGAGATATCACAAAGGAAGTTGCAGACTATGCACTGGATCTTCTGGATGTAGATAAAGAAGGTCTTGATCAGACAGACAGGGAACTTTTGCTTACGATTGTGAATAAATTTGCCGGAGGCCCGGTAGGGCTGGACACACTGGCAGCTTCTGTCGGAGAAGATGCAGGAACGATCGAGGATGTATACGAACCGTATCTGCTGAAAAATGGATTTATCCAGCGTACTCCGAAGGGAAGAATTGTCACAGAAAAAGCATATATACATCTTGGCATTGAGATGAATATGGAAGTCTGAAAAATCGGCAGAAAAATCAGCAGATGAAAAAAAGGTTGGTTTTTTGCACAGATTAGTTTATAATGGTAAAAAGATTATGAACGTATGCGGGAGGCATTTATGGCATCATCAAAGAATTTTACAGAAGTATTAATCGGAGGAAAGGTATTTACACTGAGCGGATTTGAGAGCGAAGACTATCTGCAGAAAGTATCTACTTATCTGAATCATAAACTGGACGAGCTCGGAGCAAGCGACGGATATCGCAAGCAGAACGCTGAGACAAGAAGTATCCTTCTGGCACTTAATATTGCGGATGATTATTTCAAAGCAAAGAAGCAGGGGACTTCACTGGAAAACGATATCGAGGAGAAAGACAAGGACATGTACGAACTGAAACATGACTTGATATCCGTGCAGATCAAGCTTGAGAATGCTGAGAAAGCGATGGATAAGTTAAAAGAAGAGAACAAAGAACTTCAGCTTAAGATCGTTCAGTTGGAGACAGAGAATAAAAATAAGTAAGGGCTGTCGAGTGACAGCCTTTTTCATGTAACAGGAAATTGCATTTTCTGTTACATGAAAAACCTCCGGCGGGATGCGCACTCGCACGAAGAGGTAGATTGTTGTAAACTGTCTACGTTTCACTCCGGTCGTTGCTAAACGAGCGTCGCAGGCGCTCAGCAACGCGCTCGGTGCGGAAATATGCCAGGACACAATTTATTTGTTTAAAAGGAAACTTCGCTGCCAGAGATATTCAGATGAGATGTGAAGTATCTGACAGGGCAGATATTATAGAACAAGGAGTAGTTGGATGAACAGAGAGGCGGAGAATAGACACAATCATATAGAGATACTGGCACCGGCAGGTTCCTATGAAAGTCTGACTGCGGCACTTGCCGCCGGAGCGGATGCGATTTATGCCGGCGGGATGCGTTTTGGCGCAAGGGCATATGCAGGCAATCTGGATGAAGAGCAGTATCTGCGTGCCATTGATGAGGTACATTTACAGCAGAGGAAGATTTATATGACGGTGAATACGCTGCTGAAGGATTATGAACTTGCAGAATTGTATGAGTATCTGTTGCCATATTACCGTCAAGGGCTGGATGCCGTAATTGTTCAGGATTTGGGTGTTTTTTCGTTTATCCGTAAGGTTTTTCCGGATCTGCCGGTGCATGTCAGCACGCAGATGACAGTGACAGGCGAGTACGGAGCAGAATTTTTCGGCAGAAAGGGTGCAACGCGTATTGTTCCGGCAAGAGAGATCAGTCTTGAGGAAGTGCGTCGGATGAAAGAACGAACAGGTCTGGAGATGGAATGCTTTGTTCACGGTGCAATGTGTTACTGTTATTCCGGCCAGTGTCTGATGAGCAGTATGATTGGCGGAAGAAGTGGTAACCGGGGACAGTGTGCACAGCCGTGCCGTCTTCCATATTCAGTAGAGGGAAAGAAACCGCAGGATCTGATGAGCCTTAAGGATCTGTGCACAATAGAGATGATCCCGGATCTGATCGAAGCCGGAATTGACTCTTTTAAGATTGAAGGCAGGATGAAGCAGCCGGAATATGTCTATACGGTTGTACGGATGTACCGCAAATACGTGAATCTTTATTTGCAGAAAGGGCGCGATGGTTTCCGTGTGAAGCCGGAAGATCTTAAAACTCTGGAGAATGCCTACAGAAGAAGAGGCTATATGAAGGGTTATTATCAATGCGAAAATGGCAGATCGATGTTATCACTAAAACGGCCAAAAGGAGAAGAACAGGTAGAGACGCTTCCGGAATTTTCAAAAAAGCAAGAAAAAATTAAGGGAGTCTTCACACTTTCCGAAGGAAGTCGTGCTAAAATAGACTTATGCTGTCGGGAGGTATCTGTTTCTTGTGAAGGCGCTGAAGTGCAGAAAGCACTGAAGCAGCCGTTAGATGAGAAGCGTATTGATAAGCAGATGCGCAAGACAGGTCAGACGCCATTTACATTTGATGAGTTGGAAATCCATACGGAAGGCAGTATTTTTCTACCAATGCAGGCAATCAATGAACTGCGACGGGAAAGTCTGGGATTATTAGAAGAAAAATTATTAGAACCATATCGCAGAACTTCAGAGTCATCGGAATGTGTCGAAACATTTTTTGAGAGACAGGATGAGATCTGCCACGAATATAATAATGTTCCGGCGGATGAGAGATTTACAGTGCGCGTATGCACACCGGAACAGTTTGAAGCCGCAGCAGGCAGAGAAGATGTTGCAGTGATCCTGGCAGAAAGTACACTTTGTGAGGCGAAAGAATGGAAAAATCTCAGAGAGAAGCTCTCTGATGATCAGAAACTATATCTTGCTATGCCATATATTTTCCGGAAACGTGCAGTTAAGCTGTTTGAACAGTACTATGCAGAACTTAAGAAGAGTTTTGATGGCGTGATGATCCGCAATTTCGAGAGCCTTGCATGGTTGAAAGAGAAAAATTACACGGATGAGATTCTGACAGATTACAATATGTATGTATTTAACCACAGCGGAAAAGCTTTTCTGAAGCAGGAAGGCATTTCCCGGTTTACGGCATCTGTTGAACTCAATGGCAGAGAATTAAAAGACTGCGGTCTTTTGGGCGGTATGCTGAGTATTTACGGATACCAGCCGGTGATGATCACGGCAAACTGTATACAGAAGAATACGAGGAGCTGTGAGAGAAAGCCGTCACTTTTATATTTGACGGACCGTTATCAGAACAGATTTCCGGTAAGGAATGAGTGCAGTTTCTGCTATAATATTATTTATAACCCGGTTCCGCTTATGCTTATGAAACAGCATAAAGAGATCCGGAATTTACAGCCATCGGCACTGCGGCTGGATTTCACGATGGAATCCGGAAAAGAAACGCGGGATATTATAAATGTATATGGAGATGTATTTTTACGGGGAAGAAATGCACAGCTTCCGGAAGCCTCCTATACAAAAGGACATTTTAAACGAGGAGTGAAGTAGGTGAGAGATTGGTAAATATAATCGTACAACTATCCAAATATGTGATGATTCTGCTGATCATTATGTACACATTCTTATGTTTCAGCATATTTGGTTATCAGGACCCGGACAGAAAACGTTATCTTCTGCGCCGACAGAATATATTAATGTTTCTGATGCATGCGATCGCATTTGCAGTGATGTATTTACAGACGGATGACATCAAAATGCTGGCGTTTTATCTGATGCAGGTAGTATTGTTTGGAGCTACGATCATTTTGTACACATTGCTATATCCAAAGGTGTCCAGACTGGTCGTCAATAATATGTGTATGCTGTTATGCATTGGATTTATCATGCTGACGAGGCTGAATTATTCTTATGCGATCAAGCAGTTTATGATCGCGGCGGCAGGTATTGCATGCAGTCTGGTTGTACCAGTGATCATCCGGAAATTCAAGTTTCTGGCAGAATGGAGAAAATTTTACGCAGTGATCGGTATCTTTTCACTGGCGGCAGTTGTTGTCTGGGGAGGCGTATCCGGAGGTGCAAAGCTTGGATTTTCAACAAAGGTTGCGAATATCCAGCCGTCAGAGCTTGTGAAGATTGTTTTTGTATTCTTTGTTGCCTCCAGTTTTAAGCTTTCACTGGAATTTAAGAATATTGTGATCACGACAGCGCTGGCAGCATTCCATGTGCTGATTCTGGTTGCATCCAAAGACCTTGGTGCGGCACTCATCATATTTGTTGTATATCTCGTTATGCTCTATGTGGCAACGAGACAGCCTCTGTATATATTTGCCGGACTGGGTGCCGGGAGTCTGGCGTCCGTGGCGGCATATTATCTGTTCAACCATGTGCGTGTGCGTGTCATCGTATGGAAAGATCCGCTTGCTGTATACGCGAATGGCGGACAGCAGGTAGCACAGTCTTTATTTGCAATCGGCACCGGAAGTTGGTTCGGACTTGGTTTATTTGAGGGAGTGCCGAATACGATCCCGGTTGCAGTATCCGATTTCATTTTTGCAGCGATCGGTGAAGAGATGGGACTGATCTACGGACTTTGTATGATACTGATCTGTGTGAGCTGTTATATTATGTTTTTAAATATTGCAATGCAGCTTCACAACGGATTTTACAAGCTGGTAGCGCTGGGGCTTGGAACCTGTTATATTTTCCAGGTGTTTCTTGCCATCGGAGGTGTGACCAAGTTTATTCCATCCACCGGTGTGACCATTCCTCTGGTCAGCTATGGTGGTAGTTCACTGTTCAGTACAGTGATCATGTTTGCGATTATTCAGGGACTTTATATTTTAAGAGAAGACGAGGAAGAGGACATTGAAAGAAAGAAGAAGGAACGGTTACGAGCAAAGAGAAGCAGACAGGAACATGCGCCGCAGAGAAGAACGCCGGCATATGACCGCCAGAGATCGCAGGCGCGCCCGCAGGGAAGAAAAGCGCCGCGCAAAGCGCAAACGCGCCCGCAACAAAGAGTTCGCTAGAGTAACATATGTTTTTGTCACACTTTTCTTAGTCATGATGGGATATATATCCTATTTTAATGTTGTAAAAAGTAAAGATTTCATAAGCAGTCCGTACAACCGGAGATCAGATACGCTTGCCAAACGTGTTACAAGAGGTAAGATTCTGGACAAAAGAGGGAAAGTACTTGCTCAGACGACAACTTCCGCAGATGGAAGCGAGACGAGGGAATATCCGTATGGAAGAGAATTTGCCCATGTAGTCGGGTATACGGCAAAAGGGAAATACGGTCTGGAATCCAGAATGAATTCCGAACTTCTGTCGTCAAATGCATTTTTTTTGGAGAAGCTAACGAATGAATTTCAGGATAAGAAGAATCCGGGAGACAATGTTGTCACAACACTGGATGTGAAATTACAGAGAGCAGCGTATGATGCGCTGGGAGACCGAAAGGGTGCGGTTGTTGTCATGGATCCGAAGACAGGCAAAGTTCTTGCCATGGTATCAAAGCCGGACTTCAATCCGGAGACAGTGGAAGACAAATGGCAGACACTCAATACGGATTCATCGGCAAGACTGTTAAACCGTGCAACACAGGGACAGTATCCGCCGGGATCTACATTTAAAGTGATAACAGCACTGGAGTATATAAGAGAACATGGCAATCCGGATGATTATTCTTATGTGTGCCAGGGACAGATCGAAGCTGGATCGAATACGATCCACTGCTTTGGCGGAAAAGTGCACGGACAGGTAAGTTTCAGAGACAGCCTTGCTTATTCCTGCAATACCTCTTTCAGTAATATCGGACAGGGACTGAAGATCCCGGATTTTAAGAAGACTACAAAGAAGCTGCTGTTTGATTCAAAACTTCCGGGGAATATTTCTTATAAAGAAAGTCATTTTGCATTAAGTGACCAGGCAGGAATCGCGGAACGTATGATGACAGCGATCGGACAGGGAAAGACACAGGTAAGTCCATATCATATGGCACTCATTACTTCGGCAATTGCAAATGGCGGAACATTGATGAAGCCGTACCTTGTGGATTCTGTGACAAATTACAAAGGCGCTGTGATAAGCTCGACGAAACCGGAAAAATATGCAGAACTGATGACAGCGAAAGAAGCTTCCATGTTAAAGGATTATATGTCCAGTGTAACAAAATACGGAACAGCAGCATCAGCAATGAGCGGAACAAGTTATACAACAGCAGGAAAGACCGGAACAGCAGAGTACAGTTCGGATAAGAACAAAGACCACTCCTGGTTTATCGGTATGTCGAACGTGGATGATCCGGATCTTGTTGTCAGCGTTGTGATCGAAGCAGCAGACGGTAATGCGAAAGCAGTTAATGTGGCAAGGAAAGTTTTTGATGCCTATTATTAAAGAAAGAGGGCGGCATATGCATATTTATAAATATTTATATGTGCCGGAAGGCCTGCAGAAGAAAAAAGAAAATCTGATTAAAAAACTGAAAAACGGGAAATTATTACCCGGAGTTTATCTGATCACACTTGCATCGACAGATCAGAACCAGCTGGATATTTTCCCGGCATGTATCCGCAGGCAGAAAAATTATCCGGAGGAGCTGCCGCTTGTCGTGGGTCTTACAAAAGATTTTGAGGATGCGCTGGAAATAGTGGAAGGAATCACACAGGAAGTGTATAATGAAACCAAAGGTGCGGATATCCGTTCCTATATTTTAGAAAAAGAACGGGAAGGTTAAGATGCTACATATATTGTTGTTGATCTTGAAAATAATAGGAATCATAATCGCAGTGATACTGGGAATACTGCTATTGCTGATTCTGATCCTGCTGTTTGTTCCTGTTCGTTACAAAGCACAGGGCGTATGCAGAGGGACTACAGACAGCTTGAAAGGAAAGGTGTGCATAACGTGGCTTTTACATTTGTTCAGAATCGATCTGCTGTATAAGGACAGCCATCTGATATGGAAATTACGGATTGTGTTCTGGAAACGAAGATCTGCAAAGAAGCGAAGCGCAGAAATAAAGGAGGAGAAAGCCGATGAGAAAGATGACGAAAAAGAACGGTCTGTTAACGAAGAACCGGATACAGCAGTGGAAGAAACTGATGAAACGCATGAAGAGCCAGAGAAAAAGAGGTCTGTTGAAGCGTATGAAGAGCCAGAAGTGGAAGAAGAATTACAGGTGGCTGAAAAAGCACAAGATGTTAAGAGACTTCCGCAGACGGTACAGTGTGAAGAAGATAAAGAAAAATCTGGACAAATTTCAGAAGATCCTGAAAAAACTGAAAAGAAAAAATCTAAACGGAAGAATCCGGATAAAAAAGAATCTTACATTCAGAGGATTGTAAAGAAGATAAAGAGAACGCGCGATAAGATGCGTGAGCAGAAGCAGACAGTTGTGGATAAGAAAGAGCAATTGATGTCCTTTCTTCGGGACGAGACGCATAAAGCTGCATTTGAAAAAGCTAAAAAAGAGCTTTTCCGTTTTCTGAAAGCGTGGAAACCAAAGAAGCTGGAAGGAAAGATAAGATTTGGATTTGAAGATCCGGCTTATACCGGTGAAGTGCTGGCTGTATTAAGTGTATTTTATCCGCTCTTTGGGTCGGCATTTGAAGTGCATCCGGATTTTGAACAGGCAGTATTTGGAGGAAGCCTTCTCTGCAAAGGAAACTTACGGTTAAATCATCTTGCGAGACTTGCATGGGTATTGTTCTGGAACCGGAATATCAGAACGACCTATCGGGATATAAAAAATTATGAAAGATAAAGTCAGGAGGAAATAATATGGCAGACAATAATTTTAAAGGAACAGTAGAAGCATTGTTCCGGGGAATGGATAGTGTTGTTTCATCAAAGACAGTTGTCGGAGATGCAATTCACATCGGAGATACGATCATTCTTCCACTTGTAGATGTCTCTTTTGGTATCGGAGCCGGCGCATTCAGCGGCGATAAGAAGGAAAAAGGGGCAGGAGGTGTCGGCGGTAAGATGTCTCCGTGTGCGGTGCTTGTGATCCAGAATGGTAAAACAAAACTTGTAAATATCAAGAATCAGGATACGATGACGAAGATCCTGGATATGATTCCGGATGCCATCGACAAGTTTACCGGCGATAAAGATGACAAGATGACGGAGAAAGATGTTATGGATATTCTTGACGAGGAATAACCAGGCAGAGAACTTTGTAATGTTTTCCGGCAAATTTGCATAAAATAATATGAAAAGAATTGACAAAGGCAGTGAGAATTATGAAGAAAGTAATCGGATTTGCTTTGTTCTGGGTTGCTGTCGGGCTTATTCTGTCTATGATCTTACCGAATGCTTTTATAGAAGTGATCTGTATTATTTTATGTATACTGGCAGGGTATAATCTGTTCTGCTGCTAGCAGGCGGTGCAGACAGGAGAGAACACTTTTGCCGCCTTGAAAACATATTTTCATCTTAAGATTACATTTTTATAAAAAATACTTGCAATTAGATAACAAGTCTGTTACAATGTCAATGTTGCGAGTCTGGAGAACAGACTTATTATGAGCGTTAGGAGGTGCAGTCATGGCTAAATGTGCTATTTGTGAAAAGGGTGCTCACTTTGGTAACAATGTAAGTCACTCACATAGAAGATCACCAAAGATGTGGAAATCAAACGTAAAATCAGTTCGTGTTAAGACAGAAGGCGGAGCTACAAAGAAAATGTATGTTTGTACTTCTTGCTTAAAATCAGGCAAAGTTGAACGTGCTTAATCAAGAATGTGATTGGAATTAAAAACTCAGGTTCGATTTGGAATCTGAGTTTTTTATATGACAAAAAATTACATTTTTATGACAGAACAGGCGCTGTCTGCTATGCGTGACTTGTAATAAATGAGCAAACAGGGTATAATATAGAAGATTAGACTATACTTAAAATGATAAATAGAAGAAGTGGAGGTTGCAGTATGAAGGGATGCGTTAGTACAGATCTTGGAATTATTACAATTGATCCTGAGGTTATTGCAAAATATGCCGGAACCGTTGCAGTAGAATGCTTTGGTATCGTTGGTATGGCTGCTGTTAATATGAAGGATGGTTTTGTACATTTGCTTAAAAGAGAGAGCCTGACACGTGGTATTCAGGTTCACATTTCTGATGACAATCACATCAGTCTTGATTTTCATGCGATCGTCGCATATGGTGTCAGTATCTCTGCAGTAACAGAGAACCTGATCAGCAATGTACAGTATAAAGTAGAAGAATTTTCAGGTATGCCGGTTGATAAGATCAATATCTATATCGAAGGTGTAAGAGTCATCGATTAGTTAAGGAGGAACATAAGAAGTGGCTACAAAGACAATTAATGTGGACATGCTTGCAAAGATGTTTCTTGCAGGTGCACAGAATATAGAGGCAAAGAAAGAATTTATCAATGAGCTGAATGTTTTTCCGGTTCCGGATGGAGACACAGGAACGAACATGTCACTGACAATTATGTCTGCAGCAAAGGAAGTAACAGCACTTGAGAATCCGGGTATGAAAGAGCTTGCAAAAGCAATCTCATCCGGTTCCCTGCGTGGCGCAAGAGGTAACTCCGGTGTTATCCTGTCACAGCTTTTAAGAGGATTTACCAAGTCAATCCGCGAAGAGAAAGAGATTGACGTGATCGCACTTGCAGCAGCATGCACAAGAGCGCGTGATACAGCTTATAAAGCAGTTATGAAGCCGAAGGAAGGAACAATTCTTACAGTTGCCAGCGGTATTGCTGAGAAGGCTTCTGAGCTGGCACAGGAGACAGATGATCTCGAAGAGTTCATCCCGGCAGTGATCGAACATGCAAAAGAAGTGCTTGCAAAGACTCCGGAGATGCTTCCGGTTCTTAAAGAAGCCGGCGTTGTAGATTCCGGCGGACAGGGACTTCTGGAAGTGATTTCAGGAGCATATGATGCATTCCTTGGAAAAGAAGTAGATTACAGTGCGATCCAGCCTGCCGGCGGTGTGACTGTAACGAAAGTGAATGCAGAAGATACGGCAGATATCAAGTTCGGATATTGTACAGAGTTCATTATCCTTACAGAGAAAGAATTTACAGAAGCAGATGAACATGATTTTAAAGCATATCTGTCATCCATCGGCGATTCTATCGTATGTGTTGCAGATGACGATGTTGTGAAGATCCATGTGCATACAAATGATCCGGGACTTGCGATTCAGAGAGCGTTGACATACGGACAGCTCTCCCGCATGAAAATTGACAATATGCGCGAGGAGCATCAGGAAAAACTGATCCGTGATGCCGAGAAACTTGCGGCAGCACAGGAAGAAGAGAAGGCCAAAGAGCCTAGAAAACCAATGGGATTTATTACGGTATCAATTGGTGAAGGACTGAATTCCATTTTCAAAGAACTTGGAGCTGATTATATTATCGAAGGCGGTCAGACAATGAATCCGAGTACGGAAGATATGCTCAAGGCAATTGATGCAGTGAATGCAGACAGTGTATTTATCCTTCCGAACAATAAGAATATTGTCCTTGCTGCAAATCAGGCAAAAGCGCTTGTGGAAGATAAAGAGATCATTGTAATTCCGACAAAGACAGTACCACAGGGAATCACAGCACTGATCAATTTTGTGCCGGACGCAGATGCGAAGAGCAACGAAGAGACGATGCTGGAAGAGATTAAGAATGTTAAGACCGGACAGATCACATATGCAGTCCGTGATACGAAGATTGATGAGAAAGAGATCCATGAAGGAGATATCATGGGAATCGGTGACAGCGGAATCCTTTCTGTTGGAACGGAAGTGGAGGCAACAGCGCTGGATATGCTGGAGCAGCTTGTAGATGATGATTCGGCACTGATCAGCCTGTATTATGGAGCTGATGTATCAGAAGAAGATGCAGACGCATTTACAGAGAAAATAACGGAGAAATATCCGGATGTAGATGTTGATGCGCAGTTTGGTGGACAGCCGATCTATTATTACGTATTGGCAGTTGAATAGAAAAAAAGCAGGATAAAAGGGGACTTTAAGCGGTCCTCTTTTTGTTATTGATGTTACTACGCAGGAGCAGTTATGATCACAGAAACAAGTATTAAAGAATTAAAAGGAATCGGAGAGAAAACAGAAAAACTGTTTGCGAAGATTGGTATTTCTACGGTAGGAGATATGCTCCGTTATTATCCGAGAGGCTATGATATATATGAAGAGCCGGTGCCGATAAGCGATGTAAGAGAAGGACAGATAGTGGCAGTAAACGGCATGATTTTTGGCCGTGTTCAGGTATCCGGGAGCCGCAGCCTGCAGGTGACGACGATGCATGTGAAAGATCTGACCGGAACGATTAAGGTTATCTGGTTCCGGATGCCGTATCTTCGTAATACATTTCAAAAAGGCGGTGCAGTTACGCTCCGCGGTAAGATTGTGCGAAAACGAAACGAACTTGTCATGGAACATCCGGAGGTCTTTTATCCGCCGGAACAGTATGACGGGAAAAAAAATACGCTGCAGCCAATCTATGGTCTGACAGCCGGACTTTCCAATCATGCCATTATGAAAGCAATGCATCAGGCGCTTG
Source organism: Dorea sp. AM13-35 (assembly GCF_003473885.1). Classification (NCBI taxonomy): domain Bacteria; kingdom Bacillati; phylum Bacillota; class Clostridia; order Lachnospirales; family Lachnospiraceae; genus Dorea; species Dorea sp. AM13-35. The sequence continues at coordinate 447,740 of NZ_QUCZ01000001.1, forward strand.
ACGGGATGGATCTGACCAGAGAACGTCTGCCGAAGGAACTGCGTATGCGTTATGAACTTGCAGAGTACAATTATGCGGTCCGGGGAATTCATTTTCCAGAGGACAAAGCTGTTTTCATGCATGCAAGAAAGCGTCTTGTATTTGAAGAATTTCTTCAGTTTATTCTTGCAATCCGAAAATTAAAAGATAAGAATGAAAAACTGGAAAATGAATATGTGATCCCGGTACACCCGGATATAGATGCATTTATAGCGAAGCTTCCATATAAACTGACAAATGCACAGAAGAAAGTCTGGAAAGAGATTGCAGCAGATATGGCGGGAGAGATGACCATGTCACGTCTGGTGCAGGGGGATGTCGGTTCCGGAAAAACGATCGTTGCAGTTCTGGCGCTTTTTAATACAGCGCTTTCAGGATGCCAGGGCGCAATGATGGCTCCGACAGAAGTTCTTGCAAGACAGCATTACGCGTCAATATGTAATATGCTGGAAACCTATGATATTCCAGTGAAAGCAGTGCTCCTGACAGGTTCCATGACCGCAAAGGAAAAACGGCGTGCCTATGACCGGATAGAGTGCGGATTTGCGAAGATTATCATCGGAACCCATGCGCTTATACAGGATGCGGTAAATTATGATAATCTGGCGCTTGTTGTGACCGATGAACAGCATCGTTTTGGCGTGAAGCAGAGAGAGAGTTTCGCGCAGAAAGGCGGTACACCGCATGTGCTTGTTATGAGTGCGACACCGATTCCGCGCACGCTTGCAATCATTTTATACGGTGAACTGGACATATCGGTGATCGATGAGCTTCCGGCAAATCGTATCCCGATCAAAAACTGCGTCGTAGATACCGGATACAGGCAGACTGCCTATCAGTTTATGAAAAAACAGATCGCAGAAGGAAGACAGTGTTATGTTATCTGTCCGATGGTCGAAGAGAGTGAGAACATGGAAGCAGAAAATGTCACGGACTACAGCAGGATGCTTCAGGATGAGATGGGCGCAGATGTGCAGGTGGGCTGCCTGCATGGAAAGATGAAACAGGTATACAAAGATGAGATCATGCAGCAATTTGCAGAAAATCAGATTCAGATCCTTGTATCCACTACGGTAATTGAAGTCGGAATCGATGTGCCGAATGCGACAGTTATGCTGATTGAAAACGCGGAACGTTTTGGACTTGCCCAGCTCCATCAGCTCCGGGGACGTGTCGGAAGAGGTGCATATCAGTCTTATTGCATTTTTATGACCGGTTCTGATGCAAAAGAGACGAAAAAAAGACTGGATATTCTGAATCATTCCAACGATGGTTTCAAAATTGCAAGTGAAGATCTGAAGCTTCGTGGTCCGGGTGATCTGTTTGGCATCCGTCAAAGCGGTCTTATGGATTTTAAAATCGGAGATATTTATCAGGATGCGGCAATCTTGCAAATGGCAAATGAAGCGGCAGACTGGATTTTAGAAGAATATCCGGAATGGTTGAAAAAAATTCCAGATTATGAAAGAACTTCTAGTGTAATAATTTAATTCCTCCATATACTAGGATTGTAACCAAAACAAATATTACAAAAGGTTACAGAACAACACAGAGATTAAAAGGAGGAGTATAAAATGGCAAATCGTTCATCAAACAGAGCCGCCGTACCGGAGGCAAAAGGAGCATTAGACAAATTCAAATACGAGGTAGCAAGTGAACTTGGTGTACCATTATCAGACGGGTACAACGGAGACCTGACATCAAAACAGAACGGATCTGTTGGTGGTTATATGGTTAAGAAAATGATCGAAGAACAGGAAAAACAGATGTCCGGTAAATAAGGAAAAGAAAAATCGGCGCATGGCAGAAAATGCTGTGTGCCGATTTGACTTTTATATAGTAAATACGTATAATGAACGGGAAAAAGATATTTTGCTGAAAGAAGAAATATTAATAGAAGAACTATATAATAAGCGAAGCAAGTGAGGATGTTATGAGAGTAATAGCAGGATCTGCCAAAAGATTACAACTGAAAACGATTGAAGGAATGGACACACGTCCGACAACCGACCGGATCAAAGAGACATTATTTAATATGATTACACCGAGCCTTTATGACTGCCGGTTTCTGGATCTGTTTGCCGGAAGCGGCGGTATCGGAATCGAGGCTTTAAGCCGTGGCGCGAAGGAAGCCGTGTTTGTTGAGAAAAATCCGAAAGCAGTTTCATGTATCAAAGAGAATTTAAAATATACAAAACTGGATTCCAATGCACAGGTAGTGGCAACAGATGTATTAAGTGCACTGGCAAGACTTCGCGGAACCAGTGCGTTTGGCATTATTTTCATGGATCCGCCGTATAACCATAATCTGGAGAAACAAGTACTTGCGAGTCTGAATGATTCAAATCTGGTGGATGAAGATACACTGCTGATCGTAGAAGCGTCCAAAGAGACAACGTTTGACGATGTAGAAGCACTCGGTTATTCGATTATCAAGGAGAAATTATATAAGACAAATAAACATGTATTTTTGGAGAAAACAGGAGGAACGGTATGTTAAGAGCAATTTATCCGGGAAGTTTTGATCCGGTGACGAACGGACATCTGGATGTGATCAGAAGAGCAAGCGGACTTGTTGACGAACTCATTGTCGGAGTGCTGAATAATAAGGCAAAAACCCCGTTGTTTTCCGTAGAAGAACGTGTTAAAATGTTAAAAGAAGTTACAAAAGAACTGCCGGGAGTGAAGATTGTACCATTTGAAGGACTTCTGATCGATTTTGCGAAAGAGATGTCAGCGAAGATGGTCGTGCGTGGCTTGCGTGCTGTGACAGATTTTGAATATGAATTGCAGATGGCACAGACGAATCACAAGCTGGCAGAGGATATTGAGACAGTGTTTTTAACAACAAGTCTGGAATATTCTTATCTCAGTTCCACGATAGTAAAGGAAGTGGCAGCTTTTGGAGGGGATATATCTCAATTTGTTCCAGAACATGTTGAGGAGAAAATAAAATCGAAGATCACGAAAAAAGGAGAGTGTGAATAATGAGCAGCCGTATTGAGCAGATTATTGAAGAAATTGAGGAGTATATCGACAGTTGTAAATTTCAGCCGTTATCTACAACGAAGATTATTGTAAATAAAGACCAGATGGACGAGCTTCTTCGTGAACTGCGTATGCGTACGCCGGAAGAGATCAAGCGTTATCAGAAGATTATTGCAAATAAAGATGCAATCCTTGCTGATGCACAGAACAAAGCAGACAATATGATCGAGGAAGCGCACATTCAGACGAATGAACTTGTCAGTGAGCACGAGATCATGCAGCAGGCATATGCCCAGGCAAATGAAATCGTAACCGCAGCAACTGACCAGGCACAGGAGATTCTGGATAATGCGACAAGAGATGCGAATGATATCCGTATCGGAGCGATCCGTTATACTGATGATCTGCTTGCCAATGCAGAGAGCATTATTGGACATACACTGGACAGCTACACTACAAAATATGATGGGCTTGTCAATTCTCTGCAGGAGTGTTATGACCGCGTACATAACAATCGTCAAGAATTAGAAGTTCCGGATCAGAATATGGTTCAAGAAGAACCGGTCTACGAAGAGGCGGAAGAGATTCCGGAAGTAGAAGAACCGGTCTATGAAGAGGCAGAGAATGTTGAATACAAGGAATAATTTCTGTATAAAACAGAATATAATATAGATCCTGTTTTAAAAACAAAAGATATATATGTAAGCAAGCAAGCTGGTTATCCCTGTGATGATCAGCTTTTTTGCTATGTAATCGCCAATAGAAAGACCGCTTCCACGGATCATGCTGTACGTCTGTGCCACGGAACACCAGCCTCCAAACGAAGCCAGTCCGGTTGCAAGTACAAAAGCCAGGTCTGTCGGAACTCCCGAATTACAGATTAAAGCAATACCATTTGTAATTTCAAGGGAAGGAAGAAATAGGAAGGTCAACAACGGATGTGTAAATGGCAATTCTTTACCAAACTGCAGAAAAACGGAAAAGATAATAATATAACCGCCAATTTTTGTGATTGTCTCAAAAGACTGCATGATGCAGTCATCCAGCATATTCCAGGTAAAATGAGGTGAAGGAGAAGAAGCGCTGGATGTGACAGCGGGGCAGTATATTTTGCGGAACGGAATACTCATAAGGATAGGAACGCCCTCGATCAGGAGCATACCGGGGAACAGAAGATCCGGACGCTTTAAATGAATGTAGAAAATGTAACTGATCAGAAACATTGGACTTGTCTGGTTGCAGAAAGAAAGCAGATAAGAGGCTTCGTTTACTGTGATTTTACCTTCTCTTTTTAAATCAGCCGTGACTTTACTTCCCATCGGATAGCCGCATAAGAAACCGACAAGCAGTGCGAAAGAACCATAGTCGGAGATACCGAACAGAGGACGGAGTATGGGACGGACAAGTCTGGAGATCAAGAAGAATCCGTTGCTTTTTAAAAGCAGGGCTGTCAGTATTAAAAATGGCAGCAATACAGGAAGGACTGTCTGAAACCAGAGCATCAGACCAAGGCTTGCCCCACAGATCGCAGTCTGCGGAAAAAACAGCATCAGGAAAAAAATGATAATTGTAACTACGATAAAAAAATAACAATCCATAATTCAGACTTTCGTAAGAAGATTCTTAATTTATTTTATGAATTAAGTTGATTTTTTATGATTTGTATACCATAATATAGATAGAATTTGTCGAAAAGAGAGGTAAGAAAAATGGCAGTATTAGAAAATTTAGAACCTAAGAAAGTATTTCACTTTTTTGAGGAAATCAGCAAAGTTCCGAGGGGAACATTTGATACGAAGAAGATCAGTGACTTTTGCGTTGAGTTTGCAAAAGAAAGAAATCTTGAGTACATTCAGGACGACACGAACAATGTAATTATCAAGAAACCGGGAACAGCAGGATATGAGAACAGCGATCCGGTGATCATTCAGGGACATCTGGATATGGTCTGCGAGAAGAGACCGGGAAGTACACATGATTTCAAAAAAGATGGACTGGAGCTTTATGTAGAAGATGGTTTTGTAAAAGCCAAAGATACAACGCTTGGTGCTGATGATGGTATTGCGGTTGCGATGGCAATGGCATTATTAGACAGTGACGATATTCCACATCCACCGATCGAAGCAGTTTTTACAATTGATGAAGAAACAGGCATGTATGGTGCGATTGCTTTAGATTTCAGTAACTTAAAAGGCAAGACACTGATCAATGTGGATTCTGAGATTGAAGGCATTCTGACAACTGGATGTGCAGGTGGAATTAACATTGAAGCAAGAATTCCATTCCACAGAGAAAAGATGGATGGAACAGAGGTGTTGGTGAAAGTTCACGGACTGCTTGGGGGACACTCCGGTATGGAGATTGACAAACAGCGCGGTAATGCAAATAAGATGATGGGACGTCTTCTGGATGCCGTTTCCAAAGAAGTTAAATTCCATATGGTATCCATCAATGGAGGATCCAAGGATAATGTTATTGCTCGGAATTGTGAGGCAGTTTTACTTGTAGCTGAGAGTGATATTGAGAAAGTAAAAAAATGTACAGATCAGATGAGAGAAATCTGGACAGCTGAATTTGTCGGTGAAGAACCAACATTGGAACTGGATGTAGAAGTCAAAGGTCAGACAACGATGGATGCTTTTGATGATGAAGCAACAGATCATATTATTACATATATTATAATTTCGCCAAACGGATTGGTTGAATTCAGCCGTTCCCTGAAAGGTCTTGTAGAGACTTCCCTGAATATGGGTGTTGTCAGCACGGATGAAGATCATGTAAAAGTAAGATACCAGATGCGAAGCTCTTTCGAATCCAAGAAGCAGGAGATGCGTGCAGAAATCGAACGGTGCTGTAAAGCAGTCGGAGCGGAAGCTGTTATCAACGGAGAGTATCCGGCATGGCAGTACAATCCGGAATCTAAATTACAGAAATTGATGTCTGATATATACGAAGATATGTATGGAAAGAAAGCGGTTGTATTTGCTACGCACAGTGGGCTGGAATGTGGTTTCTTCATGGATAAGTGTCCGGGATTGGATTGCGTATCTATGGGACCGGATATGCTGGATGTACACTCTTTCAATGAAAAACTGGATATTGCTTCTACAGAGAGAACATGGGATTATCTGAAAGCAATTCTTGCGAAATTAAAATAATACGCAGTATCTGAAGAGTAATAATACAGAACGCTGAAGGATGTTTAATTAGCAGTTTAATAAGTTTAATAATTGAATAAGAAAAATAAAACACGGGCACTGTGGATCATAACGATCTGTAGTGCCTGTGTTTTGCTTTTTCAATCATTAATCGAAAGCAGAGTCGCTATAACAGAAGATTATATAAAGAATTATGTTGTATGATACGCCAGGGCATAATGATATGCTTAAAATACATATAGTGGTATTAAAAAGAACTAATAATAAATGCGAAATGAAACGAAGATTCAAAACAAAAAGAAATAACTGCCGAAAAGTGGGAATGTATATTTTGATAATGCTGATAGTGGTTCTAATTAAAACCACCTATGATAATAGCGCGAATAAAAGCATAGAAAAGAATATGCTTGTTGAAGAAATACGCGCGGGATTCGCGTCGGAAAAACTTGAAAAATCCAGTAGCAAAAATACAGATGTCCTGCAAAAATACCACAGGTGGACGAAACAGGTAAAAAAAGAAGTGGTGTATTTTCCACTGCCCGAACCGGTAGATAATGCAAAATTTAAAATCACTTTTGAAAACTCCTGGATGTTGGAACGCACTTATGGTGGGAAAAGAGGACACGAAGGCTGCGACCTTATGGTTGCGAACAGTAAAGCGGGAACGCGTCCGGTTGTAAGTATGACGGATGGGACGATTACGAATCTTGGGTGGACAGAAAAAGGCGGATATAGAATCGGCGTAACTTCTGACAGTGGTACTTATTACTACTACGCACATTTGCATAGCTTTGGCAATAAGAAAAGAGGGGATACAGTTATAGCGGGAGAGGTGATTGGGTTTATGGGGGATTCCGGTTATGGGGAAGAGGGGAAAACAGGAAAATTCCCAGTACATCTGCATGTCGGAATTTATAAATACGATAAAGGAATGGAAATCAGTGTAAATCCATATTACATTTTACAAAAATGCAAACGACAAAAGCTTAAATATCATTTTTGACGGTGCCGATTTTGCAATCAGTATTGTTATATGTTATACTAAAAAAGCGTATAGGCATTTGCGAAACGGATGATGAATCAGCGATATGTTATGCGTATATTTTGCAAAGAACATAAGGAAGGTAAGACATGAAACTGCCCGATAAATTTGAAGAAAAGATGCAGGCACTTTTAGGAGATGAATTTCCGGAGTATTTGTCCTGCTATGATGAGCCGAGATATTACGGCTTGCGTGTAAATACAAATAAAATATCTGTAGAAGATTTTAAGAAGATCTGTCCATTTGAGATCACGCCGATTCCGTGGATTGAAAATGGGTTTTATTACGATGGAGACAAGGTAACACCATCCAGACACCCATATTATTTTGCTGGATTGTATTACCTTCAGGAACCAAGTGCCATGACACCTGCCAATCGTCTGCCGGTAGAACCGGGCGATAAGGTGCTGGACGTTTGTGCAGCTCCGGGTGGCAAGGCGACAGAATTAGGTGCAAAGCTAAAAGGAGAGGGAGTTCTGATAGCCAATGATATCAGCAATTCCAGAGCAAAAGGATTGTTGAAAAATATAGAAGTATTTGGTATTGGCAATGTTCTGGTGCTGAGCGAAGAGCCTGGAAAGCTGGAAGATTATTTTGCGGAATATTTTGATAAAATTCTGATCGATGCACCGTGCTCCGGCGAAGGTATGTTCCGGAAGGATAAAAAAATGGTGAAGGCATGGGAAGAACATGGCCCTGAATTTTTTGCTAATATCCAGAAAAGTATTATTACGCAGGCAGCGAGAATGTTAAAACCTGGTGGTATGCTGCTCTATTCTACCTGTACCTTTGATGGCAGGGAGAATGAAGGGACAATTGAATATTTATTGAAAAAATATCCGGAATTTGAGATATTAGGTATAAAAGGCTACGAAGGATTTGAAAAAGGGATGCCGGAGCTTACAGCTTCAAAGTCTGAAGAATTTGCAAAAACAGTCCGTATCTTTCCTCATAAGATGAAAGGGGAAGGACACTACCTTGCGCTTCTGAGAAAAGGAAAGCCACTCCCTGCAACCGATAAGAAACTGCTTCCTGGTAAGAAAAGCAAAAAGAAATTACCGGAAGATCTGGAAGTGTTCCTTGAGGATACTACGTGGGAACTGGATGCAGCAAGGCTGGATGTCCATGGAGAAAGGGTTTACTACATGCCGGAAGATCTGCCGGATGTATGTGGCATTCGTTTCCTGCGAACAGGGCTGTTGCTTGGCGAACTTAAGAAAAAACGGTTTGAACCAAGTCAGGCGCTTGCTATGTGCCTGAAAAAGGACGAGTACAAAAAAGTATTAGATTTCCCGGTATCAGATGAGCGCGTGAAACGTTATCTGAAAGGGGAGACACTGGATGTAGAAGATATGACCGGATCAAAGGAAAAAGGCTGGTATCTGGTTTGCGTAGACGGCTATCCGCTTGGATTTGGTAAATTATCAGGACAGACGCTGAAAAATAAATATCTTCCGGGATGGAGGCTTTGCTAATGATCAGACTGGATAAATATCTGGCAGATATGAGTATCGGTACACGCCAGGAAGTAAAGAAATATATCCGTCAGGGACGCGTGAAGATAAATGAAGATATTATAAAGAAGCCGGAATATAAGATCCGGGAAGACGAAGATAAAATTACGTTTGACGGTGCACCGGTTGCTTATGAAACATTTGAATATTATATGCTGAATAAGCCGGCTGGTGTGATATCTGCAACAGAAGACAAAAGAGATAAAACAGTTCTGGATCTCATAAAAGAGAAAAAACGTAAAGATTTATTTCCGGTCGGTCGTCTGGATAAAGATACAGAGGGGCTTCTTCTTATAACAAATGATGGAGCACTGGCACATAGACTGTTATCGCCCAAAAAACATGTCGATAAGTGCTATTATGCGGAGATCAGCGGTGGCGTGACAGAGGATGATGTCCGTGTATTCAAAGAGAGAATCAATATTGGTACTCAGGAAGAACCAGAGTGGACAATGCCTGCGGAACTGAAGATTCTGGAAAAAGGCACGGTTTCACGTATCCGGCTGACAATCCGGGAGGGGAAATTTCATCAGGTAAAACGTATGTTTCTGGCTGTTGGTAAGGAAGTTGTCTATCTGAAACGGGAACGTATGGGTGCACTTGTACTGGATGAAGAGCTTGCTCCGGGAGAATACCGGAAACTTACAGACAGCGAATTGAAGAGTATCCTATAATTTAGTAAGAGAACTAGTAATTAATATGAGAAAACATGAATCTCAGAAGAGATAGATAAGAGGTATAACGATTAATGAAACAGCAATTTTTGCCAATCTGCAGACAAGACATGATCGACCGTGGATGGGAGCAGGTGGATTTTGTATATATTTCCGGTGATGCTTACGTAGATCATCCGTCTTTCGGACATGCAATTATTACGAGAGAACTGGAAGCTTTTGGTTACAAAGTCGGGATCATTGCACAGCCGGACTGGAAAGATAAAAACAGTATAATGATATATGGAGAACCAAGGCTTGGTTTCCTTGTGTCTGCGGGCAATATGGATTCGATGGTCAATCATTATTCTGTATCAAAAAAACGAAGAAGCAAAGATTCCTTTACTCCGGGCGGCGTAATGGGAAAAAGACCGGATTATGCGACAATCGTTTACAGTAATCTGATCCGGCAGGTCTATAAGAAGACGCCGATCATTTTGGGGGGAATTGAAGCGAGTCTCAGGCGTATGGCGCATTATGATTACTGGTCAGATAAATTAAAACGATCCGTACTCTTAGATTCCGGCGCAGATCTTATTTCTTATGGAATGGGAGAGCGTTCGATCATCGAGATCGCTGAGGCTCTGGACAGTGGGATCGATGTGAAAGATATTACTTTTATTGATGGAACAGTCTGCAGAGTAAAGAGTCTGGACAGTGTGTATGATGCAGTTATGCTGCCGGCTTTTGAGGATTTAAAAGCGGACAAGCTCAACTATGCCAGAAGTTTTTATACGCAGTATTGTAATACAGATCCATTTACCGGAAAGAGACTGGTAGAGCCGTACGGCGAACATATGTATATCGTACAGAATCCGCCTTCAAAGCCTCTTTCCCAACAGGAGATGGACGAGACATACAGCTATCCTTACATGCGGACTTATCATCCGTCTTACGAGAAAGATGGTGGCGTCCCGGCTATTTCGGAAGTCAAATTCAGCCTGATCAGCAACAGAGGATGTTTTGGCGGCTGCAATTTCTGTGCGCTTACGTTCCATCAGGGACGCATCATACAGACGAGAAGTCATGAATCCCTGCTGGAAGAAGCAGAACATATCACACAGGATAAGGATTTTAAAGGTTATATCCATGATGTGGGCGGACCAACGGCTGATTTCAGACATCCATCCTGTGAGAAACAGTTAAAATATGGAGTCTGCAAGAACAGGCAGTGTTTGTTCCCGACACCTTGCAAGAACCTTAAAGCGGATCACAAAGATTATGTATCGCTTCTCAGGAAACTGCGGAAGATTCCAAAAGTAAAAAAAGTCTTTATCCGTTCGGGAATCCGATTTGATTATGTGCTTGCAGATAAGGATGATACATTTTTTAAAGAGCTGTGTAAATATCATGTGAGCGGTCAGCTTAAGGTAGCGCCGGAGCATGTTTCAGATGCGGTACTTACCTGTATGGGTAAGCCGCGGAATGAAGTTTATCAGAAATTTACTGAGAAATATAAAAAAATCAATGAACAGCTTGGTATGAAGCAGTACCTTGTGCCCTATCTGATGTCTTCCCATCCGGGATCGACATTAAAAGAAGCTGTTGAGCTTGCGGAATATCTGAGAGACCTTGGGTATATGCCGGAACAGGTACAGGATTTTTATCCGACACCGTCAACGATTTCTACCTGTATGTATTATACAGGTGTGGATCCAAGGACGATGAAACCGGTGTATGTTCCGAAGAATCCGCACGAAAAGGCGATGCAGCGTGCTTTGATCCAGTATCGCAATCCGCAGAATTATGATATCGTGCTGGAAGCGCTTAAGAAAGCGGGACGTATGGATCTGGTAGGTTATGATAAACACTGTTTGCTGCGCCCAAAACGGCACGGTGGGAAGAATCAGGGGACATCCTATAGTAAGAGCCGTGCGCCGGAGCGGGGAAATGATTCCGGTCACAGAAATACATCTGGTAGTGGAAATGCTTCTGGCGGAAAGCGCCCGTATAAAAAGAAAGCAATCCGTAACGTACACAAAAAGAAAGGCAGATGATCCTATGAAAATTGCATTAGTAACAGGAGCTTCTTCTGGCATTGGCAGAGAATTTGCAAGACAGATTGTAAAACTGTATCGGAATCTGGATGAGATTTGGCTTGTGGCAAGAAGAACAGAGCGCCTGCAGGAACTGGAAAAGGAATTTTCTGTTCCGGTACGGATCTTTGACGGAGATCTGAACCGAGATTATATTTATGAAAGAATCGAAAAAGAGCTGGAACGTAAAAATGCAGAGATCCGGATACTTGTTAACAGCGCGGGCTGCGGACTGTCCGGCTGTTTCGGAGAAAGAGAGCAGGATACAGAACTTCGCATGGTAAAACTGAATTGTCAGAGTCTTACAAGAATGCTTCTGCTCTGCCGGCCGTTTCTTGGCAGAGGAAGCCGTGTGATCAATCTGGCGAGTGCAGCGGCATTCGCACCACAGCCGGGATTTGCAATATATGCTGCGTCAAAATCATATGTTTACCGTCTGTCCATGGCGATCCGCGAGGAATGGAAACCGGCGGAGATATCTGTGACAGTGGTGTGCCCGGGTCCTGTGGACACGGAATTTTTTGCACACAGCGGTGAACTTCTTGGAAAAAGTAACAAAGTTACAAAAGTGGATCCAAAAGCGGTTGCCAGAAAAGCATTGCTGGATGCGGTGGATCATAGATGTGTTTCTGTATACGGCACATCTATGAAAGTTGCCAGAATTGCAGGAAAATTGCTGCCGGATGTTCTTAGCGCATATTTGATGCGTAAGTTAAATGGAATCTGATTCGTATCAGGCATGCTGATTGATAAAAGAGGATAGAATAACAGGAAAGAAGGATAATAATAAATGAAGATTGAAAAAGGACGTCCGGGATATATCCGTTTCCGCAAAACAAAATATCTGCTCTGGGCGGTCATTGAATTTGCAGTGGTCATAGCGCTTGTTGTGATCGGTATTGTACAGAGTGGTTCCCGCATGAACTTGCTCACTGTAGTAGCAGTTGTCGGATGTCTTCCGGCTGCAAAGATGCTTGTTGAGTATATTACAATGGCTCCTTATCAGAGCATTGCGTCGGACAAGTGCAAAGAGATTGAAGAAAAAGCACCCCTTCTGACAAGAGTCTATGATCTTGTCATTACAAGTCCGGAAAAAGTCATGCAGGTAGATGCAATCGTCATTTCCGGACATACGGTGTGCGGCTACACCAGCAATGAAAAAACGGATGAGACAAAGGCGGCAAGATATATTAAGGAAATGCTTCACAACCATAAATATGAGAAAGTTACTGTAAAAGTTTTTCATGATTATGTTGCGTTTTTATCACGTGCGGAGGGAATGAACAGTATTGCAGCAATCGAGAAGCCGGATAACCGGAGAAGAGAACGGCGGATACGGCATCTCCTTCTGACAACATCCATGTAAAATATTTATATAAGGAATCGTGTATGAGAGAAATATATATTAAGGAAAATGAATCCGGACAGCGGTTCGATAAATTTTTAAAGAAATATTTAAGTGAAGCTCCGGGAAGTTTCCTGTATAAAATGCTGCGTAAGAAGAATATTGTGCTGAACGGCAGAAAGGCAACAGGTAGTGAAAAGTTAAAAAAAGGGGATCAGGTGAAACTGTTTCTTGCTGATGAAACACTGGAGAAATTTACCGGAAAGCAGGAACCTGCACATAGTAAGAAAAAGCTTCCAAAGATCCAGATGCCTGTTGTGTACGAAGATGAAGATGTTGTTTTTTATAACAAACCGGCCGGGGTGCTATCCCAGAAAGCAAAGTCTTCGGATGTATCGGTTGTCGAATATTTAATGGAACATTTGCTTGAAACGAAAGCCTTGAGGCAAGATGAACTTAAGACATTCAGACCATCCATCTGCAACCGGTTGGACCGGAATACGAGCGGCCTTATTACTGCCGGAAAAAGTCTGGCGGGATTACAGAAGCTTTCAGAACTTTTCAAAGACAGGACACTGAAAAAATATTACCTCTGTCTTGTGAAAGGAACAATCGATAAAAGAGCACATATCTGCGGCTATTTACAGAAAGACAAAGCGACCAACCAGGTGCGAATTTCAAAACAGGCCGGCGCTGATGCAGTTCCAATCGAGACAGAATATGTTCCGGTTGCATGGAATCAGGAAATAACACTTTTGAAAGTGCATCTGATCACCGGACGGACGCATCAGATCCGCGCACATCTGGCATGGCAGGGACATCCGCTTCTTGGTGATCCGAAGTATGGTGATCCAAAGTGGAACCGGAAATGGAACGGAAGAATGAAGACAGCACAGACAAGACAGATGCTTCATGCATATGAACTTGTAATGCCGGAGATGAATAAGACATTAAAGAAACTTTCCGGGCGAACGTTTACAGCTCCGGTTCCGGAAGATTTCTATAAAATCATAAAGGAGACAACATGGGAACATGGAACTCAAGAGGTCTTAGAGGTTCAACATTAGAGGATTTCGTAAACCGGACCAATGAATATTATATGGAAAAAAATCTGGCGCTGATCCAGAAGATCCCGACACCGATCACGCCGGTCCGCATGGATAAGGAACACCGGCAGATCACACTGGCATATTTTGAACAGAGAAGTACGGTTGATTATATCGGTGTTGTGCAGGGCATTCCGGTATGCTTTGATGCAAAAGAATGTGTGGCAGATACCTTTCCATTACAGAATATCCATGAGCATCAGATAGAGTTTATGGGCAGATTTGAAAAACAGGAAGGAATTGCATTTTTTTTGCTTTATTATTCAGCAAAAAATATACTGTATTATATGCGCTATGAAGAAATGATGAAGTTCTGGAACCGTGCAAAAAAAGGCGGAAGAAAAAGCTTCCGTCTGGAAGAACTGGATCCGGAATTTTTTATGGAATTAAGGCGTGGAAGTCTTGTTCCGTATCTGGACGGGATTAATAAAGACCTGGATGTCCGGGAGCAGAAACAGAAGTAATGGCAGGCTTTGTCATATACTTGACAAAGAATCAGAAAATGTATATAATACGGAAAGGGTTTTAACGTATTAGCACGCTAAAGTGAAAGAGCTAACAGGAGGTCATATGAAGAAAGTATTGCATACACCGGAAGGAGTCCGGGATATATATAATGTAGAATGCGGAAAGAAACTTGCACTGGAGAGCCGTTTAAAGAAGACGTTCCATTTATATGGTTATCATGATATCCAGACACCGATGTTTGAATATTTTGATGTGTTTCGTAAAGAAATCGGAACAACGGCATCCAAAGATTTATATAAGTTTTTTGATAAAGATGGAAATACACTTGCACTGAGGCCAGATATCACACCGTCCGTTGCAAGAGCAGCAGCAACACTGTTTGGTGAGGAAGAAGTGCCGATCCGGCTTTGTTATACAGGTAATACATTTATTAATCATTCCAACTATCAGGGGAGATTAAGAGAAGTCACACAGATGGGCGCAGAGCTGATTGGTGATGATTCCGTGGAAGCAGATGCAGAGATGCTTGCACTTGTGATTGAATCGATGCTTACAATTGGCGTGAAGGAATTTCAAATCAGTGTGGGGAATGTTGATTTCTTCCAGAGCCTGATTGAAGATGCATCGCTGGATGAGGATGCAAGAGAACGCGTCATTGAACTAATCAATAACCGGAATTATTTCGGTGTGGAAGAATATCTGGACAGTATTCTTGTAAAGAGAAGCTCCAAGGAAGCTTTTGCAGCACTTGGAGAAATGGTTGGCGGAGTAGAGATCCTTTCCCAGGCAAAAGATCTTGCGCCTAACTCTGCCGGTATTATGGCAATCAGACGTCTGGAGCATATATACGACATTCTAAAATTATATGGAATGGAAAAATTTGTAACATTTGATCTGAGCATGACAGGAACTTACGGATATTATACCGGTATTGTTTTCCGCGGTTATACTTTTGGAACCGGAGATGCGATCGTAAAAGGTGGACGTTACGACCATCTGTTGGAGAAGTTTGGTAAGAAATCACCTTCTATTGGATTTGCAATTGTCATTGATGAGCTGATGAATGCGATGAACCGACAGAAACTCCGCATCGTATATACAAGAAAGAATACGATCATTTTATATGATGAAGGGAAGACAAAACAGGCGGTTATGCTTGCAAAAGATTTCCGTAACAAAGCAAAGAATGTGGAACTGATCAAGAAAGCGGATGACAAGATCCTGGAAGAATATATTACTTATGGAAAAGAGTATTATGCAGGAAACCTTGTATATATAAGAGAAGATGGAGAAGTGGTCATGATCAATCTTGTGACAGGTGAACACAAGATTGCCGGAAACGGAAAGAAGACCACATCATAATATATAAGAGAATGGAGTTTTTACTATGAGATATCTTACATTTGCCCTTGGAAAAGGGCGTCTGGCAAGACAGACGCTGGAACTGTTTGAGAAAATTGGTATAACCTGTGAAGAGATGAAAGACAAAGATTCCAGAAAACTGATCTTTACAAATGAAGAATTGAAGCTTCGCTTCTTCCTTGCAAAAGGACCGGATGTACCGACTTATGTAGAA
The DNA here is from genome assembly GCF_003473885.1 of Dorea sp. AM13-35. Classification (NCBI taxonomy): domain Bacteria; kingdom Bacillati; phylum Bacillota; class Clostridia; order Lachnospirales; family Lachnospiraceae; genus Dorea; species Dorea sp. AM13-35. Next base: position 463,725 of record NZ_QUCZ01000001.1, read on the forward strand.
TATGGTGCAGCGGACATCGGAGTTGTCGGAAAAGACACGATCCTTGAAGAGGGACGTAAAGTTCATGAAGTTCTGGATCTTGGTTATGGGAAATGTAAAATGTGTGTGTGCGGTTATAAAGATGCAATACCGTTATTGAAACATCATGAGCTGATCCGTGTCGCAACAAAATATCCGAATATTGCAAAAGACTATTTCTACAACACAAAACACCAGACTGTAGAGATCGTAAAATTAAACGGTTCGATTGAACTGGCACCGATCGTTGGTCTTTCTGAAGTGATCGTGGATATTGTAGAAACGGGTTCCACACTGCGTGAAAACGGTCTGGAAGTTCTGGAGGAAGTTTGCCCACTGTCTGCGCGTATGATCGTCAATCCGGTAAGCATGCGTATGGAGAGTGACAGAATTAAGGCATTATTAATGAAATTACGCGCACAAATATAGGAATATAGGAGTGATAAAATGAGAATACAGCATCTCGATAAGAATACAAAAATGAATCTGCTGGAGGATCTTTTAAAGAGAAGTCCGAATAACTATGGCAAATATGAGCAAGGTGTTGCAGAAATCCTGGATCATGTACGCAGCGAAAAAGATGCGGCTGTATTTGCATATACAGAAAAATTTGACGGAGCAAAGATTGATGCATCGAATATTAAAGTAACAGAAGAAGAGATTAAAGAAGCTTACGAATTAGTCGGCGAAGAGTTAACAGGTATTATCCGCAAGGCATTATTTAATATCCGTGATTATCACGAGAGACAGCGTCAGAACAGCTGGTTTGAGAGCAAACCGAATGGAACAATGCTTGGACAGAAAGTTACACCTCTTCAGAGAGTCGGCGTCTATGTACCAGGCGGAAAAGCTGCTTATCCGTCTTCTGTCCTTATGAATATCGCACCAGCGAAAGCTGCAGGAGTTGACGAAATCGTAATGGTAACACCTCCGGGAAAAGACGGAAAAGTCACACCGACAACACTGGTTGCAGCACATGAAGCAGGTGCTGATGTTGTATATAAAGTCGGCGGCGCACAGGCGATCGCTGCACTTGCTTATGGAACGGAGAGTATCCCGAAGGTTGACAAAATTGTAGGACCTGGAAATATTTATGTTGCACTTGCAAAGCGTGCTGTATACGGGCATGTAAGCATTGATGCGATAGCAGGACCAAGTGAAATCCTTGTAATCGCTGATGAGACAGCAAATCCACGCTATGTAGCTGCGGATCTTCTGTCCCAGGCAGAACATGACGAGCTCGCTTCTGCAATTTTAGTGACAACCAGCCAGGAGCTTGTAGAGAAGGTATCTGAAGAAGTAGACGGATTTTTAAAAGAACTTTCCAGAAGTGAGATCATCCGCAAATCACTGGATAATTATGGATACATACTGGTAGCAGATACCATGGAAGAAGTGATTGACATTGCGAATGAGATCGCTTCGGAACATCTGGAGATCCAGACAAAGAATCCGTATGACATTATGACACGCATCCGCAACGCAGGCGCTATTTTCATTGGCGAATATTCCAGTGAACCGCTTGGAGATTATTTTGCAGGACCGAACCATGTCCTTCCGACAAACGGAACAGCAAAATTCTTCTCACCGCTTTCTGTTGATGATTTTATTAAAAAATCAAGCATTATTGCCTACTCACAGGAAGCACTTGGTGCGATCCATACCGATATTGAGAAATTTGCAGAAGCAGAACATCTGACAGCACATGCAAATTCCATCAAAGTACGTTTTGAGAAGAAGTAAGGAGGATGTAAAAAATGAGCAGAATCGTTACTTGTGAAAGAAAAACAAAAGAAACCGACATTTCCATTACGCTGAATCTGGATGGAACCGGAAATAACGATATTCATACGGGGATTGGATTTTTTGACCATATGTTGGACGGATTTGCAAGACATGGACTGTTTGACCTGACTGTTCGAGTAAATGGCGATTTGGATGTAGACAGTCATCATACGATCGAAGATACAGGAATTGTGCTAGGAAATGCCATTTTAAAAGCCATCGGAGATAAAGCCGGTATCAAACGCTTTGGGGATATGATCCTTCCGATGGATGAGACGCTAGCACTTTGCGCGGTAGATCTGTCCGGTCGTCCATACCTTCGCTATGATGCAGAATTTACAGTTCCGAAGATTGGTGACATGGATACAGAGATGGTGAAAGAATTTTTCTATGCTGTTTCTTACAGCGCAGGAATGAACATCCATCTTAAGATCATGGATGGTGAGAACAATCATCACATGGCTGAAGCACTTTTCAAAAGTTTTGGAAAAGCGCTTGATATGGCAACTATGGATGAACCACGGATCAAAGAAGCGTGGACGACAAAAGGAAGTCTTTAAAGGAGTTTTTGAACATATATGAGTTATAAAAGATTGATTCCCTGCATTTTTATTGCAGGTGGGAAGGCTGTAAAATGGTTTAATGATAAGAGCGTATTACAGGACGATGTGATCGCACTTGCAAAATACTACAGCGATCACGGGGCAGATGAGTTGCTTGTGTTCGATCTTTCTACATCTGATGATGAGCACGAAGAAGCCATTGACTTGATGCGCCGTATTAATCGCTTGATCCGTATCCCAATGGTAGCGGGTGGTAATATCAAACGGCAGGAGGATGTAAAGAAGATTTTGTATGCCGGAGCAAAGCGTGCAATGCTGAATTTTTCCAAACCGGACAGTGCGAAGGCAGTGGAAGAGGCGGCAAAACGTTTTGGAAAAGAGAAAATTGCAGTATCGCTGAATGATTTTGATGCGCTTTTCAAACATCAGCATCTGATTGATGAATATTCCAGTGAGATTGTGTTCATGCATCGTCTGGATCTTAATTCGGTTATGGACGTAACGGATATTCCATGTGTAATCGTAACAGATACGCTGGAAAAACCGGAGTTATTCAAGATACTTAAATGTCCGGGAGTGAAAGGGCTTTCAGGAAAATATGTCAGTCAGCCGGATATGGATTTTGTGGAATTTAAGAAAGAGTGTTCAGAGGAAGGCATCCAGATGACTTCTTTTGAAAGTATTATGGAATTTTCACAGTTTAAGACAAATGAGCAGGGGCTGATCCCGGTTATTGTACAGCATTATAAGACGAGAGAAGTATTGATGTTAGCCTATATGAATGAAGAATCATTTGATCAGACGATCAAAACAGGAAAAATGACTTACTTCAGCAGAAGCCGCCAGAAGCTCTGGGTGAAAGGTGAGACAAGCGGGCATTTCCAGTATGTCAAGTCGCTGACAATTGACTGTGATTATGATACGTTACTTGCAAAAGTAGATCAGGTTGGTGCGGCATGTCACACCGGTAATCCGACCTGTTTTTTCCAGCACCTTGCAGGAACGGAATATAACGAAGCAAATCCGCTGGAAGTTTTTGAAATCATCTATAATACCGTTGTAGACAGAAAAGAGAATCCAAAAGAGGGTTCTTATACGAATTATTTATTTGATAAAGGAATTGATAAGATTTTGAAAAAAATCGGCGAAGAGGCAACGGAGATTGTGATCGCTGCCAAGAATCCAAGTGCAGAAGAGACGAAGTATGAGATCTCGGATTTCCTTTATCATATGATTGTATTAATGGTTGAAAAAGGACTGAACTGGGAAGATATTGTAAAAGAACTGGCAAGCCGCTAATGCGCGTGCACTGTCTTTTCAGGTATAGAACCGAATATCCATGCATATCCTAGAGTGGAAAGGATGTGACCGGGATTGAATGAAGCAGAAAGACGAAGGCAGAAATTATTAATGCGGACACGGGAACTGTACCGGGATTCTTATGACTCTCCGGCGGTACACCCGAGATATGGAGCGGCATACCGTTTGCTTTATGAAGAGCCGCAGGAATTTAAGAGCGGTACACTGGGGCTCCGGCTTTTCATAAGCTTTCTGCTGTTTGCTGCATTTGTTGCAATGGATTACAAAAAGGATGAGTTTATGAGTGTGAACAGCTCAGAAATCATTCAAATGATCTCTGAAGATACATCGGCGTTTCCGATTCTGGAACACCGGTAATTTCATGAGTAAATGAGGAACGAAAGAGGAGGATGAAACATGTTAAAAATATGGATTGCAGGATCGGCAGGACAGATCGGAACTGCTATTAACGAAGTGTTAGATCCACTGGAGATGGAAGTTTTTAACACAGATAAAGATGAGTTGGATATCACACAGACAGATGAAGTATTAAGCTTTGGTGAGATCAACCGTCCGGATGTGATCATCAACTGTGCCGGAATCACAGATATGGATCTTTGTGAAAAAGAACCGGAACTGGCGTACCGTGTTAATGCACTCGGTGCAAGAAATTTAAGTATCGTCGCACGTAAGATCGGTGCTAAAATCGTCCAGATATCTACAGATGATGTCTTCGATGGTAACAAAAATACGCCTTACAGTGAATTTGATGATACGAATCCGAAGACCGTGTACGGACGCTCTAAGAGAGCCGGTGAAAATTATGTGCGGGAATTTACACACAAACATTTTGTGATTCGGAGCAGCTGGATTTTTGGACATGGCGATAATTTTGTGACACGTGTATTGCGGAAGGCGGGAAATGGAGAGTTGATCGAGGCTGCAATAGATGAGACCGGATGTCCGACCAGTGCGAAGGATTTGGCACGTATTATTTTGTATCTTATTACAACAAATGAATATGGAACCTATCATGCAACATGTAAAGGACTTTGCAGTCGATATGATTTTGCAAGAGAGATTCTATCTCTGGCAGGTCTTCATGCAGAAGTAAAAGAGATTTCAATTGCAGATTCTAAAGAACATCTGGTACGGCCAGCATATGCGGTTCTGGATAATTTTATTTTACGGATCATTGATGTATATGAAATGCCGAAATGGAAACAGTCTCTTGAGGAATACATTGCCGAGTGGAAGGAGGAGACTCATGAGTAATACAAAAGAAAAGAAAAAGATGGGACTTACTACGAAAATATTCATTTCCCTTCTTGCAGGAGCGCTGTTTGGTGTGATTTTATGTTATCTTGTCCCGAAAAGCAGTATCAAAGATGATGTAATCGTAGAAGGAATTTTATATGTAATCGGACAAGGATTCATCCGTTTGATGAAGATGCTTGTTGTTCCACTTGTATTTTGTTCGATCGTATGTGGAAGTATGTCGATTGGAGATACAAAAAAACTCGGAACAGTCGGCGTGCGTACACTCGTTTTTTATCTGTTTACAACAGCCGTTGCAGTTACAGTTGCGTTATCTGTCGGTAATCTAATTAATCCTGGCAAAGGACTGGATATGAGCAGTATTCAGCAGAATGCTGCGGAAGTGGAGTCCATGAAAGCAACTACACTGACAGAAACGCTTCTGAATATCATTCCGGACAATCCGCTGAATGCGCTGGCAAACGGAACAATGCTTCAGATTATTGTATTTGCACTGATCGTCGGTGTTATTCTGGCAAAACTAGGAGAGCGTACAGAGACAGTCAGCAATTTCTTCAGTCAGTTCAATGACATCATGATGGAAATGACAATGATGGTTATGGGACTTGCTCCGATCGGAGTGTTCTGCCTGATCGCACGCACTTTTGCTAATATCGGTTTCAGCGCGTTCATTCCGCTTGCAAAATACATGATCGGTGTCCTGCTTGCACTTGCCCTGCAGTGTTTTGTTGTATATCTGGGACTTTTAAAAGGATTTACAGGACTGAATCCATTCAAATTTATTAAAAAATTCTTCCCGGTTATGGCGTTTGCATTTTCAACAGCAACATCCAATGCGACCATTCCGCTTTCCATCGATACGCTGTCTAAAAAAATGGGTGTATCCAAGAAAATTTCGTCCTTTACGATCCCGCTTGGTGCGACGATCAATATGGATGGAACAGCGATTATGCAGGGTGTAGCTGTTGTGTTTGCGGCACAGGCATTTGGAATCCATCTTTCTCTTACCGATTATGTTACGGTTATCGGGACAGCGACACTTGCATCTATCGGAACGGCCGGAGTACCAAGTGTAGGTCTTGTTACACTTACAATGGTATTTAATTCTGTAGGACTCCCGGTTGAGGCAATCGGACTGATCATGGGTATTGACCGTATTCTTGACATGACACGAACAGCCGTTAATATTACAGGTGATGCTGTATGTACAACAATCGTTGCACATCAGAACAAGGCGCTGGATCGTGAGATATTTAATAAAAAGGAAGAAAAAGCTTAAGATAAAAGGAGAGATGTTTCTATGAAAGAATGGTTGAAACACTGGGATGAGACAAAGAGACTTACGAGAGAGGAAGCAATTAAAATTTTAAATCTTCCAAAGGAAGACATGGATGATCTGATCGCATGTGCCTATGCGCTCCGTACAAAGTATAAAGGCAAGAAAGTAAGCGTACAGCTTCTGACTAATGTCCGCAGCGGAAACTGTTCGCAGAACTGTGCATATTGTGCACAGTCCTGCGAGTCGCATGCGGCCATTGAAAAATATCGTCGTGTTTCGGATGAAAAACTTTACGGGGATAACGATCTGGTAGATGACAAGCATCTGGCAAGACACTGTATCGGTCTGAGCGGAATTCAGTTTTCAGATGCAGAGATTGAAGATCTTGCAGAACGTATCCGGGAAATGAAGAAGAAAGGAACGCAGATCTGCTGTTCTATTGGATTTCTGACGGAGAAGCAGGCGAGACTTTTAAAAGATGCCGGACTGGACAGGATCAATCATAATCTGAACAGCAGCCGGAGATTTTACCCGGAGATTTGTACGACGCACACTTACGAGCAGCGTGTGGCAAATATACATATGCTTCAGGATATCGGCTTTGAGATCTGCAGCGGTGGTATTATCGGAATGGGAGAGAGAAAAGAAGATGTTGTGGACATGCTTCTGGATCTTCGTGAAATTCATCCGGAATCTGTACCAATCAATTTCCTGCTTCCGATTCCGGGGACACGACTTGCAGACAGGGATATTTCCGGACTTACACCAGAATACTGCATGAAAGTTTTATGCCTTGCAAGACTTATGATCCCGACTTCTGATATCCGTTGTGCGGCCGGAAGAGAAGTATATTTTAAAGGAATAGAGCCGACGCTTTTCAAAGTTGTTGATTCGATTTTCGCATCCGGATATCTGACCGCAGACGGTCAGGGGATTGATGCCACAATGCAGATGATTCGAGATGCCGGATTTGATGGTGAAATAGAGTCTACAGACGAAGAGTAGGATAATACAATGAAAAAAAAGAATAGTAAAATACTTCGGACTTTATTTTTATCAACTTTATATTTAAGCACATTCACCTTTGGAGGTGGATATGTCATTGTGTCATTAATGAAAAAAGATTTTGTCGATGCCAGACACTGGATCGATGAGGAGGAGATGCTGGATCTTGTGGCAATCGCCCAGTCAGCGCCGGGGGCAATTGCTGTCAACGGCGCGATTGTTGTCGGATATAAACTGGCAGGAATTCTAGGCGCATTCGTTGCTATTTTCGGAACAGTTATCCCTCCTTTTGTCATTATATCGATATTATCTGTCTGCTATCAGGCATTCCGCTCCAACCTTCTGGTTGCACGGATGCTGGAAGGTATGCAGGCGGGTGTGGGAGCTGTAATTGCTTCTGTTACTTTTGGAATGGGATGTTCGGTTATAAAGGAGAAAGATGTGATATCCGTGCTTGTTCTGATTCTTTCATTTCTTCTTGCATGCAGCGGGGAAATTAATATCGTCTGGATTATTCTCGGATGCGGAATCCTTGGTGTCATACGGACTATGCTTGAAAGGAAGGTGCGGAAATGATTTATATCCAGCTTTTCCTTAGTTTCCTTCAGGTTGGATTATTCAGCTTTGGCGGTGGTTATGCAGCGCTTCCGCTTATTCAGAGCCAAATCGTCGATGCGCACAGATGGCTGGATGTTAAAGAATTTACAGATCTTATTACATTATCACAGATGACACCCGGACCGATCGCCATCAATTCGGCAACATTTGTCGGAATTAAAGTAGCAGGAGTGCCGGGAGCGCTTGCAGCAACACTTGGGAATATCCTTCCGTCCTGTATTATTGTGACAGCTATTGCGAAACTATACTTAAAATACCGGAAATTAGATTTGTTGCAGGGAGTTTTGAAATCCCTGCGCCCGGCAGTAGTCGCACTAATTGCCTCCGCAGGAGTCAGTATTTTAAAAAATGCTTTCTTGGAAGCAGGCAGTGTACTGTCTGTCACTGGTATAAATATACCGCTTTTCGTAATTTTTCTGATTTGTCTGATATTATTATGCTGGAAAAAATGGAACCCGATTATAGTCATGCTACTGGCAGGCATACTAAATGTCATATTTTGTTATGTCAAATAGTGAAGAATTTTTGGGGATTTTACCAAAGACTAAGGTACAGATTTTATTCATTTGCATATACGATTTAAAACACCTTTTTGCAAAATATACAAAAAGGTGTTTTTTTTATGTACAATCAAATTAAAATAGATCAACTTAAAGTGTATGAATTGTGGAAAAGATGAAAAAACTATCTAATTTTTATACAAATAAGATAATATCAAACAGCTTTCACAATGCTACAGTGAATTGAAAATATTTTTCAGCATATTGACCAAAATTTCAATAAACTATTGTTATTGTTGAAAAATGTATGTATAATAGGGATAAATCAGATGAATATATAAGGTTCATCTATAACAGTCGTGAAACAATGAGAACGAAGGAGGGTATTCTATGTTAAGTTCAGTATTTCAAAATCTAGTCGGGCGGGAATCGCTCATCGCAGCAGAAGATACATGGGCATTACTCGCAATCATGTGTCTTGGTGTTGCTTTTTCTATCTACTTAGAGCAAAAGTACAATTGGGCATCGAAAGTTTCCGGTGCGATCCTGGCACTGATCATTGCAATGGTACTTGCAAACTTAAGTATCATTCCTATTCACAGTGTACTGTATGACGATATTGTCTGGGGTATGATCGTACCAATGGGTATTCCGTTATTGCTTCTTCAGTGTAACCTTTCCCGTGTATGGAGAGATACCGGTAAGATGTTGATCGTATTCCTGATCGGTGCAGTTGGTACAGTATGTGGTGCAATTATTGCATTCTTTGCACTGCGTGGACCATTCGGTGATGCAAGCGGACTCGCAAAAGTAGCAAGTATGATGACCGGTTCTTATATCGGTGGTGGTGTAAACTTTGCAGCAATGGCATCACAGTATGCGGCAGGTGAAGATTTAACAGCGGCAGCAACAGTTGCAGATAACCTTTTGATGGCTGCATATTTCTTCGTATTGATTGCATTTGCAGGTATGAAATTCTTCCGTTCACACTTCGCACATCCACATATTGACGAAGTAGAAGCGGGAATTTCAAAAGACGCTGCTCAGACACAGGCTGCAGCATTTTGGAGCCGTAAAGATATCTCTTTGAAGGATATCGCTTACAATGTTGCATATTCTGTAACAATCGTATGGGTTTCACAGTTTATCGCTGGAACGATCAGCGGAGCTGTTGGTGAGAATGCAACTGGATTTATGGATTTCATCGGTAAATTCTTCGGAAGCCAGTATGTATGGATCACAACATTCTCAGTAATCGTTGCAACATTCTTCCATAAACAGGTAGAAGAGAATCTGCATGGATCACAGGAGATTGGTACTTTTTTAATCTACTTATTCCTGTTTGTAATCGGTGTTCCAGCAAACATTATCACAGTAGTTACAAAGTCACCTCTGCTTCTTGTACTTACAGCTATCATGGTTTGTGTAAACATGTTATTCTGTTTCATCGGAGCAAAGATCTTCAAATGCGATTTGGAAGATGCGATTATTGCCTCCAATGCAAATATCGGTGGACCGACAACAGCTGCCGGTATGGCTATTTCACAGGGATGGAGCCGTCTGGTTGGACCTGCAATGTTAGTAGGTACTCTCGGATATGTAATCGGTAACTACCTTGGAACTATGATTGGAGTTCTCTTAGGAGCATAAGAATTACATAATATATTGAAAGCGACTGGTAAACGGCGCGTTCCCGTAAAAGGGGACGCGCCGATTATAAAAATGGGATTTTATAAATGTCGGAACTGAAAGCAGAATGGATTAGACAATGTAAGAAAGGATGGTAGATTATGTATTTTGACGCACATTCGGATATTTGGTGTGATGTAACCGCACGTAGATTAAAGGGCGAAACCGATGTATTACGCAGACGTCATCTGGAAAGGCTTAGAAAAGGCGGCGTAGAAGGAAGCATTTTTGTAATCTGGGTAGATCCGCCGTATGATGTAGATTATGTAAAGAGAACAAAAGAGATTATGCAATGTGCAAAAGCGGAGGCTGAGGAATGTGATGAAATCCGTATTGTACATAACTACGCAGAGATGATGCAGGCGAAAGCTGATGGCAAGATTTATGTATTTCATGGAATTGAAGGACTCGCAGCAATCGGGGAAGATATTTCTAAGATCGATGAATATTATGATTTTGGCTGCAGGCATGCAATCCTTACGTGGAATGAAGCAAATGCACTTGGCGCAGGCGCAAACTCCGGCGAATCCTACGGACTTACGGAAACAGGTAAGAAAGCTGCCAGAAAAGTACAGGATAAGGGCATGATCCTTGATATGTCACATCTGAATGAAGCTGGTTTCTGGGACTGCATGAAGCTTGCTACGAAGCCAATCATTGCTTCTCATTCAAACTGCCGTGCGCTCTGTGATGTGCCGCGTAACCTGACAGATGATCAGCTTCGTGCCATCCGTGATGTAGACGGTGTTGTCGGACTTAATTCTTTCAAAGACTTCATTGATCCGAGAGGACCGGAACAGACCGTTGAGAATCTTGCAAGACATGCAGATCATATGATCAATGTAATGGGCATCGATCATGTTGGCTGTGGATTTGATTTCTTTGAGTTTATCAATGATGAGGCGATGGGAACTATGACAGAAGATTCCAGCCCGGCAGCACACGGTATGAAGGATGCTTCAGAGATTCCGAATCTCTTTAGCTGTTTCGAGAAGATGGGAATGACCAAAGAAGAGATGGATAAGATTGCCAGAGTTAATTTCCAGAATCTTGTTAAACGGACAATTGGATAATAAAAAAATTTAAAAACATGCAATTCGAAGGCTCCCTTTTGAGGGAGCCCTTTTTAGGTTACCATAATAACCAGTGAAAGCTGCCGGTGACAGGTTATGAAGTGATTTGGGAAAAAATACTTCCTATTTACCAATGTGTTCAATTTGTGGTACAATTAAACGAGTGTATGCAAAGAGAACATTTAAAAACCAAGGAGTAACCATGAGAAAATTAGCATTAACTGATGATATATTGATGAAGATCGAGAAGCCGGCGCGCTATATCGGAAACGAAGTGAATTCGGTCATGAAAGATAAGACGAAAGTCGATATCCGGTTTGCCATGTGTTTCCCGGATGTGTACGAGATTGGAATGTCACATCTTGGAATCCAGATTCTCTATGATATGTTTAACCGCAGAGAGGATGTCTGGTGTGAGAGAGTTTATTCACCGTGGACAGATCTGGATGCGGTTATGCGCGAGAAGAAGATTCCGTTGTTTGCGCTGGAATCGCAGGATCCGATCAAAAATTTTGATTTCTTAGGCATTACGATCCAGTATGAGATGTGTTATACGAACATTTTACAGATTCTGGATCTGTCCGGGATCCCGATAAAAACAAAAGACAGAACAGAAGAAGATCCGATCGTGATCGGTGGTGGTCCATGCACGTACAATCCGGAGCCACTGGCAGATTTCTTTGACCTGTTTTATATGGGTGAAGGCGAAACCGTTTATGATGAATTACTGGATCTTTACAAGAAGAATAAAGCAGCAGGAGGCTCCAGATGGGATTTCCTTGAGATGGCTGCAGAAGTAGAAGGAATATACATTCCGTCTTTTTATGATGTAGAATATAAGGAAGATGGTACCATCCTCTCTTTTACACCGAACAATGTTCATGCAAAAGAGAATATTAAGAAGCAGGTTGTAATGGATATGTCCAGTGCGCCATATCCGGAAAAACCGGTAGTACCTTTTATTAAAGCAACACAGGATCGTGTTGTACTGGAGATCCAGCGCGGTTGTATCCGTGGCTGCCGCTTCTGCCAGGCAGGAATGCTATATCGCCCGACAAGAGAAAAAGACGTAGAAGTTTTAAAAGATTATGCATATAAGATGCTGAAAAATACAGGACACGAAGAAATCTCTCTAAGTTCTTTAAGTTCCAGTGATTATAGTCATTTAAAAGAGCTGGTCACATTTCTGATTGATGAGTTTAAGTCCAAGGGAATTAATATCAGTCTGCCATCGCTTCGAATAGATGCATTTTCGCTGGATGTGATGGGACAGGTGCAGGATATCCGCAAGAGCAGCCTGACATTTGCGCCGGAGGCTGGGTCCCAGCGTATGCGTGATGTCATCAACAAAGGACTGACAGAGGAGATTATTTTAGATGGCGCAGGACAGGCTTTTGAAGGAGGCTGGAATAAGGTAAAACTTTATTTCATGCTGGGATTACCGACAGAGACCGAAGATGATATGCGTGCTATTCCAGAGCTGGCAGATAAAATTGCAAGACGTTATTACGAGATCCCGAAGGATCAGCGGAACGGAAAATGCCAGATTACGACAAGTACATCGTTCTTTATACCGAAACCGTTTACTCCGTTCCAGTGGGCGAGAATGTATACGAATGAAGAATACATCTCCAGAGCTGCGATTGTAAAACACGCATTTAACGATCAGTTGAACCGGAAGAGTCTGAAATATAACTGGCATGATGCAGAAGTAACGGTATTGGAAGGTGTTTTTGCCAGAGGAGACCGTAAGACTTCCGCAGTTATCGAAGAAGCTTATCGTCTGGGATGTCTGTATGATTCCTGGAGCGATCAGTTTGATAATAATAAATGGATGCAAGCGTTTGAAAATACAGGACTGGATATTGCATTTTATAATCACAGAGAGCGTTCACTTGATGAAGTGTTCCCGTGGGATTTCATAGACATTGGCGTGACGAAAGATTTTCTGAAACGGGAATGGAATCATGCAATGAACGCAGAAGTTACACCGAATTGCCGGATGAAATGTTCCGGTTGTGGTGTGGCAAAATGGAAAGGAGGTGTCTGTATTGAAAGCAAGAATTAAATTCCGTAAATATGGAGTAATGCGTTTTATTGGACACCTGGATGTGATGCGTTTCTTTCAGAAAGCGATCCGCAGGGCAGAGATCCCGATTGCATTTACGAGTGGATACAGCCCACATATGATCATGTCGTTTGCGCAGCCACTTGGTGTCGGTGTGACAAGTGACGGAGAATATTTTGATATTGAGTTGACAGAAGCAATCGCCTCAGAGCAGGCAGTTGCACAGTTAAATGCTGTGATGGTCGAGGGAATTGAAGTTACCGGTTTCCGTGAGATCTCTTCGGATAAAAAAGCGAGCGGTATGACGATCGTAGCTGCGGCAGATTACAAAGTGACTCAGCCACAGACTTTTCAACATGCGGAAGATATAAGAGTACTTTCGGCAAAATGGAAAGACAGTGTGTGTGCATTTATGAAAGAACCGCAGATCATCGTATGGAAGAAAACAAAACGAAGTGAGAAAGAAGTCGATATCAAACCGATGATTTACGATATGCATGCAGAGGATGACGGCATTTTTCTGTTCCTTGCAACAGGTAGTGAGCAGAATTTGAAACCGGATCTCGTAATGGAAGCGTTCCTGCGCTTCATCGGTGAAAATCCGGAGGAAGTACCGCTTCATTTCCACCGCCTGGAAGTATATGCGAAGAATCCGGAATCAGCAGGTGGAACAACAAAAAACGATTTCATTTCGTTGGAAGACCTGGGAAAAGACATTGTAACCACTTAAATATGTGTGCTTATACAGATATAAACATGAATGATATAAAGGAGTGAACTTCTTATGAGCAAGAAGGAATTAAAGACAAATGCCATGCGTATGCTGGACCGCATGAAGATTCCTTATGAATATGAAACTTATGAATGTGAAGACTTCACGGATGGTATTGAAACTGCAGATAAACTTGGATATGACCATGCGCTTGTATACAAGACGCTTGTGACGACCGGCAAGAGCGGTGAACATTATGTGTTTGTCATTCCAATCGAAGCAGAGATTGATTTTAAGAAGGCAGCAAAAGCGGTCGGTGAGAAATCGCTGGAGATGCTGCATTTAAAAAATCTGACAAAAGTAACCGGATATGTGCGTGGCGGCTGTACGGCAATTGGAATGAAAAAACAGTTTCCGACAGTCATACAAAAAGATGCGGAAGAACTTACGCAGATGCATGTCAGTGGCGGTAAATTAGGAATGCAGTTAAAACTTGCTCCGGCGGATCTTAAGAAGGCAGCAAAAGCACAGTTTGCAGACGTTATCCGCGATCATTAAAAATCTGCGGATATATGGGAAATATTTCCGTATACAGTTTTTGGAAACAAAGTACAATCAAGAAGAGAAGGAAGAAAAAATGATACCTGAATTAAGGGAGAATACCAATACAGTTATTTTTGATATTGGAAATGTATTAATTTATTTTGCGTGGAAAGAATATCTGGAATCATTAGGATTTTCAGAAGAGACGACCAAGCATGTGGCGGATGCTATGTTTTGTAATAAAGACTGGGATGCAGGAGATTCCGGTCTGGTAACAACCGAAGAATGGCTGGAACTTTTTATAGAAAATGATCCGGCGTATGAGAAAGAGATACGGACAACCTTTGCTGGATTCGGAGCATCTATCGTACCATTTCCTTTTATTGAAGAATGGTTTGCATATTTTCGCGAAAAAGGAATGAAGCTTTATTATCTGTCTAATTATTCGGATGAAATGTTCCGTCAGTCAGAAGAAAAGCTTGCGTTTTTAAAGAGTTTTTACGGCGGTGTGTTTTCATGGCAAGAAAAATGTATGAAACCGGATTCAAAGATTTATCAGATATTATTAGACCGATATAACATAGATCCAAAACATACAGTATTTTTTGATGACCGTGTCGCGAATGTGGAAGCTGCCGAGAAATTCGGCATACAGGGCATCCTGTTTCATACAGATATTCCATTGCAGATGATGGGAAAATAAGGTAATATAGTAGCAGCAAAAGAAAAGGCAACCTGGAGGAATACAAAAATGTTAATTAAAGTTGTTAAATTCGGAGGAAGTTCACTGGCAAGCGCCGAACAGTTTGAAAAAGTCGGTGCGATCATCAGAAAAGATTCCAGCAGACGTTATGTGATTCCGTCTGCGCCGGGAAAACGTACCTCTGACGATACAAAAGTAACGGATATGCTGTACAGTTGTTATGGACAGGCAATCCTTGCATATGACGACGAAGAAAAAGAAGAACACATGGAGAATTTTGAGAATCTTCTGACTGCGATCAAAGCACGTTATCAGTCAATTATTGACGGACTTGGACTTAAAATTTCGCTGGAGGAAGATTTCAAGATCATCCGTAAGAATTTTCTTGCCAAGATTGGAAGAGATTATGCGGCATCCCGCGGTGAATTTCTGAATGGTAAGATTATGGCTGAATATCTCGGATATACATTCATTGACGCAGCCGAAGTTGTTTTCTTTGATGAAGAAGGTAATTTTGATGCAGAAAAGACCGATGAGGTGTTGACTGCAAAACTTGCAGATATAGAACGTGCGGTAATTCCGGGATTTTACGGTTCTGAACCGGATGGAAGTGTGAAAACATTTTCCCGTGGTGGATCGGATATTACCGGATCTATCGTTGCAAAAGCGGTTCATGCAGAGATGTATGAAAACTGGACAGATGTATCCGGATTCCTGATTACGGATCCAAGAATCATTCCGAATCCGAAACCGATCGATGTGATCACATACCGCGAACTTCGTGAGCTGTCCTATATGGGCGCTACGGTTCTTCACGAAGATGCCATTTTCCCGGTGCGCAAGGAAGGTATCCCGATCAATATCCGCAATACGAATGCACCGGAGGATAAAGGAACTCTGATTGTGGAAGCAACATGTCAGAAACCACGTTTTGTTATTACCGGTATTGCAGGTAAGAAGGATTTCGCTTCTGTAACTGTGGAGAAAGCGATGATGAACTCTCAGGTTGGGTTCTGCCGTAAAGTGTTGGAAGTTTTTGAAGAGAACCATGTTTCTATCGAACATATGCCATCCGGAATTGATACGATGACAATTTTTGTTCACCAGGAAGAATTTGAAGAAAAAGAGCAGAAAGTGATCGCAGGCATTCACAGAGAAGTGGAACCGGATTATCTGGAACTGGAATCTGACCTTGCACTGATCGCAGTTGTAGGACGTGGAATGAGAGCAACCAGAGGTACTTCCGGACGTATTTTCTCTGCGCTTGCACATGCAAATATTAACGTCCGTATGATCGACCAGGGTTCCAGTGAGCTGAATATTATCATTGGTGTCAGCAACCATGATTTTGAAGGTGCGATCAAAGCAATTTATGATATTTTTGTAACTACACAAATTTAGGAGGCTGTTCAAAAGATGAATATTTTATTTTTCCTGAAGCCAAAGAGTGAACTTGCATTTATTTATGATTATCATACACTCAGACAGGCTTTGGAAATTATGGAACACTACAGATATACATGTGTCCCGATTTTGAATAAAGAGGGAAAATATGTCGGCAGTATCACAGAAGGTGATCTTTTGTGGGCTGTCAAAAAATTAAAACTATTGAATCTTAAAGATGCTGAGAATATCAGTATCATGAAAATTGACAGAAGGAATGATTACCAGTGTGTCAATGCCGAATCTAAGATGGAAGACCTGATCGGACGTGCAATGGAGCAGAACTTTGTGCCGGTTGTGGATGATCAGGAACATTTTATCGGAATGATCACAAGACGTGATATTATCAAATATTGTTACGACAAGGTACAGGAGTATGAAAAAAATGGTAATTGATTTTCATACACATATGTTTCCAGATAAGATCGCTGACAAAACGATTACATTTCTGGCAGAGGTCTGTCAGATACCACCGCAGACAGATGGAACATACACGGGACTTTCAGAGTCTGCGAAAAAGGGTGGTGTAGACTTAAGTATTGCACTTCCGGCTATGACAAAGCCTTCTCAGTTTGATTCGGTCAATACATTTGCCGCTGCACATCAGGAAGGAAATGTCATCTCTTTCGGAGGCATCCATCCGGCGACAGAACATTACCGAGAAGAACTCCGGCATATAAAAGAACTGGGACTTAAAGGGATCAAATTACATCCGGATTATCAGGACATGTATTTTAATGATATCCGTTATAAAAGACTGGTAGATTATGCCACAGAGCTTGGACTTATCATTGTCGTCCATGCGGGACTTGACCCGAAATGCCCGGATGACGTTCACTGTACACCGGAGATGGCTGCAGAAGTTATAGATGAGGTTCACCCTGTGAACCTTGTCCTTGCCCATCTCGGCGGCAATGAGATGTGGGATGATGTAGAAAAATACCTGGTCGGAAAAGATGTATATTTGGACACTGCCGTGGTACTTGATGTGATAAAAGAAGATCAGTTTCTTCGGATCGTGCGTAATCACGGTGCTGATAAGATCCTTTTCGGAACCGATGTTCCGTGGCGGGATCAGGGGGCATTTGTACATCTGTTAAATGATTCTAAACTTACACAGGAAGAAAAAAATAAGATTTTTTATAAAAATGCTTGTAAACTGCTTGATTTTCAGGGAAACATGTGCTAATATACAATAGTATGCCGCACAATG
Source organism: Dorea sp. AM13-35 (assembly GCF_003473885.1). NCBI lineage: Bacteria > Bacillati > Bacillota > Clostridia > Lachnospirales > Lachnospiraceae > Dorea > Dorea sp. AM13-35. The sequence continues at coordinate 481,514 of NZ_QUCZ01000001.1, forward strand.
AGGTTGAAGTTCTGCCATAATTCATGTGACAGACACCGTAATTGGCGAGTAATGATAATAGGAGGTGCCATATGTACGCAATTATAGCAACAGGTGGTAAACAGTACAAAGTAGCCGAAGGCGATATCATTAAAGTAGAAAAGCTTGGTGTAGAAGCCGGAGAGACTTTTACATTTGACCAGGTGCTTGCAGTAAGTGACAACGGATTAAAGATCGGTAATCCTACAATTGAAGGTGCAACTGTTGAAGCTTCTGTAGTTGAAAACGGAAAAGCTAAAAAAGTAATCGTTTACAAGTACAAGAGAAAAACAGGATACCACAAGAAAAATGGTCACAGACAGCAGTACACAGCAGTAAAGATTGAAAAAATCAATGCTTAATATTGGAGAATATCCATGTTTCATGTAACAGTATATGTGAATTCAGCAAAAGAATACATCGGTTTTCAGACATCAGGTCATGCAGGATATGCACCGGAGGGACAGGACATTGTCTGTGCAGCAGCGTCGGTTCTCACGATTAATACAATAAATGCGATTGATCAGTTTACAGGTGATCGTGCAATACTTGAGGCAGAACAGACGGAAGGATACATTTCCTACCGGATTGACGGAAAAGTGTCTGCGGATGCGGAACTTCTTCTTAAGTCGATGGTTCTCGGATTGACAGAGATGTCACATGATGAAGACTATGCACAATATATTGATCTAACATTCGAGGAGGTGTAACAACCATGATGAAATTAAACCTTCAGTTTTTCGCTCATAAGAAAGGTGTTGGTTCTACAAAGAACGGTAGAGATTCTGAGTCTAAAAGACTTGGCGCCAAGAGAGCTGACGGACAGTTTGTAAAAGCTGGTAACATCCTTTACAGACAGCGCGGAACAAAGATTCACCCAGGTGTTAACGTTGGACGCGGTGGTGATGATACATTATTCGCACTTGTTGATGGTGTAGTTAAATTTGAGAGAAAAGGAAGAGATAAGAAACAGGTTTCTATCTATCCAGTTGCTCAATAATTAAGAATCAGAGGAGAGTGTTGCGATATAACTGATCACAGTTATGAGGCAGCACTCTTTTTAAATAACAGAAAATTGCATTGTAACCGATTAGACAGGTTTTTATATATTTAAGGAGAAAGATTTATGTTTGCAGACAGAGCAAAGATATTTATCAGATCAGGAAAAGGCGGAGACGGACATGTCAGCTTCCGCCGGGAGCTCTATGTCCCGAACGGCGGTCCGGATGGCGGTGATGGCGGCCGCGGTGGCGATGTCATCTTTGAAGTTGATGAAGGTCTTAACACACTTCAGGATTTCAGACATCGCAAAAAATTTTCAGCAAAAGACGGAGAACAGGGCGGCAAGAGACGCTGCCATGGAAAAGATGCTGAAGATATCATTTTAAGAGTACCGGAAGGTACTGTGATCAAAGAGTCTGAGTCCGGAAAAGTAATCGCAGATATGTCCGGAGATAATCGCAGACAGATTGTTTTAAAAGGTGGCAAAGGCGGTCTGGGAAATCAGCATTTTGCAACAGCTACAATGCAGATTCCAAAGTATGCACAGCCTGGTCAGCCTGCACAGGAGCTCTGGGTGAATCTGGAGCTGAAAGTAATTGCTGATGTGGGACTTGTCGGATTTCCAAATGTAGGCAAATCTACATTGTTATCCAGAGTAACAAATGCGCAACCGAAAATTGCAAATTATCATTTCACAACACTAAATCCAAATCTTGGTGTTGTCGATCTGGAAGGAGCAAGCGGTTTTGTAATCGCAGATATTCCAGGATTGATCGAAGGCGCTTCTGAAGGAGTCGGTCTTGGACATGAATTCCTTCGCCACATCGAGAGAACAAAGATGATGATCCATGTAGTAGACGCTGCCGGAAGTGAAGGACGTGATCCGGTTGATGATATTCATAAGATCAATGCCGAACTTGAAGCTTACAATCCTGAGATTGCAGCCCGTCCGCAGGTTATTGCTGCAAATAAGACGGATTTGATATACAGCGAAGACGAAGATCCGGTTGCAAGATTAAAGGCCGAATTTGAACCAAAAGGAATTCGTGTATTTCCAATCTCAGGTGCAACCGGAGTCGGTATTTCAGAGCTTTTATATTATGTATCCGGCGAAATTGCCAAGCTGGATGATACACCGATTGTATTTGAACAGGAATATTTCCCTGAGGAAGAACTTTTATATATCGATCTTCCATATACCGTTGAAAAGGAAGACAATGTATATGTTGTAGAAGGACCAAAGATTGAGAAGATGCTTGGTTATACAAACCTGGATTCTGAGAAGGGATTTGCATTCTTCCAGAAATTCCTGAAAGACACCGGTATTTTAGATGAACTGGAAGAAGCCGGTATCCAGGAAGGTGATACAGTAAGAATGTATGGATTGCAGTTTGATTATTATAAATAAATGATAACAAAATAGGAGAGAAAGCATGACAACGAAACAGAGAGCTTATTTAAAAAGTCTTGCCATGACAATGGATCCGATCTTCCAGGTCGGGAAAAACAGCATGACACCGGAATTTACAAAAGCAATTGCTGAAGCTTTGGAAGCACGCGAACTAATTAAGATCAGTGTGCTGAAAAACTGTGCAGATGATCCGAAAGAACTGGCGTCACTGCTTGCTGAGCGTACACGCTCCCAGGTTGTACAGGTGATCGGCAAGAAGATAGTCCTTTACAAAGAAGGAAAAGATAAAAACAAAAAAATACAGCTTCCATAGTGAAATTGAAAAACAGCGGAACAAAGTAAGCAGGAGAGAGGCAACCATGAAAATAGGTATTATGGGTGGTACGTTTGATCCGATCCATAACGGACATTTAATGCTCGGAGATACGGCAAGAGATCAGTTCGGTCTGGACGTTATATGGTTTATGCCAAACGGACGTCCTCCGCACAAGGCATTGGATTCTATAGGATCAGACACAGATATGCGTGCAAAGATGGTGGCACTGGCTATCAAAGATCACAAATCATTTGAATTACAGGATTATGAACTAAAAAGAAAAGAAGTCTCCTATTCGTATGAGACACTGGAATATTTTCATGCAGTATATCCGGAAGATGAATTTTATTTTATTATTGGTGCGGACTCTCTTCGTGATATTGAAAAATGGGTGCATACAGAGCGGTTGCTTGCGGTCTGCCACGTGCTGGCTGCTTACAGGGATGAGTGGAATACCAGACAGACAATGCTGGAACATATTTCTTACCTGAATGATAAATACCATGCACGTATCAAGCTTTTACAGTCTCCGCTGATTGCAATATCTTCTCACGAATTGCGTGCAAAGATAAGAGCAGGAGAGTCTATTACCGGGCTTGTTCCTGCGGAAGTGGAAGCATTTATTGCAAAGGAAGGTTTGTATGAATCATAAAGTACGTAAAATACGCAAAAAATTAAAGTCAGAACTGGACACAGACCGTTATGAACATACATTGGGCGTTATGTATACAGCTTCATCGCTCGCTATGTGCCATGGCGAAGATATTGAGAAGGCATTGCTTGCTGGACTCCTGCATGATTGCGCCAAATGCATTCCTTCAGAAACCAAGATCCGTCTCTGTGACAAATATCACCTGAGCATATCTGAAGTAGAGATGAAGAATCCAAGTCTCCTCCATGCGAAACTGGGCGCCTTTCTGGCTGCCAGAAATTATCATGTTGAGAATCGGGAGATTGTAGATGCAATTGCCTGTCATACGACAGGAAGACCGCATATGTCCCGTCTGGATAAGATTTTGTATATTGCCGACTACATTGAGCCTGGGCGCAGGGAATTGCCGAATATGGCGGATGTGCGGAAAATGGCATTTCAGGATCTTGATGAATGTCTCTACAGAATTTTAAAAGATTCGCTGGTATATTTAAACAGCCGGAATCTTCCACTGGATCCAATGACGGAAAAGACATATTTATATTATAAAGAAAAACTCGGAAAGGAGAGTTGACGATGGATCAGGCATTAGACATGGCTAAAATCGCTTATGAAGCACTTGACGAAAAAAAAGGCGAGGCGATCAAAGTAATCGATATCTCACAGATATCTGTAATTGCTGATTACTTTATCATCACAAACGGTACCAGTGACAGTCAGGTGAAGGCACTGGTCGAAAATGTACAGGAAAAACTGGCAAGAGTCGGTCATCATCCAAAGCAGACAGAAGGAAATAGAAGCGGAACTTGGGTACTGCTGGATTATGGTGATATTATCGTACATGTATTTGATAAAGAGAACCGTTCTTTCTACAATCTGGAGCGCACCTGGAGCGATGGGACAGAGGTAGAGATGTAAAATAACAATTCTTTTAAAGGATTTAAAAGGCGTTTGTGAAAATAATTATAGAATAAAAAATAGAAATGATAAAAGGCCTGCAAGTGCGTCTGTTAAAGTCAGCGCTTGCAGGCTTTTTTGTTATGACGACGCTTAAAATAAATGCATGCACTCGTACAGATGCAGCCTCCAACCGCCAGCGAATCAATGATAAAATTATTAATCTTAGCGCATAAAGCGGAACACACCGATAACTTTACCTAAGATCGTACAGTCCGGAACAATGATTGGATCCATAAAATCATTCTCCGGCTGCAGACGAATGACACCTTCCTCTTTATAAAAGGTTTTAACTGTAGCACCATCTTCAATCATAGCAACAACCATATCACCGTTGTGTGCAGTATTCTCTTCCTGAGCAAGAACATAATCCCCATTCAGAATTCCGGCATTAATCATACTTTCACCACAGACTTTTAGAAGAAATGTTTGCTTATTCGGCATAAATTCCATTGGGATAGGAAAGTATTCTTCAATATTCTGTTCTGCGAGAAGTGGTTCTCCGGCTGCGACACGCCCTACGATCGGGACGTTGACCATCTCACGTCTTGTAAAGTTAAATGCTTCATCTAAAATCTCAATCGCACGAGGCTTTGTCGAATCACGGCGGATATATCCGTTCTTCTCCAGTGTTTCTAAGTGGGAGTGTACAGAAGAAGTAGATTTTAAATGAACAGCCTCGCAGATATCACGAACGGCAGGTGGAAAACCACGTTCCAGAATCTGTGACTTAATGTAATCCAGAATCTCCTGTTGTTTTGCGCTTATCTTTCCCTGTGCCATATGTCATTGCCTCCGTATTCTATAATATATTATATAAGATATCAAAGCAAAATCCTCCGCAGTGATACCTGTAGTTCGTTATATGTCAGGAACTTTCTAATACCTAAAAATATTTTATCATAGAGATATTTAAAAAGCAAACAAATGTTTAGAAAATATGTTCGATTATTTGAAATAAATCTATTGACAACCGAACATTTGTTTTGTATAATGCATTTAGAACAAATGTTCAGGAACATATATTCGAAACTGTACAGAGGGGGAATCAGTTATGCGTAAGGGAAGTAATCATAGAACAGTAAAGAGAAGAAGAGAAGTGTTTTTGAAAAAAATATGTATTACGCTTGCACTGGCAGGTATTGTATTAACCGGTAGTATTGTCGGTGGAAGCCGGCTTGTATCAGCACATGATAACGCAGCGAAGGAATCTGTTGAATATAAGTACTACAAGAGCATTGAAGTTTCCAGAGGAGACAGTTTATGGAGCATTGCAAAAGAATATATGAGTCAGGACTATGATTCCATTTACGATTATATAGATGAATTAAAGCAGATGAATCATCTGGATTCGGATGATATTCATGCAGGACAGTATTTGACAGTATCATATTATGAGGCGAATTTCCAGTAATCAGGTAAGGATGTTTAATTGTCATAGCATCTTGAGAAAGTTGTCAGTTGCAAGTCTTGTAAGTTATTAATCCCGTGGATTTCAAAGGATTAATAATTAGTAATCTATTTTGATATATAAGGGAAACCCTATCTTATATATATTATACTCACCAAAAGAACAGATTTTGATAATGGTATTTCGTTATCTGAATTTGTTCTTTTTTATTTTAATTTTTCAAAATGTTGTTTATTTTCGCAAAAAGATGTATAATGAATTTAGAATTTCAATACGGATATAGAGATTATAAATATACAAAACGTCAATGAAAAAAGACGTTAATATAAAAGAGGAGGAATGTTACAATGAAAAAACAACTTTTTGATGCACATGGGGATATCTGGTCAGATGTTACAATTCACAGTCTGAAAGGAGAACGCGATATTTTCAGGAAGTACCATTTGGATAAGTTCAAAAAAGGTAATGTTTTTGGTGGTACGTTTGTAATGTGGATTGATCCACCATATGATGAAGATCCAAAGAAACGTATCAAACAAATTGAAGCTGCCGTACGTCAGGAGATTGAAGACTCAAAAGATATTCTGAATATCGTTAAAAAGTATGAGGATTTTGAGAAAGGTACAGCGGAGGGTAAGATTAATGTATTGATGGGACTGGAAGGTTTATCTTACATAGGCGAAGATATTGATCAGATCAATTATTATTATGACGAATTTGGTGTACGTGATATCATGGTAACATGGAATGAAGAGAATGCTCTTGGTTCCGGATGGCCGGGAGACAAGAACAGAGGCTTAACTCCAAAAGGGAAAGAAGCAATCAAACGTATGAATGAACTTGGTATTGTTCTGGATGTTTCTCATCTGAATGACAAAGGTTTCTGGGATATTATTGAATTATCAGACGGACATCCGGTTATTGCATCCCACAGTAACGCAAGAGCATTATCTGCACATGGACGAAACTTAAGTGATGAAATGATCAAAGCTTTAGCTGCAACCGGCGGTGTAATGGGAATGAACCGTCTGGATGCATTTATCAGTCCTGATAAAGCAAAACAGTCCGTAGAAGGTCTGGCAGAACATGTAGATTATATCGTCAATCTGGTAGGTATTGATCATGTTGGATGCGGATTTGATTTTGAAGATTATCTGAGTTCAGATGCACTTTCTAAGAATGGTGCACCGGACGAGAATCCGCTTGGAACAAAAGGCCTGTTATCTGCAGCAGATGCGTGGAACTTCATTGAGACATTGAAGAAAAAAGGCTACAGTGATGAAGATCTTGAAAAGATTGCTTATAAGAACTTCTACAGAGTATACAAACAGGTATTAAAATAAGAGACGCAGATAAAAAATATTTTATTATAATTTAATTTATGAATAAACGCATAATCTCTTCATAATATTTTTTAGCAGGAAGGTCAGGTGATTCTCTATCAACTGACCTTCCTGCTGTATCAAACATCCATCTTTTCTCTTATTATAAAATAAAAGTTTTTATTTTCCATATTCATAATATTATATCTCGTAGTTTGTTATCAAAAAGAGAATATGGTTCATAATATATCTATACGACAAATACCGATTTTTCCAAAAGATATAGACACGAAAATCAAAAATATGGTATAATACAGTTGTCAATATAATACACGGCAATTAAAATTAATCTTGATACTAAGTCTTTTCATATTGATGTTAGTTAGCTTTTAAGTTGAGTATATCTATATTGTGTAAATAAGTTCAAATAGTAAATAAAGTAAATAAATTGTATAATAAGGAGTCACAAGATATATGCAGACCAAAACATACCACGAACAGATTCAGATTGACGAAACGATACGATTAAGAGAAATCCTGCAGACGCTGCCGCCATTTGCCAAAGATTATTTTCGTGCCATAGAGCCCAGATCTTCCGCAAAAACAAGAATGAATTATGCATATGATATCCGGGTTTTCTTTCATTTCCTGATGGAAAATAATTCGTTTTATAAGAATTACACAATCGATCAGTTTAAAGTCAGTGATCTGGAGCGTTTAAAACCGGTAGATATCGAAGAATATATGGAATATTTGAAAGTATATAACCGTGAAGGCGAACGGATCACGAACAGTGAAAAAGGGCTTTCCAGGAAGATGTCAGCTCTGCGTAGCTTTTACCAGTATTATTTCAAACATCAGATGATTGAGAAAAATCCGACATTGCTGGTTGATATGCCCAAATTACATGAAAAAGCGATTATTCGTCTGGATACGGACGAGGTAGCGCTCTTGCTTGACTATGTAGAACATGCAGGCGAACATTTAACCGGTCAATCACTAACATATTACAGGAAAACAAGAGATCGTGATCTGGCAATCCTGACATTGCTTCTTGGCACTGGAATCCGTGTTTCAGAGTGCGTGGGACTGGATCTTACAGATGTAGATTTTAAAAATAATGGAATTACAGTTACACGAAAAGGTGGTAATCAGATGGTTGTTTATTTTGGGTCAGAGGTTGCGAATGCATTGGATACTTACATCTGTGGAGACAGAAAAGCAGCCACACCTCTCTCCGGTCATGAAAATGCACTTTTTTTATCTACTAGGCGCACACGTATGGGTGTTCAAGCTATAGAAAATATGGTGAAAAAATATGCCAGACAGGTGACACCGAACAAAAAAATAACACCGCATAAGCTGCGCAGCACTTATGGTACGGCGCTCTATAAAGAAACCGGTGATATTTATCTTGTTGCGGATGTTCTAGGACACAAAGATGTAAATACGACAAAGAAGCATTATGCCGCAATTGACGAAAACCGGCGTCGTCTTGCCGCTTCTGCTGTAAAATTAAGAGAGAGCTGACCGGCTTTCTCTTTTTCTTGTATTAAGAAAACCACGCGATAGTCGCGTGGTTCTATAATTAAATTCCGATATTACAGCTTCTTATTACTGTCGCGTTCTTTCAGTTCTACAAGTTTCTCAATAGCCTCTGCAGTTCCATCGATACCAAGCACGGAGCTGTCCAGGCTCATATGATAACTTTCTGCAGATCCCCATTTCTTATTGCTGTAGTAATTATAATAGCTTGCACGCTTTTTATCTGTTTTCATGATCATATCTTTTGCTTTTGCATCTGTCAGATCATAGATTCTGGCAATTCTGCGGATCCTTGCATCCAGATCGGCATGAATAAATACACTCAACAAATTCTCATTATCTTCCAATGCGTAATCTGCACATCTTCCTACAAGAATACACGGTCCTTCAGAAGCAATCTTCTTGATCGCATCAAACTGTGCAAGAAATACTTTATGGTTGATTGGCATATCCGCATAACTTCCGGATGAATATCCAAGAGAATAAGTATCCATTACAAGAGAATAAAGGAAACTGTTCGTTGGTTTCTCATCATGTGTCTCAAATAATTCTTCGCAGAGCCCACTTTCTTTTGCCGCTCTTGCAAGCATTTCTTTATCGTACAGCTTAATTCCAAGATCTTTTGCAACTTTATATCCGATCTCACGTCCGGCACTTCCAAATTGTCTTCCTATTGTAATGATTGTATTTGTTTTTTCCATATCCATCACGCTCCTTTTTTATACCTGCGTATACAAGAGAAGCTGAAGATAACAGGTTCTCTGTATATCTATTATTATACAATAATTCAAGTGAAATGTATATAATTTTTAGATAATTTATGCTTTTTTTCTAAGTATATCAAGAAGATTGTTAAAATACTCTGGAATTGGCGCATCTACTTCAATATATTCACCGGAGCGCGGATGAATGAAACCAAGCGTTTTTGCATGAAGTGTCTGACCGGTAAGTCCTGGAAATGGACATTTTTTCGGTCCGTACACCTGATCCCCTAACAGTGGATGTCCGATACTGGACATATGCACGCGGATTTGATGTGTACGTCCGGTCTCCAGCTTACATTGGATATAAGTATAATTGCCGAAACGCTCCAGTACTTTATAATGTGTTACTGCATGCCTGCTTTGCTTTGCATGCGTACTCATTTTTTTCCGGTCAATGGGATGTCTGCCGATCGGAGCATTTACGGTGCCTTCGTCTTCTTTTATATTGCCGTGTACAATTGCAATATAAATCCGGTGGATTGAGTGTTCTTTAAGCTGTTCAGACAGGTTCTGGTGTGCCAGATCGTTTTTACAGACGATCAGAGAGCCTGTCGTATCCATATCGATACGATGGACAATACCAGGTCTTAAATCACCATTGATTCCGGACAACTGATCTTTGCAATGATACAACAATGCGTTTACCAGCGTACCTGTATAATGGCCTGGAGCCGGATGGACAACCATCCCCTTTGGTTTATTTACAACGATAACATCCTTGTCTTCATACAGAATATCCAGTGGAAGTGCCTCAGGGAGGATATCCGGCTCTTTTAGCTCTGGAATGGACAAAGATATTACATCATCTGTAAGAAGCCTGTAATTGGATTTTACAGGCTTCTCATTGACAGTAATATGTGCATCTTTTATTAACTTCTGAATCCGTGATCGGGAAAGCTCCGGTGCTGCATCAGCGAGAAAACGGTCAATCCGAGCCCCGTTATTTTCCTTTTCGATTATGAAAGATCTGCTCAAGGTCTTCCTCCTTATAATAAAATAATAATAAAATAATCAGTCCAAATGCCGAAACCGTTACATAAATATCAGCAACATTAAATATAGGGAAATCAATGAGAGAAAAATAAAAGAAATCCACTACATAATGCCGGATCACACGATCGATCATATTACCGAACGCCCCTGCTAATATAAATACCGCACAGATACGAAGTGGCAAAAAATGTTTCGTCATCGGAACTGTCCTGTAAAAATATATGGAAAAAAACGCAATAAGAGCGACACAGAAAATAAAGAAAAACTGTTTGCCCTGCAGCATTCCAAAAGCAGCGCCTCTGTTTTCAAGATATTCAAGTTCAAATACATTCTTTATAACAATATAAGAATCGTGTCCTTTAAGATGCGTAAGTACCAGCAATTTGGTCCACTGATCAAATAAAACTCCGGCAGCAACTGCGATAATTGCAATGAAATAATGTACCGGACGTGATTGTTCTTTCTTCATAATTTTCCTCTTTTTCTTTTAAATATATTTTCTGACAGTTACCATATAACGCCCTTTTTTCGTAGCAGCAATTGTTTCTTCATACATGATCCTGCCGAGCCCGCGTACGGAAATAAAATCTCCCTCTTTCAGATGGCATCCGTTGCTTGTGATAAGCTTTCCATTTACAAATACTTTCCCAGCTTGAATATAAGCGGTCAGCTTGCTGCGGGACAATGGATATGCCACAGAAAGGATCGTATCCAGTCTTACCGACGGAACCGTCCCCTTTATCTGTTGGTATTTGGGTTCATAGGAAATGTCTCCTGGTTCCTGAATCTTAGTCTGTACTGTAGTGTGACGGATACGTGTCAGATTATCGGCGATAAAGTCAGCAATCTCCGGTTTAACAAATACGATTGCTCTCTGGCCGTCAATGAGAATATCGCCCATACGGCTTCTTTCAATACCAAGATTCATTAAAGCGCCAAGGTAATCTCGATGTGTCAGTGATTCTGAAAAATTCAGATTTAACGGTTCGATTATCACTGTTTTCATTGGATAAAAATATTCATAACAAAGAGCATCAGGTAGAAATGCAACCATCTGACGCTCTGCTGTGTCATACCCACCGTAAGTTTCGTAGGCAACCGGAAACTGATCCTTTGGCGTAGTATGAAGTATATTTAATTCATTCAGATTCAGAAAATCTGAAAATGTTACGATATCTCTCTGATAAGCCTGATTCGATAATTCAATCAGACGTTTTCTTAACATAAGTTCTTCTTTGTTCATAGCTTTGCTGTTAAAGATCCTTAAAATCTTGATCGCATGGAAGAAGCATCAAAAGAAGTATTTAAAAGATCCTGAAGATCACCGGAAATATCTACATCTGTCGGTGTTACCAGGAATATGTAATTTGAAATCTTCTGAAGATTACCGCTGATTGCAAACGCAGCTCCGGAAGTAAAGTCGATAATACGCTGAGCCACTTCCAGATCCAATCCTTCCAGATTCAGAATTACAGTTCTTCCACTCAGAAGTGTCTCTGTAATCTCGCGTGCATCTTCTACGGAATTTGGTTTGATAACACAAACTTCCATATTAACATTGCTTCTTCTTGCAGGCTGACGCATCGGAGTAACTTTATTGCTTGAATGAACCGGTTTTGTAGATTTTTCCGGAAGATCAAAGTCCTCTTCTGCTTCTTCATCATCAAAATCTTTTCCCTTATTATTTTTTTTGAAAAAGCTCTTTTTCGGTTTTTCTTCAAAATCGTCATCATACTCATCATCATAAAAGTCATCATCGTAATCTTCGTCATCGCTTAACTTCATGATGTCTAAAAACTTATCTAATACTCCCATTTTCAATAATCTCCTATCTTCCGTTTATACTTGAGCATAATTGCGCGCACCGAAAATACCTGTTCCGACACGAACCATTGTTGCCCCCTCTTCTACGGCTACTTGATAATCATTCGTCATACCCATAGAAAGTATACTCACATTAACATTATCAACGTTTTTCTTTGCAATGTCAACAGATAATTTACGTAAATCAGCGAAAACTGTACGATTTTTTTCTGGATTTTCTACAAATGGAGCAATTGTCATAAGTCCTTTTACCTGAATATGTTTTAAGTTTGCAATTTCATCAATGAAGCCGTCTACTTCTTCCGGCATAAGTCCGAATTTGCTTTCTTCTTTTGCAACATTGACTTCTACAAGAATGTTTGCGATCAGATCATGTTTCTGCGCTTCTTTGTCAATTGTCTCAGCAAGACGGATGGAATCTACAGAGTGGATCAGATCTACTTTATCAATAATATATTTGACTTTATTGCGCTGCAGATGACCGATCATATGCCAGTGTATATCTTTTGGAAGTGAGTCGTATTTTTCTGTCAGTTCCTGTACTTTGTTCTCTCCGAAGACACGGACACCAAGATCATAAGCTTCCTGAAGTGTCTCTACAGGTTTTGTTTTACTGACCGCGATCAGTGTTACATCCTCTCTGTTACGACCACTTTTTTTACATGCTTCCTGAATTTTTTCTTCTACGCTTTCCAGATTTTCTTTTAACATGTTGTACCTCCTTTATTCAAAGACGATATCATTATCCTGAACAGATTTACCGTCTAATGCAATATGGTCATAATTAGACAGACCATAATCGTTTCCCTCTTCCACAATGTAATATTCATCGCTCTTACATAAAATATTGATCTGTTTGAATACAGCATAACCTTTGTTAATATTATAAACGCCTTTCAGCGATTTTGTCTCACTTAATGTATATTTCTGTGTAGAATCCGGCTTGATTAGTACAGCCCCTTCTTTAAAATCAGCTGGATTCAGATAAACAAGTCCCTTTTTCGAATCGCGGTAATAAATCGTTTCGACCTGAAATTCCGCATTCTCCGATCCATTATCCAGCAGGACGCCCGTACTCTTGCTGTTGCCGCCCTGTGTCAGGTAATCTTCCGGAACTGCATAAAAATCTTTGGAAACAACAGAGGATTTTGGAATCTTAAGTCCTGATTCGTCTTCCAGTATAAGTTCCAGGTCAAGGAATCGTTCATCTGCATAACGGATCATCCCATTCCGGAAACTTAAATATGCAAGATAGCCTCCATCTTTCTCTTTGATCGTGAGACCTGCGGAAGCTGTTTCATTATCTTTCAGAAACCGCACTTTGACCATGGACTGCTTTTTCAGAGAATCTGCAGTTGTGGAATCCAGCGGAATGATCACTGTCCAGGAATCTCCTGTAACAAGACGGTATACCGGATTCTGCGCTTTTACATACTGGTTATTGGATAAAATCTTTTTTTCATAAGATTTACCGGAAATCATCTGCTCCGTGACCTGGTTCGCCGTCGTGCTTTCATATCCGTCATAAGAATAAAAAACAACGCCGTCCTTCGTTCCCTTATATACACTCACGGTTCCGGTATTGGAAGTCAGAATATCCGACAACTGTGCCTGACGATTCTGACTGGATTTGTTGTCCAGTACGGATTTTACAGAATCCTTTACGGAATATACATCCCGAAAAGAATCTTCTTTGAAATTCTCGCTGAAATTCTGAATCTTTACAAGCATCGCCTCTTCTTCTTCACTGCTCAGTTCATTTGTTTCAGTGGAAGTACTGTTATTTAGATTTAATTTCTTCGCAGATGATGTATAAACACTGGTTCTTGCACCGACTTTGCTCTCCTCCGGAGCAAAATAATTCACGTAGCCATCCCGGTCTGCGGTGATGGTACTCTCCTCACGAATTACAAATCCGGTATAAGTATTATCTTTTACAATGGATCCCTCTCTTACTTCATAAGCAGAAACATGCTTATTGGTCAGATACATCAGTACCGTTGCAAACAGGTAAATGAAAACAGCACCAAATATAATGATCCCGATATTTATATGTGTTTTTTTGCGGTAAACCGCAATATTTGTCATTTTGTTATCTGCCAAAATACAGCCCCCTATTTTTCATTTAGTGCAGCACCGTCAAGATATCCGGATAATCTTCCCTGATAATGCTCTCCGGCTATCATATGTGCTTCAAGTTCGTCTTTTAATTTCCACCAGCTTGTCTGCCAGTTGCAGAATACAGCATCTTTTTCCGGAATACGGCTGAAAAGCCGCTCTACTGCAATGCGTGGTTTCAGATACTCAAGAAATACCGTTACACGCCGGAAATATTCTTCTTTGGAACACAAAGTTATTGTACCATTTTCGTATTCTTCACACAACCGCGTGTTTTTTGCAATGTAAAGGGAATGTACCTTCACGCAATCATTAGAAAGAGCACTTAAGATTTTTGCGGTTTCGATGCTGTCTGTGATCGTATCTCCCGGCAGATTTAGTATTACATGTGTGCAAAGATCAAAACCGTATCGTTTTATCTGTATTGCGGCATCAATATATTCTGCAAGTGTATGTCCACGGTCAATCTTCAAAAGTGTATGATAATTTGCGGTCTGCAGTCCTAGTTCAATCGTGATATTGCAGTGGTATTGTTCAGAAACACTACGTAAAACATCAAGATATTCCACTTTGATACAATCCGGTCTTGTAGAGACAGCAAGCTCTGTAATATCTGGAAACTGTGCTGCTTCTTCCATATATTTCCGGAAATCATTAAGTGGAAGAAATGTATTTGTATAATTCTGGAAATAAGCGATATACTTCTTCGCTTTGTATTTCTTTGCAATATGTTCCTGATTTTTTGCAAGCTGTTCGGTAACGGTATAAACTGCATCTAAAGATTCAAATCCGGTTCCACATTCTGCGCAGAAGCTGCAGCCACGTTTGCCGTTTAAACGGTTTGGACAGGTGATTGGCAGATTAATTGGAAGCTTGTATACTTTCTCTCCATATTTATTTTTTAAATAATCCGAATAAGGATAGTATAACGGTGATTCTTTTACCATTTTGAATTTCGTCCCTCTAAAATAGAATAAAATGACAGATCCTGTATATTTTCCGTCATATTAGTAATACTAGCAAAAAGGAGGTATTTCTAATATGAAATGGTTTGACAATACATCATTAACACTTGTCATTATTGGCGCCGTCAATTGGCTTCTGATCGGTATTTTTCGCTTTGACTTTGTGGCATTTCTTTTTGGAAATCTGACATGGCTTTCCAGAATTATCTATACACTGGTAGGTCTCTGCGGGCTGTATCTGATCAGTCTGTATGGAAGAATCGGTTCCATGTCCGATTAATCATACACACAAAAGGGGCAATCATTTCTGGCTGCCCCTTACATATAAATTCTAATTTGTATTTGGTATCTGATCAATAATGGATGACATATCTTTATATAACAATTCTTTTGATGTAGCCCCCATTATAATCGATATATATGGTGCCTTCTCATCTGTCTGGTCAAGAAGAACAAGGCAGTTTCCAGCTTTTGCGGTAGTTCCGGTCTTACCGCCTACTACAGTCGCTCCTGATGGGCGTTTAGCTTCTCCGGTTGCATAGTAGTTCGTCGGTTTCCAGGTTACTTTTCGTGTTGTTCCATTGGCACTCTGAATGTCCGCAGTATAAGATGATCTTCCGATGATATCTGTAAACTCTTTGTGTTTGACACATTCATTGAAGATCAGATAAATATCATAGGCAGTCGTATAATGGTTCTCATCATGTAATCCGCTTGGATTTGCAAAATGAGTGTTAGTAGCCATTAATTCCTGTGCTTTCTTATTCATCATATCTGCGAAGCCTTCGATACTTCCGCCAATGTAATAAGCGATTGCCTCTGCATTGTCATTGCCGGAATACAGAAGTAATCCGTTTAACAACGCTTCCAGTGTCAGTTTATCTCCTTTGTGGATTCCGCAGGTCTGTTCATCGGCTGCAAAATCTGAGGAATCTACTTCTACGGTGACCTCTTCGGATAGATCTGCACTCTCTATTGCAACAAGAGCCGTCATAATCTTCGTAATACTTGCAGGATACATCTTTGCAGTTGCATTATATGCATACGTGGTCTTAGAATTGTTCACATCAAACAGCGCCGCAGCTTTATACGTGGAACTGTCCGGAGCACCGGACATCTCTGTATCGCCATTCACAAGACACAGATCCTTTGCAAATAATTCACCGGTATATATTGCTTTATTATACTGCTTCTTTTCATAGGCATAGACAAGCTGTTTCGTTCCCATTCCGCCGGAAATGATAAGATAGCCGGCAACAACACATAACACAAGAAAGATTCCTGTCATCAGGCGCAGTGTCCGCTGACGTTGTCTTCTCCTTCTGGAATATGATTTCTTTTTTCTGTTATTATCGGTACATTTCACGCCAGTCAAGATCTCCTCTGTCAATTGATAAAATAATAAGTTCAGCCGTAGCAAGATTCGTTGCTAACGGAATATTATAAGTATCGCACATCCGAATCACATCATTAAGATCCGGATCGTTTGGCTTCGGTGCATATGGTTCTCTTAAGAAAATCAGTGCATCGATATCATTCTGTGCGATCTGTGCTCCTAACTGCTGCTGTCCCCCCAGGGAACCTGCAAGATATTTGTGAATATTAAGATTCGTCACTTCCTCGATCAAACGTCCGGTCGTCCCGGTTGCATATAAATGATGTCTGCTTAAAATACCTCTGTATGCGATACAAAAATTCTGCATTAATGTTTTCTTTGAATCGTGTGCAATTAGACCTATGTTCATTGTATTCTCTCCTTATTTGTATTTTTTCGGCTGTAAACCAACATTCAATACAATTCCGATACCAATGTACAGACTGACAAGAGAAGTCATTCCGTAACTGACAAACGGAAGTGGAACTCCTGTGTTCGGAATCAATCCTGTCGCAACACCGATATTGATAAAGCTCTGGACTCCTATGAGTCCGCCTACCCCGCAGCAGATGATCCTCCCTGCGAGGTCCTTCGCTCGAATTCCTATCAGAATACATTGTAGCACAATTAATAATAATAAAGCAATAACAACGCAACTTCCAATGAAACCTAATTCTTCACCTATGATCGCAAAAATAAAATCAGTCTGTGGCTCCAGAATAAAGTTACCATTTTTTACAGAGGTTGTTGTATTATTATTCAGTCCTTTTCCGGAAAGCTGTCCGGAACCAATTGCCATAACAGAGTTGTTCTGCTGATAGGCTCCATCATCTGCATATTTATCCGGTTCAAGGAAGGAAAGAATACGTTCCTGCTGGTAATCTTTCAGGAATGGCTGGTTCGGCTGCACAACAATGCTCAAAAAGATAATTGCTGTCGGAATCAGAATTATCAAAACAGTTCCGATAAAGCGGTAACTGAGTCCTGCAATATAAATCAGAAAACAGATTACCACAGCAGTACAGATCGTTGTGGAAAGGTTTGGCTCCATAATGATAAGCGCCAACGGTAATCCCGCAAGAATCGCATATTTGCAAAGTGTGCTACGGTCGTTTACATCCCGTTCATGTTCCATCAGGAACTTTGCGAAAAAAAGTATCAGCAGGATCTTTGCCATCTCAGATGGCTGGAAGGTAGTAAATCCCAGATCGATCCATCTAGTCGCTCCGCCGACCTTTTTACCTGCAACAAGTACCAGCCCCAGTATAAAAATAGAAAAGCCATAGAAAAACCAGTAAAAATCAAGCAGCCAGACATAATCAATGAATGTGACGATCATCATAAAGACAATTCCGATCATGACCCCCAGTACCTGACGGCTTTGATATACCTGCTTGGCACTTCCTACAACAAGTATTCCAATTACAGATAAGATAAAAACAAGTGTAACTAATGTAAAATTGTAATCTCTTAACCGATACGGTTTCGTAAATTTTGGTAATTTCACTCTTCTTCTCCTGAAAAACTAATTAAAATTTGTGTTCTGAATATTTCTACTTTAAAATCCTCTTCTGTAAATTCCATATACTTGGAAAGCGTCTCATACAATTCCCGACATATTTTATCATAAGAATCTGGTGTGCATTTCACCCTGTCGCTGGTAACCAGTGCTTTTAAACGGTTTTTTGCAACAAAAACAGAAGATTTTTTTAACATAGGCTCTGCCTCCTACCCTTTCCGGAAAATTCCAGAAAGCTTTGAAAAGAATTTGTGGCTGCTGTTAAGATCCATAAATGGAACATCTTCACCCATAATTCTTCTGCTGATATTACGATACGCTTTTCCAGCCAGAGAGTCAATTCCGATGACGGGTTCTCCCTGGTTTGTGCCAATGACGACGTGTTCATCATCCGGCAATGCACCGATCAGAGGGATCGACAGAATCTCTGTCACATCATCCACGGACATCATATCGCCGCGTCTGACCATATCCATGCGGATCCGGTTAATGATCAATGCGTTATCCCTGAGACCGCTTTTTTCCAGCAGTCCGATGATACGGTCTGCGTCACGGATCGCAGACACTTCCGGAGTTGTGACTACAAGTGCGCGGTCAGCACCTGCGATCGCATTATGGAAGCCCTGCTCAATTCCCGCCGGGCAATCCAGCAGGATATAATCAAAATCTTCTTTTAATTCAGAAGTCAGCTTTTTCATTTGTCCCGGTGATATTGCCGACTTGTCCTTCGTCTGTGCAGAAGGCAGAAGATATAGATTCTCATATCGTTTATCTCTTATAAGCGCCTGTTTTAAGCGGCAGGAGCCTTCGATCACATCTACCAGGTTGTATACGATGAGATTTTCCAGTCCCATGACTACATCCAGGTTCCGAAGGCCGAGATCGGTATCGATCACGACAACCTTCTTGCCGGCTTCTGATAAGCCGGCACCGATATTTGCTGTTGTAGTTGTTTTACCTACACCGCCTTTTCCTGAAGTAATTACAATAACCTCGCCCATGAATAACTTCCTCCTATTACTGGTTTTACTTCGATCTCACCGATTCGAAGCAATTCTGGCTTCATATCAATTGCTGCGATCATCGCATTATAATCTCCAGTTGCGCCTGCAATGACTGTTCCGTATATCGTCCCGGTCACTGTAACGCTGCCCTTACATATGACAGTTGCGCCTGTCTCAATATCTCCAACAATTACAATGCTTTTATCCGCTTCAAGGATGGCACGTCCTCTCAGATTGCCTCTGTAGAACAGTCCATACTCTGTGTGTATTGTCTCTGCGGAGTCATAAGCTTCACCTGCTGTATCATTAGAAGTATTGTCTCTTGTCTTACGGCACAGATGTCTGCCAGACACCGGAGTATCTGTTATAGTATGTGTTTCCTGTGTATTATCTTCCGTGTCTGTCAGGCACAGAATCTGAATCCCGGCAGATTCTTCAATTGTCTCTGCCATTGCCTGTTCTTCCTCTTTCGTAAACGTACGCCCTTCAAAAGTTACTACCATACATGCATGATTAAAAAAATGAGTAAATGCATGCAGTTTTTCGTGAACCCGTTCTCTTAACAGATCAAACGGAAGTTCCGGATCAAAACGAAGAGTCATACCATATCTGTTACTTTTGATCAGAACAGGATCTTTCACATAGAACCACCTCTTTCTTTTAGTCGCCTCCGGAACCGCTTCCAATCGTTGCAGCTTCTCCGGTGATGATCTTCTTCTTGTCGCCTTTGTTGTAATAGTATTTCATAACATCTCTTCCGACTTCGGCCGCACGGGAAGAGCTGTATCCGTTTGCAATACGGATTGCCCATGCGACTTCCGGAGAATTGCTTGGCGCAAATCCGACAAACAATCCATGATCCGGATGTGTCTTTCCCTGCTGTGCAGTACCGGTTTTACCGGAAATTGCGAGATTTGTATGATTCAGGCTCGAGAAAATATCATTATGTTCCAGAAGTACCACATTACGCATACCTGTGTGTACTGCACTCCAAGTGGAATCCGGAACATCTGTGATCTTATTCTTTACTTTGGCTTTGTAAGATTTGATCCTCTTTCCTTTAACATTGGTTACTTTATCAAGAACTGTCAAATTGTATACAGTTCCTTTATTTGCAACAGTTGTAATATATCTTGCAAGCTGGCTGGTCGTGTAGTTATTTGTACCTTGTCCAATTGCTGACGGAACAGAAGAATCATCAGAAATCTGTGGCTGCGCCTCCGGAATCTCAATACCGGAAGTACTTCCAAGTCCGAATTTTTTCGCATATTTCTTCAGTACATTAAGTCCACGGTCGCTGGAATAATAAGAAGAAGTTGCTTTTCCTTCTGCATTGTCTGACTGTATCTGATTCAGTCCATTCTGTTTCAGACTCAGACGGTATCCGACTTCATAGAAGAAGCTGTTGCAGGAATGCTGGATTGCCTGTGAGACGTTCAGACTTCCATGCGCACTCGGATAAGCCCAGCATTTTGGATTCGGTGTTACTTTCTTATAAATACCGGAACAATTAATAATAGATGATGTTGTAATAACACCTTCCGATAATCCGGCAATTGCAGACAGTGGCTTGTATGTGGAACCGGGCGCTGTCTTTTCCTGCGTTGCACTGTTATATAACGGTCTGGAACTGTCATTTAACAGCTTGCTGTAATAATTGGAATCCATTGTATTTGCCAGCTTGTTATTGTCATATCCCGGATAAGATACACATGCCAGCACATCTCCATTATTTGGATCCGTCATGACAAGTGAGCCTGTAGATGGTTCCAGTCCCAGCTCGCCCGGCGTGATTTCCAGTTTCTTGATCTTTGCACGGATAAAATCATAAGAGCCAAGACTACCGGCTTTTAACTGTGCATACTGTGCATCACTCTTCTTCAGCACATTCTGCTCATATAACATCAGACAAATCTGGCGTCCGGTGATTGTACCGGCTTTGATCATGTACTTGTATATCATCTTATCAAAACTGCTGTTTGATTTCAGTCCGTCCATGATATACGAAACAAGTGCTTTGTATAGCTCTGTAGAATCCGAATATTTTCCGCTCTTCGGCATATAATTTGTTAATTTTGAAGTATCAATCCAGTTCTTGGAAATCGCATAGTTCAGATACTTTTTAATGTTGATTGTCTCAGAATCATGCCATGCTTTGTAAGTTTTGTCACTGGAATCGATTTTTCCTGAAAGCAGTACTTTATTATTGCTTGTCAGCATATCATTAACAAGGTAACTCAAGTATGCCTGATATTCCTTTGACTGATCTTTATATGCGGCAGCACCTGAACTGTTTAACATTTTTTTGAGCTTTTTAAGCACGGCTTTTTTATTGGATGAAAATGTTTTGTGAACTGCCTTTTCTGTAGACTTGGCATCATCATCCGAAAAATGTGTCATATCCAGAATATCATTGGAAATGAAGGAATTATATACATCACCAACCGGAATGATCACATCACTTCCGTCGGATACCTTCGTACGGTCATAATTCAAAGTATTCTGCAATTTACTTAATATAATTCCGGCAAGTTCCTGTTCCAGAATATTATAAGCTGCAACCTGCAGATCCGCATCAATTGTAAGATAAAGGTCGTTTCCTGCTTTTGCCTTCTTGCCCTGAACAGTATCCAGAACTTTACCTACGTTATTAACATACAGCTTGACTGTTCCTTTTTTACCTTTTAAGGTTGTATCCATTGTTTTTTCAATACCGGCTTTACCAACGGTATCGGTCTTATCGTATTCTTTCTGTTTTTTTTGGCTCAACGCATCGTATTCTTCCGTAGAAATCTGTCCGGTATAACCGATCAGATTGGCGAAACATTTGCTGTTCGTATATTTACGGAGTGATTTCTCATCGATATTGACTCCCTGTAAATGATCCATATTTTCCATTACATCTGCAACGGTATCATCGCTGACATCTTCTGCAATCGTTGTTGCAATGTATTTCTGATAACTGTTCAAAGCGATCGCATAGCGAATATTGATCAGCTTAAGAACACTCTGCTTATCCAGCTTCTTCTCATTGATTCCGTAACCACTCCGCTTGTCTGTGCAGAGGTAATGGATAATATCTGCAGCAGATTCATTTTTCTGCTCTTTGCTGAGCTCATCGATCGTCCTCTTGCCGTAAACATCGGCAACAAAACGAAGTCTCTGTGTATCTGATTCTGCGGCAAATACATATTCTTTATCCTTGTCAAGAATAATACCAAAGTTATTGATCACCGTATCACTATTTGATTCAACCATCTTGATTACCGTTGTGATGATCTTGTTCAGAGCTTTGTTCTTTTCTTTTAAAGTATCATACTCTCCGTTATCTTCAATCGTAACAGAATATGCCAGTTCATTATAAGCAAGCAGCTTTCCGTTACGGTCATAAATATTCCCGCGGGTACCTTCAACATCTTTTGTTTTCTGGATTTGCAGTTTATAGTTATCCAGATATTCCTGCCCTTTTACAATCTGCAAATAAAAGACACGCTGTACCAAAACCGCAGACATAATACAGAATACAACAACGGCAACAAATATTCTGGATTTAAATATTTCTGCAATACGATCTCTCAATCGTTCGAATAAATTAGACAAATTTACTAGCACTCCTTTGTTCTTCTGATTCAAGTTTTCGGTTAATATGAAGGATCACCTGATAAAGGATCAGGGTTACCAGTATGGTGTATACAAGTTCCGGTATAATAATACTGAACAGGTATGTTCCAAATGCAAAGTCTCCCTGCAGCATATATACAAATACATAGATACAGATTCCATATAAGAATTCGCTTGCGGAGATCAGTACGATCGGAAGTTTGATATCTTCATCGTAAAAAAGGCGCTCAAACGAACCGTTCAGATATCCGATCACGGTATATAGCAGTGTATGAAATCCAAGGAGCTGTCCCCAGAATATATCTACTAAAAGTCCGGATATGGCACCGACAGCTATTCCGGATTTGCGTCCTCTCATAAATCCGAAGGAGGACGTTACTACGAGCATAAGATTCGGACTTACTGCACCGAATTTCAGTTTGACAAATAGCGTACTTTGCAAAAGGAAACTGATTAATATGATGAAAAAAGTAATTACTTTTCTTTTCATGAATCCTTACTCCTTCTTACTTCTTTTTTGACCGGCTGCTGATCATCTCCTGCTTGGTTTTTGTAATGACAAGCACTTCCTGGATCTTGCTGTAATCAACAGCTGGTGTAATATAACCAGAACGCGTCAGATTGTTGGAATCTACCTTCACTTCACTGACATATCCGATAAACAGTCCCTGTAAGTAGCGGTCACTGACGTGGGATGTGACAACCTGCTCTCCCACTTCAATCTTATTGTCGTTATTGGCAAGTTTTTCAAAACGGAGTCGTCCGTCAGAGGCAAGTTTTAAATCTCCGCGGACAATACAGGTATCTGAAGTAGAAAGCATCATTGCACTGACATTGCTTGCATCATCAATCAATGCACGAACTCTTGCATAATGTGGTCCGACTTCTGTGACAATACCGACCAGACCGCTTCCGGCAAGAACGTTGCAGTTCTTTTTGATACCGTCTTTGCTTCCCTTATCAATTATAAAATCACTGAACCAGTTCGTGCCATTATCGGCAATGACATGCGCTCCGATTTTCTTATAATCCGAGTAGTTTTCATCCAGTTTGTATAACTGCTTGAGCCTGTCCAGTTCATACTGTTCCTGACGGAGCCTTGTATTATCGGTTGTAAGCTCATCTACTTTTTTCTGTAATTTTTTGTTTTCCTTCGTCATATCTTTCATTGTCTGAAAGTTTTTGGATACGTCACTCATCCATGTACCGGCATAGCTGATCCCTTTTTCCATTGGAATAACCGTATAGTTGGCAACAAAAGTAACCGGACCGGCATGGCCGGTAAAATGTTCAATTCCCATCAGAAGTATACAGACAACCGCTATGATCAGAAGCCAGTATTTGCTTGGAAGTGACGATTGATTCTTTATCTTCATATTATCTCATCCACCTATAATTTTGATCTAACATTGAGTATGCAAGTTTGCTTAATTCTTTTGATTTAATGATTTTCTCTAATCCGTTTACGACACAAATGTCCGGTTCCGACGACGTCGATGTATGGATACCGGTTGCCTTCTCGATATAGGTCTCAAGTCCCGGCATATATGCCATGCCACCAGTCAGGTAGATCCCGTTCTCATGAATCGCTTTGCGTACTTCCGGTGGTGTCCTGTCAAGTAAGGAATGAATGGCGCGTACGCAGTCCAGCAAAGGATCACGAAGCGCTGCACGGATCAATGTATAAGAAATTGTCTTACGCATTGGAAGTCCTGTGATTAGATCACGTCCTGCAACAGACAGTGCTGCATCTTTCTCGCCGGTAAAAACGCCGAAACGTTTTCTTAAGATCTCAGCTGTATGATGACCGATCAGGAAATCATGGCTGTGCCGCACCAGATTAACGATTGCCTGGTCATAGGCTGTTCCGCCGAGCTTTAACAGCCGGTTCAAAACCATACCGCCTTCTGCAAGAACCGATAGTTCTGTCGTCTCACCGCCAAAATTCACGATAAGCACACCCTTTGTCTCTTTGACATCAAGTCCGAGCCCGACTGCATCTGCAATGGAACGCTCCACGATATTTACTTCTTTTGCCTTTGCAGTAGAATGGATCACCAGGTCAAAGAATGCCTTTTTCTCAACTTCTGTCACATCCGTCGGAACTGCGATTACATATTCCGAACCTCTGGCGAACTGTCTTCCTTTCTTCAACAGATTCTGGAGCAAAAACTGCATATCATTAAAATGGGAAATTACACCCTCCTTCATTGGAAATACAACATTAATGTTGTCCGGTGCTTTCTCATACATGCCATATGCATCATCTCCGACAGCGAAAATCTCCGTACCGTCTTTGATCGCAATTACATCTTTTTCTTTCCAGATCGTATCTTTTTTCTTATCATATACCTTGATCTCATAAGATCCAAGATCCAGTCCGTAAGTATTTCTTGCCATCTGATATTTATCCTTTCTCAAGCATTTTCTAATAGTCCTTCTTCGCGAAAGCTCATATAACAATGATTGCCAATAATAATATGATCTAACAAATCAATTCCAACCAGCGCTCCTGCCTGTGCGATACGACCTGTGATCAGTCGGTCATCCGCGCTCGGAGTCGGATCTCCGCTCGGATGATTATGTAACAGCACAATGGATACAGCTTCCTGTTTCAAAGCTTCCACAAAAAGCTCTCGCGGCGTAATGATCGATGCTTTCACTGTTCCTTTTGAAATGTTTCGTTCACAGATCAGTTCCGCTTTTGTATTCAGCATCAGAAGTTTCATAACTTCCTGACTCTCATGCCGTAAATCTTCCATATAATAATCAGCTATTGATGTGGGGGATGAAAATCTGAGATGCTCTTTCGCAGACGCTTTTGCCAATCGTTTTGCCAGCTCTGACAGACACAGAATCTGTATGGCTTTCACTTTCCCTATTCCCTTAAGCTTAAGAAGCCTGGGTAAGGAAAAATGGTGAATACCCAGAATCCCGTTCTGACCGGAATCATATAAGATCCTTTTCGCCAGTTCAACAGCATTCTCACCTTTGGTCCCCGTACGGAGAAACACTGCCAGAAGTTCGATATCTGTCAAACTCTCCGGTCCCATCTCCACACATTTCTCATAAGGCCGTTCCACACTTGGAATTTCTTTCATGGTATTTGATTGATTCATCTCATCTTTAGATTCGTACGACGATCCCTTTAAAATCTTAAATTAAAGGAAACGATAAATGAAAATTGCTACAATCACGCCAATGATGCTTGCAATGGTAATTTTAATTGTAAGTCCGAATGTCACAACAAGCAGTCCCAGATTCAGAACCACCGGATCATCCAGTCCGAACGTCTGTCCATAGCTGAGCCAGTTCAGTGAAGATACACCGTCTGCCAGCATGCCAATAAAACCACCAAGAACAATCCCTGCCAGTAATAGCAGAAATAAAGCCCAGGCGTTTTTGCCTCCTTTTCCCTTCATAATATGTACTCCTCCTCGTGTTTATCTCTTCGAAAAACTCAATACATTTTATCATATTTCCGAAAAAGTGTATAGAGTTATCCCATTAATTTTTTCTTAACATGTACCAGATATGTCGAAAGGACGGTAAACCCGGCTGATTGCTTCGGCTGTCTTAAGCCCGTCCATTGCAGCGGAAGTAATTCCTCCGGCATACCCTGCGCCCTCTCCGCAAGGGTAAAGTCCGCGCACGCTGCTCTGCAGTGTCTCATCCCGCAGAATGCGTACCGGAGAGGATGTCCTGCTCTCCACTCCTGAAAGCACCGTATCCGCATCCGCATATCCCTTTATCTTCTGATCAAACGAGCGTATCCCCTCTTCCAGTGAATCAGCGATCACTTCCGGGAATACCGGACGCAGGTTCGTCCAGTGATATGCACCTTTCATCTGTGGGGTAACTCTGCCTTCTGCTTCAGAAGCTTTGTCTTCACAGAAATCTCCGAATAACTGCACCGGGATTTTCCCTTCTCCTGCTCTGTATGCGGCTTCCTCGAGTTTCCGCTGAAATGCCATTCCTGCAAGTACATCATCCGTGCCGTAATCTTCCGGTGTTACCGTGACAATAACTGCACTGTTCGCATTTTGACCATCTCTGCCACTGTAACTCATTCCATTTACGGCAAGTCTTCCGGCTTCCGAAGATGCATTCACGACATATCCGCCCGGACACATACAGAAAGTATAGACGCCTCTTCCATTTTCCAGATTGACAGTCAATTTATATGGAGCTGCCGGAAGTCCATCCGGCTGTGCGCTTCCATACTGATTTTCATTGATCATGGACTGTTTATGTTCCACACGGACACCAACCGCAAAAGCCTTTGTTGTCATCGGAATTTCTTTTCTTTTCAGCATTTCAAATGTATCTCTTGCACTGTGTCCGATTGCAAGGACAAGTGCCTGCGTTGGCTTGTCTGTCACTTCGCCACTATGTGTATCCTGAAGTTTTATTCCGGTAAGCTTTCCCTCTTCTGTTAAAAGTTCTGTTACCTGTGTATGAAAATGGACTTGTCCGCCCAGACGGCAGATTTCTTCTCTCATACGTTTTACAACAACAGCAAGAATATCTGTCCCTACATGTGGTTTATTATCATAAAGAATTTTTTTAGGCGCTCCGAATTTTACAAATGTTTCCAGAGCAGCTCTGCCTCTGCCCTCTTTATCGTGAACCAACGTATTCAGTTTTCCGTCTGAAAACGTTCCGGCTCCACCTTCTCCGAACTGGACATTGGAATTGGGCTTTAAAGAGCCTCCGTTCCAGAACGCTTCTACATCCTGCATTCGTGTATCCACATCTTCTCCCCGCTCTACAAGAACCGGTGCATAGCCCATTTTTGCCAGGCTATATGCACAGAATAATCCTGCCGGTCCGCTTCCGGCGATTATCGGCGCATGTGCAAGTGTTTCTGTGCCGGTTGGAACCGGTGCATATATCGGCTTTGCTTTGCAGACGTTTACATTTTTCGGCAGATTTTTCTTCTGTAATCCTGCTTCGTTTTTTACTGACAGTTCCAGTGTATAGACATAATACAACACCGGCTTTTTCCGTGCATCCAGAGAACGTTTTGCAATCCGGAATCCGATAAGGTCCTGCTCGCGGATGTGCAGTTGTTTCAAAGCTTTTTCCTTAAGACGCTTTGTTGTATGTGGAATCTGTAGTTTCAGATTTGAAATTTGGATCATCCGTTTTAACTCCTGTTATTTTATTACTTTTATTTTCCGGTGTTTTTCTTACCTGCGGCAGCACATCCGGCAAGATACCCACTTGCCCATGCCCATTGCAGATTGTAGCCTCCGCAGATGCCGTCAACATCCAGCAGCTCTCCGGCAAGATACAGGTCCTTACAGATACGCGACTCCATTGTATCAGATGCAATCTCTGTAAGATTTACACCTCCGGCGCAAACCTGTGCATTGTCAAACCCATTCGTGTCAGAAATGACAAGTTCCAACCTCTTTAATGTAGAAATAAGTCTATCCCAATCCGGTGTTTTCAACTTTTTCACATACAGTTTTTCCGGTATTCCGGCCGTTTTTAAAAGCACTGTGATTAGTTTCTGATTCAGAAGACCGAGTAGAAATTCGGAAACCATATAAGTTTCACGGTTCTGTGTACGTTTCTGTAAATAGGATTTTAATTCTTCTTCAGACATTCCAGGAAAGAAATCTATCCGTACAACCGGCGTCTTTTTCTCATACAAAAGTTTTGCCGCCAGACGGCTGATCTGAAATACCGGTATACCGGAAATGCCATAAGCAGTGATCTGAACTTCTCCGGTGTCGCTTCCGAGAATTACGGGGTGATTGTTCATATCGCTTCCATCAAAGATTTCAACTTTTGTTTCTGTGCGCACACCGGAAGCCTTTGCCAGTGGATGCGATTTTACTTTTAACTGCACAAGTGCCGGAACAACCGGAACAAGCGAATGTCCAAGCATCTTTGCAAGTGTATATCCGCTTCCGTCTGAACCAAGAACAGCCGCTGCGCGTCCACCACATGCGAGAATCAACCGATCGGCATGAATACTCATTCCCGGTGTATCTGTAAAAATGCGGAATCCTTTTTTATTTCGCTGCACTTCGGTTACATGAATGTCTGTCTTATATGTTACGCCCAGTGCTTTTAATTCAAGAATCAACAGCTGCTGGATTGTCTGTGCCTGATCCGATCTCGGATAGTAATAACCGTTCCGGTCTTTCGGATATACACCTAATTTTCGAAAGAAATCCAGCGTCTCATCTGTTCCGAATTTATCAAGAACACATGGTATCACATCTTTTGAATCACTGTAAAAACATTCTTTTTCCATATAAGCATTTGTGAAATTACAGCGACCGTTTCCGGTAGATAATAATTTCTTTCCTAATTGATTTTTATGTTCTAATATAAGAATCTCATGAGACGGATCTGTCCAGGCTGCTGCGATCGCTGCCGTCATGCCTGCCGCACCGCCTCCGATGATTACGATCTTTGCCATAAATACTCCTTATATTTATTGCTTATAATTTTACAATACCGGCTCTTACAAGATGTTCCAGAGACATCAGGATTCCAAGTTTTGCGCTTGGCCATGTTAAACCGCCCTGGAAATAAACCGCATACGGCGGTTTGATTGGTCCGTCTGCGCTCAGCTCAATCGAAGAGCCCTGTACAAATGTACCCGCCGCCATAATTACATCACTGTCATATCCCGGCATTGCCCACGGTTCCGGAGCAACATAGGAATCTACCGGTGCGGCCGCCTGGATACCATGACAAAAGGCAATCATTGCCTCGGCAGAGCCAAGTTCTACTGCCTGGATAATATCATGACGGCTTTCCGTTCCGTTTGGTACAACCGGGTACCCCAGTTTTTCATAAATTTTTGCCGCAAGAATAGCACCCTTTAATGCACTTGCTACAACTGTCGGGGCAAGGAACAGTCCCTGATAGAATGACTGCATGATTCCGAGAGATGCGCCGACTTCTTTTCCAAGTCCTGGAGAAGTCAGACGATATGCACAGTTTTCAATCAGTTCTTCTTTACCGGCAATATAGCCGCCGATCGGCGCAAGTCCGCCTCCCGGATTTTTGATCAGAGAACCGACAACCATATCCGCACCTACATCACTTGGCTCGATTTCTTCTACAAATTCTCCGTAGCAGTTATCAACCATGCAGATCACTCCTGGTTTGATCTCTTTGACAAAACGGATCACTTCCCCGATCTGTGCAACAGAAAAGCTCGGACGCGTCTGGTAACCTTTGGAACGTTGTACCGTAACCATCTTTGTTTTTTCATTGATTGCTTCACGGATGGAATCAAAATCAAATGTCCCATCTTCCAGAAGGTCTACCTGTCTGTAAGAAATCCCATATTCTGCAAGCGATCCTTTGGAAGGGCGGATACCGATTACTTCCTCCAGTGTGTCGTAAGGCTTGCCGCCAGCCGCCAAAAGCTCGTCTCCCGGGCGTAAATTCGCTGCAAGAGAAAGTGCCAGCGCATGTGTTCCACAGGTAATCTGTGGGCGAACCAGTGCACTTTCTGTATGGAAGACATCTGCGTAAATTTTCTCCAGTGTATCTCTTCCATGATCGTCATATCCATATCCGCTGACATAGTTAAAGCAGTCTGCACTTACGTGATTTTTCTGCATAGCGTGCAATACTTTTAACTGATTGTACTCGGCACGCTGATCAATCTCGTCAAAACGTTCTTTTAAATCTTTTTCAATAGTATTTCCAAATTTCAGTACTTCCGGGCGAATACCCATTTTTTCATACATATTTGTAATCTCTGACATGTTCTTACCCTCTCATTATATATATTATTTTTCTTCTGCCTTCCACGGGAGTTTTGAAAGCATTTCGTCTAAAATCTGCTCCGCCTCATAACCAAATGATTGTTTGTTGATCCAGATTACATCCCGCTCTCTCTTAAACCAGGTGAGCTGACGTTTGGCGAAATGCCTTGTATCTCGTTTAATTGTATAAATAGCTTCTTCCAGCGTACAATTGCCATCCAGATAATCCAGAATTTCTTTGTAGCCAAGTCCCTGCATGGAAACAAGCTGCTTTGTATAGCCCTTGTCTTTTAAAGCCTGTACTTCATTTACCAGACCTTCCTCAATCATTTGATCGACACGCCGGTTAATACGTTCGTACAGATGTGCTCTGTCATCTGTCAGCACAAAATAGGCAAATGCATACGGGGACTCCCTTTGACGCTGTGTCTCGTTGTGTTCGGAAATTCGTTTTCCGGTCTGCTCATAAAATTCCAGCGCACGTATCACACGCTTGATGTTATTTGGATGAATCATTTCAGCAGATGCCGGATCAACCAAAGCAAGCTTCTCATGCAAAGCTTCTGCTCCATGTTCTCTGGCATAAGCTTCCAGTTCTTTCCGGCATGCATCTTCTTTTTCATTTTCATCAAAATCAATATCATAAAGCAATGCCTGGATATAGAAGCCGGTTCCACCGGTAACGATCGGGATATGCCCGCGTTCCCAGATTTCCCGCATCGCTTTTTTGGCAAGCTGCTGAAATTTTACAACATGAAATTCATCATCCGGCTCCAGTACATCAATCAGGTGATGCGGTATGCCTTCCATCTCTTCTGGTTTTATCTTCGCAGAACCGATATCCATATGCCGGTAAACCTGCATCGAGTCAGCAGAAATAATCTCGCCGTCAACTGCTTTTGCAAGTCCGATGGAGGCCTTTGTCTTGCCAACGGCCGTCGGACCGGTAAGAATGATCAATGGTTTTTTCTTCATTATACAATCCTCTTAAATTTCTTTTCTAACTCCCGTTTAGTCATGGAAATAATCGTCGGTCTTCCGTGTGGACAATGATACGGATTATCCAGAAGAAGCAGTTCGCCGATCAAGGTGTCGACTTCTGCAGCAGAAAGACTCATATTGCCTTTTACAGCCGCTTTGCAGGACATAGACGCAATCTTCTCATCAATCAGGTCGGACGGCTGGTTTCTGTTAAGCTCATCCGATAAATGGTCAATCATTTCCAGAAGCAGATCTTTTTTGGCAATGCTGAACAGATTATCCGGAACACTTCTTACCGCAAAAGAATCCTGCCCGAATTCTTCAAACTCAAATCCAATTCTTGTAAAGCGATCCATGTACTGTCTGAGCAGCTCCGCCTCTTGCATCGTCAGGTTCAGAATGATCGGCGGGCTGATCATCTGGGATGTGAATTCCCGGTTTTTCATTTCCCGCAATGTCCGTTCATACAGAACTCTTTCATGTGCTGCATGCTGGTCGATAATATACAGACTATTTTCGAACTGGACAAGCCAGTAGGTATCGAAAATCTGCCCAATCAACGTATAATCTGCTTTTCGTTCTTTGTCAAGAAAACGATCTTCAAAGAGATCCATCTGTTCCGGTTTTTCATTTGCTTTGATGTCAATACCTTGTTCATTTGCTGTTGTCTTTTCAGTCGTTGTTTTAGCAGTTCCCGGTATTTCTGGTGTTACATCTGTCTTTTTAGGAAACTCTTGTTTTTTCGCATCCCTTGCAGTCGCTTTGTACTGCGACACCGCTTCTCTTATCCGGTCTGCCTGCCGTTCAGGCTTAAAAATATCTGACCGGCTCTTTAC
The DNA here is from genome assembly GCF_003473885.1 of Dorea sp. AM13-35. Classification (NCBI taxonomy): domain Bacteria; kingdom Bacillati; phylum Bacillota; class Clostridia; order Lachnospirales; family Lachnospiraceae; genus Dorea; species Dorea sp. AM13-35. Next base: position 513,893 of record NZ_QUCZ01000001.1, read on the forward strand.
TTCCGCAGATGAATTCTGCTGGTGATAAGATGTTACACGCTTTTTCATCTGTTCCATGAAATAATCCAGATTCCTCTCTTCTTTCGGCGGTATTTTCGATTTTTGTTTCACCGGTGTCTGCACCCCAGCCCACATTTCTGATTGCGCTGCCTGTTTTGTCATATTCCCGGCAGTTGATGCAAAGCTGACCGAAGATCCGGTTGTACGGAAATTTTGCTTTTCCTTCGTTACCGGCACAACCTCTGCCCTCGGCACTTTCGGCTCATCTAGTGTCACCTTCGGAATCAGTTCTCTTCCGTGAAGTGCCGAGTCGATTGCTTCATAGAGTGTATTATACACTTCCTGCTGATTGTTAAACCGAAGCTCCATCTTTGTTGGATGGACATTCACATCTACATGTTCTCCATCAATCGTAATGTGAAAGACAGTAAATGGGAACTTATGCTGCATGGAAAAATCTTTATATGCATCTTCAATGGCACGGTAAATAATATTACTTTTCACGTAGCGGCCATTAATAAAATAATTTTCAAAATTACGGTTTCCTCTGGAAATGAGCGGCGCTCCAATGTAGCCGCTTAAGGAAAGCCCGTTATTCTTATATTCCAGAGGAATGAGATTAGCAGTAATCTCTCTTCCATATACGTGATAAATGACATCTTTTAAATTTCCATTTCCGGATGTATGCAGTCTGGACTGCCCGTTATTGATGAACTGGAAAGAAATCTCCGGGTGCGACAGTGCAAGTCTCGTCATCAGATCGCCGACATGGCTTGCTTCGGTGATCGGTGTCTTCAAAAATTTCCGTCTTGCCGGTACATTATAAAAAAGCTGACGGATCAGAAATGTTGTTCCATCCGAAGCTCCGGTATCTTCCAGTTCTTCTTCTTTCCCACCGGCGATCTGGTAACGCGTTCCAAGAAGCTGTTCCTTTGTTTTTGTAATCATCTCGACCTGTGAGACAGCCGCAATACTGGACAACGCTTCACCACGAAAGCCTAAAGATGCAATATGTTCCAGATCTTCGGCAGCGCGGATCTTGCTCGTAGAATGTCTGAGAAATGCATTCTGAACATCGTCCCGTGCAATTCCGCAGCCGTTGTCAGCAATGCGCATATAAGAAATGCCGCCTTCTTTGATCTCTACAGTCACAGAACCGGAACCGGCATCAATGGCATTTTCTACCAGCTCTTTTACAACAGAAGCCGGACGTTCAATCACTTCTCCGGCTGCGATCTTATCAATTGTTATCTGATCTAATACATGTATGTTTGACATAAACTACCACCTGTTTTTTAACTTGTTCTGCAACTGATACAGTGTATTCAGTGCGTCAATCGGCGTCAGATTCGTTACATCCAGGTTTTTGAGTTCCTGAAGTACATCATCATCTTTGACGGTATCAAACAATGACATCTGTGCCAGATCCACATCATCATATTTCTTTGCTTTGTGTTTCGACTCACTTCCTGCCACTGCAATATCTTTGATCCGTGACGTGATGTCTGCCTGCACCAGTTCTTCTACAATTTCTTTTGCACGGTCTGTAACAGAAGCTGGGACACCGGCAAGACGCGCCACCTGAATACCATAACTTTTGTCCGCACCACCGCTTACGATTTTACGAAGGAAGATAATGTCATCGCCTTTTTCTTTCACGGCAATGCAGTAATTATTCACGTTATCAATCTTTCCTTCCAGTTCCGTCAGCTCATGATAATGCGTTGCAAATAATGTCTTTGCTCCCAGCAGTTTACTGTTGCTGATATGCTCAATCACTGCCCACGCAATACTCAGTCCGTCAAAGGTACTTGTTCCACGCCCAATCTCATCAAGGATCAGGAGACTCTTGCTTGTCGCATTTCGTAAAATATTCGCGACTTCTGTCATCTCTACCATAAAGGTACTCTGTCCGGAAGCCAGATCATCCGATGCTCCCACTCGGGTGAAAATACGGTCAACAAGTCCGATATTTGCCGAAGATGCCGGAACGTAGGATCCAATCTGTGCCATCAGTACGATCAAGGCTGTCTGGCGCATATAAGTTGACTTTCCAGCCATGTTCGGTCCGGTGATGATAGAAATTCTTTTCTTCTTATCATTCAGATAAGTATCATTTGTAATGAACATATCATTCGGAATCATCTTCTCTACGACCGGATGTCTGCCGTCTTTGATATCAATGACACCTTTCTCATTGATCTTCGGACGCACATAATTATTACGTTCAGCGACCAGTGCCAGAGAAGCCAGAGTATCAATCTTCGCAACCGCTTTCGCTGTTGTCTGGATACGCACAACTTCTTTTGCAATCGTGTCACGCACCTCACAGTAGAGCTGATATTCCAGCGCATACAGCTTATCTTCTGCACCGAGGATCGTGTCTTCCAGTTCTTTTAATTCTGGAATAATGTAGCGTTCCGCATTGGCAAGTGTCTGTTTCCTTGTATAGTACTCCGGCACCAGATTCTTGAAAGAATTAGTTACTTCCAGATAATAGCCGAATACTTTATTATATTTGATTTTGAGATTCTTGATTCCGGTCTTTTCCCGCTCGTCTTCTTCCAACTTGGCAAGCCATTCTTTTCCGTCAGACTTGGCATGTCTTAACTTGTCTACTTCTGCATTGTAACCATCCCGGATGATGCCACCCTCTTTCATGGCAAGCGGTGGCTCATCCTTAATTGCCTTTTTCACCAATGTACACAGATCTTCCAGTGGATCTAACGCATCGTACAGTTCCCGGTTCAGGGTACTTTGCATATCACTTAAGATTGTCTTTACATGTGGCAACATGGAGAGGGAACTCTCAAAAGCAGTCAGATCTCTTGGATTGGCAGACTGGTATGTAATCTTGCTGACGAGACGTTCCAGGTCATAGACCGGTGTCAGGTATTCTCGAATCTCTTCTCTTGCGATCGCATTGTTTTTAAATTCCTCTACCGCATCCAGTCTCTCATCAATTTCTTTTTTATGTAACAATGGCTGTTCAATATACTTGCGCAGTGTCCGCGCTCCCATCGCAGTTTTCGTCTTATCGAGAACCCAGAGTAGGGAACCTCTTTTCTGCTTCTCACGCATTGTTTCACAAAGTTCCAGATTCCGTCTTGTAGAACTGTCGAGAAGCATATATTTGCCATTCGTATACGGTATCAGTCTGGACATATGTGTCAGTGCATTCTTCTGCGTCTCCTTCAGATACTGGAACAGTGCACCTGCCGCTACAATACCGCAGTCATAATCCGCAAGTCCAAGCCCTTCCAGTGTTGCACAGTGGAAATGCTCTTCCAGCGTCTTTGTGCAGATTTCATCATCAAAATACCATGCATCCAGCGAGTAAACGGTGATACCAAGACGTTCTCTTAAATCGTCAAAATCCATGCCACTCATATAAAAAGCCTCATTGCAAATAAGCTCTGAGGGCATAAATTTGTAAATTTCATCAAATAACTTTTCACTGTCTTCTATCTCGGTCACAAAATAATCTCCGGTTGTCACATCCGCAACCGATACACCATACCGGTCTGCAATGTATGCGACACACATAAGATAATTGTTCTTCGTCTCATCCAATGCCTGGGTATCCAGATTCGTACCCGGTGTTGCGATCCTGACAACTTCTCTCTTTACAATTCCTTTCGCTGTCGCAGGATCTTCCACCTGTTCACAGATTGCAACTTTATATCCTTTGGACACAAGCCGGTTCAGGTAACTGTCTACAGCGTGATAAGGTACTCCACACATTGGTGCCCGTTCCTCCAGCCCGCAGTTCTTCCCTGTCAGGGTGATCTCCAGTTCTTTTGATGCTGTGATTGCATCGTCAAAGAACATTTCATAAAAATCTCCCAGTCTATAAAACAAGATACAGTCTTTGTATTCTTCTTTTGTTTTCATGTATTGCTGCATCATTGGTGTTAATTCAGCCACATCTATTCTCCTTTGTATCGATTTTAAGTTTACATTTTATTATAACATTATTTTTCCGGTGGGAAAAGATAGAATTTCTCATCTCAGAACATGAAAAACAGGTTTTTCTTCGCCGAACAGGTAACAGGCAAGGTAGCTGGAAAGAAAAATTCCAACCGCACAGAGTCCTGCAAAAATGATTGCAAAAGGCAGACAGATCTGCCCTAAGATCTGAAATGGCATATCTGTATAATCCCATACATTCATATGCCACATACAGTTTACAACGATTCCTGTCATAAATTCCATGGAAACTACAAAAATATCGCATCTCAAAATTTGTTTCCACAGTGGTTCATCCCATCCAATCTTGCTGCCCTGCAGATAAATAAACAGGAAACAGATTCCACCAAGCAGAAACATGCTCCAGTGCGAAAATCCACGAAACAATTGTTCAAATACATAATACAGACTGCCTCCGATTCCGATGAGGCAGAGATATTTTCCGGTTCTACCCATAAAAACGCCCTCACTATCCTTCTTACCAGATAGTTTGAGCGTTTTTGTATCTCTTTATAGGTGGAAGATATTGCAAATGATTTTATTCTGCAAGTTCTCCCAGATAATAGAATCCTTTACATTCTGTCAGGTGTGCATTGACATAGCTTCCGATCATGGAGGCCTCTCCTTTTAAATGTACAAGCAGGTTATTACTCATACGTCCGGTCACCATAGTCGAATCATGATCGCTGACAGACTCAATCAATACTTCCTGTGTTGTTCCTTCATGAACCGCACATACTTCAGCTGCGATGGATTGAACTTCATGAAGAAGGCGGTCAAATCTCTTTTTCACAACATCTGCCGGTACCTGGTTTTCCATTTTTGCGGCAGGTGTTCCGGTACGTTTGGAATAGATAAATGTAAATGCGCTGTCATAGCGGACTTTTCTTACAACGTCCAGCGTCTCTTCAAAATCTTCTTCTGTCTCCCCCGGAAATCCGACGATAATATCTGTGGTAAGAGAAATATCCGGCACTTTCGCACGCAGCTTTTCTACCAGTTCCAGATAAGATTCTTTCGTATAATGACGGTTCATTTTCTTTAAGATTTCTGTACTTCCTGACTGTACCGGAAGGTGCAAATGCTTACAGATTTTCTTTGAAGTTGCCATTACATCGATCAGTTCATCGGAAAGATCCTTTGGATGGGAAGTCATAAATCGGATACGTTTAAGTCCTTCAATCTTTTGAATTTTCTGCAATAACTGCGCAAAACTTATCGGCTCATCCAGTGTCTTTCCATAGGAATTGACATTCTGTCCGAGAAGCATAACTTCCGTGACACCGTCTGAAACAAGGCGCTCAATCTCCCGGATAATATCTTCCGGCTTTCTGCTTCGCTCACGGCCTCTTACATATGGTACAATGCAGTAGCTACAGAAGTTATTACAACCGAACATAATATTGATTCCCGATTTGAATGAATATTTTCTCTTATTCGGAAGATCTTCTACGATTTTATCGGTATCTTTCCAAATATCGACAACCATCTTACCGCTTTCATAGCGCTGGCATATAAGCTCTGCAAATTTGTAAATATTGTGCGTTCCAAATACAAGATCCACAAATGAATAGCTCTTCTTTAATTTTTCAATAACTTCCGGCTCCTGCATCATACAGCCACAGAGTCCAATCTTCATATGTGAATTTTTCTTCTTATGAGGCTTTAACTGTCCCAGTCTTCCGTACACACGGGTATTGGCATTTTCACGCACGGTACATGTATTGAAGATTACAAAATCTGCTTCGTCTTCAGGTGCTTCCATATATCCGATATCCAGTAAGATTCCCCTTAATTTTTCAGAATCTCTTGCGTTCATCTGACATCCAAAAGTAGTAATACATGCAGTCAGTGGACGTCCTGCTTCCTCAGCCTCTTTCTGTACATATTTTTTTGCTTTTTCTATGTAATAATACTGTCTCGCAGTATCTTCCTCTGGTGGAGTTTGCATAAGATCGATGTTGTATTTCATATGATCTGACATATTGTTTCCTTTCTTCTATACAAATTGGTTGGTATTTTCGTCGTAAGTGTAATCAATGTTCTGTAATTTAGTTTCCATCTTTTCTCTGTCTGCCTGCATATCCTCACACAACGCATCAAGAGATGTATACTGGTCGCGCAGTTTTGTATTCACGACGCTTAAAAGCAGCATCGGATCTTTTGGTAAATTCATTATTCATATATCCTTTCTTCTGTGATCAGTTTCTGTGGACGGATATCATTCGCCTCTGTCGGCACACCTTCTACAATCTGAAATCCGAATGCAACCGCAGCCGTAAAAAGCTCCGGATATAGTTCCAGATATTTATCATAGTAACCACCGCCGAAGCCGATGCGGTTTCTGTCTGCATCAAAAGCAACACCCGGCACAACCATGAAGCCATCTCTTGCTTCTTCTTTCCCGGCTTTACTCTCGCCTTTTGGCTCCAGGATTCCGTATGCTCCGATCTCGAAGTCATCTTTCGATCTGACCCGGAAGAAATCCATAATATCACCGTTCACTCTCGGAAGCCAGAGATTCTTGCCAAGTCGGAGAGATTCTTTCAGTATCATTTCTGTCTTTACTTCCCCCGAAAAATTCATATATGCGTAAATATTCTTCGCTTTCCGGTATTCCGGCAGGGCAAGCAGTTTTTGGGCGATCACCATGCTTGATTTCTCACATGTCTCTTTGGACTGTGCTCTCCGCTGTTTTAAAATGCAGGATCTAATTTCCTTTTTTGTTTCCATATTTTTCTGCATGTCTTTTTCCCAGATCTGTAACACTTCCGTCATGTTCTTTGATAGAAATATTATTAAGCTGACCGCGCAGGTTCATCCGGACAGAATCAATATATTCGCGGCGCAGGATCTGCTGTTCCTTTCTCTCTTCTTCAGTAAGTGTTCCTTCTTTTGATTTATGATATAATTCGTTAATTCTTGCGATTTTCTTCTCGTCCATTCTCTTTTGTCCTTTCCGTCATTTATCTGTATTCGTTTAAATCTTTTCATTTTCTATGGTTTCAGCTGGAATAATTTTCCAGAAATCCGTACAGATCTGCCTGGGAACGGATATATTTTCCATAGCGGATCTCATTGCGGACCTTCTCCGGCAGATCATCATAAGCAATATCTGTATATTCATATACAGTTTTACGATCACTGGCATATACAACCAGGAATCCGCCTTCCTCTATCAGATAATATCCTTCTTTTTTATTTGCATCCGCAGGAACTGTCTGCGTCTCTCTTTTTACTTCCGCTTCTTCCTGTGCATGTTCTCTTGCCTTCTGGAAACTGAACTGATAGGCAAATGTCAGGATCAGCACTGCCAGAACTGCTGTCGTGAAAAAGCCAATACCATACTTATTCATAATAAGGACAACTCCTTTTTAGTATAGTATTGGCATGTAAAATCTTTTTTATACGCTCCTAAGACGGAAACAGACGGCATTTTTTACAAACGGCAACCAGTTTTGTTCCCATCGGCATCTGCCGCATTTCTGCTTCGGTAAGACCGCCAAGCAGGATGATTGCTGTACCATAAACAGCTACCGCCGCAAGAAGTGCCAGAATTGTAGCAATATGTGTTCCAAGGAACAACTCAAAGAACAGGTGTACAACTAATGCCACAACACCCATGATCACAGAGGCAATCGCAGGTATAATAAATGTCTTCTTGCGTTCCTGTACAAAGCCGGCATATTCTCTTAAGGCATGTGCATTGAAAATACAAGCAGTAACAGAGAATACAATCTTACTTAATACAACAGCATAAATGCCCCACTTAAATACAACCATCATAATAAACAATGAAATAATATGTACAACAAGTGCTGCCGCTGCACTGTATACCGGTGTCATCATACGATCCATGCCCTGTAACGCCGCATTTGTGATTGTTGACAAACAGTAGAAAATAACTGACAATGCTCCAAACTGCAGTGTCACGGCTGCAATCCGGTTATCTTCTGTAAAGAAAATAAGATCCAGAAGTGGTTTTGCCAGCACGATAAATCCCACTGCACTTGGAAGTGCCACAACCATTGTAAAACGGCTGAAAAGTTCAATCTTATTATGTAACTGTTTGCGGCTTCTGTTCTTAACTGCCGCTACAATACTCGGCATCATCGCAGATGCGATCGCACTGGAAAAGGCAAGTGGAACGTTGATCAGCGTATCGTACTTACCACTGATGATTCCAAGAAGTGCTGCGTATTCACTCTCCTTGTGTCCCTGTGCTGCCATGATCTTGCCAAACATTGCATTGTCAATAACACCACAGATATTATATACCGTCGCACTTAAAATAACCGGTGCGATCGTCAAAAGCAGAACCCGGAATATCTCTTCATAAGTTTCCTTGTGCCTGCTTCTGTCTTTTTTCATTTTTTTCTTTACAACTCTCTGGTAAACGAGAAAGATAAAGACTACAAACACAAGTGCTGCGGCTGCACCGGCAACTGTTCCTAATGTACCACCGGCCGCACCATAAGCTTCTCCGTAAGAGGAATCACCTCTTGTCTTTCCAACCGCACGTCCTGCTTTTAATAAGACATAAGCGCCACCGATGCTGACAACCGCATTGATGATCTGCTCTAAGATCTGCGAGATTGCCGTCGGCATCATAGAGCCGTTGCCCTGAAAGAAACCACGGAATACACCAAGAATCGCTACAATCAGAATACAGGGTGCAAGTACGCGAAGTGCATAGACACTCATGCTCATCGCCATAATATTTTTGGCAATGACTCCCGCGCCGAAGAATATAATCAGTGCTGCCGTTCCTCCTACTGTGATTGCAAATGCAAGCGCACCACGGAATACTTTATATGCATTTTTATATTCGCCGACTGCAACTCTGGCGGATACCAGTTTGGAAACAGCAACTGGGAGACTGTACGAAGTCAGTGTCAGCGCAATCGCATAAATCTGGAACGCAACACCGTAATATCCCAGTCCTTTATCACCAAGAATACCAACCAGCGGAACTCTGTATACCGCACCGATGATCTTGGTAATCACTCCTGCGGCTGCCAGAATTGTCCCCTGGATCAGCAGATTTTTTTCGCTTTGTTGTTTTTCCGACATGTTCTACTCCATCTTAACGTAATATTTCTAATTTTTCTAAAATCTCTCTTTGCTTCTGTTCCATAACGAGGCGTTCTTCTTCCTCCATATGGTCATATCCACATAAGTGTAACACAGAATGTGCAATTAAAAAAGCATATTCTCTACGGGGAGAATGTCCGTATTCTTCAGCCTGTGCGAGAACTTTTTCCTTTGATATGACAATATCTCCAAGAACAAGCTCTCCGCTTTCCGGATCAAAAGCTTCCTCACAGTTTTCAAGGAAATCAAAATTACCTGCCTCTTCATAATCAAGCATCGGAAATGACAGGACATCCGTCGGTCTGTCAATCTCTCGGAATTCAAGATTCATCTCATGGATTTGTTCATTCATGGTAAGAAGCAGATTCACCTCCGCTTCATAAGGACATCCGATATAATCCAGTGCTCCTTCCACGACTTCTTCGGCAATCTCTTTTGCATTTACAGGCAATGTGAGGGCACCCTCTTCTTCAAAGTAAACCGTCATTATTTTCTCCTTTTTTCACGTCCGCGTACCTTGGCGGCATTTGCTTTATTTTCATATTCTTCATAAGCTTTTACAATCTTCTGTACAAGTGGATGACGCACAACATCCTTGCTTGACAAGCGGCAGATGCTGATATCATTAATGTTTTTTACAACTTTTACAGCTGTATCCAGACCGGAAATCTGACCGGACGGCAGGTCTTTCTGCGTTTCATCTCCGGTGATAATGACTTTGGAGCCAAAACCGATACGGGTGAGGAACATCTTCATCTGTGCCGGAGTTGTATTCTGCGCTTCATCCAGAATAATAAATGCATTGTCCAGTGTACGACCGCGCATGTAAGCAAGTGGTGCCACCTCGATCAGACCTTTTTCAGAATTTTTCAGAAAACTCTCCGCCCCCATGATCTGATACAGTGCATCATACAGTGGCCTTAAATAAGGATCGATCTTGCTCTGCAGATCTCCAGGAAGAAATCCAAGTTTTTCTCCTGCTTCAATTGCCGGTCTTGTAAGAATGATACGTCCTACTTCATTATTTTTAAATGCCGTGATCGCCATCGCCATTGCAAGGTAGGTCTTTCCCGTTCCTGCTGGTCCGAGACCGAAGGTAATCATCTGCTTACGGATCGCATCGACGTATTTTTTCTGTCCCAGCGTCTTCGGCTTGATCGGCTTACCCTGGATCGTATGACAGATAATATCTTTATCAATCTCCAATACACTGTCTTCGCTGTCTTCCATTGCAAGTGAAAGTGTATAATCTACCTGCTGTTCTGTGATACCACCACCACGTTCGGACAGTTTTACCAGATTCGCAAGTACGCTTTTCGCTTTCTCAACGCGGGCAGCTTCACCCATGATCTTTACATGTTCATCTCTTGCTATAAGTGTGACATGTAAAGATCTTTCAATTTTTTTCGCATAAACATCGAACTGACCGAACACATTCTGCTCATGCTCGGTCGGAATCTCAATGACTGTTTCCATCATGCCCATCTATATTCTCTCCTTGTTGCGATTTTGAATTTCGCGGAATCTTTTTTATCTTCGACGGTCTCAAAACACCGATACTCCTGACTGCAGTGATCGTGCCTCTCGCACTGGCGTTTCCTGACCCTGTGTATATTTTAACATCATTCTCCAGAATTTCTACCCCTTTTTTCTCCAAATCACGGCAATATTGTGAAAATGTATGGCTTAAAAGCTGCTGTTTTTCCTTTGTTGTATGATTTTTCTGACTTATTCTGTAAAAAACCGTTGTTTTCGTGCCATAAGAAACCGGCAGTTTGATGCGGTCAAAAAGGCAGAGTGGATGATTTGTGATATAAGTTTCCTGTTTTTTCGTTTGTTCCGTCTGTTTTTCGGGGAAAATATCTCCGGTCTGAAACTGCCAGTCTGCAATCCTTATATAGTCTTCTTTCTTCTTTATTGTTCCATAAACTTTTTTCGCATAACTGTTTGCTAAAACCTCTTTATATGGAATCTTTACTTCCGCTTTGATATCCGCATCTGCCCTGTGATACTGGTAATCGATCACTGTCTGACTGTCGTCCTTTACCGGAACCTGACCGGACACAAGCACCTGTCCCTTTCTGACCTTCTTTCCTTTCCGGATTCTGGGAATACCTTCCCTTGGAACAATTTCTGTGATCACACCATCTGTATCTGCGACAAGATCATAAGGGGACACGGTTTTCTCTTTTCTATTTTCCGTCAGTTTCTTTGTTTTACTTCTGTATGCATCCATATTTTCCCGGACACGGATACAGAGCCGATTGCCGTCAATGCTCGCTGAAACCCATATGATATTTTTATAATTCCTTCTAAGATCTGCTGCAATCTTGCCGCAGTTTACTTTCGATTTCACCATTCCGGTATGTACCTTATTATTTTCCAGATAATGAAGAATCTGCTCTCTCGTATAGATCTGATTTCCCGACAGATCAATATCCCAGATAAAACGTGTCAGCATGACCAGTAATGCAAAACACAGTACACATCCCGCAAAAAATAATTTTCTCCTGCGGTAGCGGAGCAGAAAAAAAGGAAGACCAATACGCTTCACGATCGTGACTTTCGTACCGGTCTTTCGAAGAATCGTTTTCAGTTTTTTGAAATCGCATACGAACATATTTACTTCATATGCGCCATTTACAACCTGCAGATTCCAGAGACGGATGTTCCTGTGACGACAGCCATTAATAAAACGCTCGGTTCCGGAGCCTGTAATACGGATTCTTAAATATCCCCGGGTATATCTCCACAAACGGATCAGCATCTTTTCCGACACCTCCTTATTCACTGCAATGATATTCGATATCCCGGATCCATCCGGTCATTTTCATCTCATCATTCGTATAATAGGAGATCATCAGATGCTCTCCGGTAACTTTTAACTGACCGCCTTTTACCTGCACCCGGACAAGTTCGCCTGTATATTCCAGAATCCCACGGTAGTTCTCCAGCGTAAGCTCCACATTACCGGTTACTGTCAGAACCGACAGCCCCGGAAGTACATCTTTCGGTATCTCTGCAAACTCCATACACACCGACTGCCTTCTTATGGATGTTATTGTAATCTATGCAGATCTTTATATCAATATGCTCACATCCACGCAAAAAAATTTACTGATCGTTGGTTGCATCCCCGTCTCCGCTCACCGGGATCGCTTCTCCAAGATACGTCGGTTTTGTCTTAAGCAATACCGATACAACGTCTTTATCTCTTGCCAGAAGTTCCCGCAGATCCCGGTACATCTGTCCTGCATAGCGCGTTTCCTTTGCCGGAACTCCGGTCACCTTCATTCCAAGCCCCTTGCCACTGTACAGTGCACGATACAGATGATATTTCTGTGACACAACGATCATATTCTTTACCTGAAAAACCGCCTTTGCACGATACATACTCTCATAAGTGGAAAATCCGGCATGATCCATAAAAATATCTGAAGACGGAATCCCTTTATCTATGGCATAATCTTTCATAACCTGTACTTCATCATAGTCTTTTCTGCCATGATCGCCACTCATAATGATCTTGGATGCTGCTCCTTCTTCATAAAGTCTGCATGCCGTCTCCAGACGGTCCCGTAACATAAGCGACGGTGAATTGTCCTTGTGTACGCCTGCTCCAAGTACAAAGATACAGTCTGCTTTTGAAGATTTCACTTCAGATTCCTTTTTGATCAGACCTTTCGTGCTTCCAATCACCCATGCATTTCCAAGAAGTGCTGCAAGAATAACAAACAATCCGATACAGATCAGATTTCTGAAAATGCGCAGTATCAATCTTTTTTTCTTTTGTCTTTTCATATACTTCCCCATTTCTTTTTTACCTAACTACAATTCTTTGTCGCCATAGCATCTGAAGAAAACTGCCAATAGCTAATTTTGCATGTGCTGTATTTTAACGTTCCTTAATCATTTGATAATAATCAAGTTCTTCATATCCAAGCCTTTTGTATAACGCGATTGCTTTTTCATTGCACGGTGTTGCCTCCAGGCGGTATCTCTTAGCATCCGGGTATTCTTCTTCTACCCATGCAAATACTTTTGTTCCATAACCTTTGCCTCTCGCTTCCGGTTTGAAGAAAAGTTCTTCTAAGAGAACTGTCTGTCCTCCCGCCTCGTTGCTCCAAGTAAGAGACATATTAAAATATCCGACAACGCCGGTTTCATCTTCCAGCATCAACATTCTCGCATACTGTCGGCTGCGCAGGCATTCCTTAAGTGTTGCCTCAAAATTTTCTTCCGGAACCGTGTGGTCACACGCCGGTCCTTCATAAAATTCCTTCTCCATCGCAAAAAGGACTTCTCTGTCTGTCTCTTTAACATCTCTGATTGTAAACATAAAAACCTCCGATACTTTTCTTATTTCACATCTGTTATATACAGATTCCATACGAATTGTTTCGTACTTCGTACTCTCACAATTCTACCCAATATTCGCATATCGTGAAGCTTACGCTCCACTTTTATGCTCATATCGGGGCGGGGCATTAAGCCCTAAAACTACTCATGTGCAAGCACATCGTAGTTTTAGGCTTTTGCCCCTGGCATCTAACATTATACATGAGTTTATTCCGCCTGTATAGTCTCTTAGACCTTGCATTCTGATTTCTGGATGCTATAATAGTACAAGATATGCATTTACCGAATGAAGGAGGAACTATTTTATGAAATTTATATATCCTGCCATCTTCCGTCAGACTGAAGAAGGCAGCTACAAAGGTTATTTCCCGGACCTGGAATATTGTTACGGAGAAGGGGAGACTCTGGATGACGCCATCGACAGTATCAACGATGCCGGAAAAGACTGGTTGACACTGGAATTATCCGAAGACGAACCACTCATCCCATATGTCAGTGATCTGGAAGATCTGACTTTGGAAGAAGGCGATATTGTCCGCAACATTTCCATGAACATCCGTTTTTATGAAGGATGGGATGAATAAAGAGATAACAGAAAGCATGTAAGATAAAAATCTCTGGAAATAAAGAGCGTGACTGCTCCTGTTTTCCCAGAGATTTTCTTTTATTATTATTTCGTTCAGCGAACTCTTTCACACAATGTTTTGTAAATTTATTTCTGATTTTATTCTTTGAGAATGTAATTTCCATCCGCGTTTGCTTTTATGTGCGTTTGATAAAATTCCTGTATGGCACGTATCATAGAATCCACATCTTTGACACCGGCTGTCTCATATGCGGAATGCATGCCAAGCTGTGGCAGCCCGATATCAACTGTGTTCATGGACACCTGAGCCATAGCAAGATTACCAAGCGTACTGCCACCTGCTTCATCCGAACGGTTTGCGAAAAACTGTACCGGAACACCTGCTTTTTCACAGATCATCTTAAATACCGCAATACTGACCGCATCACTTGTATATTTCTGACCGGCATGTGATTTCACAACAATTCCTTCGTTCATATAAGTACAGTTCGTCGTATCTGTTTTCTGCCTGTAATTCGGATGCACAGCATGTGCATTGTCGCAGCTTAACAGAAAGCTTCCTGCAAGTGCACGGTAAAAATCTTCTTCGCTGTATCCCAGTGCTTGATTTGTGCGCCACAATACATCAAAAAGGAAGGTAGACTTGGCTCCTTGTTTCGTTCCGGAACCGACTTCTTCATTATCAAAGCAGGCAAAGACATTGATATTTTTCTGATTACCGGCTGTCAGGAATGCTTTTGCAGAAGTAAATGCACACTCTAAATCATCCAGTCTCGGACATCCAATAAATTCTTCTTCACTTCCCCAGCGTACCGCTTTCATACGGTTATATAAGAAAAGATCCATTCCATAAATATCCTCTGTTTCTACATCCAGTTCTTTTGCAATGATCGCTTTTATCTCGCCGGATTCTTTTACACTGCCGGACAGAACCGGAAGCATGTCGATCTGTTTGTTGTAGGATTTTCCATCGTTTACTTTGCGGTCCATATGAATGGCAAGACTTGGGATCATAAGCAGATCACGATTAATTTTCACTAATTTTGTTTCAATACTGTTTCCATCTTTTACCATAACACGGCCTGCCAACGAAAGCGGTCTGTCGAACCATGTAGAACAGATCATACCGCCGTATCCTTCTGTGTTGAGCACGGTATACTTTCCAGCGACATTTATCTCGATATTTTCTTTTAATTTGAATGTCGGTGAATCGCTGTGGGATGCCGTCACATGAAAGCTGTATTCATCCAAAGCATTTCCTATTTTCAATGCAATAATGCTGGAATTATTTCTTGTGACATAGTATTTTCCGTCTGGTTCCAGATGCCATTTTTCAGCTTCCTTTAATTCCTGGAATCCATCTTTATCCAGCATGGTTTTCAAATTTTGTACCGCATGGAAAGCGGTCGGTGACTGCTCTATAAAATCCGTTAATTCAGTTATCCTGTTTATTTCCATTTTATTATGCCCTCTCTAATTTTTATTATATACACATCATACAGCAGATCGCATTTTCTCACAAGGACTATTCCCAGACGCAATATATGCTTTCCTTATCTGTAAATCATTTTTATGTTTCACTTGACATCTCACTACTATGTGTTACAATATAGTCAATAGCTACTATGTATTGTAAGGTAGTAAATAAAGAATTTGAAAAAAGGATGGTGATTACAATATGTATGACAAGTCACAGCTTATGCGCGGGACACTGGAAGGTTGTATTTTACAGATTCTGTATCGGGAAACCACTTACGGCTACCAGATTGTAACCAGCCTTACAGAGTATGGTTTTGAGGATATTAAAGAAGGAACGATTTATCCACTTCTCGTCAGATTGGAGAAGAAGAATTATATTAGTTCAACTCTGCGTCCGTCTCCTCTTGGACCAAGGCGCAAATACTATTCCATTACCGACGAAGGACTTACCTATCTGCATGGATTTATAAACTGTTGGAATCAGGTGCAGAAATCAGTAAATGAAATCTTAAATATGGAGGAATCATTATGAAACTAACAAAGGAAAATGAAAAAATTATGAGAAAAGCAAAACGATATATCCGTACGTTCCCTCTTTCTACTGAAGAGATTCGTCAGATTGAAGAGGACATTACTGGAATGGCATTAGAATCACAGGAACGAGGGGAAGATTTTATGGAGGTTATCGGAAAACCGATTCGGGAATTCTGTGAAGATCTTGTATATTCCATCGGCGGAATGCAGGCACTTGGCGGCAGAAAATTATTGCGAATCAGCGGAATCTATTTTCAGCTTTATGGACTTCTCCCAATCTCAATGGGACTGGTGGCTGTATTTGGTGGTCTTTCTGCGACGGAAATTATTTATTATAATATATTTGCAGCTTATGCTTTCTTTATGGGATATTATGCCGAACATGGCTGTAATACACCAGAAAAGGGAAATAAAATCCTTGCACTTGGACTTATTTTCCTCATATTCATAGCCGGAAATGACATTTATAATGCCATTATGAGTATTGACAGCCCGATTGAAACGGGTGATTGTATTATTTTCCTTTTCGGGTTGATATTAGATTATCCGATGACGCTTATCTATATCATCGGAGCCAGACGTAACCGAGCACACTCTCCAAATGAAATTTAATATACTGCAACGTATAATCTGCTAATGACAGATTATGCATCCGATTCAAAAAGGCGCCTAGATTGCTCTAAGCGCCTTTTTGAATCGAACAGAAAATAAAATTGCCGTAAATGTAACTGCGATCAAATCTGCGACCGGCTCTGCCATATAAACCGCTGTTGTCTGATCCGCGCGGAAGATCTGCGGAATAATATAGATAAGCGGAATCAGAAGCACGAACTTACGTACAACTGCAACGATAATGGATTCCACAGCTCTTCCAAGTGAATTAAACGCCATCTGGCAGGAAATCTGGATACCGAACAGGAACATCACTGCAAGATATACACGGAGCGCTTTTGCTGTAAATGCAACCAGTGCCGTATCTGTTGTGAAGATTCCGGCAAAAATCTGCGGGAAGAACATGACGCAGCCCCATAAAATAACTGCATAGATCATACTGATCTTTAATAGTAATAAAAAGGCGGCTTTTACACGCTTTACATTTTTTGCGCCGTAATTGTAACTCATGATTGGCTGTGCCCCCTGGCCGAATCCCTGAAGCGGAAGCATTGCAAACTGCATGACGCTTGTAAGGATTGTCATAGCTCCAACTGCCATATCTCCGCCGTATTTCTGAAGCGAAAAATTGAAGCATACCGAAATAACGCTCTCACTTGCCTGCATAATAAATGTTGCAGATCCAAGTGCAAGACACGGTAAAATTACTTTCGGTATCAGTTTCAGATTCTCTTTCCGGATACGGATAAATGTCTTCTTCCCACACAGAAAACTCACGACCCAGATGCAGGAAAGAGCCTGCGAAAGTATTGTAGCAAGCGCCGCTCCTCTCACTCCCATACCCAGTAAAAAGATAAACACAGGATCCAGGATGATATTGGCAACTGCACCAATCAAAACGGAATACATTCCAGTCTTAGCAAATCCCTGTGTCGTAATAAATGCGTTCATACCAAGTGTCAGTTCTACAAACAGCGTTCCAAGTGCATAAAGATTCATATAGCTGTTCGCATAGGGAATTGTATTTTCACTGGCACCGAATGCAAGCAGAAGATCCCGATTCCAGATAATCAAAACTGCTGTCAGTATCAGCGATACAAGAATCTGCATTGTAAAGCAGTTTCCTAAAATCTTCTCTGCCGATTCAACATCTTTCTTTCCGAGATAAATGGATGCTCTCGGCGAACCTCCATATCCGACCAGTGCCGCAAATGCAGACACGATCATAATCAGTGGCATGCAGACACCGACTCCTGTCAGTGCCGCCGCACCTACATGTGGGATATGCCCGATATAAATACGGTCCACAATATTGTACAGCATATTGATAATCTGAGCCGCTAGGGTTGGAAGCGCCAGTCTTAATAATAATTTTCCAATTGGTTCTGTTCCTAAAAATTCTTTATCTTCGTTCATGTTCTAACCTTCTGTTCTATATAATCTATATAATGTTGATGTTGTGATGTCTGCAGATAATTACGTACTATGCACTTTCACCACACCTTATCTGATATCATCTTATTTATGATACGGCTCTCCATTGATAATGCGATAACTTCTGTAAATCTGCTCCAGCAAAATGACGCGCATAAGCTGATGCGGAAATGTCATTTTGGAAAAACTGAGTGCATAGTCGGAACGCCTTAACACTTCTCTTCCAAGTCCGATCGATCCGCCGATCACGAATACCAGGTGGCTTTTCCCCTGGATTCCAAGTGTCTCGATCCGGTCTGCCAGTTCCTCGGAAGTTAACATCTTTCCGCTGATTTCCAGCGTGATGACATATGCGTCCTCTTTGATCAGCTTTAAAATCCGTTCGCCTTCTTTTTCGCGGATATTCTCTTCTACTATCTCACTTGCACCATCCGGTGTCTTCTCATCAGCAACTTCCAGAATTTCCAGTTTGCAGTAACGGCTGAGCCGTTTGCTGTATTCTGCAATTGCATCTTTCAGATATTTTTCTTTTATTTTCCCTACGGTTATCACTGTTATTTTCATAGATTTCTTATCTCTCCTTATATCTGATAGACAAAAAGTTCATGCAGCGCCCTTGTCGCACTGATGTAAGCCGCCTGCTTGTAAAGTGGATTGTCACGATGGAAAAATGCAGTGAATACCTGGTCAAATTCCAGCCCTTTTGCCAGATAAAAGGTTGTCACGGTAAGCCCTTTTTCAAACGCAGATGTATTACGGTCAATATAATGATAATTTTCTTCCCTGTCCTTCAAAATCTGACAGACGGTTAAAGCATCTTCTTCTGTCAGTGTTAAAATGGCAGCAGTCTCGTATTTTTCCAGGTTTACATCTATAAGAACCTGATCCAGCAACGCTTCTTTTGAAACAAATGTCTGTTCTGTAACACCCTGTCCATGACGCATCAGAAGTTCCAGCTCCTGATCGCCGCTCAGTGCTCTTGCATACTCTGCGATCTCGACAGTATTACGATAACTTTTATTCATCTCCAGTTTCCTTACTTTCCGTTCAAAAATCTTCGGAAGAAACCGGGTGACATCCTGTTGCTTTTCATCCATTGTCTGCATGCGGTCGCCGAGGATCGTCATTCTGCACGGGAATAACATGGCAAGAATACTGTACTGCAGATAAGAATAATCCTGCATCTCATCGATGACAAGATGTTTGACATTTTTATGCTGTGTGGCTCCGCACAGGCGGTATTTTAAATATAACATCGGATAGACATCTTCATAAGAAAGGATCCTTTTTTCATATGGCAGATCTGGTAATGTTTCATAACCTGCAAACTCCAGAAAGCGGTTATAAATATGATAAATATCACGTTCCATATACATCTGCCCTGCCTTTTCTTTCAGATATTCCTCTTCTTCCTCGGAGAGTTCCCTGCCTCTTAAAGTCACAAATTCATCTTTAAAATAATCCATGACTGCATCCATTCTTGCGAGCAGCGGTGTATTCTGGAATTTGAAATAAAAGAGAGAGATAATTTCACTCTCTGACTTAGTATATCCTTTATAAGAGATCTCTTTCAGATCAACCAGCTCTTCTTCCAAAAGTGCAAGAAATGCCTCCATCATTCCGATGATCTCCGGTGACTGTTTCAATTCATACTGCTTCTTTGCAGCTGCGTCCGGGAACTGCATCTGATGTTCCAGTTCGTCATAGCGGTCTTCACAGTCATTTACAATACTATGCAGTTCTTTGTATGCAAAAAGATCAAAGCTCATCTCCCGGATGTTTTCTTCTCCAAGTTCCGGCAGAATATGTGAAATATAATCCGAAAACACACTGTTCGGCGATAAGATCAGCACATTTGACGCTTTCAGATGTTCTCTGTCATGATACAGAAGATATGCCACACGATGAAGCGCTACCGATGTCTTGCCACTTCCTGCCACACCCTGGATCACAAGGATCTGGTCTTTGCGGTTACGGATGATTGCGTTCTGTTCCTTCTGGATCGTGCGCACAATATTCTTTAACTGTACATCGCTGTTGCTTCCAAGCTCCTGTTTTAAAATCTCATCATCAATCTTCGTATCGCTCTCAAAGGCATAGATCATTTTTCCCTTACGGATCTTATACTGCCACTTGGATGCAATCTTTCCTGTGATCGTACCGGATGGCGCCTCATAGGAAGCTTCTCCGGCATCATAATCATAGAAAAGTCCACAGACCGGCGCACGCCAGTCATAGATCAGCGGACACATACCCGCTTCCGGCGCAAAATTTCCGATTCCAATATAAAATGGCTCCGATTCGTCTTCTCCATCATAGATGAAATCCACTCGTCCAAAAAAAGGGGCATCCATGAGCCTTGCAATTCTCTGCTGCATGCGCAGTTTTTCCTGATTTGCATTCACCTGATGCAAAAGTGCCTGCTGATTATCATAATCTTCATATCCATACTGGTCCATCTCGGTATAATTTTCCCAGTAATAGTCATGCATCTGGCGGATCTCCTGTTCCCCGGCAGTCAGATCCTCTTTCAGTTCATCCATCTTTTTATGTAATTTTTCTAATACGTCTTCTAAAAAAAGTTCTCCGTCAAAGCGGATATCCTCAAGGTTCTGTCCCATAGCT
The DNA here is from genome assembly GCF_003473885.1 of Dorea sp. AM13-35. Taxonomy (NCBI): domain Bacteria; kingdom Bacillati; phylum Bacillota; class Clostridia; order Lachnospirales; family Lachnospiraceae; genus Dorea; species Dorea sp. AM13-35. The sequence continues at coordinate 534,585 of NZ_QUCZ01000001.1, forward strand.
GTTCGTGTCCTTTTATTTATTGTAACTTTCTGATATACAGCACTTTTATCCCAGTGCCACATCCAGAATCATCATTAATACGAATCCTGCTGCAAATCCGATGGTTCCAATATTACTGTGTTCACCTTCCGCTGCCTCCGGAATCAATTCCTCAACGACAACATAGATCATCGCCCCTGCCGCAAATGCAAGCAGATACGGCAATCCCGGTGTAATAAAAGAAGCAAATAATACAGTAATCCCACCCGCGATCGGTTCAACGATTCCAGAAAGCATACCATAGAAAAATGCCTTTCCACGTCCATTTTCACTTCTGATTGGCAGAGAGACAATAAATCCCTCCGGAAGATTCTGGATTGCAATACCAATAGACAGAGCAAATGCTCCCGCCAGAGTTATATTGGTATTGCCGCTGACGATGCCGGCAAATATGGCACCGCTGGATATTCCTTCCGGAATATTATGAATCGTTACAGCAAGAATCAGCATCGTTGATTTTTTCAGACTGCATGCCGGGCCTTCTGCCTCCTCGCATCCGATGTGCAGATGTGGAATAGCCCGGTCCAGAATCAGCAAAAACAGGATTCCGATAATGAATCCAACCGCAGCCGGAAGAAATGCAAGCCTGCCCATTGACCCGCTCATTTCCATTGCAGGTATCAGAAGAGACCACACAGAGGCTGCAACCATTACTCCCGCTGCGAATCCGAGCAGCGATTTCTGGATCAACGGTTTTAATTCATTTTTCACAAAAAATACGCAAACTGCGCCAAGAGTTGTTCCGATAAAAGGAATGATAAGTCCTAAAAATACAGTCATAAATACTCCTTTCTGCTTGCTGTTTCCTTCACGTCATATTTCAAAATTATACCACACCCAGAAAAAAAGACAAGGCACAGAATTACCTGCCCTTGTCTTTTCGTCTTCATAATCTTAATGATTAATATCTGTATAAAACTTTAAGATTTTTATATGTTCTACTTGGATAATGCTTCGTGGATACCTTTTGCTCCTGCTTTACCGGCTCCCATAGCAAGGATAACTGTAGCAGCTCCTGTAACGGCATCTCCGCCGGCAAATACAAATGCTTTGGAAGTCTGTCCGTTGTCTTCTTCGGCAACGATGCATTTTCTCTTGTTTGTCTCCAGACCTTTTGTTGTAGAAGCAATCAGTGGGTTCGGAGAAGTGCCAAGAGACATGATCACTGTATCCAGGTCAATATCATACTCAGATCCAGGAATCTCAACTGGACGTCTTCTTCCGGATGCATCAGGCTCACCAAGTTCCATCTTCACAACTTTCATACCTTTCACCCAACCGTTCTCATCAACGAGAATCTCTTTCGGATTGGTAAGAAGATCAAAGATGATGCCTTCTTCTTTTGCATGGTGAACTTCTTCTGCTCTTGCCGGAAGCTCTGCTTCGCTTCGACGATATACAACATGTACTTCTGCGCCAAGACGAAGTGCCGTTCTCGCAGCATCCATAGCTACGTTACCACCACCGACAACTGCAACTTTCTTGCCTGCTGCGATCGGTGTATCATAAGAATCATCAAATGCTTTCATCAGGTTACTTCTTGTCAGATATTCATTTGCAGAGAATACGCCATTTGCAGTTTCTCCCGGAATACCCATAAACATTGGAAGTCCGGCTCCTGATCCGATGAATACTGCTTCGAAGTTCTCTTCTTCCATTAACTGGTCAATCGTTGTAGATTTACCGATTACAACGTTTGTCTCGAACTTAACACCGAGTTCTTTTACCTTCTCAATCTCTTTCTTAACAACTTTCTGCTTTGGAAGACGGAATTCAGGAATACCATATACAAGCACACCCCCGAGTTCGTGAAGTGCCTCAAATACAGTTACTTCATATCCTAATTTGGCAAGATCTCCTGCGCAGGTAAGTCCGGACGGACCGGAACCGATCACTGCAACTTTGTGACCATTGGTCTTCTCAGCTTTTTCAGGTTTAATATCATGTTCCAGTGCATAATCTGCAACGAATCTTTCCAGTTTACCTATAGATACGGCGTCGCCTTTGATTCCACGAATACATTTGCACTCACACTGTGATTCCTGTGGACATACACGTCCGCAGATTGCAGGAAGTGCAGAAGACTCACCGATTACTTTATATGCGCCTTCGATATCTCCTTCTTTTACTTTTGAGATAAATCCCGGAATGTTGATCGATACCGGACATCCCTGGATACATCTTGCATTCTTACAGTTTAGGCAACGTGTAGCTTCTTCCATTGCCTCTTCCTGATTATATCCATAACAAACTTCTTCGAAATTCGTAGCTCTTACTTTTGGATCCTGTTCTCTGACAGGCACTCTTTTTAATACATCTGCCATTAGTTCTCACCTCCGCACTGGCCACATCCACCGTGATGGGTGTCACCTTCCTGTAATTTTAACATCGCACGACCTTCCTGTGTCTTATACATCTGCTGTCTCTTCATAGCGTTGTCAAAATCAACGAGATGTCCGTCAAATTCCGGTCCGTCTACGCATGCGAATTTTACTTCTCCGCCTACAATCAGACGACAGGCTCCACACATACCGGTTCCGTCTACCATGATCGGATTCATACTTACAACTGTCGGGATCTCCAGTTTCTTTGTAAGCAGGCATACGAATTTCATCATGATCATTGGTCCGATTGCGATACAGACATCGTATTTGTTGCCTTCTTCTACAAGCTGTTCGATCTTTGTTGTAACCATACCTGCATGACCATAAGATCCATCATCTGTACATGGATAATAATTTCCTGCAGCTGCCTCCATCTGGTCTTCCAGAATTAAGAGGTCTTTTGTCTTGGAGCCGATGATAACATCCACATCGATTCCATGCTCTTTCATCCATTTTACCTGTGGGTATACCGGTGCGGCTCCGACACCACCACCGACAAATAAGATTTTCTTCTTTTTCAGTTCTTCCAGATCTTCATGAATAAATTCAGATGGACATCCAAGCGGTCCTGTGAAATCGCGGAAATAATCTCCGGCTTTCATCTCTGTCATCTTTGTTGTAGATGCTCCTACCGGCTGGAATACAATTGTAATCGTTCCGGCTTCTCTGTCATAATCACAAATTGTAAGTGGAATACGTTCCCCTTTTTCATCCATCTTAACGATAACGAACTGTCCCGGTTCACAGTGACGTGCAACACGTGGAGCTTCGACATCCATAAGATAAATGTTCGCAGCCAATTTCTCAGCTTTCAATATCTTGTACATCTTTCTTCCTCCTCGAATATAATCCTTTTATCATAATAAAATATTTTTAGAAAAATAGCAAGCAATACATCCTGTTTTTGTACAATTGTTTTGCAGTAATTCTCTTCTTTTGACTATTTATTATAATTATATACTTATAGATAAACATTTAACATTCATCAAATGCAGCCTGACGGACACATAAATGTTATATTTTTTATATTGCCCTGACGGCGATAAAAGAAGGAAGCGGAGTCAGGTTCCGCTTCCTTCCTTATGTATGGTAATTGGAAAAATGCCGAATTAAAAGTCAACTTCTGTTCCGTAATAAATGCATGTAAATAACTTTTCCATTGTTGCCGGATCGATGGCTCTTGGGTTAGATCCTGTACAGGCATCACCAACAGCATTTTCAGCGATTGTAGCAATCTTCTCTTTGAATTCATCTTCTTTGATTCCGAACTCTTTTAATGTTGCCGGAATGTTAAGTTTTACATTGAATGCCTGGATCTTCTCACACAAACTATTGATCAGTGCCTTTTCTGAAGCTCCCGGAAGTCCTACTTTACGTGCGATCTCCGCATAACGTTTTGCTGCGATCGGATCTTTTGCATTGTATTTGATTACATATGGCAGATACATTGCATTCGCAAGACCATGTGTGATATGACCGGTTGAGAAGACTGCACCCGTCTTATGTGCCATAGAGTGGACAATTCCAAGTAATGCATTGGAAAATGCCATTCCTGCGAGACACTGTGCGTCATGCATCTGTGCTCTTGCTTCCATATTTCCGTTGTAAGATGCCGGCAGGTAATCGAATACCATTTCAATTGCCTGGATTGCAAGTGGATCTGTATATACACAGTTCAGAGTAGATACATAAGCTTCAATCGCATGTGTCAGTGCATCCATTCCTGTATATGCAACCTGTTTTGCCGGAAGTCCTTCTACCAGTTCTGAATCAACGATTGCTACATCTGGTGTGATATTGAAATCTGCCAGAGGGTATTTGATTCCTTTTGCATAATCTGTGATAACGGAGAATGCCGTAACCTCTGTTGCCGTTCCCGATGTAGACGGAATCGCTGCAAATTTTGCTTTCTGTCTTAATTCCGGGAAACTGAACGGTGTGATCAGATCTTCAAATGTAATGTCCGGATATTCATAAAATGCCCACATTGCTTTTGCAGCATCGATTGGTGATCCTCCACCCATAGCAACGATCCAGTCCGGTTCGAACTCCTGCATTGCTTTTGCACCTTTCATTACAGTTTCTACAGATGGATCAGGTTCTACACCTTCAAACAACTGGACTTCCATACCAGCTTCTTTCAAATAACCGACAGCCTTGTCCAGAAATCCCTGTCGCTTCATAGAACCGCCGCCTACTACGAGGATTGCTTTTTTACCTTTTAAATTCTTAAGTTCTTCCAAACATCCTTTGCCGTGATATACGTCTCTTGGTAATGTAAATCTTGCCATTGTTCGCATCTCCTTTTCTTAAGATATATTGTTTTGTTAATTCTTTAACGCAATTATATATCTGTTAAAAAAATAACGCAATAGTTTTTTTATAACTTTTTGTACTTATTTTCGTGCAATCTTTTTTCATATCGTCATAACAAAATAGAATGTGCCAAGGCATTTTCTTGCGTTGAGCGCTGTTGCTTATTACACTCTGCCATTTCACGTGAGTGCGCATCCTTCCGGAGAGTTTTTACGTAGTAGAAACGAAACTATTACACAAAAAAGGACACATGATAAGCTTCACTTTCCATGTGTCCCTGCTCATTTCTTATATTATCTTTTTGCTTTATTCTGACATCAGTCCTACTCAGAAGCTCCTCCCTTTCCGGTGATCACACGGTTGGAACGGCTTCCGGTTGTTGTATCTGTTCCCAATCCGTCAGTATTACTGTCGGACGTAGATATATCCGAAGAATCGCTGTTACTTCCGGATATATTGGATGAGGTATCTGAATTGCCCTTCGAGCTGCTGAGATCCAGCACGTAATTACGTGTTGTAACACCACTTGAACGTCCGTCACTGTTTACAAGAATCGCCTTAAACAATGTCTCGCCCTCCGGCATCTTAATCGGCCCGGTATATTTCTTTGAGGATGTTGTCGGTGTCTTTCCATTCATCGTATAGTATGCCGTATATCCATCCGGTACTTTAATTTCAATCGTCTGACTACTTTCGTACTGTCCGGTAGACGGTGAAATAGCCGGTGCTTCCTCAATCGGGAACACAATCTTATACACCTTCTGTGCAGTGCTGCTCGGTATTCCTTTTTTATTGACAGCAATTGCGCGCACGTCATTTTCCCCTTCTTCAAGCTGAATCGGTTCTTTGTATTTGTCGCTGTCAAATGTCGGATCCGTTCCATCGGTTGTATAATAAATCGTCATTCCTTTACCGGCGGTAAGTGTCACCTGCTGTACATCATCATATGTCTTTTTATCATCCAGACTGTATGTTGGTCTGTCAATATCATATTCTGACAACTGTTCCTGTACAGAATCATCAGCGTCATCGAGAAGTTCCGGAATCTTAAGTGTCTGGTCTGTATCCAGATAAAACTGGAAACAGGCATCATAAAGATCCGCATTTCCTGACTGCGTATCAATCGCGTCCAGGAATACATTCTCTGCCTTGTCATCTTCATCCTGACCGAGATATGTCTTTGCAAGACCGCTATAAGCCTCCGGCCGTTGCTTATTCTTTTTGATCGCTCTTTTAAAATAACTTTCCGCTTTTGAATATTCCTGATTCTTAAGTGCATTATTACCACTTCTTACAATTCCCGTATAGGAATTGATGTAAAGTGCATAACTGATACCAGCGATCGCAGCAATACAAAGAATAAGAACAAGAATGACAATCCGGCGCTTTCTCCTAAGTCTTGCCATCTTCTGTTCTTTCTTCTTACGACTCACAGACCTTTTACCGCCTCCGGTACGGTCTGCGATCTGACCGGTACGTCCGGTTCTGCCTGTATTTCCTGTTCTTCCGGTCTGGCGAAGCACCGTAGTTTTACCGGTTGCCCGGATAGATGTATCGCCCGTCACACGCGTATTCATCGTTCGTCTTGTCGTGCGGGCAGATACTCCTGTTATTCTACCGGTTGCGCCAGATCTTCCACTGGTACGTCCACCCGTATTACTTCGGACATCCACCCGGGTACGGTCATATGCCAGATAATCCGGATCTTCTTTCCCTTCATTTTGTTCATCTATCGAAAACCGAACCTGCTCGGTTAACATATCATCAAGAGGATTATAATCAGGAACAATACGGACTTCATTCCCACATGCATCACAATACAACACACCATCCGGTATCTCATGTCCGCAGTATTTACATTTCATGATTCATCATGTCCTCCTCCCTGTATATTTTCTCGAAACTCCACTATTATACTTCAAAGTTTTTCTGCTTGCAACTGGAAACTTATGATTTTTTTGTGATATACTGCTCAAATTCCTCCGCAGACATCAAAATCTTTCGTGGTTTCGTGCCTTCTTCGCCGCCTACAACTCCGGCTTCACAAAGCTGATCCATAATGCGCGCTGCACGATTAAATCCAATCTTAAACGTACGCTGCAACATACCAATAGACGCCTTGTCCTTTTCAATGATCAGTCTTCCGGCCTCTATAAAATGCACATCCGTCTCCCCGGTATCTGCACTTCCGATGCTTCCACTTCCGATCTCCGAAGTATTCACATGGTTTGCAACGTTTTCATCATATCCGGAATCATCATTATGTGATTTCAGATACTCCACAACATCCTGCACTTCTTTATCCGTTACAAACGCACCCTGTACTCTGGCTGGTTTCTGATAACCGGACGGGTAGAAAAGCATATCACCTTTTCCAAGCAGTTTCTCTGCTCCGTTCATATCGATGATTGTTCTGGAATCAACACCGGATGATACGGAAAATGCAATTCTTGATGGCATATTTGCCTTGATCAGTCCGGTAATAACATTTACGGATGGACGCTGTGTTGCAACAACCAGATGGATTCCGGCTGCACGGGCAAGCTGCGCCAGACGGCAGATTGCTTCTTCTACATCTCCCGGCGCTACCATCATCAGATCTGCAAGCTCATCTACGATAATGACAATCTGTGGCATCAGAACCGGTTTTGCCGGTTCACCCTCAGCTGGTTCCGGCATTGCTTCTACTTTCGCATTGTAGCCTTTCATATCACGTACATTGTATTCTGCGAATGCCTGATATCTTCGCGTCATCTCTGCAACCGCCCAGTTAAGAGCACCTGCTGCTTTCTTCGGATCGGTCACAACCGGAATCATCAGGTGCGGAATCCCGTTATATACACTTAACTCTACAACTTTCGGATCAATCATGATAAGCTTCACTTCATCTGGTCTTGCTTTATATAAAATACTCATAATGATTGTGTTGATGCAGACAGATTTACCGGAACCGGTTGCACCTGCGATCAGAAGATGTGGCATCTTCGCAATATCCGTCACAACAACTTTGCCACCGATATCTTTTCCAGCTGCAAATGAAATATTTGACGGACTGTTCTGGAACTCTCCTGTCTCCAGCAAATCACGGAGCATAACTGCGGAATTTTCCTTATTCGGAACTTCAATTCCGACTGCCGCTTTTCCGGGAATCGGCGCCTCGATACGAATGTCTGCCGCTGCAAGATTCAGTTTGATATCATCGGCAAGACCAACAATCTTGCTAACTTTGACCCCCATCTCCGGCTGTAACTCGTACCGTGTTACCGCAGGGCCGCAGCTTACATTCGTCACTGTAACCTGGACTCCGAAATTCTGCAGTGTCTGCTGTAACTTCATTGCGGTCTCTCTAAGGCTTGCATCAGATTCTCCACCTTTATTCTTTCCTCGTTTCAAAAGTGAGATTGGTGGGAACTGATATGCTTTCTTTGATTTTCTCTCTCCTGAAGCAACCGTAGCCGCAACCTGTGCAGTCTCCTTCGCCAGTTCTGCAGCCGCTTCACGTGTTTTGCGTCTGCGCGGTTTCTCTTCCTGAACATCTGCGTCTGCCACTGACGGCATCTCGTTTTTATCAGCCGGCATAGACGCATCATCCCCGCGGTGGATCACGAACTGTGGTTCTGCTGAAACTTCATGCATATCTTCGTGTGCCGGTGTTTGTCCGCCGCCAAGTGTTGTATCAAACGAAACACCTTCCACATGCTTCTCACTGCGCTTACTTTTTCCGACACTCTTTGGTGGTTTCTCTGCCTGGAATTTCTTCTGTTCCAGCACTTCTTTTGCTTTCTGTTCACGCAGTCGCTCCCGCTCTTTACTGCGTTCTTCCCGGCGCTCTTTTGCAATTTTCCTTCTTCTGGCAGAATCTTCTTTTGCTTTGCCGTATGCTCGGTCTCCACTTTCTTTTACTCCCTTAAGCAAAGACTTTCCAGTCATAATGACAAAACAAATGATCATGAAAATAAGAACAACAACATATGTACCTGCGACTCCGATAACCGGTGCCAGTACATTCGTAATCTTTTCGCCGATGATACCTCCGATCTTGTCCACCAGTTCCAGAAGTGCGCAGGTCAGGACAACAAATATAAGTCCTGCCGCTGTCTTTAAATATGCATTTACATTCCCTTTGTTTGAGATAAGAAATGCAACAATTCCAAATAATAGAAACGGAACTACATAGGCAACTGCTCCAAATGCATAATATAATCCGTGGGAAGCCTTTGCTCCCGCCGAGCCGCCCAGGCCGAAATTACTGAGCATGATCAAAATGCTGACTGCCAGTGTCAGCCAAATTGTCACTTCATCCCGCAGGAAACTCTGTTCCTGTTTTTTCTTTTTGGTCTGCCTTGTACTCCTCTTTTTTCTTGACTTTGCAGCCATTTATATTCCCCCTTATTCTTGGCAATACTATTATTAGTATAGCATTATTAAGAAGGGATGTCATTACGTTATTTTGCTCTTTTTTGCTTCTCCTGCGCGATCATTTCATGCAGTTTGCCAAGTGCATCCTTAAGCCCCCCAACCGCATCGATCAGACCTTCCCTCACAGCATCTTCACCTTCCAGCAAAGTACCGACATCTTTTACAAGTTCTGTAGGATTGAGCATTAATTTTTCAATTCTCTCCTGACTCATTTTCGAATGATCTGAAAGAAACCGGGTGATCCGATCCTGTGTTTTCAGCATATTGCGAAGGCTCTGTTCCACGCCGATAAACATGCCGTTCGTACGCACCGGATGAACAACCATCGTGCCGCTTGGAACAATAAAAGAATATCTGGCTGATACTGCAAGCGGTCCGCCGATAGAATGGCTGCCTCCAAGAACAAGCGATACGGTAGGCTTGCTGAGCGATGCGATCATCTCTGCAATAGAAAGCCCCGCTTCCACGTCACCGCCCAGTGTGTGCAGAAGCACAAGCAGTCCATCAATCTCTTCGCTGTCTTCTATTTCCGCAAGCACCGGGAGAAGATGCTCATATTTCGTTGCCTTTGTATTGCCTGATACTGCCTCATGACCTTCGATCTCGCCAATAATCGTCAGTAATTTAATCCTGTCTTTCTGTTTATTTGTTCTCAGATCAAGACTCCCCATTTCTTTGATCTGTTCTCTCTCTTCTGACTGCTTCTGATCCATAAAAAACACCTCCATACTTCTTTATTGTTAGTATGAAGGTGTCCTGTTATTTTTATTCGTAAATCAGAAAATTAAGCCTGCTCAAGAGCCTGTGCAAGATCCGCAATAATATCTTCTGCATTCTCGATTCCGACGCTGAAACGGATCAGATCCGGCTGTACGCCAGCTTCTTTCAGTTCCTCATCATTCATCTGTCTATGTGTGTGGCTTGCCGGATGCAGTACACAACTTCTCGCATCCGCTACATGTGTCACGATCGCAATCATCTTCAGGCTGTCCATCATGCGTACAGCAGCATCTCTTCCGCCTTTTAAGCCGAATGTGATTACACCACAGGTTCCGTTCGGCATATACTTGGATGCCAGATCGTAGTATTTGTCACCTGGCATGGACGGGCAGCAAACCCATGCAACCTTTTCGTGGTTTTTCAGATATTCAGCTGCTTTTAAAGCATTCTCACAATGTCTCGGTACACGCAGATGTAAAGTCTCCAGTCCGATGTTCAGAAGAAATGCATTCTGCGGTGCCTGGATTGAACCAAGGTCACGCATTAACTGAGACGTTGCTTTTGTAATATAGGCGCCTTTTCCAAATCTCTCTGTATAGACAATTCCATGATACGTCTCATCCGGTGCAGTCAGTCCCGGGAATTTGTCTTTGTGCGCTTCCCAGTCAAAATTACCACTGTCTACGATTGCCCCACCGACGCAGGATGCATGTCCATCCATGTACTTTGTTGTAGAATGTGTAACGATATCTGCTCCCCACTCAAACGGGCGGCAGTTGACTGGAGTTGCAAATGTATTATCCACGATAAATGGAACTCCATGTGAATGTGCAGCTTTGGCAAATTTCTCCAGATCAAGTACAACAAGCGCCGGATTGGCGATCGTCTCACCGAATACAACTTTTGTATTCTCCTGGAATGCTGCATTTAACTCTTCTTCAGAACATTCCGGATCAACAAATGTTGCATCCACACCCATTTTCTTAATCGTATGGGCATACAGGTTATAGGTGCCTCCATAAAGCGCAGATGCGCATACGATATGGTCTCCTGCTTCTACAATATTCATAATTGCGTAAAAGTTTGCAGCCTGTCCGGATGAAGTCAGCATTGCGGCAACACCGCCTTCCAGATCACAGATCTTTGCTGCTACAGCATCATTTGTCGGATTCTGCAGACGTGTATAAAAATATCCGGATTCCTCCAGATCAAACAGTCTGCCCATCTGCTCACTGCTGTTATACTTAAATGTTGTGCTCTGATAAATCGGAAGCACTCTCGGTTCCCCATTTCCCGGTTCATAACCGGACTGAATACATTTGGTTTCCAGTTTGTAATCACTCATTTCCTTTTCCTCCTGACTATACCTTATAATATTCTGATATTTAGATATACTGCATTTTAAGATTCTGTACCATCTGCATATATAATGCCTGGCACTGTGCTTTCTTCCCTTGCTCGATCAGTTGCACGCATGGTAGCAAATATTTACAATACAGTTGCTTATAGATGGCAGCTGCATCTTTCTGCATATTTAAAATCATCACAATTCCCGGCGCGACCTCATAGTAGTCCTTTATAATACTACGTCCTTCATCCGTCTGCATCAGATATTCATCTCGGAATCTGCGCATCACTTGCATTTCATAGCAGTCGTCTTCTTTCTGCATATGTTCACACACTGCTGTAGTGATATAACATAGTTTGCTGCGAAATCCTTCCGCAATATCATCATAAGAAGAATGAGAAAGTGTTAAGGATGTAACCTTCTTCTCATTCCATACTTCTACAATGCGACGGGACAATTTCTCGCAGTCTTCATTTCTGGAGTAATTCAGAAACGGAATAACATATACTGCCATATTCATATTATAATCTACACCCAGACGCTCTCTGTTTTTTTTCGCTTCTTTCTGCATCTTATCATACGCATAAGCTGGAATCACCTGCGAAAGTTTTTCTATTAGCGCATCTTTCTCCTCATCTTCTGTCTCAGCTAAAAGCTGCTCAAGACTTACAAGTACAGGGCGGTATTTCAAATATCCTTTTTCAAAAACTCCGTTGTATGTTTTTCTGCGAAAGCCTTTGACATGTGTCAACATCTCGTCAAACAGCTCTTGCAGTGTCTTTTCTATATTGTCCATGCTTCTCCTCCGAAGTTTCCAGATATCCTATTCATCCCAGTTGTGATATACATCCTGTACATCATCGTCATCATCCAGCATATCCAGTGTCTTCTGAATGCTTGCAATATCTTTTGCATCTGTCAGTTCTACATATGTCTGCGGGATCATAGTTACTTCTGCGGAAGCCATAGCGATTCCTGCATCTTCAAGAGACTGACGTACTTCACTGAATGTATCCGGATCTGTAACAACTTCATAGCTGTCTTCCTCTTCTATAAAATCATCTGCACCCGCATCCAGCGCCTGCATCATCAGCTCATCTGCATCCCCTTCGTATTCCTCTTTATCAATGATAATCTGACCTTTGCGGTCAAACATGAAGGATACACATCCAGGAGTCCCGACATTACCGTTTCCTTTAGTAAATGCATTCTTAACATTCGTAGCTGTACGGTTTCTGTTATCTGTCAGTGTCTCTACAATAATAGCTGTTCCGTTTGGTCCATATCCTTCATATGTAATATGCTCATAATTCGCTGCATTGGCATCTCCGGATGCTTTCTTGATATTTCTGTCGATTGTATCATTCGGCATATTATTAGCTTTTGCTTTAGCAATAACATCACGAAGTCTGCTGTTGTTAGCAGGATCTGAACTTCCTCCTTCTTTTACTGCAACGGCAAGCTCTTTACCGATTTTTGTAAAAATCTTTCCCTTTGCTGCATCATTTTTCTCTTTCTTATGTTTGATATTGGCAAATTTTGAATGTCCAGACATAAATCTTATCTCTCCTTGTATCTATTCTTAATTATTTCACATCGTTTTATTCTAGCACTATTCAAGTACTTTTTCAATCTTAACTCTCTGTATTGTATTATTATCTACGGATAAGATTGTAAATCGGTAGGAATTGTAGAGAACTGAGCAGTTTTCATCCTCTCCGGGAATACGTTCAAGTTGCCGGATCAGGAATCCATTTAACGTGTCACATTCCTCTTCCTCAAAAGAAATCTGCAGAATATCTTCCAGATCTTCCAGTTCCGTCAGCCCATCCACAAGGTAGCTTCCGTCCAACTGCGCATGGATCATCTCTTCTTCTTCGTCGTATTCGTCCAGAATATTTCCAACAATCTCTTCCAGAATATCTTCCATCGCAACAAGACCGGAAGTCTGTCCATATTCATCCAGAACGATAACAATGTGATTTTTCTTTGTCTGCATTTCTTTAAATAATTTATCAATACTTTTCGTCTCTGGTATGAAGGAAACCGACCTTATATATGTATCCAATTCTTTTACCGGACGTTTTCTGAGCGATTCATCCAGATAACAGGTCGCCGCCTCCCGCAGATGGATAAAACCGATGATCTGGTCTATATCCTCCTCGTAAATCGGGAAGCGGGAATAGCTCTCTCCCAGCATGAACTGAAATGCATTTTCCAGTGTTTCTGTCGCATCAATCGCAACGATATTTTTCCGGTGTGTCATAATATCCTTTGCATCTTTGTCCATATAACGGAAGATATTACGGATCAGACCTGCCGCCTTTCGTATCTGTGCTTCGTCCATCTCGTCATCGAGTTTGAGACTCTGCCTGATCCGTTGAAATAAACTTTTCTTTTCCATAGTAAATTATCTTGTACTCCTTTTCTATGTATGAAGACTGAGACTGATTTTCAGTGCTTCATCAACTTTTGTCATAATATTTTTATCCAAGTGGCATACCAGATCTTTTAACCGCTGCTTATCGATCGTGCGAATCTGTTCCAGAAGGATTACTGAATTTTTCACTAGCTGGTACTGCCTTGCATCAATCTCCACATGCGTAGGAAGTTTTGCCTTATTCATCCTGGACGTGATCGCTGCACAGATCACAGTCGGACTGTGCCTGTTACCTGTGTCATTCTGAATAATTAAAACCGGCCGGATTCCTCCCTGTTCTGATCCAACAACCGGACTTAGATCCGCATAATATATATCACCGCGTCTTACCTGCACGTCTTCTTCACACTCCGCTCAAATTAAGATACTTTCAGTATTCCCATATTTTTCGGATGTATGCTTTTGTTTTATATTATGCGAAACAATCAGCCTGCTCTACAACTTTTCCGTCACGGATATATTCTCTCGGAATCCGCTTTCCGAGGTCACATACAAATTCATAGTTAAATCTTCCTGACAGCTCACTTAATGTCTCTACCGGCAGGAATTCGTCTCCGTCATGTCCGACAAGTGTGATCTTATCACCAAATTTCACGTCATCAATCTCTGTCGCATCCACCATAAACTGATCCATGCAGACACGTCCGATGATCGGTGCTTTCTTTCCGTGGATCAGGACATAACCTTTGTTGGACAGACTTCTCGGATAACCGTCTCCGTAGCCGACCGGAACCGTAACAATCTTTGTCCTTTTTGTTGTCCTATAAGTTCCTCCATAACTTATCAACTCATCCGGATCTTCCCATTTTACATATGCAACGTGACTGATCAGTTCCAATGCCGGCATCAACGCAACGTTTTCCTTATGAACTTCCTCAGACGGATACATACCATAAGTGGAAATACCTGCACGAACAAGGCTCAGATTATCTTCTTTGCAGTCAATGATCCCTGCACTGTTGCAGCAGTGATAATAAGTAAAATATACTTTCTTTTCATCCAGTGCATGTTTCATCCGCATATATTTCTCAAACTGACTGTTTGTATATGTCTTATCTGTCTCATCAGCTTTGGAGAAATGTGTAAACATTCCTTCCAGTACAAGTCCCGGAAGTTTACTGATTCTTTCAATCGTATCAGCGCTTTCGTCATTGATTTTGAATCCGATTCTTCCCATACCGGTATCCAGTTTGATATGTACATAAGCTTTTTTGCCAAGTTTCACGGCAAGATCAGACAGTTCTTTTGCCATTTCTTCTGTATATACTGCCATTCGAATCTCGTTATTGATAAGATCTTCTCTCTGATCCTGGAAGACGCAGCCAAGAATCAAGATCGGTTTTGTCACATCTGCTTTACGAAGTAATACTGCTTCATCTAATGTAGCAACTGCAAATCCCCATACATAAGATTTTGGCTCCAGAAGATGTGCTACCTGAGCAGCACCGTGTCCATAGGCATCTGTCTTAATAACAACGATCATCGGAACATTTTCCTGTAAATTATTCTTCATATTCTCTACGTTTGATTCAATTGCATCCAGATTGATTCTTGCACACACTCTTGTATAATTTTTCATTGTTCTTCCTCCTTATAAATTACTATTTGTAATGTCCGTTGTTGCAAGGCTCTCAAGCAGATCCCTTGCCAGAATACTGTAACGGTTCTTCTCTCTCGCAGCTGTTTCACCACTTAATCCATGTATATAAGTTCCGAGAGTTGCCGCCTCGAATGTACTGATTCCCTGTGCCAGAAGTCCGGCGATCACACCGCAAAGCACATCTCCGGAACCGCCTTTTGCCAGCGCCTGACAGCCACTTGTATTGACACAGGTCCGTTTCCCGGCCTCTCCGATCAACGTTCTTGAATCTTTCAGGACACAGGTAACGTTCCATTCTTCCGTCAGAGATTCCAGCACCTGCTGTCTGTTAGCTCTGATTTCAGGAACAGAAAGTCCGGTCAGTCTGGACATCTCTTTCATATGCGGAGTCAGGATAAAACTTCCTTCTGTAAGATATTCTGTATATTTCAAATGCTCCGCAAGCAGATTCAGTCCATCTGCATCGATCACACATGCTACTTCCACATTGGACAATACGGTTTTTAAAATCTTCTTTGCAGTCTTGGATCTGCTAAGTCCGGAACCAATGCATACCGCATCTGCGTGGCTTAAAAGCCGTTTCACTTCTTCCTTGTCAAATTCTGTATAGGTTGTGATGATTGCTTCCGGCAGGAGTGCCTGTAAAATAACCCGGTTCGATTCCTCCGTATAAATCTGCACCAGTCCGGCTCCCATCCGATAAGCTGCCATTGCATTAAGAAATGCAGCTCCGCTCATCCCTTTACTTCCGGCGATCACAAGCAGCCTTCCATAAGTACCCTTATTGGAATCTTCCGGTCTGTCCGGCAGCATTCTGATATATTCCTCTCTGTCCGGCAGATATGCAATGTTCTTGTTCTTCTCCATCGTTCGGAGTGATATTCCGATATCTGTCACTGTGACTTTACCTGCATATTCTTTTCCAGGATAAAAGATAAGTCCGATCTTCTCAACCTGAAACGTCACTGTATAATCTGCGCGGAATGCAATACCAAGCACACAACCATTTCCGGCATTGATTCCCGATGGAATATCCACTGCAACTTTTGTTCCGGACGCTTCATTCATCCACTCGATAACTTCCCGGTAATGCCCGGTTACTTCCCGACTCAGACCAACACCGAATATAGCATCAATGATCAGGCTGTATGTGCCATCCGGGTAGTGGTCGCGGATCGATCCTCCAATGCTTTCAAAAAGCTTCCACTGATACCGGCATTCCGCACTTAAATGTGCCGGATTCCCCGCCATAAAAACAGTAACCGCACATCCTTCTTCTTTTAAAAGTCTCGCAATAGCAAAACCATCTCCGCCATTATTTCCCGATCCACAGACAATCAGAACATCTGTAAAATCCAGCTTTTCCTTTTTCATGGAATCAATACAACTCCTCGCCGCACGTTCCATCAGTTCCAGTGATGGGATACCGAGATTCTCTATCGTATCCTTATCTGCCGCCTTCATACTGTCTCCATCCGGTAAAAACCTCATATGCTCATCTCCCTAATATAATCGTACTTATGACACCTGCGGAGTCACAAAATCTTACATCCGCTTACTGACAAGCTCACATGAATGCAGGCTTTTCTGCTCTGGTATCATATAAAAAGGACGTATAAAAACAAGCCTGTATACACATGCCTGTTTCTATACGTCTGCTTTTACTAGTTCTTTCCTTTTTTGCGCTGGTCTTCATTATAACGACTGATGTTATAAGATAACTGCATCAGACTCTCTGACAAATGCACATTCTCAACAATGATGTTATCCGGCATATTGAGGTCCGTATGTGCAAAGTTCCAAATCGCGCGCACGCCGTTCTCCACAAGCATATTCGCAACTTCGATTGCCTTCTCTTTTGGAATTGTAAGTACAGCAATCTCTACATCATTCTTCTGGACAAAGGACTTCAACTCGTCCATCATGCGGATCGGCACTCCACGAATCGCAACTCCCTCCAGACGCGGATTTACATCAAAAATTCCGGTCAGGATAAATCCACGTTTTTCAAACGCTGCATAATTTGCAAGTGCCTGTCCCAAATTACCTGCACCAATGATTATGATCTTATGATCTTCTTCCAGTCCCAGGATTTTGCCGATCTCTGTATATAGATATTTGACATTATAGCCGTATCCCTGCTGTCCGAATCCTCCGAAATTGTTAAGATCCTGACGAATCTGAGACGCAGTAACCTTCATCCTTTTGCTCAGATCGTTAGAAGAAATACGTTCTACCCCATTTTCAAGGAGTTCTCCTAAATATCTATAATATCGCGGCAAACGTCGGATGACTGCCTGTGATATTCCTCGATTATCCAATTTTTTCACCTTCCCATATATATTCTAACTGTTATTATATAAAATTGTATGAATAAAGTCAATTTTTTAGTAGTTTTTTTATTACGTTTTCGCTATAATAAGAACGTATGTGAACAGATAAGGAGGAATTTTTTATGATACTTGCCTGTCATGGAATTAACAAAACATTTGGTGAAGAAATCATTGTGAAAGATGGTTCTTTTCATATAGAAGATCATGAGAAAGCTGCCCTTGTAGGCCCGAACGGAGCCGGCAAATCTACTATTTTCAAGATAATTGCCGGAGAACTGCCGTCAGATGGTGGTTCCGTCATCCTGACCAAAGGAAAGACTATGGGATATCTCGCCCAGCATCAGGACATGAATACAGATCGTTCGATCTACGAAGAAGTGCGCACGGCAAAAGCAGATATCATTGCCATGGAACAGAAAATCCGTCAGCTGGAACTGGAGATGAAGGACTTAAGTGGAGACTCTCTGGAAGACCACATGGACTCCTACAACCGGCTGACCGCAGCATTTGAACGCGAAAATGGATATGCTTACGAAAGCGAACTGACTGGCGTCTTAAAGGGACTAGGTTTTCAGGAAGAAGAATTTACCAAACCGGTGAATACGCTCTCCGGAGGACAGAAAACCCGTGTTTCTCTCGGCAAACTTCTGCTTACTAAACCGGATATTCTGCTTCTGGACGAGCCGACCAACCACCTGGATTTGAATTCAATCACGTGGCTGGAAACTTACATATTAAATTATCCGGGTGCAGTACTGATCGTCTCACACGACCGTTATTTTCTGAACCGGATTGTAACGAAAGTCATCGAAATAGAAAACGGTAAACTGATGACTTATTCTGGTAATTATACTGATTACTCTCAGAAAAAACAGCAGATCCGCGAAGCGCGTATCAAAGAATATCTCAACCAACAGCAAGAGATCAAGCATCAGGAAGCTGTTATTGAAAAGCTCCGCTCTTTCAACCGCGAGAAATCAATCAAACGGGCGGAAAGCCGTGAGAAAATGCTTGAGAAGATCAAACCGGTAGAAAAACCGATAGAAACAAACAAAGACTTTCAGTTAAAGCTGGAACCTGCAACCATCAGCGGTAATGATGTACTGACGGTAGAACATTTAAGTAAAGCCTTTCCACCACAGACGTTATTTTCAGATATCAGTTTTGAGATCAAGCGTGGCGAACACGTTGCGATCATCGGCGATAATGGAACCGGCAAGACGACTCTGCTTAAGATTTTAAATCAGGTTCTCCCTGCAGACAACGGAACTTTCACCCTTGGTACGAATGTCCAGATTGGCTACTACGATCAGGAACACCATGTGCTCCATATGGAAAAGACAATCTTTGAAGAGATTTCGGATGATTACCCGACTCTTACAAATACGCAGATCCGGAACATGCTTGCAGCATTCTTATTTACCGGAGACGATGTCTTTAAACGGATTTCCGATTTAAGCGGTGGTGAAAGAGGACGTGTTTCTCTTGCAAAGCTTATGCTCTCTGAAGCAAACTTCCTGATCCTCGATGAGCCGACCAACCATTTAGACATTACCTCAAAAGAAATTCTGGAAAAAGCGCTGAATAATTATACCGGAACACTGCTCTATGTTTCGCATGACCGTTATTTCATCAATCAGACAGCCACAAGAATCCTGGATCTTACGCATCATACGTTTGTCAATTACATTGGAAATTACGATTATTACTTGGAGAAAAAGGAAGAACTCACAGCTGCATATACAGAAAATATCGATATGACTTCTGATTCTTCCACCGATTCCGGTGAAGTCTCCGCTTCCAAATTAAGCTGGCAGGAACAAAAAGAACTGCAGGCTAAGGAACGCAAACGCCAGAATGAATTAAAAAAGACGGAAGAACGCATCAGCGTACTCGAAGACCGCGACCGGGAAATTGATGAACTTATGGTACAAGAAGAGATTTTCACAAACTCTGTCAAATGCCAGGAACTCGCCAAAGAGAAAGTACAGATTGCGGAAGAGTTGGAAACTCTTTATAAAAACTGGGAAATTCTTGCTGAAGACTAAATTATCTTAGTCAAAACTACTGTTCTTATTGCATAAGATAAATAATACAAAAAGGCTTTGACTGCGAGAAGTTAAAGCCTTTTACTTTTTTGCCTTTTACAAAAATACCATAGTTCTGTTTGAAGTATATCTGTTTTCCGTAAAATCTATGTAAAGTTTAGTCCTCTTTTAATTTTTCTGCAATTGCTTTAATAAAGTCTTCGCTGTTCAGCACAGTCGGATTCTCAAGTGTTGTAATAAGTGCCAGGTCTTTTGTCATTTTGCCGCTTTCAATTGTATCAATCGTTGCTTTTTCCAGCTTGTCTGCAAATGCCATCAGCTCTTTGTTTCCATCCATCTCACCACGTTTACGTAGTGCTCCTGTCCATGCAAAAATTGTTGCCACAGAGTTTGTGGATGTCTCTTCACCTTTCAGATGTTTGTAATAGTGGCGCTGTACGGTTCCGTGTGCTGCCTCGTACTCATAATATCCTTCCGGAGACACAAGCACAGATGTCATCATTGCAAGTGAACCAAATGCAGATGATACCATGTCACTCATAACATCTCCGTCATAATTCTTGCATGCCCAGATATAACCACCCTCGGATTTCATAACACGGGCAACCGCATCGTCGATCAGTGTGTAGAAATAAGTAATTCCTGCTTCTTCAAATTTGTCTTTATAATCTGCATCGTAGATATCCTGGAAAATATCTTTGAATGTATGGTCATATTTTTTGGAAATTGTATCTTTCGTAGCAAACCAGAGATCCTGTTTTGTATCCAGTGCATAATTGAAACAACTTCTTGCAAAGCTCTCAATCGAATGATTGATATTATGCATTCCCTGTACAACTCCGGCACTGTCAAAATTATGTACGAGTTCTCTTGTCTCACTGCCATCTTCTGCAGTATAAACAAGCTCTACCTTTCCTGCTCCCGGAATCTTCATCTCAGAACCTTTATACACATCTCCATATGCATGTCTTGCGATGGTAATCGGTTTCTTCCAGTTTTTTACACAAGGTTCAATGCCCTTTACAACGATCGGTGCACGGAATACCGTTCCATCTAAGATAGCACGGATCGTTCCATTCGGGCTCTTCCACATTTCTTTTAAGTTATATTCTTTTACGCGGGCGGCATTCGGTGTGATTGTTGCACATTTTACAGCGACTTTGTATTTTTTCGTCGCATTTGCCGAATCGATCGTCACCTGATCATCTGTCTCGTTTCTGTGTTCCAGTCCGAGATCATAATATTCGGTATTTAACTCTATGAAAGGTTCCAGAAGATTTTCCTTAATCATCTTCCAAAGGATTCTTGTCATCTCGTCTCCGTCCATTTCCACAATTGGTACTGTCATTTTAATCTTAGCCATATTCTTCTCCCTTTCTACGTTATTTTCTATATTCTATCTGATTATTATTCTTCCAGATGCAGGTTCTGCATTACATTTTTGATATGCTGATTCGCAAGTTCTTCTGCCTTGTCTGCGTCTTTCTGTTTGATTGCTTCCAGAATTGCCCGGTGTTCCTGAATGGATTTTTCGGCCCGGTGTTCTTCGCCAACAGAAGTCTTTCTTGCCAGCTTCACATACTTATGAAAATCTGTCAGGACATGCTCTAATATACGGCTGTCCGATGCTTCGTAAAGAACTCTGTGAAATCTTCCGTCAAGTTCGGATACTTGTTCTGCGACAGAACTCTGCTCCTTTTTCAGACGAAATTCTGACAGAAGAAGCATCTCTTCCAATTCTTCAATCTGTTCATCCGTAATATGATCAGTTGCCCATCTGGCGCACAGACCTTCTAACATCGAACGGATCTTAAAGATGTCTGCTACATCTTTTCTTGTAATTCCGGTCACATAAGCGCCTTTATTCGGTACGATCCGTACCAGTCCTTCCAGTTCAAGCTGACGGAGAGCTTCCCTTACCGGTGTACGGCTGACTCCCAGTTCATCCCCGATGGAAATCTCCCTAAGCTCATCATTTTCTTTGTATTTACCATTTAATATATCTTCACGCAGTCTCTGAAAAACTCTTCCTCTCAGAGACTGATCCTGATATTCCATCATTTTTATACCTCTCTCTATTTGTTCGTTGTTATCTGAGACGGATGCCAAGCTCTTTGCACGCCTCATCAATAACACCTAACAGTTCTTCATCTGTCAGGACGGTGACACGACCGCTTTCATATTCCTTATCTACCCACTCTTTTACTTTGTCAACAAGCTTGCTGTTCTTGTCAACCTGCTTCTCTTCTTTCAGTCCGAAGTAAGTATTGATCCAGTGTGCGATTCCCGCAAGACCGGATGTATTTGAAATTGCAACAAGTGGCGGGCGGTTCAGGAATTTATCTGTATCGAAAATATTATAAATCTCTTCATTTTTCAGCAGACCATCCGCATGGATTCCTGCACGGGTAACATTGAAATTCTTTCCGACAAACGGTGTCCTCGACGGGACTCTGTAGCCGATCTCTTTCTCGTAATACTCTGCAATCTCTGTGATCACTCTTGTGTCCATGCCATCCAGTGTTCCGCGAAGCTGTGCATATTCAAATACCATAGCTTCCAACGGTGTATTACCGGTACGTTCACCGATTCCAAACAGCGAACAGTTTACACTGCTTGCACCGTACAGCCATGCGGTTGTAGAATTGCTGACTGCTTTGTAGAAATCGTTATGTCCATGGAACTCGATCAGTTCGCTCGGAACTCCGGCATGTACACGAAGGCCATAGATAATACCCGGAATGGATCTTGGGATCACGGCACCCGGATAGTTGATACCATATCCCATCGTATCACAGACTCGGATCTTCACCGGAATCTTATATTCTTCCATCAGATGCATAAGTTCCAGACAGAACGGAATCACGAATCCGTAAATATCAGATCGTGTAATATCTTCCAGATGACATCTAGGTGAAATTCCTGTCTCCAGACATTCACGAACAACAGAAAGATAATGGTTCATTGCCTCTCTTCTTGTCATTTTCAGTTTATAAAAAATATGATAATCAGAACAGCTTACAAGAATACCGGTCTCTTTCATACCGATCTCTTTCACAAGTTCAAAGTCTTTCTTGCTTGCACGGATCCAACTTGTGATCTCCGGAAACTTATATCCTCGCTCCATACATTTATAAACGGCATCTCTGTCTTTTTTACTGTAGAGGAAAAATTCACACTGTCTGATCTTTCCATTCGGTCCGCCCAATCTGTGAAAATAATCATAAAGCGTTACGATCTGATCTGTCGTGTACGGAGTTCTGGACTGCTGTCCATCGCGGAAGGTTGTATCTGTGATCCAGATTTCATCCGGCATACTGTGCGGTACAATACGGTCATTGAATGCAATCTTCGGGATCTCATCATAGTGGAACAGATTCCGGAACACATTCGGTTTATCGACATCTACGAGCGGATACATATGCTCTTCCAGCTGCAACAGATTGCTGTGTTTATCAAGGTATACTTTTCTATCTTCCATTGCTGTCATCTCTCTTTCCGTAACAAATACGATTCTTTTTCAATCTTCATGTATGATTGTATACAATCATACATTGTATGTCAAGAAGAAATTATAATTTTTATGAGGAAAATAGAAAAGCAATATGAATATCTTAGGTTTTCTCCTATTATACCCATACTGCTTTTATGTCTGTAGCATCTCTGTATTCAATTATTACTTCCACCAGATGACCTGGCAGAAAGTCATGTTTTTCTATATCATACTTTCAGCATTTCTTTTCATTAGTACAGTTTTGCACTGATCTCTCTCGGGCGAAGTCCTTCATCTTCCAGTGCCTGGAGAATCTCATTCTTATGCTCTGTTCCAAATGCTTCCATTGTGATACGAAGCTCCACAGCCGCATTACGGTTCGTGCTTACAAACTGGTTGTGTTCCAGTTTGATAACGTTACCTTTGGCATCCGCAATCGTCTTCGCAACACGCACTAGCTCACCGGCTTTATCCGGAAGGAGTACAGATACAGAGAAGATACGGTCTCTCTGGATCAGACCATGCTGTACGATAGATGACATCGTAATAACGTCCATATTACCACCGCTTAAGATTGCAACTGCTTTCTTACCTTTTAAGTTCATCTGTTTCAGCGCTGCAACTGTCAGAAGTCCGGAATTTTCGACAACCATCTTATGGTTCTCTACCATATCAAGGAAAGCACCGATCAACTCATCGTCCTCTACGAGCAAAATCTCATCGATATTCTCTTTCGCATATGGGAAAATATTTTCTCCGACACGTTTTACAGCTGTACCATCAGCAATCGTATCTGCGCTGTCCAGTGTAACCGGCTCACCCGCATTAAATGCTGCAGTCATACTTGCTGCTGCTTTCGGCTCTACACCGATGACTTTGATCTTTGGGTTCAGCATCTTCGCAAGTGTTGATACACCTGTGATCAGTCCGCCACCACCGATCGGAGCAAGAATATAATCAACTGTAGGAAGTTCCTGTACAATCTCCATTGCGATACTTCCCTGTCCGGTTGCAACTTCCAGATCATCAAACGGATGTACAAATGTGTATCCTTTCTCTTCGGCAAGCTTCAGCGCATACGCACATGCATCGTCATAAACATCACCATGAAGGATAACTTCCGCTCCATAGCTCTTTGTACGGTTGACTTTGATAAGTGGTGTAACTGTCGGCATAACGATTGTTGCTTTGCAGCCAAACTGCTGTGCTGCATAGGCAACACCCTGTGCATGGTTTCCGGCAGAAGCAGTGATGAGTCCATGTTCTCTCTCTTCTTCTGACATTCTGCTGATCTTATAATAAGATCCTCGTACTTTGTAAGCGCCTGTATACTGCATATTTTCCGGTTTCAGATAAATCTTACCACCTGTCTCTTTGCTTAAATACTCGCTGTAAACCAGCTTGGTAGGCAGTGTAACTTTTTTCACGATCTCACTCGCCTGTTCAAAACTTTCCAGTGTTAAACTTTCCATCTTTGTTGCCCTCCTAATTCTCGTCTTCCTTCGCAAATAACGCATTTACAAATGCATCCGCATCAAATTTCTGCAAATCATCTATTGTTTCTCCGACACCGATGTACTTCACCGGTATACCAAGTTCTGCCTGGATTGCAACTGCAATACCACCCTTGGCTGTTCCATCCATCTTCGTCAGTACGATTCCGGTAATATCCGCAACATCATTAAAATCCTTTGCCTGCTGCAGTGCATTCTGTCCCGTTGTCGCATCCAGCACGACCAGCGTCTCTCTGTATGCTTCCGGAAATTCCCGGTCAATGATACGATTCATCTTTCTGAGCTCTTCCATCAGGTTCTTCTTGTTGTGCAGTCTTCCTGCCGTGTCGCATAAAAGTACGTCTGCATGTCTTGCCTTTGCGGCTGCAACTGCATCAAATACAACGGATGCCGGATCGGAACCTTCCTGACCGCCGATCAGCTCTGCCTGCGATCTGTTTGCCCATTCTTTTAACTGTTCACCGGCAGCAGCACGAAATGTGTCCGCAGCAGCCAGTACGACTTTCTTATTCTGGGCACGCAGTTTTCCTGCGAGCTTGCCGATTGTCGTTGTCTTTCCGACACCATTGACACCGATCATCATTACAACAGAAGTCTTGTCTTCAAATTCATAAGCAGTCTCACCAACATCCATCTGTTCTTTGATACTCTCAATAAGAATTTCTCTGCAGTCTGCCGGTTCCTTGATGTGACGCTCTTTTACCTTTTCCTTCAGGTCATCCAGAATATCGTAGGTTGCCTGAACGCCAAGATCTCCCATGATCATAACTTCTTCCAGTTCTTCATAAAAATCATCATCAATATGTGTAAATCCGTGAAAAATGCTGTCCATTCCGGATACAATATTATCTCTTGTTTTCGTAAGCCCTGAAACGAGCCGGCTGAAAAAGCCGCCCTTTTTCTCCTCTGCCATAACAGCCTCCTCTTATCATACTATTATTTTAATTCATTTTCCAGTAAATCTACCGAAACAAGGGTTGAAACACCTTTTTCCTGCATTGTGATTCCATATAATCTATCCGCAGCGATCATCGTTCCTCTACGATGTGTAATTACAATAAACTGTGTATTCTCTGTCAGCTTGTGTAAATATTTTGCAAAACGGTCTACATTATTATCGTCCAGCGCCGCCTCGATCTCATCTAAGAGACAGAACGGTGAAGGCTTGAGATTCTGTATTGCAAACAACAGGGAAATCGCCGTCAATGCTTTCTCCCCTCCGGATAACTGCATCATATTTTGCAGTTTCTTTCCCGGTGGCTGTGCGATAATGCGGATTCCTGCTTCCAGAATATCTTCATCTTCCATAAGCTCAAGCGTTCCTTTACCACCACCGAACAGTTCTTTGAATACGGTGTCAAATTCCTTGCAGATCCGTTCAAACTGCTCCCTGAACTGCTTACGCATCGCTGTATCCAGCTCCGCAATGATCTGTTCCAATGTCGCTTCCGCTTCCACAAGGTCATCGTGCTGGTTCTTTAAGAACGTATAGCGCTCGGAAACATTCTTGTAATCCTCGATTGCGTTTACGTTTACGGAACCTAACTGCCGGATTTCGCCTTTTAACTCCTGGATACGCTTTTTCATTCTGGAGAGATCTGTAAGGTTCGCATCCCTTAATTCCTGTGCATGACCATATGTGATCTCATATTCATCCCACATATAATTAATCTGTTTTTCTGTGGATTCCTCGTAGCCTTCTTTCTGGCTTTCCAGACGGAATACTTCCTTATCCAGATTAGACATATGTCTCGAAAGTTCTTCCCGTTTCTCTAAGAAACTTTTGTGTCTCTGGTTCAGTTCTTCACGCTCTTTCCTTGATTTCTCAATCTCCTGCCGGATCTCTGTAAATAAATCTCCAGAATTTGCAATCGTCTCTTTCAGCTCACGGATCTGTAATTCCTTATCTTCGATTTCTTTGGAATTACCGCCCTGGCTTGCTGTAAGTTCTTCCATTTCCTGTGTGAATTTATCAATTTCTTCCTGGATACGTGTAACATTTTCTGTAATAAATGTTATCTTCTGCTCCTGACTTGCATTAGCAAGATGCAGAGTCTCCACCTCTTTCTGACATAAAGTTTCTTCCTCTCGGATCTGATCTAATACAGTCTGATCCGCTTCAATTCTGGCATTTAACTCCTGCTCCATCTTCTCTGATGTATCTAGCTCTACCTGTATAGATTCCTGATTATCAGAAATATTTGACATCTCATGTTCCAGCTCTTCTGATTCTCTGTTAATATCTGAAATCATGTTCTCTGACGTATGGATCTTCGCCTCCGCCTGATCAAGGTTCATCTTCGCTGTATTCTGAACGACATATGCCTTCTGCAATTCTTCTTTTAACAGCTCTATCTTCTCATAATATCCGGTACGCTTCGTTCTCTTTTCATTCAGAGACTGCTCCAGATCATTCATCTGTGCTTTTAACTTCTGTACCGCTTTTTCCAATTCTTCGATCTCTCTCCTGCGGCTTAACAGATTACTCGTATTCTTAAATGCACCACCAGTCATAGAACCACCTGGATTGATCAGTTCTCCTTCTAACGTAACAATGCGGATTGACTGTTTGTATTTTCCCGCAATCTGGATTCCATGATCAATGTGGTCAACAACAAGCGTACGTCCCAGAAGATTCGATGCAAGACCGTTGTATTTCGGATCGACTGTAACAAGTGCATTCGCAGGTCCGATCACTCCCGGCTCTTTCAGCGCTTCCGGTCTGCCGATTCCATTTCCCGGACGAATACTTGTAAGCGGAAGAAATGTTGCACGTCCAAACTTATTCTTCTTAAGAAACTGAATCATCCGCTTAGCAGTATCTTCATCACGGGTAACAATATTCTGGATACTTCCGCCAAGTGCAGTCTCAATCGCAATCTCATACTGCTTTTCTACTTTGATGAGATCTGCAACAACACCGAGAAGTCCCGGTTCCTGATTCTTGTTGTCCATGACACGCCGAATGCTGTTTCCATATCCATCATAACGCTCTGTAATATTTTTCAGAGACTCCAGTCTGGACTGCTCCCGGTGATAAGAAGTCTGGCTGATACGGAACTGTTCCGACAGCCGGTTCATCTCTGCCTGAATACTTTTAATCTGTTCTTCATATGTATTCTGCTTCTCATTAAGTTCAATGATCTGTGCGGAAATATCTTCTAATTCCGCAGCATATTTTTCTTTCTCTTTCTGCTGTTTGTTTCCGGATGTCTGTTCCTCTAAAATCCGTTTTGTAAGCTCGGAACGACGCACCTGGATCTGCTCCCGCATCGTGTCATATTTCTGGATCTTTGCTTTCGTAGATGCACGGTTATTCAGCACATCCATTATATTGCTGTTACCGCGGTCAATCGCATCTGTCAGTTCTGCAATCTTACTCTGTACTTCAACAAGTGTCAGTTTCGCCTTATCTTCCTTGTCCCGGCTTTCCTTATGTTCCGCAAGAATTACCGTCTGTTCTTTCTTAAGTTCAGTAAGCTGGCTTTCACGTTCACTCAGTTCCATCTCAATGCTCTGTGCACGCTGGGCATAATGCTCATCGTTCATACGTGCACTGTGGATCTGTTCTTTTAAAAGTGCAATCTGGTTCTCCAGCTGCTGCTTAAGCATGGAAGTCTCATTCAACTGATTCTTGGAGTGTTCAATGGATTCATCAATCGTCTCCATCTGCTCTTCTACAGCTTCATATTCCTGCTTCATTCCATCATAATCTGCAGAAGCTTGCTCCAGCTCTTCTTTAGTAAGCTTAAGCTTGTCTTCCACCTGACTGGAAAGATTCTTAAGTCTCTCTGTCTCCAGAAGAAACATATTAATATCGTATGTCTTGAGCGCTTCTTTCTTCTTCAAATATTCTCTTGCCTTTTCCGATTGTCGTTCCAGTGGACCGATCTGTTTCTCCAACTCAGCAAGAATATCATTGACTCGCAGAAGGTTCTGACGCTCTTCTTCCAACTTCTTAACAGAAGTATTCTTCCGTCTCTTAAACTTAACGATACCTGCCGCTTCATCAAAAAGCTCTCTTCGTTCCTCCGGCTTTCCGCTTAAGATCTTATCAATCTGGCCCTGTCCGATGATCGAATACCCTTCTTTACCTATTCCGGTATCATAAAAGAGTTCATTGACATCTTTCAGCCTGCATGTACTGCCGTTGATCAGATATTCACTTTCGCCGGAACGGTATAACTTTCTTGTTACCGTCACTTCCTCATAATCAATCGGAAGCTGATGATCAGAATTATCCAACGTAATCGCAACCGATGCATAACTTAAAGGCTTACGGTTCTCTGTCCCGGAGAAAATAACATCCTGCATCGTGCCTCCACGCAGTTGCTTGATTCGTTGTTCACCAAGTACCCACCGGACGGCATCTGCAACATTACTCTTACCGCTTCCGTTCGGTCCGACAATTCCGGTAATTCCGTTATGAAAGTCAAACTTTAATTTGTGCGCAAAGGATTTAAATCCATGCACTTCAATACTTTTTAAATACATACCTCACCTACTCAAAGTTCTTTTTCCGAAGTGCCAGTATACTCTGGTAAGCAGCCTCCTGCTCCGCTGCTTTCTTTGTGCGCCCGGAGCCGACTCCATATCTGTCGTCACCGATCCGGACAGCCACTTCAAACACTTTATTATGATCCGGTCCTTTTTCTCCAAGCAGCTCATAGGACACAGGTTCCTTAAAGTTTGACTGTACAATCTCCTGCAGGATAGTCTTGCTATCATAAAAGAGCTTCTTATTTTCCAGATCTTTTAAAATAAATCTCTCAATAAACTCTTTTGCATTAGCAAAACCACCGTCCAAATAAATTGCACCGATCAGTGCCTCCATCGCATCTGATGTGACAGATTCTCTCTTTCTTCCGCCGGTTGCATCCTCACCTTTTCCGAGCAGCAGATATTTACCCAGCTCAATATCTCTTGCACAGAAAGCAAGCGCAGGTTCGCACACCATACTTGCGCGCGTCTTTGTAAGCTGCCCTTCCGGCATCGTCTTGTGCAGGGAAAATAAAAATTCACTGGAAATAAGCTCCAGCACCGCATCTCCTAAAAATTCCAGACGTTCATTGCACTCGTATTTTGGAAGATGCTTCTCATTTGCATAAGAACTGTGTACCATCGCTTTTTTCAGAAGTTTATCATCCTGAAAATGATAACCGATCCGATCCTGTAACTCTTTTAACATATTATCCATAAATTATCTACCTCATAAAACGAAAAAGCCCGCTTGGGCTTTCTCGTCTTGTTCATGCCTAGTCATTTGTTGCGTTTTTTATCTGTTCTACAGCATCTCCGACTGTAACAATCTTCTCCGCATCTTCATTATCGATCTCGATATCAAAAGTTTCTTCGATTCCCATAATAATCTGGAAAATATCCAGTGAATCTGCTCCGAGATCATCTACAAATGTAGAATCCATGTGAATATCATTCTCATCAAGATTTAATACATCTGCGATAATTGCTTTCAATTTTTCAAATTCCATATCTGTTCATCCTTTCTGCTCTTCTATCTATCCAACGGAAATTACTCCGGCTGAATACTTTCTTTGATCTTCTCATTAATCTTCTGTTCTTTAAATGTAACACACTGTATAATCGTATTGCAGATTTCCTTCGCAGTAGAGCTGCCGTGTGTCTTGACAACGAGACCGTTGAGTCCCAGAAGTGGCGCTCCTCCGTACTCGGACGAGTCAAAACTCTTCAACGCCTTCTTCAGTGCCGGTTTTACAAGAAGCGCACCGATCTTGCTTCTTAAGCTTCCCATCATGCCTTTCTTGATCTCGGAAATAAGCACACTTCCGA
This sequence comes from Dorea sp. AM13-35, assembly GCF_003473885.1. Taxonomy (NCBI): domain Bacteria; kingdom Bacillati; phylum Bacillota; class Clostridia; order Lachnospirales; family Lachnospiraceae; genus Dorea; species Dorea sp. AM13-35. The sequence goes on from NZ_QUCZ01000001.1 coordinate 565,047, forward strand.
CACCTTCGAATAATTTAAGAATAATATTACCGGCAAATGCTTCACAGACAATGACATCAGCCTGTCCATGCGGAATCTCTCTTGCCTCCACACTTCCAATAAAATTGATATTCTTCTCTCCTTTTAATAATGGGAAAGTTTCTTTTACAAGCGCATTGCCTTTCTCTTCTTCTGCTCCGATATTCACGATGCCGACTTTCGGATTCTTAATGCCGACAACATGCTCCATATAAATGGAACCCATCTTCGCAAACTGTACAAGATGAGACGGTCTTGCATCTACATTGGCTCCACAGTCAACCAGAAGGCTGACGCCTTTCTCCGTCGGGATCAGCGGTGCAAGAGGAGGCCTCTCCACGCCTTTGATCCTGCCAACGATTACCTGACCTCCAACTAGTACAGCCCCGGAACTTCCGGCAGAAACAAAGGCATCTGCCTGTCCTTCCTTCACGAGCTTCATACCGACCACAATAGAAGAATCCTTCTTACGACGGATCGCATTCACCGGCGGTTCTGCTGTCTCGATCACTTCCGTTGCATTTACAACCTCGATACGTGCTTTATCATACGTATACTGTGCAAGTTCTGCACGGATCACATCTTCTTTACCTACAAGGAGTACCTGCACGGCATCTGTTTTCTCAAGTGCCTGCACAGCTCCCTTGATCATTTCTTTTGGGGCATTGTCCCCGCCCATAGCATCCAGGGCTACTATTGTTCTATCTGTCATCTTAATTCCTCCCAGAACTACTAGAATAATTCTACTAGACATCATTGTAAAAATCAATCATTTTATAATGATATAAAAAGATTGTGTCAAAAAAAATCAAGAGCGACAAACGCCGCTCTTGATTTTAACTTCATTCTCAAAATTAGTCCTGAGCAATGATTTCTTTTTTGTTGTACGAACCACAAGCTTTGCATACTCTGTGAGGCATCATTAATTCGCCGCATTTGCTGCATTTTACCAGGTTTGGTGCGCTCATTTTCCAGTTCGCTCTTCTTTTGTCTCTTCTTGCTTTTGAAGATTTATTCTTTGGACAAATTGACATAGGTTACACCTCCTTAAAATTCTTAAAAACATCGCGGATAACTGACATTCTCGGATCGAGGCCTGTATCTTCACAGCTGCAGGTACCCTCATTTAGGTTTTGACCACATACGCTGCAAATTCCTTTACAGTCTTCGCTACACAGAACTTTCATCGGCCATCCTACCAATATCTCATTATAGAGTAATTTTTCTACGTCAAGATGATATCCGTCAATATAATTATTTTCGTCTAATTGATCCGCTTCATCCGAAGCGACTTCTGCTTCTTTTGTCTCAACTTCTCTTGTAAAATCCAGTTTGAAATCAACCGGGACCTCTTCAAGACATCGATCACACGGAATTCCAATCGTCAGATTTGTCAGACCGGATACTCTCAGCTTCTGATCACCTGCATATTCAACCTGAATATGCAACTCATCTTTTGAAAGAACCGGATAAGTCTTTCCTCTGAGTCTGAATTCATCCATCGAAATCGAAACATTCTTATCCACAGATTTGTGCTGTTCAGACAAAACATTGGATAGGTCTAATAACATAATACTATCACCCCTATTCATACCTAAATTATTATATCATGGAAAATTGTTTTGTCAACTGGTATTTGAGATATTTTTCTTATGTTTGTCCACATTTTTTCAAAAGCTGCTCTAAAACACTTAATCTGTCAAGTCTACTGTTACAGATTTAAGGTTCTGGAAGTTTATCAGATAATCTGCTGTTCCTGTCTTCGCATCTGTTCCGGACATATTAAATCCTCCAAACGGATGCTGCAATACAACAGCTGCTGTAAATTTACGGTTGAACTTGCAACACCTTGGGCTGCCTTTTTAATATTTGCTGAAGAATCAACGATGATCGCATTCTTTCACCCATCTCAGCAACAACACGTTTGATCCATTTTTCCGTCTACATAAAAAAAATATGTGCATACTGCCGAAGGATTTTTATTTATATGAAATGAATGAAATTTCCTATCACGCAACAATAAAAAATAAGCGAACAGCCACAATATTCACGGTAGCTGTCCGCTTACTCTATGATTCTGTTTTGTTATCTCTGTATTTACAGCCTGCACTATTACATTCTGTATGCGATGCGCAATTACAATTTATTTCCATTTCAGAGAATACCATCCTGAAGATTTGGAATTACCACGGTATACTTTAATATAATAAGTTCCTTTTGACCATTTGCCTAATGACTGTAAAGTATAAGAAGAATTTGAATAAATCAATGATCGAGTTCCGATCGTTCTTCCTCCCTGATATACGGTAATCTTCATTGTATCATTGGTCTTTGCTTTCCATAAAATCTTCACACTCTTCTTGCTGGTCAGTTTGAATTTGTACCAGTCTGCCTGTGAGCTTCCTGCCTGCAGTGTTCCGCTTACAGTCTTGCCTTTCTTTATTGTTACAGCTTTTCCCTTGCTCTTGCCACTCTTTTCAGAAACTTTGTAATTCTTAACTTTAAAGAAATATCCACCATTGCTGTTATAGGATGACGCTACTTTAAAATAATATGTCTTTCCTTTTGTTACTCCATAAGAAGGATTGTATCCAACCGCTGTATAATCGGAATAAGCTTTTTTCTTGCTGTTACAAAGTGCAACCTTTACTGAATATTTGCTGTCTTTGCTGGCAAATGCAGAGACATATCCCGTCTGTGTTGCTTTGAATTTAAAATAATTTGTCTGTGGCTCTTTTTGTCCAATCGCAATCTGCTTATTATGCAAAATCGTACGGTCTGCACCGTTATAGAAACCTGCTGCAGCCACAAATCCCCAAGCATCATAGACTCCATCTGAATAAGTGTTTGCATAAACATAGATTCCAAGATAATATTTTCCCGGTTTCGGGACTTTGAACATGCGGGAAGTTGTCTCTCCCAGCTCATCACAAAACTGATAAGAATCTACCGGCTTTGTTAAAGCGGAATCATAAAACAATCCGTAAGTAGCTGATTTCTGCTTTGCACCGTCTGATTTTGCCGAATAATTCATTGCGAAATCCAATGTACCTTTCGTTTTGAATGTTACAGCCTGACTGTACTGATAGTGATTGCCTACTGTTCCATTCCGGGCCGCAAGTATAATCTGACCTACTTTGTTGACACTCTCGTTTCCTGTATTCATCATGATAACCGGAATACTTCCATCTACAACTGTTGTTTTCGTTGCTTTCACAGTTGCGCTCTGTGCGCTTACCGGACTCACTTTTGCAGCCTTCACTGCCTTTACAATACTGCTCTGTGCTTCCAGACTCTGCGCCTCTGCCTTCACTGCCTGTGTATTCTGTACTTTTGTCGATGTATCTGCCGCCTGTACTACACTTCCTGAAGAAACAGTAAGGATAGCCGCTAATACAAGTGACAATACTTTGCCTTTTCTCTTCATCATAACCTCTTTCTCCTTTTCCTTTATTGTGATATAAAATCAGGGGCAATCATCGTAATATCATTCTATTTAAAATGGTATTGAGAAAAACTGTCCCTCTTTTTATTCATTATAATATAAATATCTGATTATTTCCATCTTAAAATATACCAACCGGAAGATTTTTCTGTATCTGTATATACTTTCAGATAATATGTATCTTTTGGCCATTTTCCAACGGACTTAAGTTTGTAGGAAGCATCTGCATAAGTCAACGTCTTTGTATCAATCTTTCTGCTTCCCTGATAAATAGCAAGTTTCATCTTTTCATTCGTTCTTGCTTTCCAGGAAAGTTCCACACTCCGTTTGGATGTAAGGCGGATCTTATACCAGTCCGCTCTCTTCACTCCTGTTTCCATTGTTCCTTTGATTGTGGTATTTTTCTTAATCTCCACAGCATTAGATTTACTGCTTCCGCTTTTTTCGGAAATCTTACGATTTTTTGCCACCAGCGTATAACCGCCATCTTCACTCGCCGGAGACCATACTTTAATATAGTAAGTTCTTCCCTTTGGTACACCATATGTGACACCATATTTTGCAATTGTACTCTCTGTAAGACGATTCTTCTTACTGTCATAAAGAACGATCTTATTCTTCGGATCACTTGTGATCACTGTGATATAACCGCTTTCTGTGGTTTTCATTTTAAAATAATTCGTCTGCGTTGTTTTGTGACCGACTGCAATCTTCTTATCACTGGTAATCGTACGATTATTGCCATTCCAGTAGATCGCTCCTGTCGTAAACTTCCAGGATTCGCTCTTATCTTTTGCATTGACCATTGTATAGATGCCGATATAATAGGTTCCTGCTTTCGGGATCTTTACAACGACTGTCTTGTGATCGCCTTTTTTCGTTACAACATCAACGCTTGACTTATCAATCGGATCTTCCAGGGATGCCTGCTTGAATACTCCGTAGACAACATTACGTCCCGCCGTCTTTGCTTCTGTACATTTAACAGAAAATGAAAAAGAACCCTTGCCCTGAAATTCAACTTTCTGTGAATAGAGGTATCTCTTTCCCATCGTGCCATCTGTAGTTCCGACAGAATTACCAAGTGCAACATTGCCCTGCTTGCCTTCTTCTGAACCTGTTACACCTTTGACTACCGGAATATAACTCATATTCTTCTTTGTTGTTGCTTTGGCTCTGACATTCTTGCCAGTAAGTGCTGCTTTTTGCTTTGCGGCGCCTGTCTGGATTGCAAGTTTCTTCTGGCTCTTCCCGGTATCCTTTGTCAACACGTCTGTTGTCAGCGCATTTCCTTTTTCTGCACTAACTGTCCGAAGTCTGACACTGGATGTATCTCCTGCCGCCTGTACATGACCTGCACTTCCCAGAGATGTAACACTGAGAATTGCTGTAAGTAAAACTGCTGCATACATGTTCCTTTTTTTCATTCTATATCTACCCCTTTTTATTTTATCTCCTATCTTAAGAACAAGCACATTATACTTGATATTTCTCTCAAATTCAATTCTCTTTCCGCTCATTCCCGGAATCTTAAGAAAAATATTAGAAATACTGTTCTGCCTCTTCGCGCGAGTGCGCTTCCTGCCGACGGCTTTATATCTGCCGAAAGCTTTATATATAAAGAAGGCTGCCGCTCCCGCGACAGCCTTCGATACACCTCTCAATTCTATGATCGTTCAACTATGCTGATTAAACTAATGCAACAGTCTCTCTTGCAATTGCAAGTTCCTCATTTGTAGGAATTACAAATACATCAACTTTAGAATCCGGAGTTGAGATCTTCACTTCTTCACCATGTGAATCATTTGCTTCTTTATCGATTGCAACTCCAAGGTATCCAAGGTATTCCATAACTTTCTCACGTACAAGACTTGCATTCTCACCAATTCCTGCTGTAAATGCAATTACATCCACACCATTCATGGCAGCTACATAACTTCCAACGTACTTAGCTACACGGTAGCAGAATACATCAACTGTTGTAGCAGCAATCTCATTTCCGCTCTCAGCAGCGCTTGTAAGATCACGGAAATCACTGGATAAGTTATTAGAAAGACCAAACACACCAGATTTTTTATTTAACATTGTCATAAGCCCTGCAATATCAAGGTCTTCTTTCTTAGCGATGAACTCTAAGATAGCCGGATCGATATCTCCGGAACGTGTTCCCATTACAAGACCCTCCAGTGGAGTCAGTCCCATAGATGTATCTACGGATTCACCATTCTCTACAGCACAGATACTTGCACCGTTACCAAGATGACAAACGATTGTCTTCACTGCATCATATGGTTTTCCAACAAGTTCAGCAGCTCTCTTGGATACGAAACTGTGGCTTGTTCCGTGGAATCCATAACGTCTTACTTTGTATTTGTCATAATACTCATATGGCAGACCATACATATACGCCTTTGCTGGCATTGTCTGATGGAAAGCAGTATCAAATACAGCTACCATCGGCGTACCCGGCATTAATTCCTGGCATGCATTGATACCAATCAGGTTAGCTGGGTTGTGAAGAGGTGCAAGGTCATTACACTCTTCGATTGCTTTCATAACTTCATCTGTAATTACTACAGATTTGGCGAACTTCTCTCCGCCATGTACAACACGGTGTCCGACTGCCCCAATTTCCTTTAAGTCTTTTACGACACCTGTCTTGTCATCTGTCAGTGCGTCAATAACGAACTGAATAGCCTCTGTATGAGTCGGCATAGCTTTGTCAGATTTGACTTTCTCTCCGCCTGCCGGCTGATAAGTAAGGCTTCCATCAATTCCAATTCTCTCACAAAGTCCTTTTGCAAGAACCTGCTCTGAATCAGAATTGATCAGCTGGAACTTCAATGAAGAACTTCCACAGTTGATTACTAATACGTTCATAATCTTTTTTCCTCTCTTTTTTATTCTTCAGCCATACACTGTACAGCTGTAATGGCAACAACACCTTCAATGTCTTTTGCGCTGCATCCTCTTGAAAGATCATTAACCGGCGCTGCAATTCCCTGTGTTAAAGGACCGTAAGCTTCTGCTTTACCAAGTCTCTGTGCAAGTTTGTATCCGATATTACCAGCATCCAGGTCTGGAAATACGAGTACATTTGCTTTACCTGCAACCGGGCTGCCCGGTGCTTTGGATGCTCCAACTTCCGGAACGATTGCTGCGTCAAGCTGGAACTCTCCATCTAATAATAAACCTTCTTTTGCATTTTCTTTTGCAATACGTGTAGCTTCTACAACTTTGTCTACGTCAGGATGTTTTGCACTTCCCTTAGTAGAGTGTGAAAGCATTGCAACGATTGGCTCTTTTCCTGTCAGCAGTTCGAAAGAATCTGCAGAAGAAAGTGCGATTGCTGCAAGTTTCTCTGGATCCGGATTCTGCTCCAGACCGGAATCTGCAAATACAAATGTTCCGTCAGCTCCCATATCGCAATCCGGTACTACGATTACGAAGAAAGCGGATACGAGTTTTGTACCTGGTTTTGTCTTCAGGATCTGAAGGCATGGTCTTAATGTATCTGCTGTAGAATGGCATGCTCCGGATACCATACCGTCAGCATCCTTCATCTTAACCATCATAACACCATAATATAAGTAATTTGTCAGAAGAAGCTCTCTTGCCTGTTCTTCTGTCATTCCTTTTTTCTGTCTTAATTCAACAAGTTTGGCAATGTATGCGTCTGTCTTTTCAGACGTTGCAGGATCTACAATAGTAGCTCCGCTGATATCAAAAGATCCTTTGTTCTTTGCGATCTCTTCTTCGCTTCCGATCAGGATCAGATTAGCTGTTCCTTCTTTTAATACAGCTTCTGCTGCTTCATAAGTTCTGCCGTCTTCTGTTTCTGGAAGAACGATTGTCTTTTTGCTTGTTTTTGCTTTTGCTTTAATCTCATCTATGAATCCCATGATAAATAGACTCCTTTCCATATTTTCTCAGATAGGACTATTATAATACAAAGAGACCTTGCAAACAAGGTCTCTTATGTGTATTTTTTCATACATTCTGTCACTTTATCTCATTTTTTCTGTCTATATGCATATATCACGCATCTATAACTGAAATACTGCACTGACAATTGCAAAGTATACGCTGATCGTGCTGATATCTACCAGTGTTGAAATCAGAGGTGTTGCCATAATCGCCGGGTCCAGACCTACCCGCTTTGCGATAAGCGGAAGTGTACATCCAACAACTTTGGCGATCACAACGGTACAAGCCATCGTCAGACCGATCGTAAATGCCATCAGCGCATCGCCCTGCCCCATCAGCATAATTCGCAGTCCATTTACCACAGCAAGCACAATACTGATACATACTGCGATACGGATTTCTTTCCATATTACTTTCAGGAGATCCCGGAATTCAATCTCGCCGACTGCCAGTCCCCGGATCACCAGTGTTGAGCTCTGGGAACCGCAGTTTCCTCCGGTACCTGTCAACATCGGGACAAATCCTGCGAGCTGCGGCATAATGGCAAGCGCTGATTCATAACTGTTCATGATCATCTGTGTCACGGTTGCCGATAGCATCAGAAACAGAAGCCATGGGATTCGGCTCTTCACATGTTCCATAACCGTTGTCCCAAAATAAGATTCTTCATTCGGATTGACACCCGCCATGATACTGATATCTTCCGTCGTCTCTTCCTGCAATACATCCATTGCGTCATCTACTGTTACAATACCGACCATACACATCTCATGGTCTACGATTGGAAGTGCGATCAGACCATATTTGCGGATCGTCAGTGCAACTTCCTCCTGGTCATCTGTTGTATGTGCATAGAGCATGTTTGTCTCCATGATCTCTTCCACTGTCTTCGATTCACTGGTCGTCAGTAATTCTTTGACATCTACAAGACCGATAAGCTTACGCTTTTCCGTGACATAACAGGTATAAATTGTCTCCCGGTTCAAACCGACCTGACGAATCTTCAAAATAGATTCTGCAACCGTCATCTCTTTACGGAGTGCAATATACTCCACATTCATAATGCTGCCCGCACTGTCCTCCGGATATTGCAGGAGCTGATTGATCTGCACTCTTGTCTCTTCATCTGTCACCATCAGGAGACGGTCAACAACATTCGCCGGCATCTCCTCCAGCACATCAACCGTATCATCCAGATACATCTCTTCCATGACTTCTTCCAGCTCGGAATCAGTCAGTGCATTAATCAGAATCTCACGCATGTCACTGTTCATATAAGTAAACGTTTCAGCCGCTTCTTCTTTAGCAAGAAGCCGGAAGATCATAACAAGCTGCTTCTGGTCAAAATCCTCTAAAATCTCAGCGAGGTCAACAGGATACATATTACTTTCCAGTTGTTCTTTTAATTCTTTGTACTGCCGATTTTCCAACATCTCTTTAATCTCATCTTCTGTCAGTATATCTTCGATTTCCTGGCTCATATATATCCTCCTTTCTCTCCTGAAAACAATTGTAATAAACTAAACGTGAAAATAATGACTTTTTTGACCTAAAGTCCCTTTTTATAGTATAATCAATTTCAAATAGATATACAAGGAGATTTTTTATGAAAATTGTCGGACTGATTGCTGAATACAATCCCTTTCATAACGGGCATTTATACCATATAAGAAAAGCAAAAGAAATCACCGGAGCAGACGCTGTTCTTGTTATTATGAGTGGAAATTATGTACAGCGTGGAACACCCGCGATCATGCCAAAGCATCTGCGCGCCCAGGTAGCTCTGGAAAGTGGTGTTGCCGCCGTCTTTGAACTTCCGGTCTGCTACGCAACTGGAAGCGCCGAATATTTCGCCACAGGTGCTGTTTCTTTGCTTAACCATCTTGGCTGTGTAGATGCACTCTGTTTCGGAAGTGAATGTGGAGACTATGCACTACTGGAACGTATCGCCGGGATTCTTACAGAGGAACCGGAGGATTATACCTTCTATCTGAAAGAAGCACTGCGCAAGGGGCTTTCTTTTCCGCGTGCAAGGCAGCAGGCATTATCCTCCTATTTAAAAGATGAAAATGTGGATCAGGTGCTGGATGAACCGAACAACATTCTCGGCATCGAATATATCAAAGCATTATATCAGACCGGAAGCCTGATCAAAGGCTATACAATCCAGCGTAAAGAGTCCGGTTATCATGATCGGGATCTGTCCGGAAATTACAGTTCTGCCTCTGCGATCCGCAGACTCCTTGCGCAGGCCGGAAGTTCGATTCATTTAAGAAGTGACAGCATTTACGACGAACCACCGCTCTCTGATGTACTGACAAGACTGGAAGACCAGGTACCTTCTGCTTGCATTGATCTTCTTCGGGATACACACCTGATTCGGTATCCGGTATATGCAAATGATTTTTCACTTCTTCTGAAATACCGGCTTATGAACGAAACTTCAGATTCTCTTATGAAATATCTTGATATCACAGAGGATCTTGCAAACCGGATCATGAATCACATTGATGACCTGATCTCTTACGAACAGTTTTGTGATCTTCTGAAATCAAGAGATCTTACCTATACAAGAATCAGTCGGTCACTGCTTCATATTCTTTTGCAGATTAAAACCGCAGATATGCTGGATTATCAGGCTCGTGGAAATTGTCAGTATGCACGCCTTCTCGGTTTCCGAATGGATCAGTCTTCTGTCCTTACAATACTTAAGCAGACTTCTCGCATCCCATTGATTACGAAACTAACACAGACAGACAGCTTATCAGAGACAGGGCTTTCCATGCTCCGCACAGATATCCAGGCTGCTAATTTATATGAGAGTGTTTTAACTGATAAGTTTAAGATTCCATTCTTTAATGAATACAGACAGCAGATCATAAGAGTTGACACCGAATAATCCTGTTATTCAGAATGATTAACAGATTTGATACAGATCCATTCTGTTGACACAGGTTTCGGAATGATATCCAATTTAAAAATTTATTATATAAAATCATTGGACAAATAAATTTGCAAGGAAATTTTTGCAAGTATGCAGCAGATTCCCAGAGTAATAGCTCATCGGTGGTTCCCCCGGAAAATAACACACCATGCGGTAAATATAAAAAATCACAAGTGCCACAAGTGCGATTCCTGCAAGTATCTTCATACTCTTTGGCTGCCTTAACTGAAGCCTGATATAACGGTTCCAGCAATAGCGAAATACAAGAATTGCAACCACATAGATAAATGGATGCATATGCCATGCTCCTGCAAAATCAAAATGCAATAGCCGGATACCGGCTCTTGTAAGTCCGCAGGACGGACATGGATATCCGGTAAGCATAATGAGCGGACAAATACTATAAATAAATTTTCTACCAAACACAAAATAGGCGATTATAACAATAATCGCCCATTTTGTTTGCTTTATATCTTTTATGAATTGTTCATATCCTTCGGATATTATCGTTTTGAAAGATCTTTTCATACGATTCTCCTGTATACCAATTTCATAAATCTCTGAAAAAGACGTTCTTCTACAGAATGATCTTCTTCGGACATTTTGCTGCACATGCACCGCATCCGATACATTTTTCCGGATCAATGTGTGCAATGTTATTCTCAACCTTAACAGCGTCGAATTTACAGATCTTCTCACACATCTTACATCCGATACATCCAACGGAACATACAGACATAACATCTTTACCTTTGTCCTTAGAGCTGCACTGTACGAGGTGTTTCTGGTCATACGGTACAATCTCGATCAGGTGTTTCGGACAAGCTGCCACACATTTACCACATGCTTTACATGCTTCTTTGTCTACAACAGCAACTCCGTTTACAATATGGATGGCATCAAACGGACAGGCTTTCACACATGTTCCCTCTCCAAGACATCCATAATTACATCCTTTCGGTCCTCCCGCCTGCATCATGTTCATCATAACACAGTCGTTCAGTCCGTGATATTCATATTCCTGTTTTGCTTTGTCACAGGTTCCTGCACATTTTACAAATGCTACTTCGTGTACCTGTGCACCGGCTTCCTGTCCCATGATTGCACCAATCTTTGCTGCAACCGGAGCTCCACCGACCGGACATCCTCCAACTTCAGCTTCGCCTTTTACAATAGCAGCTGCAAGTCCGGAACATCCTGCATATCCACAACCACCACAGTTGTTTCCAGGCAATACTTCAAGGATTGCTTCTTCTCTCTCATCTACTTCTACTGCAAATTTCTTTCCTGCAATACCAAGGAACACACCAATGAATAATCCGGTGCCGCCTACGATTGCAGCAGCTAAAATAATACCTGTTATACTCATAGTCTGTTTCCTCCTATATTAATCCTGAGAATCCAAAGAACGCAATTGACATCAGTGCTGCTGTAAGCAGTACGATAGGAGTTCCCTGGAATGACTCAGATACATCATTGTATTCGATTTTCTCACGGATACCTGCCATGATCACAATTGCGATTGCGAATCCGACAGAAGTACCGATACCATTGATCACACCTTCCAGAATAGAATACTCATTCTGAACGTTTGTAAGTGCTACACCAAGTACTGCACAGTTTGTTGTGATCAGAGGAAGATACACACCAAGTGCATTATACAGAGACGGCATGCTCTTCTTCAGAAACATCTCTACAAACTGTACCAGTGCAGCGATTACGAGAATGAATACGATCGTCTGCAGGTAAGAAATATTCAATGGTAACAAAATAAACTTATAAATCAAACTTGTAAAGAATGATGCGATTGTAATAACGAAGATTACAGCTCCTCCCATACCGGAAGCAGTCTCAACCTTTTTGGATACTCCAAGGAATGGACAGATTCCCAGGAACTGGCTGAGTACAACGTTGTTGACAATCGCAGATCCAATTGCGATAAGTAATAATTCTTTCATCTATGTACTCCTCCTATTCTTCGTTTCCTGTAGGGAATACTTTTCCGCCGCATCCATTACATGATGCACAGCCTTCGCCGCATCCCTTAGCTTCTACAACTTCTTTACCCCTCTTGGCAGCATTGGCTTTGATCTTGTTCTGAAGAGCAACCAGTCCTGCAAGTACCAGGAATGCTCCCGGTGCAAGAATAAAGATTGTAACCGGTACATATCCGGCTTTTCCTGCTGCTTCGTCAGCGATCGGAATAATCTGTTTACCGAAGATCTGTCCTGCTCCGATCAGCTCACGTACAATACCAATACATGTAAGACCTACAGTAAATCCAAGTCCCATACCGATACCATCAAAGATTGACGGAAGAACCGGGTTCTTGGAAGCATAGCTTTCTGCACGTCCTAAGATAATACAGTTTACTACGATCAGTGGAATGTAAAGACCAAGTGCGTCATAAAGACTCGGTACAAAACCTTCCAGAAGAAACTGTACAATTGTTACGAATGATGCTACGACTACGATGAATGCCGGCATTCTGACTGAATCCGGGATGATCTTACGTAACATGGAAATCAGCATATTGGATAATACCAATACTACTGTTGTTGACAAACCCATACCAACACCATTGGTTGCGGATGTAGTTACGGCAAGTGTAGGACACATACCAAGCATCAGCACGAAGGTAGGATTCTCTTTAACTAAACCATTATATAGTCTTTCAGTACATCTGTTCATGTCTGCTACCTCCTAAAATGCATTCTGATAATAAGCCAGTGCTACGTTGACAGCTCCTGTAACTGCACGTGATGTAATTGTTGCACCACTGATTGCATCGATCTGTTCACCGTCTCCACCATCTTTTGATACAACGAATTTCTCAGCTTTCTTGCCCTTGTACTGATTGTAGAACTTCGGCTCTTTTGCTTTCATACCAAGACCGGCTGTCTCGCTGATCGATAAGATAGAAATTCCGTTTACTGTACCATCAGAAGTAATACCTACTGTAATCTGGATATCTCCACCATAACCTTCCTTGTCTGTGGTTGTGATTACATATCCTTTGTCACCTGCTTTACAAACTTCATCGACAGTTGCTTTTGCACCGACTGATTTGATTGCTTTATCTGCAATCTTCGCATCTACGTCCTGTGCTTCAAAAGCATTCGCATCTACATCTGTAAATACCGCCTGCCATGCTTCTTTCTTAGCTTTTTCCTGCGCCTGTGCGATCGGGTTTTTGGTGATCTCATATACAAAGCCAAGACCTAATCCTGCGATTAATGTAATAATTGTAAGAATAAGTGCATTCTTAATAATTGGATTTTTCTTCATTATTTTTCTCCTCCTTTACCAAATGGTTTTGGAAGAGTAACTCTTTCAATCAGTGGGACTAAAAGGTTACTGATGATGATCGCATAAGATACCCCCTCTGCGGAACCACCGAACAGACGGAACAGTCCGGTCAGTACTCCAAGAAGGATACCATATACATACTGTCCTTTTTTCGTAATCGGAGATGTTACATAATCGGTTGCCATGAACCATGCTCCGAGCATCAGACCACCACCGCAAAGGTGTGCTGTGATGTACTGTGGATCAAAGAATCCTACATGTGCTTTTGTAAATGGTCCGAAAATTCCGACGAAAATAACAAAGGATACAATGTATGTTCCCGGAATACGCAAATCAATAATACCAAGCATAATAAGGAATACTGCTCCGATAATGATTGCGATCACAGATGTCTCACCGATTGTTCCCGGAATTGTTCCGATAAGCATCTTCATGGAATCAACAGAGCCACCGTCTTTTAAAGTAGCAAGCGGTGTCGGTCCGGATACTCCATCGTAAACAAACTTTGTCATCGGTCCTGCGAAAGAAATCAGCAGGAAACATCTTGCACCGAGCGCCGGGTTCATGAAGTTCTGTCCCAGTCCTCCGAATAACTGTTTTACAACGAGAATTGCAAATACACTACCAAGAGCGCCCATCCACCATGGTGCTGAAGCCGGCATGTTAAGGCCAAGCAACAGGCCGGTAACAACTGCACTCCAGTCGTTGATGGTAATCTTCTTGTGCATCAGTTTCTCATATATGTACTCTGTAAGAACCGCTGATACGGTTGTGCTGATCAGTACGATCAGTGCTGGTATTCCAAAGTTATAAACTCCGAATGCCGAAGCCGGCAAAAGTGCAATAACAACCATAAGCATGATATTGCTGGAGGTAACTTTGTCACGAATATGTGGTGAAGATGACAGTTTATAATTGTTCTCACTCACGTTTGTTCACCTCTTCCTCTCTTCTCTTATTTTTTCTTCTTACGATTAGCAAGTGCAATTTTTCTCATAGAACCGATTGCCTGTTTCAACTGACGTTTTGCCGGACAGACGAAACTGCATGATCCACATTCCATACATTCCAGACCATTATGTTTTGTAAAGGTCTCTTCGTCATGATGCTCTGCATAATCTGCAAGTCGAGATGGAATCAGACGGCTTGGACAGGCATCTACGCATCGTCCGCAGTTAATACATGCGGTTGGCTCGAATTTTGCTACTTCGTCTTTTGTAAATCCAAGAATGGATGATGATGTCTTTGTAACCGGAACATCTAGTGAAAACATTGCAAATCCCATCATCGGACCACCGGAAATCAGTTTCTCCGGTTCTGTCTTGAATCCACCGGCAGCATCTACCAGCTCAGCCTGGTTCATACCAAACGGAACACGGAAGTTCCCCGGTTCATTCACTGCATCTCCGCTGACTGTTACGACACGTTCCATAGAAGGTTTTCCTTCTGCCACAGCCTGATAAATGCTTACAAGTGTTGCAACGTTGTCTACAACGCATCCTGCATCTGCCGGAAGCATAGCAGAGTTAATCGCACGACCTGTCGTCGCATAAATAAGCTGACGCTCACCACCCTGTGGGTATTTTGTCTTAAGCGCCAGAACCTCCAGACGTGGGTCATCTGCTGTGAGTTCTTTTAATTTTGCGATACAATCTGGTTTGTTATCTTCAACACCGAATATACCTTTCGCGTTATCGAAAAGTCTCAGAACGATCTTCATGCCTTCCACCAGTTTCTCCGGTGTCTCGATCATCGTTCTGTAGTCTGCTGTAATATATGGCTCACATTCTGCACAGTTTGCAATAATATAATCAATCTTGTCAGGCTCTTTTGGAGAAAGCTTAACTCTGGTCGGGAAACCTGCTCCTCCCATACCAACAACACCTGCGTTGCCAATTGCGTTAAGGATCTCTTCCTTTGTCATCTCATCAACCGGTTTTATCGCAGGATATTCTACTTCTTTATATTCACCATCATTTTCAATGACAATGCTGTTGACAGTACCTCCAGTCGGGTTCAAATGTGGAGCGATCGCCTTAACTGTTCCTGATACTGAAGCATAGATTGGTGCAGAAACAAATCCTCCGGCTTCTGCTATCATCTGTCCTTTTAAAACATGATCGCCAACTGCTACGATCGGATTGGCAGGCGCCCCGATGTGCTGGGAAACCGGATATACCAGATCTCCTGTGGGTTTAACATCAACGATTGCCTTGTCTTTTGCAAGACGCTTACCGTCATCCGGATGAATACCACCCTTAAAAGTTAACAATGCCATTCCCTTTTCCTTCCTTCCTTTTAATTTTCATATTAACTATACCCAAAAAGCACCAGACTTACCAGTGTGTCAAGTGATTTTTTTGTACATTTTAATGAACATCTTGTTCATTTTTTAACAGATGTTCAGACACACAAAAGATAGAGGTATGAAACCTCTATCTTTTCTCTTTCGCTTTTATATATACGCTTGAATTCTTACAGTACGATTACTCTTCAGAGCTTTCGTTCTGTGAAGCCTCTGACTCAGCCGGCTCTAAAGCTTTCATGCTCAGGCTGATCTTCTTGTCAGCTTCATTAAGATCAACAATCTTAGCTGTTACTGTCTGTCCTACAGACAGTACATCAGACGGTTTGTCAACATGTGTTCTGGAAATCTGTGATACATGAAGAAGTGCATCTACTCCAGGAGCTAATTCAACAAATGCTCCGAAGTCTGTCATTCTTGCAACTTTTCCTTCGATTACAGTTCCTACTGCATACTTCTCAGCTGCATCTGCCCATGGATTAGTCTCCGGGAATTTTAAGCTGAGTGCGATCTTTGTATCGTGAATGTCTTTGATCAGGACTTTCAGTTCATCGCCAACTTTGAATACTTTCTTCGGATTCTCAACGCGTCCCCAAGACATCTCTGAGATGTGAAGGAGTCCGTCTACTCCGCCAAGGTCGATAAACGCTCCGAAGTCTGTAACATTCTTAACAGTTCCTTCTACAGTATCTCCAACCTGTAATTTAGCAAACAGTTCTTTCTGTTTTTCTGCTTTCTCTGCAACAAGAAGCTGTCTTCTGTCACCGATCACGCGGTTTCTTCTAGGATTAAACTCGCTGATAACGAATTCGATCTCCTGATCCTGATATTTGCTCAGATCTTTCTCGTAGGTATCAGATACAAGACTTGCAGGGATAAAGACTCTTGCCTCATCAACAACTACGCTCAATCCACCGCCAAGGATCTGTGCAACCGGAGCTTTCAGAACTTCATGGTTCTCATAAGCTTCTTTCAGTCTCTCATTTCCTTTCTCGGCAGCCAGTCTCTTGTATGTCAACAGCACCTGACCTTCTCCGTCGTTTACTTTCAGTACTTTTACTGTCATTGGATCTCCAACAGATACGACTGTTGTCAGATCTACGTTAGGTTCGTTCGTATACTCATTTCTCATAATGATACCGTCTGCTTTGTAGCCGATATTCAAGATGATCTCATCCGGTTTTACATCAATGACTGTACCATCTACGACTTCTCCATTTCTGATTGTCTTAAATGATTCTTCCAACATTTGTTCAAAAGTTAATTCTGACATTATTTTGAACCTCCTCAATTATTTTCTTGGGCGTGGATGCCCCTGCTGTAATACCTACTGTTTCCACGGACCTTAATTGATTCATATCAAAATCGTCAAGTGTCTGTATATAGTACGTATCCGCACATGCATTACTGCATATCTCAAATAGTTTGCGGGTATTAGAGCTTCTCTTGTCTCCTATAACAATCATAGCGTCCACCCTCTTTGCAATGTCGCGAGCCTCTTCCTGGCGCTCTTTTGTTGCACTGCAAATCGTATTTAAAACAAGTATATCATACCTCTTTTTCTCAATAATTTCAACTATATCTTTGAATTTATTGTAATTAAATGTCGTCTGAGATACGACACACAGTTTTTGCTTTTTATTTTTTAATTGAAAACTTTTCGCTTCTTCTACAGTCTGGATGACTGTCACATCATTTCCACTCCATCCTTTAATGCCCTGCACTTCAGGATGTTCCGAATTTCCGATCACAACAATGTGTGCACCCTGTGCGCTCTGCTCTTGGGCAATTTTATGGATTTTCTTGACAAATGGGCAGGTTGCATCCACACAGGTCAGTCCTTTTTCAGTCAACAAATCGTAGACTTCTTTTGCTACTCCGTGAGACCGGATGATTACGATTCCGCTGTCCAAATTCTCCAGCTCTTCTGCACTTCCAATCACCTTCACGCCGTGTTTTTTCATATCTTTGATGACTTCTTCATTATGGATGATCGGTCCGTATGTGTAAATCGGACTGTCTGGGTGTGCTTCTATCTGTTTGTATACAGTATCCACTGCCCGCTTTACTCCGAAGCAAAATCCCGCTGTCTTCGCAAGTTCAACTTTCATATATGCCTCCTAATGGCAGAGCGCCGTAATTGCGGCGACTACTTCCGGGATTGTCATATCTGAGCTGTCTACGAGTGTCGCATCTTCTGCCTGTCTAAGCGGTGCGATCTCTCTCGTCATATCTCTTCTGTCGCGCTCTTCAATGTCTTTTTCAATCTCGGCAAGATCACAAGTTTCACCCTTTTCTGTCAGTTCATCAAAACGACGTGTTGCTCTTGTCTGTACACTTGCAGTTAAAAATACTTTCACATCTGCATCTGGTAATACGCAGGTACCGATGTCACGTCCGTCCATGACAACATCTTTTGTTTTTGCAAGATCTCTCTGCAGTCCTAAAAGTGCTTCTCTGACTGCCGGGATCGCAGAGATCTTAGACGCCATATTTCCTACTGCTTCTTCTCTTAATTTCCCTGTGATATTCTCACCGTTTAAGTAGACCTGCTGTCCGCCTTCTTCATAGCCGATCGTTACTTTTACATTCTTGCAGTCTGCTGCGATCGTTTCTGTATCTTCCGGCGAAATATTCTTTTCCAGAAAATAAATTGCCATTCCACGGTACATCGCTCCTGTATCTACATAAATGTATCCTTTTTCTTTTGCCACCAGTTTCGCAATGGTGCTTTTTCCGGCTCCTGCCGGTCCGTCAATTGCGATATTATATCCCATTCTTCTGCCCTCTTTCTCTATCTGTTTTATTTAATAATATATAGCTTGCTTTTCAAACTCACGTACCTTCCCGTTACAATCTTTGTCTGTTTCCCAAAACAGCACGTAAGCATACACATATCCATTTATTTCTGCCATGCACAGGCTCTTGCAGCCGCACATGCAGTAGACCATGCAATCTGTAAATTAAATCCTCCGGTCACTGCATCCAGATCCAGTACTTCTCCTGCAAAATACAAGCCAGATACTGTCTTTGCCTCCATCGTGCCCGGATCGATCTCTTTCACGCTGACACCACCTTTTGTGATGATTGCCTCATTATAGCCGCGCAGTCCGGTTAATGTCACTGGAATTTTTTTGATCAGGGAAACAAAATGCTGTCTTTCCTCTCTGGAAATTACATTGACCTTTTTCTCCGGATCGATTCCGCTAAGTTTGAGCATCACCGGAATGAGTTTCGCCGGAAACAGCTTGTGGATCGCATTCTTGAACTGTCGGTTATGGTTTTCTTCAAAATCACGCAGGACTCTCTGATCGAGCTGCTCTATAGACAATGCCGGTTTCAAGTCGATTTCCAATGTCAGTGGATGATCTTTTAGTTTCTTGCCAATTACACTGCTGGCACTTAACATAAGCGGACCGCTAACGCCGTAGTGCGTGAAAAGCATCTCTCCAAAGTCTTCATACAGCTTCTTCTTACCGTCTCGGATAACCGCATTTACATTTCGAAGAGACAGTCCCTGAAGCTCCGGCACCCAGTCTTCCTGAGTCTCCATCGGTACAAGCGACGGCAGACAGTCTGTCACTTCAAGTCCCAGTTCTTTTGCAAACCGGTATCCGTCCCCGGTAGAACCTGTAGACGGATAAGAGATGCCTCCGGTTGCAACGACACACGCATCTCCGGACACTTTCTTTCCATCAGATAATACGACGCCTGTAAAATGCCCGTCCTTCGCTTCAATCTTCTTCACAGATGTATTCAGGCAGATCTTCACACCAAGTCTCTTCATCTCTTCTTCCAAAGTACGGATCACATCGGAAGAATGATCAGATAACGGGAATACCCGTTCCCCTCGTTCAATCTTCGTCCGCATGCCAAGCTCTTCAAAGAAATCCATGACATCCTGGTTTGTAAATCCGTAAAAACTACTATACAGAAACTTCGCATTCGTTTTCACTGCCGGAAACAGATCTTCTACATCACAGGCATTTGTCAGATTGCAACGACCTTTTCCTGTGATAAATACCTTCTTGCCCAGTTTTTCATTTTTTTCAAACAGTGTAACCGCGCAACCTTCTCTTGCCGCCATAACTGCCGCCATCATGCCCGCAGCGCCACCACCTGCGATTAATACTTTATTCATAAGTCTCTTCTCCATCTATCTGTGCTTTGGACGAAGACAGTTCTACTTTATCATCTACCATGTTCAGTTCATCTTTGCTGTATACCTGATACTCATCCCAGATCCGTTCCAGCGTCTCCAGTGTTGTGATGACTTCATCCTGCTTCTTCATACAGAGTGCTACCACAAGCGCATTTACCACGCTCAGAGGTGCTACAAGTGAATCTACGATAGACGCCATGTCACTTCGCGCGATCAGATTGCAGGAAGAATATAACGTCATCGGCGAATGGACGCTGTCTGTCAGCGTGATTACTTTTGCCTTGCGGTTACTTGCAAATTCCAGCGCTTTTAAAGTACGCATGGAATACCGCGGGAAGCTGATTCCGATAATCACATCGTCTTCATCGATCCGGATAAGCTGTTCAAAAATCTCACTTGAACTGTTTGTGTGCACAGCAACTACATTATCACAGATCAGGTTCAGATAAAACCCAAGAAAACTTGCAAGCGGTGCACAGCTTCTGATACCGATCACATAGATCTTCTTCGCATTCAGAATCGTCTCCACTGCAAGTTCAAATGATTCATGGTCAATGGACTGCATCGTCAGCTTGATCTTATCAATATCTGACTGTAATACAGATGTCAGTATCTCGCCCTGACTGATGCGTCCATATGTGACTTCCATTCTCTGGATGGAATTTAATTTGGTACGGACCATCTCGCCCAGCGCTTTCTGGAATCCCGGATAGCCGTCATATCCAAGCGCCATCGCAAATCTTACAACCGTAGACTCACTGACGCCGACTTCTTCCCCCATCTTCGCAGCAGTCAGAAATGCCGCTTTATCATAATCTTCTTTGATAAAATCCGCCAGTTTTTTCTGACCTTTGCTGAATTTTGAATAACCTTCATCTATCTTTTGAAGTAATTCATTTTTATTTCCCATATCGTTTTTGTCCTTTTCTTCTCAATTTACCGTATCCATTATATATAAATTTGAGAAAATATTCAAGGACTATAAACATTCCATCTGCCCGGTTATTTCCCTGTAAAATGCATCTTTGTCTTCCCCTGCCTTCAATTCTTTGAGAATAACTCCATCTTTCAGAAGCAAAATCCGCCCGCAACAGCTCGCCATCTTTGGATCATGCGTCACCATAAGAATCGTTTTTCCAAGTTCTTTCGAGATTTTTCCAAGCGCATTAATCACGATCTGCCCGGATCGGGAATCCAGATTTCCTGTCGGTTCATCTGCAAGAATCAGTTCCGGTTCATTCATGAGTGCACGGCAGATCGCCACTCTCTGACGCTCTCCGCCGGACAGCTCGTATGGATATTTCTTAAGCAGATGTGTAATCTCAAACTGCGTGGCATAGGCGGCAGCTCTTTTCCTCATTTCTTCCGACTCGCTCTTTGCGATCATCATCGGAAGCATAATATTTTCTTCAACAGACAGACTGTTCATCAGGTAAAAATCCTGAAAAATAAATCCGATCTTCCGGTTGCGGATGTCTGCCCTCTTTTCTTCCGGCAGTTTTCCGGTATCTTCTCCTTCAAGCCAGACACTTCCGGACGTAGGACGGTGGATCAGACCGAGAGTCTTTAAGAGCGTCGTCTTGCCACAGCCGGATTTACCCATGACTCCGACGAATTCTCCTGCCTCCACGGAAAAATCCAGTCCCTTCAATACATGGATCTGCGTCCTTTCTTTTTTATCTTCACTGATAATGCTGTAATCACGCACCAGTTCTTTCACTTCCAGTATATGCATATCCACTCCTCCTACAGTTCCTGCATCTTGTCCACAATTCTGTGGTAAAACGCATCCTGGTCTTTTTCTCTTTTCAGTTCTTCCAGAATCTGTCCGTCTTTCAGCAAAATAATCCGGCTGCAATAGCTTGCCATTTTCGGATCATGCGTAACCATAAGGATTGTTTTCTTCATTTTCTCGTTAATCTCGGTCAGTGCGTCAATAACGATCTGTCCTGACTGGGTATCGAGATTGCCTGTCGGTTCATCTGCAAGGATGAGTTCGGGATCATTAATGAGCGCGCGGCAGATTGCTACCCGCTGACGCTCCCCGCCGGACAGTTCATTCGGTTTCTTCTTTGTCAGATGCATCAGACCAAATTTCTCCATATAATAAGCTACTTTTTCCAGACAGTCCTTCACCGGCGCTTTATCAAGCACCATCGGAACCATGATATTATCTTCTACCGAAAGACTGTCAAGCAGATAAAAATCCTGAAATACAAATCCCATTTTTCTTCTGCGGATATCAGCAAGCTCGTCGCTCCACAGTTTTCTCGAATCCACGCCATTGAAATACAATGTACCATCGGTTGGTTTATCGATCAGACCAAGCACTTTCAGAAGCGTTGTCTTTCCACAGCCGGATTTTCCCATGATCCCGACAAATTCTTCTGTCTTCACAGCGAAATTCAGTCCTTTTAACACCT
Source organism: Dorea sp. AM13-35 (assembly GCF_003473885.1). Taxonomy (NCBI): domain Bacteria; kingdom Bacillati; phylum Bacillota; class Clostridia; order Lachnospirales; family Lachnospiraceae; genus Dorea; species Dorea sp. AM13-35. Next base: position 587,580 of record NZ_QUCZ01000001.1, read on the forward strand.
TGATCTCCCGGTCTTCCGGATTCTCTGCGTAGATCATCCGATAATTCCGTGTCAGATCTTCTACTTTTATGATTTCCTGATTATTCATCGTCTTTTTCCACCTTTCGAACCATAAACTTTCCAAGCAACCACATAAACAGAAGTTCTACAAGAATATAGCCGCCCCAGAGCCATACTGCGTGAGTTATAAACTGTAGCTTAACTGCATTTGTATACATCCGCACATAGAATGTAATTCCGGTAAATACAGCTGTCACAAGCGCGGTAAACGCTCCCGGAAGCCAGAACATCAGATGTAATTCACCGAGAAGAATGCGGATTCTCTCTTTCTTTCTCATACCCATACAAGTGAAAAATTCGGCTCTTTTGTTCTTCTCATCCAGTTCAGAAAGCACTTTAATATAGACAAGGAACATGCTTATAAAAAGCATTGTTGCCGTGACAAACAGGTTCACGATCAGCTTCATCATGCGTTCCGTACGCAGGTCTTTTACACTTTCATCCTTTGCATAATAATTTGCGATTTCCGCATCGTAAGCCTGATCTTCTTTATGTTTTTCCTGGAATTTTTCCAGTTCTCTCTTGATTGCTTTGTGATCTTTCGCTTTACTGTTTATCAACACCAGTTTTGTCGGTCCCTGCTTCACAGTCAGCCCTTCAATCGCATCCGTTTTCTTTTTAATAAACGAACCATTCAGCACATTCGTTGTCTTCCAGAGATTCTGTGCTTTTGTGAAGAATGCATCCGAAAGCACAACGAGATTTTCCAGTTTTCCATTGCGGAAACATCCGGTCAGGCTTCCAATCTCCTCGCCTGCGATTATACGTTGCTGATATGTCGTCTCCTCGGAAAAATGCTCATATGGGGTATATCCTTCACATACAATGCCAACATGGATATTGGGTTTCTTCTTACTAAATGTCCAGTCTATCGGCTGTGCTTTCACAGAGCGGTCCTGCTGGTGCACAAGATAGACTTTCTCTCCCTTTGCATCCAGATGGAGAAAGTGTGGTTTATAATCCGGATCAATTGCTTTTTTCAGTGCATGATAAGTAGATTCTGAAATACCGATCTGTTGTCCCTGTATTCGTTTTTCATAATAGCCCTCATTCTTCTCCGTTTTATCCGAATTCGAGATTCTTACCATCGGATAAGTCGTAACCTTTGCTCCGTACTGTTTCTCCAGATTTTCAAATGTCTTCTGGTCTTCATCGTAAGAAATGCACATGAAATCATATGGAAACAGGCTTTCCGGTTGTTCTGCAACCGTTACAGATACTGACTGGAATGCAAAATAAAACATTCCGCAGATATGCAAAGCTGTAAGCGCTGCCAGATACCACGCAGTTGTCTTTGAACGGTGATAGCGGTCATTGCGTTTCAGAAGCGTACCCAGATACCCTTTTGATGCCTTGTCTTTTCGCAGCAACAATGTCCCGCCAAAGCGGTAGAGAAGAAACAGTCCGACAAACAATGCCAGCATCAGTGTAATCTTCTCGTAATTGTAAATCTTGCTGTAAGAAATAGCACTGTATCCGCAGATAGCAGCTCCGATCACAGTAATGATTTTCAAAAACCTCCGCGGCATCTTCTCTTTTGCAACATTACGTGTTGCCGCTGAGATCAGGTTAAAATCCGACACAATGTCTCTTGTTGCCATCAGTGAAACAAGATAGACAAGAAACAGAACGGCAAGTGATACCAGATACGTTGTTTTACTTGCATATGACAGATTGATCTGATCGCCCACCATGTTTCCGACAATTTTACGGAAAAGCAGAAGGACTCCATTTCCGACAATTACTCCGCCTATATAGGAAAATACAAATCCCAGTCCGATTTCCAGTCCGGCGATCGTCCAGAGCGCCTTTCTTCTGATTCCGAGTGTTACAAAGATACTATAGTTCTGAATCCATTTTCTGAGATAAAAGATCAGCACAAATACCATCAGGAAAAGGCAGCATGCCGCAAGCGGGATCATCGCATTGATCAGGATTCGTCCAAGTCCTTCGCCACCATACATAGACAGATCAGCCCGGTAGGAAGAAGACAGCATCTCATAAGCTCCCAGTCCGGAAAATGCCAGTGTTCCGACCATGATTCCGCAGAATAGGAAAAGCCGGTAATCTTTCCAGTCAGAGCGGAAATTCTTCCAGATCATATGATAGAAAAGTTTCGTGTATTTGCCCGGAAAATCCAGTCTTCTGTGCGCTTCTTCTTTCTTTTCCTGTTCCTGCACTTCATAATTTCTGGATCTTGCCAGTGCTTCATCATAGACATCGATCATCTTCTGCAGGGCAAGCTCAAGAAGACTCATTACTACCATAGGCATAAAAAACATAAATGCCATCACATTATCTGCAACTGTACCGTAAGCTGCATAATCACTCAGAAACATCTCTGTGATCGCAATACCGATCACAACCGGCTGGATATACCGGTATTTGTTTAAAATCAGCAGTATCAGATACAATACTGCCACGATCTGCATAATTACAAACAGGCCAACCTGAATCTTTATGGCTCCCATATTGCCGTCCCACACATCCCGGCAACTGTCTGTCAGTGCGGCAGCTCCTTTCTGCGACAATAATCGGAAAACACCATAAAAGGAATGATACCCATCCCGGAGCCGGTAAACCGGCCACATGGAATAGATCAGAAATATCGCGTATCCGATGACTCCGACACATATTTTTTCTTTTCTTCTACTCTTTTTCTTCTGCATTTCTTTTTCCTCTCAATCCTAAGATTTTCTCTATTTCATGTCATATATGGATACACTGACAAGAAAACTGGTATCTGTAGTTATATATTGCAGATCACCTTCATGTTTTTCTACGATTTCCCGAACATTTTTCATACCGTATCCATGCAGTCCGTTTTCTTCTTTCTGCGACCGGAGCTGTCCATTTTCCACTCTCACTGCTTCCTCTGCACTGTTCTCAATCTCCACGTAAAAAAGCCGGTTCCGTCTTATAAATTTCACATGGATCCATGGATTTTCCGAAGTCACTTTCTGCGTTGCCTCCAGTGCATTATCCAGAAGATTCCCAAATAGCGTAATGATCTCCCAGTCCGTAAACGGCAATTTTGTAAATACTTCCGTCTGGATCGTCATCTGTACACCGGAGTCTTTCGCATCCTGCGCCTTCTGGTTCAGAATCATATCCAGCATCTGATTTCCTGTCCACACCTGATAATTATGCACCAGTATCGCATCACTTAATTTCTCCAGATATTCGTGAATCCCATCCCAGTCTCTTTCCTGTTCATAACGCCTTAGCGCCAGCAGATGATTTTTCATGTCATGAACAACCTGCCGGCTCTTTAACATTCCTTTGAACCGCTCTTCCAGCACATTTACCTTAAGTTCCAGTACTTCCTGTTCTTTCTGCTCCAGCTTTTTCTGGCTGGAAAGATTCATATACTCCAAACTTTCTGTCATCCTACATGCAAAATACTGGACACCTTTGACCACAAGCCACGTATTCAGGTAAATGAACATGGACATCGGAATATAAAACTGCTCATCTGCTCCCTGATAATCTGCATATTCAAGGAAGAACACCCACGTCATCGCGATAACCCAAAACAGTCCCTGATGATCTCGGTACGGAATCTGGTTCATATTCCGGTATAAAAGAAGCAGATCCACTACCTGCGCCACCAGAAAACTCATCAGATAAACAAGGACCAGGATTGCCATCTTCTGTTCATAAATCCCCAGATCTTTTCCCGGATAGTACGTCTTGTTAAACGCTTCTATGTAATCATTTCTTGTCAATGCTCGGAAAATATACCGATGCAGAGAACAATGCAGGCCGCTATACTTAAGCCACGGGAAGAAATAAAAAATCTGCATCAGTCCGCAGAATATGATATTTATCAGTTGGACACTTGTCCATTTTATTTCTCTTCCCATTAGTTTTTTCTCCAGTACGCAGTTACTTTTTGTTTCACTTCCCAAATCAGTTCTCTTCCGGCTCCGATTACATCCCCATTATCTAATTGCACCGACTCTGCTGAAATACCCGCAATGTGTTCAATATTTACAAGACAACTTCGTCCGACCATGATAAATGCATCTGTTCCCAGTTGTTCCTGTATCTGAAATAAAGGCATCCGCTCCCGGTACACTTCTTTCTTCGTTCTGTACTCCGAGTATTTCTGCCCTTTTACCTTGCTCACACAGATGATGTCTTTATAAAACAACTTCTTCTCATGATCTCCAACCCACAGGAAATCCTGTTCGCTCGTTTGCTTTTCCTTCGCAATCTCCCGGAGCACATCTCCGAGTCGATCTTTCATATCCCGCTTCAGAATATACTGATAAGCCTCCAGTATATAACTGTCTGCCGCAAATTCTGCAAAAGACGTCAGAAATACGAGATATGTTTCTATGCCGTTTCCTTTTAACTCCGCTCCCAGTTCAATTCCATTCATTCCCGGAAGGTCAATGTCAGAGATTACAACGTCCGGATACGCTGTATCTTTCTTCTCTTCAAGTGCTTTAAGAAAACGCTCCGCGTCTTCGTATTTTTCTATATAAACTTCCGTCTCACCGGACAGTTCCTGTATGACAAGCTCGCCGATTCGCTCACGCGCCGGCTGTTCGTCTTCTATAATTGCTATTGTAAAATGCATATATTCCCCCATCTCCATCTGTACACATATCCGAAAACTTTCGTCTTACTTTTATGCTCGTAGCGGGGCAGGCATTAAATGATTACTCTCTTTGTATGTGAAAACCATGTAGATGTACCACATTTACCTGCCGGTATCACACATTATAGCACACCACAGAATTTTCTTATACACTTGGACATGAATCCTGGCATTTCAGGACTTCTGCATCGCATATAAAATATACAACTTTTAATTAAAAGAAGTTATTACACCGGATAACTTCCGTTCTTTGTATCAGCAGCATTCGGATCGATCTTTGTCTGCTGTGCTTCTCTGTATTTGAAGAAGTCAACAGCTACCTGCGGGAATAATGCATAAGTTAATACATCTTCGTCCTGCTGGATCCACTGTGCACACTCTTTGCGGAGTGTATCTAATTCTGCCGGAATCAGATCTGCCGGACGGCATGTGATGATCTCAGCATCGTCTCCTAATACTTTCTTCTTCACTTCTTCGTTAAATGGTTTTACAGTTGCACCGTATTTACCACTTAATACGTCTTTTGTCTCTTTTGTAGCCATCTTATAACGTTCGCCCATCAGTACATTAAATACAGCCTGTGTACCTACGATCTGTGAAGACGGTGTTACAAGCGGCGGTTCACCTAAGTCTTTTCTTACTCTCGGCACTTCTTCCAGTACTTCATAGTATCTGTCTTCTGCATTCTGCTCTTTTAACTGAGATGTCAGGTTTGAAAGCATACCACCCGGTACCTGATACAGAAGAGTCTTGATATTTACACCAAGGTTCTTCGGATTCAGCAGTCCGCTGTCTAATGCATCGTCACGGATCGGGCGGAAGTAATCAGCGATCTCCGCAAGTAATTTCTGATCCAGACCTGTATCATAAGGTGTTCCTTTGAACGTCTCAACCATAACTTCTGTTGCCGGCTGTGATGTTCCCATTGCAAATGGTGACATTGCAGTATCAATGACATCTACACCTGCCTCTACTGCTTTTAAGTAAGTCATAGAAGCAACACCGGATGTATAATGTGTATGAAGCTGGATCGGAAGGTCTGTGGCTTCTTTTAATGCACCGATCAGCTCTGTTGCCTTGTACGGAAGGAGCAGACCCGCCATATCTTTAATACAGATAGAATTTGCACCCATATCTTCGATTCTCTTGGCGATATCTACCCAGTAATCCAGTGTATAAGCATCTCCCAGTGTATAGGAAAGCGCTACCTGTGCTTCTGCTTTTTCTTTGTTTGCTGCTGTAACGGCCGTCTGCAAGTTTCTAAGGTCATTCAAACAGTCAAAAATACGGATCACATCAATACCATTTGCAACCGATTTCTGTACGAAATACTCTACTACATCATCTGCATACGGACGATATCCTAAGATATTCTGTCCACGGAACAGCATCTGTAATTTTGTATTCTTAAATCCGTCACGGAATTTACGAAGTCTCTCCCATGGATCTTCTTTCAGGAAACGTAAAGATGCGTCAAATGTTGCACCACCCCAGCACTCTACAGAATGATAGCCAACCTTGTCCATCTTATCGATGATCGGAAGCATCTGTTCTGTTGTCATACGAGTGGCAATCAGAGACTGGTGTGCGTCACGCAGAATTGTCTCTGTTATTTTAATTGGTTTTTTTTCAATTTCTGCCATTATTTCTTCCTCCATATAATCAGTATTCAATCGTTATCATACGAAATATCCGGTTCTTAAACTCCGAAGATCGCCATAAATGTTCCGGCTGCAACTGCTGTACCGATAACTCCGGCAACGTTCGGACCCATTGCATGCATCAGAAGGAAGTTCGTAGGATCTGCCTCTGCTCCAACCTTCTGGGATACTCTGGCTGCCATTGGAACGGCGGATACTCCGGCTGATCCGATCAGCGGATTAACTTTTCCCCCGGTAACTTTGCACATGATCTTACCGAATAATACTCCGGCTGCTGTACCAAACATAAATGCAATCAGTCCAAGGATAACGATGAAAATAGTCTGTTTGTTCAAAAATGCTTCCGCACTTGTTGTCGCTCCGACAGATGTACCAAGTAAGATAACTACGATATACATCAGTGCGTTGGAAGCAGTCTCTGTCAACTGTCTTACAACACCTGATTCACGGAAGAGGTTTCCGAGCATCAGCATACCTACCAGCGGTGCTGTTGTAGGAAGGATCACACAAACAACGATTGTAACGATGACCGGGAACAGGATTCTCTCCAGTTTGGATACCGGTCTTAACTGCTCCATCTTGATCTTACGTTCTTTTTCTGTTGTTAAAAGCTTCATGATCGGCGGCTGAATGATCGGGACAAGCGCCATGTACGAGTACGCCGCCACTGCGATCGGTCCCATAATTGCTGTCTGCTGTAACTTTCCGGCAAGGAAGATGGAAGTCGGTCCATCCGCCCCACCGATAATGGATACAGCCGCGGCCGCTTTATCAGAGAATCCAAATGCCATCGCTCCAAGGTAAGCTGCGAAAATACCAAACTGTGCTGCAGCACCTAAGAGGAAACTCTTCGGATTCGCGATCAATGGTCCAAAGTCTGTCATTGCTCCAACTCCAAGGAAAATCAGAGACGGCAGGATTGCCCATTCATCTAATTTAAAGAAATAATACAGAAGTCCGCCCGTTCCATTTGCCGAATCTTCTGCATGCAGCATAATATCCGGATAGATATTAACAAGCAGCATACCGAATGCGATCGGCACAAGGAGCAAAGGTTCAAACCCCCGCGCGATTGCCAGATACAGGAAAAAACATGCTACAGCAATCATGATCAAATTGCCCCATGTGAGACTGAAAAAAGCTGTCTGATGCACGAGGTTTCCCAATGTTGATGTTATATATTCCATTTCTTAACCTCCAGTCGTATTCATTCCATAAGGAATCAGTTTCACATTAGTTTAATGTAGCTAAAACTGCACCGGATTCGATTGCGTCTCCAACTGCTACGTTAATGCTTGCAACTGTTCCGTCTTCCGGAGCTACTACTGGAATCTCCATCTTCATTGCTTCAATGATGATAACTGCATCACCTTTCTTCACGCTCTGTCCGACACTTGCTTCCAGCTTAAATACTTTTCCGGCTGCTCCTGCTTTTACTTCAATGCTTCCGGCGTTTCCAGCCGCAGGTGCTGCTGCTTTCGGCGCTGTCTTAGGAGCTGCCTTAGGCGCTGCTGCTCTTGGTGCTGCTGCAGGTGCTGTGCCTGCGCCGTTCTCTTCAACAGTTACATCATATACATTTCCGTTTACTGTAATTGTATAATTTTTCATGATTCAATCCTCCTAAATTCTCTATGCGTTCCATTTATTAGACGGACGGCGTCTGATGCTTCTTACTACAAATCCATCTGTGCCTGTTCCTTCATATTCTGCAATAGCCGCTGCAATAACCGCTACCAGCTCTGTATCATCCGTAACATCTTCTGCCTCAGCAGATGCGCTCTGTGTTGCCTCTTCTACTACAACAGCCTCAGCTTCTTTTGCCGATTTCTTTCCTCTGTTCTTCCATGCTTCTTCCAGCGCAGGGATGAATCTGAAAAGAGAAATGATCAGGGAGATAAAGATCAGCACAACGAATACCGTTCCCATTCCAAGTACGGTATTCAGTCCGGCTTTTTCCAGGACTTCACCCATGGAATATTTTCCGTCAACTGTCATACTCTCCAGTTTTAATTTCTGGTTATATACAAATGTCAATGTGGCATCTCTGTCTTTGAATTTTGCCGCTGTTGTAACCTTAAGTTCGTCTTTGGAAGTTTCATATTTGAAATCTCCATGACTTACATATGCTCCACACTCTTTGATTCCAGACTGCCAGCTTTCCAGTGCACTGGTAAATCCGTCTGCTGTATACGGAAGTCCTGACTGCATCAGCTGATATTCCAGATTAAAGTCGTCCATATCTTCCCACTGCTGAATCGTCGCATCATCTGCACTCTGGCAATAGTTGATCAGAAACTCTGTTGATTCTTTAATAGAAGATTTGTCATACTTCAATTCATTGCCTGAATTGGAACAACCGGTAAAGCATAATACAGCTACAAGCATACAAATTATTAAGCTAATTTTTTTCTTCACTTTGCCTCACCTCTCTAAATTGTTCCGTGTTTTTTCATCGGACGATCCTCTCTCTTGGTAAATAACATCTCAAATGCGCCAATGATGTATTTTCTTGTATCTTCCGGATTGATGATCGTATCCACATATCCTCTTCTTGCTGCTGCATCCGGGCTTGTCTGAAGCTTTGCATAAGCAGCTGCTTTCTCATTAATTGTCTCAGCATCTGTATCTGCATACATGATTTTGGCAGCCAGCTTCGCATCCATCATACCGATCTCTGCCTGTGGCCACGCATATACCATATCTGCTCCGACAGATTTGCTGTTCATTGCTACATAAGCACTTCCAAAAGCTTTGCCGATCACGACATTTACTTTTGCTACAGTTGCCTCTGTAAATGCATAAGTCAGTCGCGCTGCCGCTTTTGCAAGATGTGTCTCATCGTATGCACTTGCTGCAAATCCGGATACATTCGTAAGAGTCAGCACCGGAATTCCAAATGCATCACAGAAACGCACAAAATCTGCTGCTTTATCTGCTCCGTCAGCAGTTAAAGATCCGTCAAATTCTGCTACAACTTCTGCTTCTTCATTATATACTTTTGAACGATTGGCAACGGCGCCAACAGTCAGTCCGTTTAATTTGATGAATCCTGTTACCATATCTTTCGCAAAATCACGTTTTGTCTCAAAGAAAATATGGTCATCAGAAATCTCTGCAAGTGCGATTGCAGTATCTTCTGCTGCATTCGCCAGATCTGCACATACACGGTTCAGATCATCCTCGCATGCCTCATAGGAAGCATCATCTTCGTTGTTAGAAGGTAACATGCATACGAGAGAACGGATATCTGCAAGAATCTCTTCTTCTGTTTCTGCAACATCTACCAGACCGGCTTTCTCGCTCTGGAATTTTGCAGATGATGTATCACATCTGGAAATCTCATTTCCTGCAACTGCGTTCGGAGAGTTTACGAAAAGCTTTCCTTTCTCTGCTTCCATAAATGTAAAATCAGAAAGAGCCGGAACTACGGAAAGTCCTCCTCCGCATGTTCCAAAGATTGCTGTAATCTGCGGAATCACGCCGGATGCAAGTGCCTGTTTTGTATATAACTTACCAAAAGCATCCAGTGCATCGGTTGCCTCTTGAAGTCTCAGTCCCGCACAGTCGATCATTCCGATCACCGGCGCTCCCATCTTCATTGCCATATCATAGATGTTTGCAATTTTCTTCGCATGCATCTCGCCGATCGCACCGTTTAATACGGATGCATCCTGGCTGTACACATACACTAAATTACCGTCTACTACTCCATATCCGGTCACCACACCGTCTGCCGGAGTTTCTTTGTCCTGCATGTTGAAATCTGTTGTTCTTGCTGTTACAGCGCCACCGATCTCAACAAAGCTTCCTGCATCAAGAACCGATAAAATACGATTACCTGCTGCATTTTCTGTTGCCATGTTGCCCATAGTCCAGCCCTCCATTTTCCTTATTTTAAGGTTTATACTTCTTGGAAAAGTAAAACCAAATTTTAGCCAATTATATTATATCTTTTCCGACATCAATCTGCAAGTATTTTCCTTTATTTTTGTTAAAATCTTATCAACTTTTTTACAGGTTTTTATGCACAAACATGTTGTTTCCTATTAATAATATGCATAATTATAAACTTTTATATTGCATTTTTCCTCGTCGCCATAATAAATAAACAGGACACGGAAAGCAATTGCATTGCTTCTCCATGTCCTGTTCTTTAATAATATCTTAAAATTTCTTTACTTTCTTGCGCCTCATATTCGTACAGCGTTCCAATAAAAATGCTCTCAGCTCATCAATACTTCCTTGTTCCAGCGCATCCTTCGGGAAGCCGCACATTGCTCTCGGTGATCCTTTGCTGTCCGGTTCTGTCTTCACAACAACCGCAAATGCATCTTCCGATTCCAGTAATTTAACGACATTCGCATACTGAAAGGATCTTGTCTTCATTTCCATTACACTGTCAAAATGATCGTCGTAAAAATCCAGCTCAGTTGATACAGTTCCACCGTTCAGTTTATTTCTTCTAAGGAACTGGTCTTCCGCATCTCCGATTGCTGTAGCATCCAGAGCCTTTCTCCAGATTGTACGGTTAAATGTAATACCAACTACAAAAGCTGCAATCCACCAGATTATATACCGTACAACAAACTTTGTCATATCATTGCCAGGATTTCCAAATTTCATAACAAAATAAAAAATCAGGATTCCAAGGAAAAATACTACAAATTTAAGCGTAATATCACTCTCATCCATTCGGAACAGCTTACAGATCTTCTGCAATGTATTCTGAGATTCCTTATACTTCACACAATAACGTCCTGCCATAAATCTTCCCCATCTTTCTTCTATTATCATTTTGTAAAACATATCCGTTTCATTATATATGTTCAGATACTAACATTCAAGCATTTTACGTTTTTTTTATATTCCCCGTTAATTTTCTGACAATTATGCATTTTGCATTACCAAATGGGTGTTTTTTTATCCTTTTTATGGCATATTTATGTCAAAAAAACGACAAAAAATGAAAAACTTAACATTTTCTTAAATTAATTGGTTGTACTTTAGTCTAAGTTATGCTATCATATAGAACATTGAGAGCACAAAATTTAGAACTTATGTCTCTACATTTTGTACATCATGAAAAATTTCATATTGGAGGGTGAAACTCATGGAAAACACTAAGAAAAAATTTCCATTTGGCTTCTATGTATGCTGCCTCTCTTTCACATTCGAAAGACTTGCATACTATGCTGCTAAGTGGGGACTGTCGATCTTTATCGTAGTCGCTGCAGCAAAGGGTGGTCTTGGATTAGACAAATCCGTAGGTGCTGCAATGAGTTCTAACCTGGTAGCGTTTACTTATATCACACCAGTTATTGGTGGATATATCGCTGACCGCTGGATTAGTCCTCGTCTTCTTGTACCAGTTGGAGAGATTCTTATGGGACTCGGATACCTGTGTGCATGGAAAGCTAACGGAGTTGGAATGCTTTGGGTAATGATCGTCCTGATCGCTATCGGAACTGGATTCTTCAAAGGAAACGTTTCTGGTATCAACGGACGTCTGTTCCCATCATCTGATCAGGATGAACTGGATACTGCATTCAGTCTTCAGTACTCATTCGTTAACATCGGATCATTCATCGGAACAACTTTCCTGTCACTGGTCGGTACTAACGTTGGATATCGTGAGATGTTCCTCATTTGCGGAATCTTCATGTTCATCGACTGTGCATGGTGGTTATTCGGAATGAGATTCTTCGGCGATGCTGGTAAGAAACCATTCCTGGTTGACAACCGTACAGAAAATGTTGAGAAAGCTGACAAAGAGAAAGACAACGCTCCACTTACCAAACTTGAGAGAAACCGTGTTATCGCTATTCTGATCGTAACATTATTCTCTGGAGTCTTCTGGCTGATCTGGTACATGGCATACATGCCAGTTTACTATGAATTCGGTCCAGCTTCTCAGGGAGGACAAGGATGGGCTAACTGGAACATCGGTTCCTTCGAGATGCCTACTGCATGGTTCGACTCTATGAACGGTCTGCTTTGTATCATCCTTTGCCCTGTATTTGCAGGAATCTGGGCTAAGATGAGACAGCGTCCACAGGGAGACTGGGGAATGTTCACAAAGACAGCTTTAGGAATCATCGTACTTGGTCTTTGTACAGCATCCATGGTACTTGCAGCAGTTCTTTCAGGACAGAGCTCTGATCATCCGGTTGGTATCTGGGTAATCATTCTGACAGCCGTTTGTATGACTGTTGGTGAAGTTATTTTCTCACCACTTGGAAACGCTTTCATCAGCAAGTATTCTCCGAAGAAACTTCTCGGAACAATGCTTGGTGTATGGCCACTGATCATCTTCTTCTCTGGTAAAGCTTACGGACCACTTTATAACTGGCTCGGAAACTTCGACTTCGTTAAAGCTTATGGTACAGTAACAGCTATCATCATCGCTTGCGGAGTTATCATGTTAGCATTTACTAAGAAGTTCGACAGAATGGTTGAAGGCGAATAATTCAAACTGAATATCGTACATAAAAAGAGTTGTCTACTAACTTCGGTTAGTACGACAACTCTTTTTGTTATAGCAATTTTTTGTTATAGCAATACACAATAAATGGGAACCAGCACTTGTCTGATTCCCATTTATAACTTACTTCTTCTTATGATTCTTTTTTGACTGCGTATAAGTCATCTTCGTCTGGCTGACACTTCCTCTGGATGTGATCTTCTTGGAAGTCCGTTTCTCTTTCTGGTCTTCAAAAGCAGGTTTTAATAAAACTTCTGCTCCGATTACAAAACATGCTGCCTGCACTGCAAGCTGTATGTTATCGGCCCAGCTTCCCATCTGTGCAAATACTGGATCCAATACCCTCGCACCGGCCAGAATGATAAGACTTAATCCCGCATATGCAAACAATGCATAGATACGCATTGTCTTACCGGAGCCTTCATTCTTCTTCATAAAAGAATATCCGGCAAGGAAAATCAGGCCACCGGCAACTACTAATAAATACTTTACCATGTTCTCTCCTCCGTCTTGTACCCTTTCTTCTATTGATTCCTGCGTATACCGCTCTGATATCTTACAAATTTATAAGTCTATATTTCTTCGTATACCGCTCTGTCTATTATACGCTAAAACATCCCGGCTTTCAATCAATGATAATAAAAGATCTATAAAATTTCAGGAACAGGTTTGTACTTTAGTCTAATAAGTGTTAAAATATAGACAGATTTAAATACTAAGGAGGATTTTCAAATGAAAGTATCAGAAAGAATCGCAAAACTGCGTGCTCTGATGGCTGAAAAAGGAATTGATGCCTATGTCGTTCCAACAGCTGATTTCCACCAGAGTGAATATGTAGGAGAACATTTCAAAGCCAGAAAATACATCACCGGCTTCAGTGGTTCTTACGGAACTGCTGTTATATGCCAGGATGATGCAGGTCTTTGGACAGACGGACGTTATTTCTTCCAGGCTACAAACGAACTGGAAGGCAGTGGAGTCCGCCTTATGAAAATGTTCGTTGGGGATACTCCATCTGTTACAGAATATCTGGCAGACAAGATTCCGGAAGGCGGAAAGGTTGGATTTGACGGACGTGTTCTTTCCATGGATGAAGGAAAAGAATATGAAGATGCTCTTTCACCGAAGAACATTTCTATTGATTACGAAGAAGATCTGATCGACCAGATCTGGGAAGACAGACCACCGCTTTCTGACAAACCGGCATTCTTCCTTGAGGAGAAATATTCCGGCGAAAGCTCAGCACACAAACTGGAGCGTGTCCGCAAAATCATGAAAGACAATGGCGCAACAGTACATATTATCGCATCTCTGGACGATACAGGATGGCTTTTAAATGTCCGTGGTGATGATATTGATTTCTTCCCGTTACTGCTCTCTTACTCTATCGTAAGAATGGATGGTGTAGACCTCTATGTTGATGAGACGAAATTAAATGACCGTATTCTGGAAGAGTTCAAGAAAGTAAATGTTACACTTCATCCGTACAATGACATTTACGAAGACATTAAGAAACTGGATGCTTCCGAGACTGCCCTCATCGATCCGATGAAGATGAACTACGCACTTTACAAGAACATTCCTTGCAAGATCGCAGAATCTGCCAACCCGACAATTCTTATGAAAGCCATGAAGAATGATGTTGAGCTGGAGAACATCAAAGAAGCTCATATCAAAGATGGTATTGCGATTACGAAATTCATGTACTGGATCAAGACTCGTTACGACAAAGAAGATATTACAGAGTTAAGCTCTGCTGACAAGCTGACAAGCTTAAGAGCAGCTCAGGAAGGATATATCCGCGACAGTTTTGAACCTCTGTGCGCATTTGCAGATCATGCAGCTATGATGCATTATTCTCCAAGTAAAGAGACAGACGTTGTATTAAAAGAAGGCGCAATGTTCCTGAATGATACAGGCGGCGGATACTATGAAGGATCTACAGATATTACACGTACTTTCATCCTTGGTTCTATCGATCAGGATATGAAGAAATATTTTACAGCCGTTGTACGTGCTATGATGAACCTGTCCCGTGCGAACTTCCTCTATGGATGCCACGGTTACAACCTGGATGTCCTCGTAAGACAGCCGATCTGGGATCTGAACATTGACTTCCAGTGCGGTTCCGGACATGGCGTCGGATACCTTGGAAATGTTCACGAGCCACCGACAGGCTTCCGCTGGTATGTTGTTCCAAGCAAGAACGAGCATCATCAGTTAGAAGAAGGTATGGTTATCACAGACGAGCCTGGTATTTACGAAGATGGTAAATTCGGTATCCGTATCGAAAATGAATTTATCGTAAGAAAAGGTGAACTGAACAAATATGGTCAGTTCATGCACTTCGAGACGATCACTTTCGCTCCGATCGACCTTGACGGAATTGATCCGGAAGAGATGACCAAATCTGAGAGAGAATGGCTCAACAACTACCACAAAGACGTATATGAGAAGATCGGACCGCACCTTACAGATGAGGAAAGAGAATGGCTCAAAGAATACACAAGAGCAATCTAGGCTTTGACTGCGAGGCTTCTCTGGCTACACGATTTTCTGGCTGCCAGCTAAGCTATTTGCATAGTAAAATTGCATATATTGATTGCAGGCTCCGGCGGATTCCCGCCGGAGCCTGTTTTTTGAAAATTTTTGGCTTAATTTCGAAATTTTTTCAATTTAAGCTTTCTATTCCCTAAAACATCCCAGTCATAAAGCGAATCACAAATATTACATCGAATAATATTGTTCCAACCAGGATTACCACTATAAGAATATCAAATACGCGCAAAATGATTATTCCGGGGCTCTCTGAGCCACCTGTCCGGACTTTGAGAGCCACCTG